>CAZVWJ010000026.1:0-33943 GCA_964631325.1 uncultured bacterium | reverse complement strand
GTCGGGACGGCCGGATTTGAACCGGCGACCTCGCGCCCCCCAGGCGCGCGCGCTGCCAAGCTACGCCACGTCCCGACCTGTTTTTTTAAGCCAGTTGCAAATATTATACTCAATTTCCGTTAAAATTAAATCTCGTTTTCGACAAAACGGTTAATCTCGGCAAGTGCTGTCTCACAAATATCATGAATTTCATCTGCGGCTTCCAGCAACCGAGGATCGTCCGACCATTTCTGTAATTTACGCCGGGCTCCTTCCAGAGTGTATTTTTCTTTTTTCAGCAGATGATAAATTTTTAGAACAACCTCAATATCAGCTTTGCTATAACGGCGTTGGCCACCGGGGGTAGAACCGGGATCAAGCTGTCCGAATTCCTCCTCCCAGTAGCGCAACGTATGAGCTTCAACGCCCAGTAAACCTTCGAGTTCACCAATCGAATAATATAACTTATCCGCCGGTAATTCCAGCGACTCAATTTTTTTCATTAGCTTGAATCACTAAGCTGAGAAATAAAATTTTCACTGGGCCTGAAATATACTACCTTCCGCGAATCAATTTCATGGGTGTCCCCGGTCCGGGGATTAACCATTTCTCGGCCTTTGTGCTCCCGAACCTCAAACCGCCCGAAATTTTGAATTTTAACCGTCTCCCCTCGAGCAAGACAATTTTTAATTCCCGCGTTAACATCATCAAGTATTTGCCGGGCTCGTTTGTGAGTAACCCCGGCTTCGGCTATTTCCTGGATCAATCGCTGTTTAGTTGTCACGGGTGAACTCCGCCTTTGCTTTCCTGGTCATTAACTTATTAACCGCCTTCATTGGAGAAATTTCCCCCGCTAATACTGCCTCCACCGCTTCGAAAAGCGGGGCCCGAAGATTTCCGGTTCGTACCCGTTCCATTGCCAACCTGGTAGAATTAACTCCCTCAATGACCTGCCCTATTTCTTCTTTTGCCTCTTCCAACCCTTTTCCCGCAGCCAGAGCCTGACCACACCGGTAATTTCGGGAGAGCTCACTGGTGGCAGTTACAATTAAATCACCGAGTCCGGACAATCCATACAAAGTACGTTTCCTGGCTCCCTCATACTCAGCTACTTCCCGCAAATCATTCATTCCACGGGTAATTAAAGCTGCCCGGGCATTAACTCCAAACCCCAGTCCATCTGCTATCCCGGCCGCAATAGCGATGATATTTTTAAGAGCCCCCCCCATTTCCAGCCCGATCAAATCCTCGTTTGTATAAACTCGGAAATAATCTCGAAACAAGAACTCCTGGAGATTTTCCCGTCCCTTGCGATTACCCCCGCCAAGAGCCACGGTAGTCGGTCTCTCTTCTGCTACTTCACTTGCATGAGAGGGGCCGGACAACAAATAATAATTGTTCAGACTCCCGTGAAGGTCTCGATATACTTCACTCAATCGCCCTCCGGAACCAGGATCAAAACCTTTTGAGAGGACAAGCAAATTTAAATCATCAGCCGGAAGTTCAACGAGTTGTTCAACAATTCCCCGAAAAGAATGGGAAGGGACGGCAAGGACTAAAAGTTCTGCTTTTTCAACTAATTGTTGAAATTCTTCACAGGTCCTCACACTTGCCGGTAATTCAACCTCCGGTAAATACCGGGGATTTTTCCCCCCTTTGTCGATTTCTTCAAGAACGTCAGGCTGAATGTCCCAAATAAAAACAGTTTCTTGCTCTCCAATTAATTTTGCCATAGCCGTTCCCCAGCTACCAGCACCTACTACTCCAACCTGCATAAATTACTCCCCCTGATACCAAAATTCATTAATGCTAACAAAAGTAAGTTAGAAAAAATGATTTTCTTCTCCTCTTACCAAACGTTCAATATTTTTACGGTGACGAAAAATTACCACCAGGGCGATTAAAGAAGCGACTATAGTCCCGGGATACCCGGGACCGTAAAAATAACTGGAAGCCAGGGGCAAAGTTAGTGCTCCCAGCAAGGAACCAACCGACATATAGCGCGTAAGCAAACCAAGGGCGAACAATAAAACCGCCAATCCAAAAGCACGCGGCAAAAGAAGAGAAAAAACACCGGCCGAAGTAGCCACACCTTTTCCCCCGTCAAATTTTAAATAAAGCGGTAAAACATGGCCCAGGATAGCCGCAGACCCGGTCAGAGCAACTCCTACTTCATGATAATTAACCAGTACAAGTCCGGCAATAAAGACAGGAAAAGCCCCTTTACAGTAGTCAAGAAAGAGAGTAGTTAAGCCGGGGGCCCAACCATAAGTTCGAATAATATTTGTGGCGCCAATATTACCACTTCCCGCCGTCCGTATATCCTCTCCTTCAATCCAGCGGCTGTAGAGGTAGCCAAATGGAATTGAACCGGTTAGATAACCAAGAAAAATGAGCAAAATTAAATCAAAAATAATACTCCCCTCCAAAACTCATTGGTAACTACTCACCTAATCTTTTCCCCCTTTTTAACTCTCTTCCACCGGGGGAGAGAGGATAGGTGTGTAATTAAACTCATTGTATGTTTAATTTGTTTTCTAATCAAACTCTTCAACCAGTTTTAACTTAAGAGGAACCCAGTAAAGTTCAAGCTGCTTTCTGAGCAACTGACGCAAATGCCGTAAATCTTGCTGGCGAAGCTGCCGGGGCTGATTGGCTTCTATTTCGAAAGTTGGCGGATTAACGTCAAGCTGGCGAATCTGTTTAAGGATAACCTCGTGAGTGCCGCTGGAGGGCCAGGAAATTTTAGGTTTTAAATCCAGAAACGAATTATGTAACTCTTCTTCGGGAACCCACCGGGTCAACTGACGATATATAGCTCGGGCAGATGAAAATATATTTGTCAGGCTGCGGCGCTGCAAACCACTGGTAAAAATCACCGGAGCATATTTTAAAAAATGTAATCTTTCATTTATATGCTCTATCCACCGATGTTCATTGTCCTCATCAGGCTGATCCGCCTTGTTTACCAGGAGTAAACAGCCACGATAACGATCAAGAATTAGACCGGCCAGTCGCTGATCCTGTTTAGTGACCCGCTGGTTCCAGTCCAGCATCAAGCAGGCGATATCACAGAAATCAATTGCTTTGAGGCTCCGCATCACCGCTATGGTTTCCAGCTCCTCGTCGATATTTGATTTTCTCCTGATTCCCACTGTGTCGGTCAGGTGAAATCTCTGATCCTCGATCTTAAATGAAATGTCCACTACGTCCCGCGTTGTGCCCGGAGTATCGCTTACCATGGTCCTGTCATAGCCGACAATCTCGTTAAACAGAGTCGATTTGCCTACGTTCGGCCGACCGATTAAGGATAGTTTGATTTCTTCTTCATCCGAAATTGGTTCCCGGGCCGGGGCCAGTTCAACTATTTTTTTCCGGAGTGGAGAAAGATTACGCTTATGTTGTGCTGAAACGGGAATCAAATTTTTAAAACCAAGACTGTAATAGTCAGTCAGGGCCAATTGAAGATCATTACCCGGATCTATCTTATTAATGACAGCCACCACCTGGTTGGAAACGGGACGTAACTTCTCGATAATTCTCCTGTCCAGTTGGGTAATCTCCTCCCGACCATCAAGAACGAAGAGGATCAATTCACCCTCTTCAATCATTATTTTAACTTGTTCAAGGACAAATTCCGGCGCAGGGGCAGGATGCTCAGGCTGATAACCGGCTGTATCAACAAGGGTGATGACCTTATCGTCCCAGTGCATAGTTTTAGCCAACCGGTCCCGGGTAACCCCGGGCTGACTCCCGGTAAGAGCCCGTTCTTCACCAATTAATCGATTAAAAAGGGTTGATTTACCTACATTCGGCCGACCCACGATAGGAACCAGCACCTGTTGTCCGGATTTAAGTGAACTCATATCTGACTCCCTGTTCTAAAATATGGACAGAACCTTAAAACAAATCTCCTCTCCCCTGGTTAAAAAGGGCCTGTGACGCGTACGCGTTAAAACCTCTCTTCACCCCCATCTGTGTTTTCCCCCGTCAAGAGGAAAAAATCATCTTGAGGTTCTGAATATGGATTAAAACCTAACTGTTGAACCGGCCGGACCATAATTTTCCGACAATTTAGCGCGTGAATAGTAAAAATTCAAAATACTACGATAATCAAGCCCCACCCGACCCATCTCATAAGCTCCCCACTGGGACATCCCGACTCCGTGCCCCCATCCTTTCCCTTTAAAAAACAGCCGGGAGCCTTCTCTTTTAATCTCAACAATCCAGTTACTACGTATTTTTTCTGTACCCAACGTCTTACGAAACTCATCCGCCGGAACAGTAACATAACTTCCCCGGGGGGTGACATAGTCAAGTGTCAGAGCCCGACCGGAGGGTAAAGCTGATTTAACGGCCAGACGCGGGTGGGAAGCGGGCTTCCGCGTGCCTATTTTAGCGAGACAGTTTTTTACCTTATCAATTTGCAGAGAAATATCCCAGGTTGAATGCTGAGTATTTTCACTCCAGGTATCAGCATGAGCTTTGATAAATCCCAAACCATCTCCAGCCCAAATTTTCTCGCCGGATTCAATATGCCCCCCGGAATTAGAGTGGAAATATGCCGGAACAACCTTCCCTTTAAAAGTCAGGACCTCTCCTTTTGTTAATTCCACAGCTTGCCGTGATTTCGAGGTTTCAGCCGCCCTTCCCCCGTACAACTGGGAAAAATGATCGGCTCCAAGATCAAAAGATTTTTCTTTGTTTCTCCGTACGTTATAAAGTGCAAAGGAACGTGAAGCCACCGCCTGGGCTTTTACAGTTTCAAGAGGCCATCCAGGTGCGATTTCCTTTTTTATTACACCATACAAATACTTGTTCAGCGATAATTTATTGACCAAAATTATCTTATTGTCAGCAAGACTTAATTCAATTTCTCCCCGGTAAGTAGAATTATCGTAGAAAAATGAGCCTTCAGTCGATTTTTCAGATCGCACTTCAAGCCGAATTTTTTTGCCATAAACTTCTTTTCCCGCAGCACTAAATTCAAGTTTTCCATTCATCCGTTTAACTCGCCAGGAATCCCCTTTTTCCAGGGCAAATAAGTTTTTGTTATTTTCTTTTTGCACCTTATAGGAAGCCAAAACTTTACCTTCAAAACTTTTTGCCCGGTCCAGGAGAACTTTAATCACCGGGGGGGAATTAAGCCTAACCTCGGGATAAAGGTTAAACCTATCAAGGTAATAAAGGGAATCCAAAGCGCGAACGCTGTCCGGATAGCGATCGACCACCCGGGAAAAATACTTCCGGGCCCTGAAATAATTATTCTGTTTAAAATTAAGATAAGCTCGTAAAAATAACTTTTCCCTGGAAGGAGAAAGTTCACCCAATTGAGCTCGCGCAGCCTTGTATTTCCTTTTAAGAATCAACTGACGCATGCGGGGAGCAAATCCACGGCTTACCGACAGAAAAAACAGGAGTAAAAAAATGGTGATGATAAACATCAACACATGCTTTTTGTTTACAAATCCCAATTCTTGTAAAACCATCCAACAAGTTTGAATGAACCGGTAATTATTATCCCCTCATTCTCATCAACCTGTTCAATCACCCCGGTTTCAACATCTTCCACCCGGCAGGAGGAAATTTTCTCGCCCGGCCAATTTTTCTGTAGAGCTTTCACTGAGGCTGCCCGCGGCGAAGGCGGTTCAGTAAAAAACAAATTTTTAGCTGAAAAATTATCCCTAACAATTTTCAGGATTTCGTTTATATTCTTTCCAACCAGGCTTCCATAAACCATAGTCCAACCTCGTATTTCTTCTCTCTCCGATAAAGTATTAAAAAGGGCTTTCACCGCAGCAGGGGTATGCCCCACATCAAGCAGGATTTTAGTATTTTTATACTCACATAAACTCTGACGTCCGGGTGGTAAATCAGTCTTAAAAATTTCCTTTTTTAGAGAAGTTTTACTCATTTCTGGCAATATTTTTTGTGCCAGCCTGAGCGTCAGCCTCTGCAGCGAACGGGGGAATTTATCCTCAGACTCAACCCGCTCCAAATTCAGATTTTTATTACGAACTTCAGTTTCAACTATTTTTTGCAAATCATCAGGGAAATCAGGAACAATTAAACCTGAAGATTCAGGGACCTGGGCTAATTTTTCAATTAAAATTTCTTCCCTCGTCTCTCCTAAAAAATCCGTGTGCTCCAGCTCAACACCCGTGCAAATAGTCCAATTTGCCGGTAGGGCACTGGTAGCATCCCATCGCCCACCCATTCCCGCTTCGAGCAGTAAAAATTCTACCTTTCGGGCAACCGCAAGCCGGGTGGCAACGAGAAACATTTGCTCAAAGGGAGTTAACTCAAATTCAGAGCCGGCGATTATTTCCTGTAAGTAAGAAGCAAACTTTTCAGTCTTCAGAGGTTTTCCATTAAATCGTATTCTTTCCCCTATTTTAACCAGATGCGGAGACGTATAAGCAACGGTAGTCTGAGCCAGGGAAAGTAAAATTTGTTCGAGAAAATGGATTGTACTGCCCTTCCCATTGCTTCCCACGACCTGGACGACGGTTGTCTCAGGAGAAAGAGAAACATTGCGGGCAAGATATTTTTTTACCGGAGCAAGGGATTGCCGAACCGGTCTTTCCCGGAGGCGCTGCCGAAGTTTCTCAAGCACAGGAGGATTAATTTCGGTAGAGTCAGCTTTCGTCAAAATTAAACCTAACTCCCGGAGAGTTCCTCCTGGTAGGCTGAATTGATATGAATATCATCAACTATTCCAACCACAAACCCTCGGACGGGGGCCATGTCATCGTCAAGAATCATCCGGCTGGGCCCACCGTCATCAACCATTAAAACCCGGTCCCCCATTCCGGCGTTAATATTTTTATCCAGGCACATGTAAGGGACACCGGAAAATTCATCCCGGATCGGATCGTATTCTTTAACCAGTAACATTCTAAGGGGCTTAAGGCTATCGTGGCGCTGAGTTGCCCAGGTACAACCGACAACCCGGCCTATTTTCATGCTTCATCCTCCAAATCTACGCCGTCAATAATTCCACAGATACCAGCATCGCTTGGTGGAAGCTTTTCACCCTGGGCGACTCCCGCCTCCCGGGACTCCACGTAAAAAATAAATTCTTCCGCTCCGGCTCCTACGGCGTCAGTACATACAATGGGATCCCCGAGATCATTTTTCCGCCAGTCGGTTGGTTGAACCAGTAATAAACGTTCTCCCTTGAAATCAGGATATTTTTGAGTACAGACAACCCGGCCGATAACCCGTCCCGGTTTCATTCGCCCGCCGCTTCCTCTTCGGACTTATCGTAAACGATTCTGTCATCCTTTTCCACTTGATCAACAATTGCCATTATCACACAATCAGTCGGTCGATTTTCAGTTAGATGAGTTTGTCGGGCGGTGCTTCCGGTAGCAAACAAAACCAGTTCACCCTCACCGGCGCCAACCGCATCGACACCAACCTGGACACTTCCATTAGGTTCCAGATCGAGGTTTACCGGCTGTAGGACCATAAATTTGCGTCCGCGAACTTTTTCTTCTTTACGAGTTGCAACCACATTACCTACAACACGTGCAAATTCCATCAGAACACCTCCATAATTTTCTTACCGGGCGACGGTGCTCCAGCCTAAATACTAAGCCGGACTTAGTTACGTATTATTCGTCATAACAGGATATGCTCCAGATTTTTATGCTTGATAAGGTTAAAAATGTATCATAAAAATCAGGTTTTGAGAATATCCTTACCCCGGTAAATTACAAATCCTCCCGGAAAAAAAGTATGTGCTCAGAAAACTCTGATTGGTTTTAGCCTACAGGCCAGGTTATAGTAAATTTAGCCGGCTCACCGATTTTTAAAATTAATTCCCCACCCAGTTGTGTACTAATAATCTTCTTAACAAGCCGCAAACCCAGGCCTGAATCCTGTTCGAATTCAAAATCAGGCGAAAGCCCTTCCCCGGTATGTTGAATACATAGCTGGTATTGTTCTCCCCCCTCAATAAATTTCACACTCACCTTTCCGCGTTTTTCACCGACTAACCCATGTTCCAGGGAATTGGCAACCAGTTCAGTCACAACCAGGCCAAGCGGAATCAAGTCATCAAATTCAACCTTTTCTACATCAAATTCAAAATTCAATCCCGGAGCTTTGCCCTCTTTCGAATGAGTCTCCACTAACTCTTCAATCAATTCTTTTAAATATTCACCCGCCTTAACTTCCTGTAAATCAATCCCGGCATAAATTTTCTGATGTAAAACCGCCATTGAATGAATCCGGTCAATTGCACTCTGCAGGGCCGCACAAATTTCCTCGTTTTCCGCCTCTGCCTGCTGCATTTCAAGCAAACTGGTAATGGTAAAAAGATTATTTTTAACCCGGTGATGAACTTCCCGCAATAAAATTTCTTTCTCTTCTAAAGATTTCTGTCTCTGGCGCCGGGTTCGCAGAACCCTGATTCCAAAAGATACATCAGCGGCCAAATCCTGGAGAAGCTCTTTTTCCTCCCGGCTGAATGACTCAGGCCGGGCTGAGTATATGTTCAAAACTCCATTCACTTCATCCCCGGGCGCCAGGGGAAGAGTGATAGAAACCGCATAATTGCGGTCCAGGGCAGATCGGCGCCAGTTGACACTGGGCGCGAGTGACTCGATATCATCGCAGATCTGAATTGTATTGGTTTCAATAGCCTTGATTACCGGGTCGGAATTTTCCCCGGCCTGATCTGTCCTGAAAGTAATTTCATCCAGATAACCCTTTACTGTTCCCTCGCTTGCTGCCTCGCTCAGTTGACCTTCGTCAAGTATGCCAACCCAGGCCATCCGATAACCTGCATTTTCAACGATAATCTCACAGATATCTCGGTAAAGTTGTTCTTCACTGCTGGCCCTGATCAGCATCTGGTTACAGGCGTTGATTAATTGAAGCGAGCGGTTGACCGTTCGAATTTCAGCCGTTTTAGTATTAACCTGCCGGCGCAATACATATGTTCCAACCAATAATAACACCAGCAAAACCACCAATCCTCCAAATGAATACCAGACCCACTCGGGGAATTCAGAGGGTGATTTTTCTTCTCCAAGGTACTTGTGCAAAATTTCCGTGTACGTAGAGTTCGGTTTTTCTTTTAACTTTTCGAGCCAGTAATCGATCCGACTTATCAGGTAGGAATTAACCTCTTTCCCCCGGGGGAAAGCAGCCAGCATAGAATACGGTGAAAAAGTAATGGGAGCAGCTTTTACTTTATTCCGGGGGTCCAGGACTTTATCAAGCCGGCGCCCAATCATCCGACCAAAAACTCCGGCATCAATTTCCTTCGCAAGTAAATCCTTAAATATTATCCGGTAATTATCATACTCCACAAAGGTGCAATCATAATTAAAACGGCCCATTAAATTTTTTATTCCTTCCGGCCCCTCATCGTAAAATATATCCCGCTTTAAAACACCAATTCTTTTGTGCTCCAGGTCAGCAAAAGTTTCTATTCGGGAAGAAATTGGAACATAAACCTGAGCCCAGTCGGCGATGAAAGCACGGTTATTGTAAGCGAATTTTTTGGCCCGGGCCTTTGTATAACCGATCCCCAGCATGAGATCAATTTTCCCCTTCTCCAGCCGGCTTAAACCCCGGGGCCAGGTTCCGGAGAAGTATTCTATCTCCCAGCCCTCCCGGCGAGCAATGTAATTTACTAACTCCGGAAAGATTCCCCGAATCCGGTTTTGCTCATTTTCGTATAGGATGGGCTGGTACTGATAAATCCCCACCTTTAACGGCAGCATTTTTTCGATTTCACGCGGAGGAGTGCGGGCAGTTAGGGGTAGAGAGGCCCAAAGAATTAAAAAACCGACGAAGAAAAAAAGTCTTAAAATTGCTCCTGAACGTTTACCTGTTTCCAAGGAGAATCGTCCCGACATAAAAAAATATTTGGTACTATTAGACAAAGAAGATTTTTTAATCACCAGAAAATATCTTCCGGCTTAAAAAAATCTGACCCCTGCCTGGAACTATTTCAATTTTCAAGGAAATCCGGGGGCGGGGAATAGTTTGAGCCTTCCCGACCGGAGAAAGATATGATTTGGTGTTTACTCAAGGCCTCACTCAAAGCTACCCGGGCCCGGACGATTTTTTTGCTTGCTGTATCTTTCAGCCTCCCAGTTTTCCGCTCGATCTAACGCCGCCCGGGCCTGCCGATATTGGAGGGAGAGCTGCTGTTCTTTAACCTCCGGCTAGTAATAACACTAATCAGAAGTAAACTCAACCACTTGCTGAATTTTGAAATTGGTTTTCAACTACCCGGTTTATTGAGATAAATGCAGAATATATTATTCTGCTGTGCCTGTCAATTAACTCAATCTCGGGGAGATCAATAAAATGAGAAGAGAATCAAGATTTAAACTTAATGGAATTGCCCTGTATCATTTTCCGCAACCAATCCTTGATAAATTCTCGAGTAAACCGACGTGAAACAGGAATGAGCAAGAAAAAACCAACTGAGTCTGTTAACAGGCCTGGGGTGAGAAGAACGATTCCACCTATAAAAATCAGCAGGGCTTCCAGCAGGGAATTACCGGGTAAAGCCCCCCGGGACAGCTCTTCCTTCAATCGGAACCAGACCTTCAGGCCCTGCTGTTTTGTAAGTGCGGCTCCCAAAATGGCAGTAATGACCACCAGCAAGATGGTATACAAAACTCCAATTAATTGGCCAAGTTTAATTAAAACAGCCAATTCAACCAGGGGAACAAAGAAAAACAGCGCAAACAGTTTCCAGAGCATAATTAATTTCTCCACTAAACTATAAAAGTGTTTTTAAAATCTCATTTTCAGGGTATCCTTATTTAAACTTGAAACTTCAAAATGACATACTGGACAAAAGATTAAAGTGAATTCGAGCGCACGCAGAATAATCCGGTAATCTAAAACTATTTAAAAAATGGATTGCCGGGTCAAGCCCGGCAATGACGTTCGCTTTGTTCCGGATTGCTGAGTCAATTCCTGGAATGTTTTACGTTCCCGGCAATAACAAAATCATTTTGAAGTTCTAATTTCAACCTTAAATTACTTGTTTAAACCTAACCAGGAGGTAAATTCAATGTTAGATGAAAACTTAGAAAAAATAAGAGGTATAGAACTATTCGAAGGCGTTGATGTAGACGCTCTTCAGAAAATTATTGAAAGTGGCCAGTTTAAAAATTATAAAAACGGAGATATAATTTTTGAAGAAGGTGATACCACAGCCAACAGTTTTTATCTCATAATCAGCGGCACCGTAGCTATTGTTAAAAACATGCGCAAAAAAGAAGAAACAGTCAGCGTCCTGAGCAAGGGGAATTATTTTGGCGAATTTGCACTTTTTTCAGAATACGACCGCCAGGCCAAACCCGAAGTTAGGGAAAACACAGAACTACTGGAAATCAGTAAAAAAACTATCGATCAATTAAAAGAAAACCATCCACAGGCTGTAATTAAACTTTATGAAAACATGTTTGAACAAGTGGCAAAACGGTTCAGAGAAATGGCTCAAAAAGCTGAAAAATCACAGTTCTGGTTTTAAATTACTATTCCTGTAATTTTTCTCTAAAAAAATCTTTCAACTCCTTTTTTGTCTCCTTTAACCGCTCGGAGAGCCCACTCCCCACTTTTGTTGAATTAACATAAACCCCCAGAACAAATAGTTTAGCCCCGGTACGCTGTTGAAACTGTTCCTTAAGAAAAGCCGGAGAAAAAGTGTGGGTGCTGAAACCGGAGAGTTCTAATTCATCAAACTCAATTATTTCAATTTTCCCCGGTGACCCCTCGCCCTGCAGAGCATCGATAAAAAGGATTTTATCGGGCGAAAATTCAGCCGCCGGTTTTATATAATTTTCAGGAGTAGTAGAGCAGTCTACAGCACGCCACCGGGAATTCGGGGAAAGAGATTGTGCCAGCTCATCGGCCAGAATGGAACCAAACGCATCGTCCCGACGCAGCCGATGTCCCAACCCCATAATAAAAATTTTGCCTGAGGAGAGCAAACGAGCGAGTTTTTCTTTTCCGGAAAAATCTACAGTAATTTAATTTTCCTCAAAGTCTGGAGTTTCTTCCACTTCGTGGTGAGCTTCGTAGAGAGCCACATCTCGTTTACAGGCCGGACATAAATAACCCATTCTCTGGGCACGGTCATTTCCCGAGAAAAGTCCCTTCTCTATCTCCGCTTCAGAAACGACTCCCAGGGCAGCCATTTTAGCCAGGTAAAGGGTAGGATTACTGTAAGCCTTGTGCTCAATCTCCTCCGCCACCCATTTTATATGCTCACGGGCACTGATTGGATCTCCACAACAGGAACAAAAAACCAGTTCTTTTTCCACTTCGCTGGTTTCTTCTTCCCGGTTATGGGTTGATAAATCAAACCGATCAGTGTATTCAATTCCTTCCCCTGTAGTACACAGCTCCACGCACTGTCCACAGAAGATACACTGATCAAAATGACGTACCATCTTGCGATAAGGTTTATCCGCGTCAAGAATATCAATCGCTTCGATCGCCTCAGCGGGACAGACGTTTTCACAGCCTCCACAGCCAATACAACCGTCCTCCTGAAATTCCGGAGCCCCCCGAAAATCTTCCGAAGGTTGGGCTGGTTCTTCCGGGTAATTAACCGTATCCGGGCCAAAAATGAGGGCGGTAATAGCCTCTTTTAACTCTCTGAGCTTGGGCAGGGGAAAGTTCATTCGACCTCGCCCCCCTTCTCTTCAACTTTAATCCGTTTATCTCCATATTGGTCAACCACAGTTGATTCATCCATTTCAACGCCGGAATTATGGGCGGCGCGGGCAATCGCATGGGCTGCAGTGGGAGCCGTAATGACTACAAAAGCGAGACAGAGCAACGCTTTTACTCCGATTGGAGTAAATCCGAGGCAAACAAAAGTGCCCACGAGAATAAAGCAGGTTCCCACGGTTACACACTTTGTAGCCGCCTGTAGCCGGTTAAAAACATCAGGAAACCTGACCAGACCGAAACAACCAAAGAAGTCAAAAACTAACCCAATTCCAACCAGGATTATTCCTAAAGTTTCACTCATCAAAGCTCTTACCCTCCAGGTATTTAGCCAGGGCTAAACTGCCAATGAAACCAACCAGGGCCCAGGAAATACCAACAATCAAATAAAAATCTTTACCGGTATCTATGGAAAGAATCGCACAGAACCCAACAATAACCACGCCAAGTATATCAATGGCAACTATTCGATCAGGAGCGCTGGGCCCCCGGCCGATTCTATATAAACACATAAATATACAGGCAATTAATACCAGATAAAACCACTCAAAAACGGTCATTCAAAGATTCTCCTTAACAATCCTTCAAATCGGCCAGCAATCTTTTCCGTGGCCTCGTCAACATCCGTAGTTTCCACGTAAATCCAGTGAACGTAAAGAATTTTTTTCTCCACGTCAACGTCAACCGTTAATGTCCCCGGGGTCAGAGTAATAGAATTTGCCAGAGCCGTAATCCCCGAATTAGAATCAAGGGTTGTTCGAATTTTAACGATCCCCGGTTTAATCGGCATCCGGGGATGGATCGCCCTGTAAACCACGTCTATATTAGCGAGGACACAGTAAAAAGCAAATACCGGAATATAAACTATAAACCAGAAATAACGGAGTGGGTTTACCACCCTGGTATGTTCATCCACAAAAACCCGATCAAATAAAAGCGCTACAATGAAAGAAGCAAAAACCCCGGCAATAAGGCTCCCCCAGTAAATCTCAATTGTTTCGGCCTGAAAATTAGCAGGCCAGGCAAGCAAACACCAGATTACCAGACTCAAGACAAAAATAATTATTCTTCTCATAAGCCAACCCTCGCCAGATAACCGGCCGCTCCTCGAAACAGGTCCTGGCCGGCAGGATGTAAAATCAAGTGATAAATATCAGGAATTAACAGGAAACTGAGAAAAATACAAAAAAGTGCAAGAACCAGCATTGAAACCTTCATAAACAGCGGGGCAGACAAATCTTTTTCCAGCAAATTTGAATCCAGGTGGGACTTCCCCCAGAAGGCATAACGCTGCACTTTCATAAAAGAAGCAAGAGTGAGTATACTACCCAGGGCAGCCAGAAAACCATAGAAAGGATGTCCGGCTGCGACCGCGGCCACAATAATCAGCAATTTGCTCCAGAAACCATTGAACGGTGGTATTCCGGAGATGGAAAGTGAACCAACCATACAGGTCACCCCGGTAACCGGCATTTTATGAGCTAATCCGCCCATTTCTTTGAGAGAACGGGTTCCGGTTGCTGATTCTATAGCTCCGGAATTCAAAAATAACAAAGATTTGAAGACGGCGTGATTAAAAAGATGAAACAATCCGGCAACCATTCCCAGCGGGGTCCCGAGACCAATCGCCAGCACCACGTAACCCATTTGGCTGATGCTGTGATAAGCAAAAAGTCGCTTAATATCCCACTGAAACAGGGCAAGCAAAACACCGGCAATCATTGAAATGCTTCCCAGGACAAGCAGCAAACTTAAAAAAGTTTCGTTATCCCCAAGGGAAAAAACATTAAAACTAATTCGGAACATAGAATAGATACCCAGCACCTTGATAACCACCCCCGAGAGCATAGCGGAAATGGGGGCCGGAGCCGAGGGATGCGCGTCCGGCAGCCAGGCGTGAAAAGGGATCAAAGCGGCTTTAAGTGAAAAACCCATTAAAAACAAGGCAAGGGCAAAATTAAGAGCGCGGTTCATTCCGTGAGCCTGAATGAACTGAGCCGCGTAGGCCATATTTAAAGTTCCACTGACTAAATAAACAAGGACTATTCCCATAAGAATTAAAGCTGAAGCCACTGCCCCCATCACCAGATATTTAAAAGCTGCTTCCAGCTCTTCCGCCTCAACTCCAAAGGCAACAAGAATATACGAGGCAACAGAGGCCAGTTCTAAAAATACGTACAGGTTGAATAAATCTCCCGTGATTACCATCCCGTTCATCCCCGCGATCATAAACAGAAGTAACGCATAAAAATAAATCCCGGCAGTGTATTGCTTCATGTAATTAACCGAATAAAGCACGACGGAAAAACTGACCAAATTAACAATAAGCAGCATAAACATACTAAAGCCGTCAATAAAGATATTTATTCCCAGCGGAATTTCCCAGCCGGCGACGGGAAGGGAAAACTCACGCACGTAGTAACCATCCTCAAAGTGGCCCAGACCAAGCAGACTCAAGGCAAGCAACAATAGACACAACGTAGCGGCCACGGAGACTATTTCGGCTGCATAGGTTCGGTCCCTGAGTAAAAGGATATAGAGAAAACCGAGAGCAAGAGGCAGGGCCACAAATAGCAAAGGTAAATTATTCATCCCCGCAGCCTCCTGATTTCACCAATATCAAAAGTGCCGTATTTTTCATAAAGACGAACCGCAATCGCCACCAAAAAAGCTGTAATTCCAAAATTAATCACAATTGCCGTTAACACTAAAACCTGCGGAAGAGGATCAACGGCGGTTTGAGTGAACTGCACAAGGGACTGACCGGAAGTTAAAATAGGCACTTTACCGCCCCTTTGATAACTTACCAGAACTATAAATAAATGGACGGAGTATTCCATAATAATCAGGCCCATAATAATCTTAATTAAATTACGTTTGATGACCACGCTGTAGAAACCAACCGAAAATAGTAAAAAACAGAGACCGTAAATCATTCTTCTGCTGTCTCCTCAATTCGAAACAGGGATAAATGCATAAACATTGCAAAAATTGCCGCCCCCACCTTCAACCCAATCAGCACATTAGAAAGCACGATAGTTCCCGAACTGGCCAGGCGAAACGGAGTACCACCGGGCAGAAAATTATTGAAAAAATAACCGCCATAAAAAATCCCGAGAAACCCGAGCAAAAGAAAGAAAAACACACATAAGCTATCAACAACGGTAGTATCCTGCAAACTTAACAGTTTTAATGAAAAATCTTTTCCGGCTGCAAGAGTAATTAAAATAAAAGAACAAGAGATAATCACTCCCCCGGGGAATCCCCCCCCCGGCGTAATGTGCCCAAAAAGCATAATATAAAGACCAAACAGAAAAATAAAACTGTTGACCCAACAGGTAACAGTTTTGACAATACGGGACATTCCTTTATCCGGTTTCATCCGAATCGCCTCGTTGTATTTTTTTTCGTCCCTTTTTTCGCAAAACCACCCAGACTCCTAACAGGGAAACAAATAAAACGGTTACCTCACCCAGGGTGTCATAAACCCGGTAGTCCAAAAGAATTGCAGCCACAACGTTGGCTGCCCCGGTTTCAGCCAGGGAATCCTTCAGGTAGTGCAGGGTCGGGTTGCCGGCCAGATCAACGTAATTACGCAGTCCAAAGGCCGGCAGAACCTCAATCATGTGAAGACCAAAGAGCAAAAATATCAATAATCCGCAAATCCCGATAGTCATCACAAACTGAGGCCTTCCTTCGGCAATAGTTGTCACATCCCGGCTAATGGTGGCCCGAATCAAAATAATCAAACAGAGCACTTCTACCACGACCTGGGTAATAGCGAGGTCCGGTGCCCCCAGAAACAAGAAGGCAATGGAGAGCCCAATTCCCAGAGCGGCCAGGGAAATAACCGCTGAAAGCGTTTCCCGTGTTTCGACCGCAATTACCGCTCCAATTATCATAAATACAAGTAAGAGTGCAATAATATATACAGTCATCTTACCAGAGCCCCATAAAGACAAATAAGTAAATAACAAAACCCACTAATATCCAGGTCATATAGGTGGAAAGAACCCCGGTATGAAACCGGCTGAGATAATTAGCCACCGACAAACTCAATTTTGAGCTCCACTCGTACACGTCAAACAATCCTGTTTCCTGGAGCTTATATATTTTAGCCAGTAACGGCATCTCATCAATAGTCCGGTAAAATTCAGTCCCCGGGTAAAAGGCCCTGTCAGGATCGTGCCTGGAACCCCCCACAAAGGGCGGAGTCCGACGTAAATCCTTAATAACCCCGAACAGCCAGTAGATCAACCAGCCCCCCAGGACTGATAAAATAATCAGGGCCGCAGCTACCCCGGCATTCCAGGAAGCAAAGAAATTGAAAGCAACAAATTGCTGTAATGAACTTACTACCGGACCAATAAACACGTAGAGTGGAAAGAGGTAATTTACACCAAAAACTATACAGAGACCGGCCAGAACAAGAACCGGTAGAGTGCGCAAATAATTCATTTCTTTAACTTGATCCAGTGCTATCTTGGTGCTGGGAGTGCTCCAGAAAATAGAGTGTAGAATTTTAACAAAGGAAGCAAGAGTCAACGCACTGCCAAACATCGCAGCAACCAGCCAGATAATCCAGGCCGGTTCTCCTTGCTGACCGGCTTTTATCAGGCCTCTGTAGACCAACCACTTGGAGGCAAACCCATTTAAAGGTGGAACGCCGGAAATTGCCAGGCCGGCAATTAACATAGCCAAAAAGGTCAACGGCATCAGCTTAGCCAGCCCCCCCAATTTACGTAGTTCACCGGTTCCCGTTGCCTCTTCTATGTTGCCGGCACATAGAAACAAACAGGACTTATAGATGGCGTTGTTGAGCATGTGGAACAGCCCACCGGCCATTCCTACCGGATTCAAAGTTGCTATCCCAATAATCATATAACCAACCTGGCTAACCGCGTGATAACCAAGCAGGCGTCGTATCTTGTGTTGAACCAGAGCCATCATTACGGCGGCGAAGACAGTGATAGAACCTACGGCCATCAGGTAAAAGGTTACCCAGGAGTGAGGCGGGAAAGTAAATATTTTGTTACAGAGGCGGTAGAAAAAATAAATTCCGAGCAATTTATCCAACGAAGCGGGCAAAAAGGAAGCAGTCACCGCCGGAGCATGTTCACTTGCTCCGGGAATCCAGGTATGAAAGGGCATTGCTCCGGCTTTTGAAAAAGCTGCAAACGTAAGGAATAAAAAACTCAAAACTCCATAGGTCCCCTCTACCGGTTGAGCCGCCCATAAACTCAAGGCGTTACTCAAAGAAAAGGGATCAGTTAATAATTTCAAAAGCAATTCCCCGGAAGTTAAAGCCGGCAGATTCAAACAAAACAACATTGCCAGCCCCAGGATCAAAAGGGCATCAACCCCACCCACGATAAGCATGGTCTTTTTAGCCGGACCGGCTGCTTTGCTGCCGCCCAACCCTATCATCAAATAAAGAGTTAAACCCAAAAACCCCCAGAAACTTAAAAACAACAGCATATTGACAGAAAATATTACTCCGCACGAAGCACCTATTGTCCAGAGAAAATAGGCATAAAACTCGTTAGAGCGCGGTTCCGAACTGCGGCTACCCATCGCGTAAATAGCATTCACAGCCCCAAAGAAAACGATGAAAATGAAAATAAACAGGGTTAAAAAATCCGCTTCCAGCCAGCCACCAAGGGCCACCTGCTGGGGAGCATAACCTAAACCTGTAGCCCCAACTACTAAAAGGGCCAGGGTAACTATAACAATAAATTCTTTTATATACTTAAATCTTGAGGGCACAACCAGGACAAGTATCCCGGCAAAAAACGGAACAATAATCGGTAAAATCAAACTGGTCATTGCCGCAGTTAACATTGGTCCATCAACTCTTTAGTTTTCTGGTGAGAACTTTCAAGCAATTTTTCCGGGCTCAAAATCCGTTCACGGCTACCTGGTTCAGTGATTTTAACTGAACGTTCAGTGCATGAATAGCAGGGATCAACTGCAGCGAGAGTAATCAGCACGTCAGCAATTTCCTCGCCCACACAGGAAGCATCAAATGAGGGTACGTTATTAAAACTGGGAGCTCGCATTTTATGGCGGATGGGACTATTAGTACCATCCGAGGCCACATAATGCATAGCTTCCCCCCGGGGGGCCTCGTAGATGCCTATTCCCTCTCCCGGTGGAATATCCCTGACCTCAGTTTCAATTGGACCCGGAGTAATTTGATTAATACACTGGCGAATTATTTTAATAGATTCCAGGTTTTCCTTAAGCCGGACCATAGTTTTTGCATAAACGTCTCCACCCGACTCAACAATTACGTCCCAATCAAGCATGTCATCCACGCCCTGGGAATGATCCCGGCGAACATCAATATCAAGGTTAGATCCACGGGCGGTTGGTCCAAGCGTGGAATAATCCCAGGCGTCCTCTTCAGTTAACACTCCAACTCCTTTAAGCCGGGAATGCAAAACCGGATCGTCACTAACAGCATCAAGCAGCATCTGACACTTCTCTTCCAGCGGATCAAGCATATCCAAAATATTTTGATGTTTTTTCTCCGGCAAATCACGACGAACGCCGCCAACTTTATAAGTGGCATAGTGATTGCGATTACCAGTCACTGCTTCAAGAATATCAACTACCGGTTCACGATATTTCCAGCCCCACATAAATACGGTGTTATAGCCAATAAAGTGTCCGGCCAGTCCGACCCAGAGGAGATGACTGTGCAGCCGCTCCAGTTCGCCGACGATAGTTCGAATATACTGGGCCCGCTCCGGCACTTCAATATCCGCCAGGTCCTCCACGGCCCGAACGTAAGCATAAGGGTGGGAAGCGGAACAAATGCCACAGATTCTTTCCACTAAAAAGGCAATCTGATCGTAAGTCTTTTGCTCGGCAATAAACTCTATACTCCGATGATTATAGCCGGTTTTCCAGACTATGTTCTCGACGGTTTCCCCACGAACAGTAAGCTCAAAGAGTTCCCCCTCTTCAAGGACCGGATGGTAGGGACCAAATGGAATAACTTTTGGTTCTTCTTGTTCTTCACTCATCGGGTGGACCCTCCACTCCCTGCCGCAGGGGATAATAATCATCAGGCAGACCTTCAAATTTTAAGAAATCTTCGGCTGACTTGACGTTTTTAACTTTTACTCCCAAAAAATCTTTAATTTCTCGTTCTACTGCAGCCGCTCCCGGAATAATCTCATGAATTGATTCCACAACCGGTTCTTCCCGATCAAGAATTACCCGAAGGGTACAGTAGAAATTGTCATGGTCAAAGACAAAATGATAAAGAAGCTGAATTCCGGTTTCTGTATCCCGACCGGTAATTGTCGCCAGGCGGCCCCGCAAATCTTGGTGAAACAAAGTGGCCAGTTCTTTAATATACTGTTTATCAACCGTATGGTAGACACGGCGGGAGTTAGGCTGTTTGGTTTCCTCAATTATTTCTCCAATTTCCGAATTAATTCTCTCAACTACTTCTTCCGGGGTCATTAAAGAGCCTCCAGGGTTTTAAGAGCGGCCGATACAATCGCCTCGGGTCTAGGGGGACAGCCGGGGACATAGGTGATTAAGGCTTCCGGATCTTCTTCCTTAATCACCCGGTCAACAGTGCCGTGTACATTCGCACCAGGTTCAAATATCCCACTTGAACACCCACAGGCTCCAAAGGCAATAACCGCACAGGGTTTGGGAGTCGCTTCATAAATATCTCTTAACGGCTGTTCAGTGTGCCGGGTAACCGGACCGGAAACCAGCAGTACATCCGCGTGTTTGGGAGTACCGACCAGCTTTAAACCAAATCTCTCCGCGTCAAACCGGGGGCAGATAACATCCAGGATTTCAATATCGCAATTATTGCAGGCACCCGTGTTCACGTGATAAACCCAGGGGGATCGTTTAATTCCCCAGCAGGCCAATTTTTCTTTCCAACTCATAGCCAGCTCACTCCAAAAAATCTTCCCAGAACGGCAAGAATCACTGCCGCAAAGGAGAGTAAAGACATCCACGTCCAGAAAAATGTAACCGCCTGGTCAATGCGCAACCGGGGGTTAGTATTTTTAGCCAAGATTATCAAAACAAGTATAAGCACATACTTCAAGGTCCCGTATAGATATCCCCAACCATTACTTATTCCCCCCATAAAAAGCGTAATCACGTAAAGTGGTAGTAAGTAAAGTAAAATCGCCTCAGTGGTTTTGAACACTGCCAGAGGTAACCCCGAATATTCAATCAAGGGGCCTTCCATCAGCTCAGTCTCAGCTTCGGGCAAATCAAACGGAACCTCAGCCAATTTTGCCTGAATGCAAACCAGCGTAACCAGGAAAGCAATAAAACCGGAAACCGAACTCAACCCCCACTCAGAAGCAATTTTAACCAGATTAAGCGTAAAACCAGAATTTATTATTACGGTAATTACTGCAAGTGCGAGAGGCAATTCATAGGCTAAAATCAACTTCATTTCCCGGGAAGAACCAATAGAAGAGTGTGGATTTCCGGATGATGATCCCCCCACAATTATTGCCAGCGAAGGCAAAAGTAATAAATAAATAAGAACAATTAAATCTCCCACAAACGCCTGCCCTAAAAAATTAGCAGTGCCAAGCAAAAACGTCGACAGAACAGCTCCGGTCAATCCGACCACCGGAGCAAACAGAAACACCAATGGCTGCGCCGTCGTAGGCAGAACCACTTCTTTCCCAAATAATTTTATCAAATCGTACACTGGCTGAAGAAGCGGCGGACCAACTCGCCACTGAAGCCGGGCAGTCACTTTTCGATCTATCCAGGAGGCCAGCAGTCCAACTACCAGCGAAAAAAGAAAGCCCGGAAAGATGAAAAAATAAAACAAATACATATACCATTCAACCGCCATCATTTTGCTCACCCTCTGGGTCCTCCCACTGAACGGCGTGCACATAGAAACCGGGTTTTACCCGGTAAATATCAGCTTCAGGGGCTTCTTCATATTCACCGTAGTCCAGCGCATCATAGGGACAGGTCTCTACACAAACGGGCTTTTCTCCGGCCTCAAGACGTGGTTCGCAAAGATCACAACCGGAATGAACAAAAGCGAGAACATCCCGGTCCATCGTCCCAAAAGGACAGGCAATCGTGCAGGTCCGACAGCGAATACAGAGCATACTCGCTCTCTCTACGCGACCGTCCTCCGTCTTCTCCAGGGCTTCCTGGGGACATGATTCAACACAGGGTGCGTCTTCACACTGGCGGCAAATTTCATACCAGGTACCTATCTCACGCATCTTTGTTATTCCGTTGTTATCGGGGTGAAAAAAGTAATCACAGTCCACCACGCATTCCGGACAACGGCGGCAGATTTCCAGGTCAATAAACAAACCAGTTTCCATAATTAACCCACTTTAACCGGAAAATTCATATTATTCAAAAACCTCGTCGTATCCTTCAAGCATATCGTAAGTCATTACCGGTCCATCCTGACAGACATAATAGGGACCGATACCACAGTGACCGCACTTCCCTACTCCACAGGACATATTTTTTTCCATTGAAAGATAAATCTGAGCCGGATCATAACCCATATCCAGCAGTTTCTGAGTGGCAAATTTCATCATTATCGGGGGACCGCAGACAACGGCTACTCCAGCTTCCGAATCCACTTCTGATTCATCCATAATTGTGGTTACCACTCCGACGTTTTCATCCCACTCGGGAAATTCTTCGTCGGAATCAACGGTTAGTTCTAAATTTATTTCTTGCTCCTCGCGCCACTGTCTGACTTCCTGCTTATAAATAATATCCTCGGGAGTCCGGGCCCCAAATTTAATCCGGACAGCTTCGTAGTCATCAATCGTATTCCGCAGAGCATAGATTAAACTGCGTAAAGGAGCCAGCCCCACGCCCCCGCCCACGATATAAATTTCCCTATTCTGATATTCCTCAAGTGGATAACCGTTTCCAAAAGGTCCACGAACACCGAGAGTATCACCTTCTTCAACCTCTTCAGCGAGAGAATTTGTCACTTCGCCAACGTGCATTATACTGATTTCCATCTCTTCAGTAACGGAAGGCGAGGAAGAGGGAGTAAAAGGAGCTTCTCCTACGCCCGGAACAGTTAGTTCAACAAATTGCCCGGTAGCAAAGGAAATTTCTTCTTCCGGCACAATCCGGTAAGTGGTAATTGTTGGAGATTCTTTATTTATTTCCACTAATTCTGCCGGAATTGACTGGTAGGGATTCATCTCTGAACTCCTTTCAATAGCTCCCTGATATCTATGTCAGCCGGACAGGCTGAAATACAGCGCCCGCATCCCACGCAACCGTAAAAATCAAATTTTTCTTTTAGATAATCAAACTTGTGGGCCAGTCGATGGCGGATACGTTGAGCCAGCAGAGGCCGGGGAGACTCGTCACCGGCCACCCGGGCATAGGCATTGTACTGGCAGGAATCCCAGACCCGGTGACGGGTAAATTCTTTTTCGGATTCAGGCCGGTCAGCCAGATAAAAACAGTAACAAGAGGAACAGACTAAATTACAACCACCGCACTCCACACAATCTTCAGCCTTTTCCTCAAAAACTTCTGCCTCCCGATTTTCTCTCACAGCTTCGTGAATATTTTCGGTGATGTTATATTCCTCATTCTGCTTTTCAACCCGGCTGGCAATTTCTTCACGTTGATTTTGTAATTGTTTTTCCAATTCCGAAGAAATTTCTTCTGTTTTGATATTTGCTTCAGCCAGGGCCCGTTCCCCTTTTTCACTGCCGGCTGTGACTATGTAAGTATCTTCAAGATGCGAAATATTTAAATCAAAATTTCCAGTAGTGGGGTACGGAGCCAGGCCAACCTCAGTGCAAAAACAGGTTTCCCGGACTTCTACACAATCAGTAGAAATTATAAATAAATTTTCCCGTCTCTTTTTATAAAATTCATCAGTCCACTCCTCGTCCAACATAATTTCGTCTAATAAACGAAGATGGTTAACCGAACATGCTTTAAAGCCAAAAAGAGTCAGTTCGGGAAAATCTTTTTCCTCCGGGGGAGCGGGAAAGGAAGCCACCTGTTCAAAAGGAGAAAGTAAAAATGGTTTGAGCGGATCAAAGGGACGAAAAAAATCAACGGCGATAGAAGGATTGGTATTTTCATCGAGGTCCATCAGTTCAACCTTTCCCTCTACCTCACGGGGCACCATCACCCGAGACTTTTCCTGCCGGGAACGAATGAGCTTGTTAATTTTGCCTGCAGTTAATTTGTATTTAGCCAATTAGCTACCCCTTTGCTAAAATAATAAACCAGTCCCGGACTTGTAACTCTCTATTAACGGTTTGAAGTGAATTAACCGGGGGTATATATAAATCAGCAATAATTATAAAGAAGGAATCAAGGGAAAACAACAATTTTTTTTGGCGGAGAAAAAATCATTTGAAATCAACTTGGAACTCTGATATTAGAAAAGTGAATCAACCTTTCAGCAAACTCAACTCATCAAATTCATCGTCAGGCAAATTATCAACAGCCTGAACCACAATCATGCTCTTCTTGTAAAGCTGGACGTTCCATTCATCTTCATCAAGGTTAATCATGGTATTTTCCATTGTGATACTCGTGCTTTTTCTAAGCGTGTTTAAGACCCGCATAAAATACCGGCGTTCCTGTTTCAATTCTTCCAACGTAGCTTCACATTCATCAACCTGGTTGCGTGATTGACTTAATCGGTTTTGAATTTTTTTAAAGCGAGACATATGTTGTTTTAATTTATTCTTTTTATCAGTCGATAATTCTTTTACTTTATCCCCCAACTGTTTAACCGTGTTAACTACCTTACGCAGTTTTGAAAATTCTTGTTCAAGCTCTTCAATCTGCTCCTTTAATTCCTTTTGGCGCCGCCGGACTGCCTGTTTTTCCGGGTCACGGAAAAAAAGCTGAGAACCATCTGTTTTATTGGCATCAACTTCGTCAGCAAATAATTTTCCTTCCACTTTTAGTTCTGAATCAACCACCCGCGCTTTAACTTCGTCGTGATGAATTACCATATTGCCCAGACATTCAATGTCAGCTTCAGTGACCGGTCCCCGAATTACCACATTCCCCTCCATGGAGACCTCCGCCTGTTCCACTGACGGCAACCTAATAAATTTCTCTGCTTCAAATCTAATATTTTTGCCGGTAACTTCTCCCTGGACGTTTACCATCCCCTCCCTGGAACAGAGAGTACCTTCGTTTACCGCCCCTTCAATCTGAATGTTTCCAGTTGTTTCCAGGGTTGCACCCGCGTAAACGTCACCCTCCACAACGATATCCTCTTCCCCTTTAAAATCTTCAGTTAAATCTCCGGTCACCACTAAACCCTTGCTGGTTTCTTTAATAATATTTTGTCGTCTTTTTTTCGTTTCCGTCTTTTTCCGCTCTACGACTTCTTCTTTTCCCTCGGACTCCGCAAAAATAGTAACACGTTTGACCCCGGCTGAAGTTAATCTTCGCAGAATTTTTTCATTTAATTTTTTACCTTTTGGAACTATCTTCTGGCCATTAGAATTCCGTACTTCGGCAGCCAGGACCTGGCCGGGCTCACAAAAATGAAGAGAAACTGTGCTCTTAGCTTCAGTTTCATTTGGTACCATATTTTTTCACCCCTGAAAGTAATTTAGCATGCCTTTTTTTCTGCAATAATTCAACCTTTTTGGAGAAGGACAATTTAAAAAACTTTTGAGTAATAAAAAAGTAAGATAGGATTATACTTCTTGTTTGAGTAGATTTATCAAGTGAGCCTTCTGGGGGTTCAAACGTGGCTACTACTATTAAAGATAGTGTTAAATTATCTCTGCTGGTGCTCATCTTTTTCCTTGCTCTTCTGCTTGTGAGCTGTGGGGAAGAAAATTTTCAAAACTTCGATTTTTCCGAACTTAAAGCGCCTGAAAAAAAACCGTTTCTGATTGGCCAGGTACCCTCACAATCCATTATTCAGCTCCTGGAGACCCAGAAAAAATTTACTCGAGTCCTGGAAGACTACCTTGACCGTGAGGTCCAATTCCGCTTTGCTTCTGAGTATCAACAGATCATCAACCGGCTAAAACAAAATCGCTATCAGTTAGCAATTCTGGGACCCTTTGCTTATGTGCAGGCCAGCAAAAAATCAAATTACCGTCCCCTGGTCCGGCCTGTTCGATATGGAAAACCTTATTACCGTTCGATTATTTTTACCCATCAAAACAGCGGAATAACCTCGGCTTCCGAAATTGAGGGCAAATCGATGGCATTCGTTGATCCTGATTCTACCTCCGGTTACCTTTTTCCCCGGGCCCTGTTAATAAAAAAATACGGTTTTGATCCACTTGCGAAGACCACTCAACATCAATTTCTGGGGCGCCATGACGCCGTAGCCCGGGCAGTTTTAAACAAACAGTTTGACGCCGGAGCTACTTTTGACGATGCTCGGACCCTGGTCACCGAAAATAAGATCAATGAAAAATTACCCATACTCGCCCGCTCAAAGCCAATTCCTTCCGAACCCTATGTAATTTCCGACAAACTCAGTGAAAATAAAAAATTAACCAAAAAAATCAGGGACTTTTTTCTCACTCTACACAAAAAAAATAAACCCGCGCTCCATTCCCTCGGGGATGATATAGAAAAATTTGCTCCGGCCACTGACTCTGATTACGATCAGGTCAGAAAAGTTCAAGCAACTCTTCAAAAATACAACGGGGGGGGGACCAATGAAAATCAGCCTTAAAGTCAAAGTAACCGCCGTCCTTATCTTGATGGTTACCGCTGTTATGGGAATAATTACCTATTGGAACATACAAACACAAATTGATAACAGTGTCCGCGATATGAAACGGAAGGCAAAACTTGTGGGCCGAGTTTTTGGTCTGAATTACGCCCATTCATTACTCACCGGGGAAGCGCTTGATCAAACCAATAAAATAAGTTCTCGCCTCTGGCAAAATTCCTCCGAAGAAGCAATATTTCTAATTGCTTATGATGTTAATGGCAATAAAATCTTCCAACACCCCAAAAAAATAAAAAATAAGAAGCACCGCCTGCTTCCGGTACCCAAAAAATTAGCTCGTAAGCTGTTGCGCTCGGATAAACAAGTTTTTGGGCGCTGGGTAGAAGAAAAATACTTCTATGATGCTCTTGTCCCAATTCGTTATCACGATAATGATTTTGGAATTATCAGACTCGGTTTTGATACCACCAAAGTTGCTCACGAACAACAAAATATAATCATTGATAACGCAATTATTACCGGTATTTTCTGGTTGTTTGCCGCGATCATTGGTTTCTGGGCAACCGGCAAACTGATTAAGCCCCTGGAAAAATTAGTCAGAGTGGCAAAACAATTAGGGGATGGCGAGCTGGAAGCTAGAAGCCAAATAAGCTCCGGGGATGAGATTGAAGAATTAGGTTCCGTGTTTAATAACATGGCCGAACAAATTCAGGCCAGAATCGAGGAACGGGAAAAATCACTGGAACAGCTACACGCAATCCAACGAGTTGGAAGTATGCTCAATGAAAGCAGTGAACCGGAGGTGTTGTTTTCCGTTCTCGACGAGGCAATGCAGACACTTTACGATGTTGATGCTTTTATTCCATTCATCTGGGACGGGGAGGTATTCTCAGTTCCCTATAGTCGCCCGAAACTCGACCGTCCCCTGTTTATGCCCTCCCACTCCGGGCCTCTGGAAGTAGTCGACCAGGCGGAAAAAGGAGAACCGCTTTCTGTTGAACCGGAGGATGACTGGCCCGAAACCCTGCAACAAATGAACTGGGCTTATCCGCTAAAAGTTGGTATCGACCTGCACGGCGCTCTCTTTATGAAAATGACCCGAAAACTCTCGGACCAGGAAGCCGAATGGATGTCAATCTGGGGTTCTCAAGTCTGCCAGGCAGTCCGAGGAATGGTTCTTGATGGAAAAATTAGAGAATATCAAAATCAATTAGTTAAAGCTCAACTTGATCTACTTAAGAAAAAGGTAAGAGCGGGGTATACAGACTTCCTCTGGGCGGAAATCCCGGATTTTCTCAGTCATCGCGAAGAAGCCGGGATGTTTTACGGAGAAGATTTTTATGATCAACTCAAGGATCAACTCAAGGGGTGTGACTACAATACAGACGTAATTCAACTTAAATTAAACGAATTTTTAATTGCAGGAGAAAAATTGGATAACTGGGGCCGAAATGAAATTGAAAAAATTATCACAGATTTTGAAGAAGCTGAATTCAAAATTAAATGGTGCGAAAAGGAACCGGACCCGGAAACTCTCCAGGCTTTCCTTACGAAAACTTAAGCAAAAGTTCCTCCCCACCCCGTCGACAGCGAAGATCCCAGCATAAATAAGCAAAAGCACATCCTTCACAGTCCGGCGAACGCGCTGTGCAAATTTCTCGACCAAAGGAAAGTAAATTGTGGTGGAGATTGTAGGCTTTCCCCTCGGGAATTAATGGTTGCAAACGGCGAAAAATAATCTCACGATTTTTACCTTCGTAATCGACAAGCTTTAACCGCCGGGTGATGCGGGCAACATGGGTATCAACCGGGCAAATATCCTTCCGACCGGTTTCCATCAGGGCAACCGCTGCAGTCTTTACTCCGATTCCTTTGACTTCAGTTAAACGATCAATAGCTTCCCCGGCTGAAAGTTGATCAAGCCTCCCCTCTATTATAGCTTCCCCTTTCCCTATAACCCGCTGTAGGAGGGCCATAATTGTTTCGGTTTTACTTGCCTGGAGCCCGGCCGGTGATATTATTGATTGAATTTTTTTTGGGGAAACAGAAACAATTTGAGCCCAGTCAGGAGCTGGTAATTCCCGGGCGGAATCCACCACCCGAAAGGAGTCCAACAACTTATTTGTTTTCACCGGTTGAATGTCCGGCGGGGGAAACTCCTTCAATAAATTAAGGTAAGCGCGACGCGAATTCTGATCCGTAGTGTTCTGGCTCAACACCGTTAAGACAAGCACCTGGAGCAAGTCAAGATCAGGTTCTCTTTCCCGCCGGCCATAGTCTTGTTCCAGGCGCTCAAGTATTTCCACAAGCCGGGAATCATTACGCTGGAGCCAGCGGTGCTGGGAAACCACTGTTATTGCTTCCCGAAAAAGGAATTAAGAATACTATCAAGTTCTTCCGGTGCGGGAGAAATAACCCGGGTTTTTCCCTCACAATTCGGTTGCCTCTGAAAATTGGAGGCAAGAGAGAGCAACACCCCCGGTCCCGCTAATTCAGATCTATTTGCCATTGAAAGTTCTCCCGGGCACTGAGTTAAAGTGGAGTTGAATTCAGATTTTCTATTTTCACAATTCTCTTCTTTTTGCCGCGGGCTTCGCTCCAGCAAAATCATTTTATTATCAATTTCCCGCAACATCCGAACGGCATAAAATAAGTCAACAGGTCCCCTCTCAATACCGCTTAACTTGCTATTCGAATTTTCTTCCGACTCTTCAAGGGCCTGCTTGAACCAGCCGAATTTTTTATGCTCCACGGCCGGAAAAATCAAACAGAAACGGGGGATTTCTTGAGTCCAACCAATAATTTTCAATTCCTGGAACCCTTTTATTAAACCACTCAGGATATTCCCCTGGCGCGGCACCAGGTAAATATTTTCGGGCACCTCTCCCCACTGCAGATACAATTCAAAAGCAACTGTCTTATATCCCTCACGACTGTATGGGTTAAAACCGGGGGTTATGTTATACCACTCCCGTTCGCGAGCGCTTTCCAGGAGAAAATTATAGGTATCCTTACGATCAGCCTTTACTTCAAGTAGAATTAAATTTTCCGGGAGGTCCAATTTACCTTCCGCTACTTTTGAACCTTCCGAAGTAAAAACCAATCCCCTCAGACTAAAATCCCTGATAATCTCAGAAAATGAATCAACCTGAACGAGGTCATCAGAAAACAGGCAAACAGTTTCGTAATTTAGTTCCCGGGCTCGTGCTAAAAGCACGGCGAGACTGCGACCCGCAACTGAACCAGTCGGGTTTTCCGTCTCCTGTTTTAAACAGATATTTTTTTCTTCATCCCAGGCAATAAGCGGAGTATTTCCAGGTCTTTGATCGGGCAGAGACTCAATTTTTTCCAAAGGTAATAAGTCAATAAAACCGGCAAGCTGATTTTTCTCCCAGTTTTGAAAAGCGTCCTGGAGCTTAAAAGTATCAGCCAGAGTTTGGTAATCGTAAACCGCACGCAAAAAGCCCCCGGTCCGGGGATCAACGTAGAGATCGGGTTGAGGTGAAAAAAGCCTGTTTCTCTGGGGATTATAAAGTCCGGCTAACAGCCCCATTATGATTCTAACTCCTCCAGGTAATTCCGGGGCCAGGCCGCATAAAACTCGGTAGCTTTTAGCAGTGAATCGACTTCGATTCGTTCGTTCCTGGCATGAGCAAATTTCTCTTTCCCGGGGCCAAATCCAATACAGGGAATCCCGTAGCGTCCCCGCAGGACTGACCCGTTCGTGGCAAAAGTCCACCTGTCAACCGGGGGAGTTGAATTGAAAATATTCCGATATACTTTCCGGCCGGCCTCTACCAGGGGATGATTTTCTTCGAGCTTCCAGGCCGGGAAAAACTGTGGGTATCGTACTTCTCTGCCGGTCCAGCTTTCCCGGTTATATTCGGGAATTTCAGTGGTCATAAACTTCGGCTGAAAGGCGGTTAAATCCTCTATCTCAGCCCGTATTTCCGCCCGTTCAAATTGCCCGGCCAGGCGACGATCCAGGGTTAACTGGCACCGGGAAGGAACACTGCACAGGGAAGCTGAAGTGGTGTTGATCGCAGTCACTGTAATCGAACCCTGGCCGAGCAGATCATCTACTTCCAACTGCGAATTAAGCTTCTCTATCTCCTTCAGCAAAGCGGGCAGTCGGTAAGTTGGATTATCACCTCTACCGGGCGCACTCCCGTGCGCCCCCTTGCCGGCAATGCTTACGTCAATTTGCGTCCGCCCGCGGTGCCCCCGGGTAATTGTTAAATCGGAGGGTTCAGTAAGTAAAACAGCATCGGGAACCAACTTTCCACTGTCAATGAGATAGTCCCAGCAGGCTCCCTCGCATTCCTCTTCCTGGACAGTCCCCGTGATATACAGCGAACAATCTGGTGGCAGCAGTCCCTTTTTACGAATTATTTTTCCGGCATAGACAGCCCCGGCCACCCCACCAAGCTGATCCGCCGCTCCCCGCCCCCTGACTTCGCCGGCTTTCAGCTCGCCCCCGAAAGGATCAAAACCCCACGCGTCCGGTTCTTTCACTTTTACTGTGTCTATGTGGCCATCAATGACCAGAGTTTTTGGTCCCGTACCTATTTTACCCAGCACGTTCCCCAACCCGCCAATTTCCACCCGGTCGTAATTTAATTTTTCCATTTCCGCTTTAATTATTCGAGCAACAGCCCCCTCGTTTGCGCTGTAGCTCGGCTCCCGGACCAACCGCTGCAGGAAATCAACAACCTCGGAACGGTTTGCCTCCACTTCAACGGCTAATTCACTCATAGTCGGCTCCTTCTAACTATTCACCAGAAATAAACTTTGCACAAAACAGAAATAAGTCAAAGAGGCACGGGCACGTAAAAATTATTTAGCGGTAAACCAGAACCCGCCCCGCCAGCACAAATCAGCAGGGTAAATTATACAAATATATCCGGCGCTTCCCAATCTAATCCTCATCGAAAGAACCAACATCCAATCACACACGTTTGAGATACAGCTATAACTATTAATTCCAGGCGCTGTAACAATCCCTCCCGCCGATAAATGGCTACTAGTCCGGAACTGATCCCCCGCGCGGTCCACCGGACAATACACCGGCCCCGGCTGAGCCTTTCTCGGAGGATCTGCCCTGGGACAAAAATTAATAGACCTGCCTATTTTTTTACCTTGCCCCGTATCCTGGAATCCCTGCGGTTAAAATAGCCCCGAAATCCGGCTGACTGGCTGGAATCCGACCAGCGAACTTGCTCCGGAGAACACCTCGCCCGTATATACCTGTTTTGGAATGTATTTTCTTGACGGCCCCGACCATTTCAACTAATATAGCTTCTGAAAAGAATAAGCTGAATTTACAAATTCCCATTTTATTCTTTGATAATTCACTCCTTCGTGATTATTGATGAAAATCCAGAAAGTAATATACAAAGAATATCGCACAAGTTATGATGCAGCCATAAAAAGATTTTTACAAGAAGAGCTGGCGGAAGGGGATATAAGCACGGATAACGTGAAAGTGGAAGAATATGTAAAAGATAAATTATGAAGAAAGTGTAAAAGGCGAAAAAACAAATTATTTAGGACTTGTTCGGGAGATAATTAAAACTTGAAAACAAAATCTTTAATATCATCTTTGTTATTATTATCTTTAATTGCAGTAACATTATGTGCTCCGCCTGTTTTCCCCGCCTCTGATCTCCAGCTTCTATCCAGTTCAAAAGTCCACGAACCAACAGAGTATAGTGGAGTGCTGGATATAGAAAGTATAGAAATGGATGGACAGCAATTTTTGATTACTGCTGGGTCCGATACTTATGTGAAGGTAATAAGAGTAAAAAAAAATGGTACCATGAAGGAAGTAACGTCTATCTCGGAAGGAGGGAAACTTGCTCGCATTGAAGTGGATAAGGAGAACAATAAGGTCTTTGTTCTATCAGGGAAAATTGGGGTATGGAAATTAAAAAAGCTGGAAAGTGGCTATGAAGCTAAATTAGAAAAGCACATAGCGCCAGAAGGGTACACAGTTAGGGAAGAAGGTTTTGGGGCGTTTGAATATTTACCGGATAGAGAAAAACTGGCTTACACAGCGGACGCGAAGGAAGGGTTCTTTAAAGCAGCGTACAAAGCGCTCTATATGCTTACTTTGCCCGTGCTGCCCGTGCTTCCCAGGCCAACTCTTTATTATGGTCAGCTTGTCCCGGCCGACGGAAAGAATAAAGAAAATGAGCCGGAATGGTTAATGGGATTTGACTATAAACCGACTGCCATTGAATACAATCAAAAATATGGTTATCTGGCAGCCGGTGATCTGGGTTTCCTCAGACCGGAAAATACGAAGGTTGTAGTGTGGGATCTGAACAAACAAAAAAGCCTGAAAACATTCTGGGGGTATTCTGAACTTCCACGGTATGGTGGAGCCACTGTATCTGATATAGAATTTGGAATGGGGGGAGAATTAATGGCTATTGAGTGGACGGGTATCGATATTATCGAGGTGAAAACTTTGAAGAAAAAAAATAGATTGAATAGTAAGCCAGCTCATTCTACAAGTACAATTGAATTCAGGGGTAACAGGCCGGAACTTTATACTGGTAAATACAATGGTGAAGTATTTTTGTTTAATATAGATGAAAAAAACCACAGAGAAGTTGCCAGGGTTGAAGATGGTATAGAGGATATGGAATTTGTGGGTGAGAATCTCTTGGCCGTAGGAACAGATTCGGGCGAAATATCAATTTTTTCAATACCGGAATAATTGACTTTCAGCAACGTGGGACACCGTATTTATTTGTACCCTGTTTTAATCTTGAACTAGTTACTCATCTACCTCTTCAGCCCACCGTAAACCTATCTCCTTGAAAATTTTCACTGCGACAATCTTAGCCATTTCTTCCTGAAATAATGGTAATTTTCTTCTCTTCCCTCTAAAATAGCACCGAAAACCGGCTGGCTTGCTGGAATCCGGACAGAGAACCTGCTCTGGAGGACACCGCGCCCGTATATGCCTGGTTTGAAATGTGTTTTCTTGACGATACCGACCAATTCAACTAATATAGCTTCTGAAAAGAATAAGCGGAATTTAAAAATTCCTATCTTATTAGAAAGGATGAGCTAAAATTGCAAAAAAACGAGAAATCTCAAGAGGGAGAAATCAATATTCGGCAAAACATTATTTTACTTGCCAAAATTTCTTTAAAAAGTTTACTCGGGATAGCTTTAGTGGCGATCTTGTTTCTTGTTTTAGGAAAAGTTTTGAGCCTACCCAACCTGATCGACATGAATAGTTTTTACTTTATTCTTCTCCCCCTTTACTTTTTTAATACCAGTTTACACTTCTGGAGAGCAAAAATCAGAGAAAATGAAGCATGATAATTTGGTTATGTAGTTAACCTTGGTGTAAATTCTGGGGACTGAGCCCACTCCGGGCGGCGTGGTTTCCATCCAGACGCCTGCCCCGATAGAAATCGGAATAGCTTGAAGCTTGAACATTGAGATATATAGTTTCCTCCGATTTTTTATCGGGGTGAAGCTCCTTGATGTTGTGGAACCCTCACATCCACGCAGTTGTCACCGACGGGGCGTTTG
>CAZVWJ010000025.1:0-34449 GCA_964631325.1 uncultured bacterium | reverse complement strand
TAGAAACAGGTGATATCTTGCAGACTCACCATAGAATCGCTCAATTTAGGTTTTAGTAAATTAGTATTCCAGAGGCCTTGAGAGACAGAAAATAAACGAAAGAAGAGTTCAGGACGAAATTTGTTCCAATATGTTGCGAGCTTGCTGGGCCAAATTACTATTTCTGGGAACCAATTGAATAGTTCGCCGAAGCTCCTTGCGAGCCGCTTGAGTTTCATTAAGCTGGTAGAGTGCAATCCCCCGGTTAAAATGGGCCAAACTAAAATCCGGATCAATTTCCAGAGCCTTTTCAAAGTGGGATAAAGCTTTTTTCGGGTTATTTTTGTAGTTTAAAATGATTAATCCCAAGTTGTTATGAGCCAACTTATGGTTTTCATTAAGGCTGAGAGTTTTTCGATAATTATCAATTGCCTCGTCATAACGACCGGAGTCATCATAAAGTGAGGCAAGGTTATAGTAGGCCGAGGGATTTGACTGGTCAATTTTTATAGCTAACTTGTATTCTTTATAGGCCTCCTCTTTTTGGCCCTGGCGGTAAAGTGCCAATCCGTAATCGCTATGTAATTCACTGGAATTGGGATTTATTTTCAAGGCTTTTTCATAATTATCAACCGCCTGATCCAGATCTCCTCGATGAAAATTAACTAAACCGAGGTTATGATATGCCGCTCCCAGTTCGGGATTTAAATCAAGGGCTTTACTAAAGTGTTTTTCTGCCTTAGGCAGATCCCCGCCATTAAGATAATATTTTCCGACTTCATTCTGTAAGTCCGGATCTTTTTTATTAATGGACAGGGCCTTCTGAAACATTTCACCTGCTTCTTCTCGTTCCCCCAGTTTCATTTTGAGAGAAGCAAGACGATAAATTGCTTTGTAATGATTGGGATTATCTTTAAGGACCTTTTTATAGTGTTCCCGGGCGTCCTCAAATAATTCAAGTTGATGATAAACATTCCCGAGATTATAATGAGCCATTTGAAGGTGGGGCTCCAGCTCGAGTGCTTTCTGATACTTTTGGATTGCCTGCTCCAAATTACCTTTTTTGTAATAGACATTACCCAGATTTGAGTGTGCCATTGCCTTGTCGGGCTTGAGTTCGACGACTTTTTTATAATGTTTCTGGGCTTTGTCCAGCTCATTTTTCATCAAATATATATTCGCCAGATTATTATGGGCTTCAGCAAAATCGTGTTTTTCCTCGATCACCTGTTTGAATTTTTCCATTGCCTGATCGTATTTTTCAGCTTTAGCCAGTTTGTTACCTTCTTCATAAATTGATTGAACATCACTGCATCCCATTATTAACCCTCCTGCAATAATAAATAAAGAAAACAGAGTAATGATTTCTTTGAATTTTCTCATTCTTTACACCTCATTGTGAAATTTAAGTTACACACCGGTTTTAAATTCCAACTCAAATTCAGTTCCGCTTGAATCTGAATGAAGACTGATTTCGCCGCCGTGAATGTCTAAAATATTATAAACGATTGAGAGTCCCAGTCCAGTACCTGCATCTTTAGTAGTAAAAAAGGGATCAAAAATTTTGTCTTTAATATCCTCGGGAATCCCGGGACCATTATCTGAAATAGTAACAAGGTGGCTTCCGGGGCCTGATTCAATCTTAACCTCAATACGGCCGTTTGACGGTTTTACTGCCTCCAGGGCGTTAACCAGAAGATTCAAAAAGACCTGGTAAATTTGATCAGGGTCCCCTTCAATTTTACACTGTTTTTCTGGAAAGACAGTGTTTACAGAGATTTTTTTATTTTCCAGCCTGGGGGCCAGAGTTTGCAGACAATTATTAAGGGGGTCTTTAAGGTTAAAAGTTTTAAAAGAAGAATCTTTACCCTGGCGAGCGAATTTTAACAAATCCTGAACAATATTTTTACAACGATCAATTTCCTCCTCCAGTATTTCTGTATACTCCTGCAGTTCAGGATCCTCTGATTTTTTCTTGAGCAAACGGGTATAACCATTCATACTGACCAGGGGATTGTTTATTTCGTGTGCGACCCCCGCAGCCAGTTTACCGATAGCCGCCAATTTCGCCGATTGAACCAGTTCCTGCTGAGTTTCTTTTAAAATTTTATTTTTTTTCCGAAGTTCCTCGTAAAGCAAGTTATTTTGAAGTGCAGTTGCTATCTGAGAACCAAAAACTGATAATAATTTTTTTTCCCGTTTAGAAAAAGATTGGTTTTCAGGCCGGGAACCCAGCAAGAGTATCCCGATTAATTTATTTTTATGCTTCAAACTCTGAATAAATTCAAATTCAAAATTATCCGGAAAAAAAGAAACAACTTCGCTAAAACGAAGCAACTCATCACTGGCTGTGAGGTGATCGTGTAATTCTTTACTTTTAATAGACCAGCCAGATTTAACAAAATCAGTTCCTGTGGCTCGAGAAGCCTTTAAAGAAAATTCTTTCTTTTCCGGATCAAAAGTAAATAAAGCGGCGGGACTGGTTCCAAATAAGCCAATCACATTATAAAGAACAAAATCCACTAATTTTTCCAGGGACTGGGTTGCAAACATTTTTATCCCGAGGTCAATCAGGGATTCCATTTGAATAGAACGGTCATTCATCGATATTCGCCTTTTCTAGTTTTCGATATAAAGTTGACCGATGTATTCCCAGCAAATCGGACGCTTGTGCTTTGTCACCATCAGCCACTTGTAATGCTTTTTTCAATTGTTCTTTCTCTACCTCTTCCAGAGTTTTAAAAGCCTTCTTTTCGGCTTCTGCATCATCCGAACCAAAATTAAACTGATCTGCATCAATTACAGTCCCTTCAGAAATCAGTGCGGACCGTTCAATACAATTTTCAAGTTCCCGGATATTCCCCGGCCAGTCATACTCACTCAACTTTTCCAGGGCCGAAGAAGTCAGCTCTTTGTCAAAATCGTATTCCTGGTTAATCTTTTTGAGAAAATAACGAGCCAGCGGAATAATTTCTTCTTTTCTCTCCCGGAGGGGCGGAAGATGAATTGGAACTATGTTTAACCGAAAATAAAGATCTTCTCGAAACCGGGAGGCCTCGACTTCTTTTTCAAGGTCCTCATTAGTCGCCGCAATAACTCTGACATCAACATTTTCCGTTTCTTCGGCCCCCAGAGGCTGTAATTCATTTTCCTGAATTAGCCGTAAAAGCTTTGCCTGAACTTTTTCTGAAATTGCACTTATCTCATCGAGAAAAAGTGTCCCCCCGTCAGCCACTTTTGCTTTTCCTTTTTTATCAAACTGGGCGTCAGTAAAAGCCCCTTTACGGTAGCCAAACAGTTCACTTTCCAGAAGATTATCCGGCAGGGCAGCACAGTTAATTACCACAAAAGGCTTATCCTTAAATTTACCATTATAGTGCAATGCCTGGGCGATAAGTTCTTTACCGGTACCGGTTTCTCCCGTAATTAGCACATTTGTTTTATAATCACTGATTTTTTTCACAATTTTAATTATGCCTTCGAGATCTTCGCTGGCGGCCACAATTTTTTCATCCGGATCTTCCAGGCGAAGATCCGGATAAGAAATTTCGAGCTGATGTTGAATCTCGGCCACTTCCAGTGCCCGATCTATCTGATTTTCCAACTCATCAAAATCAAACGGCTTAACCACAAAATCAAAAGCCCCCGTTTTCATCGCTTCCACTGCCATATCAACTGTAGCATAACCGGTAATTAAAATTACCGGTATTTGCGAGTAGTCCTCCTGTAATTTTTCCAAGAGTTCGAGGCCGTCCATCTCTGGCATCTTAACATCCGTTATAATAAGTTGAGGAGTTTTTCCGGACTCCAGGTAATCAAGGGCGTCCGAAGCCCTACTGCAGGTATTAATCTCATATTTTTCTTCATATGTATCCTGAAAAACTTTTCGCACACTTTCTTCATCATCAACTACCAGGATGGGAGGCTTATCTGACGAATTACTCACTGTAGTTAATCCTCCATTTCTTGATAGTTTCCAGGATTATCACTAACCTGATTACTCTCAGGCTAATATCCAGGCTCAAAAAGAATAAAGATACAGCTGTAAGTAATTTTTAACTCAACAACTAATTTTTCGGGTCAAAGTTCAATCTGGTTAAAATGGATTTTTTGAGCTCTTCAACCTTCAGGAAAATCAACGGAAGAAAGAAGAGGTTAAAAATCACTCCAAATGAAAGACCGGCAATCACAGTCAAAGCCAGAGATGAGCCAATAGCCACCCCGGATTTTTGAGTGAAAGCCAGGGGCAACATAGCAATGACTGTAGTTCCAAATGTTAGTAAGATTGGTCTCAGGCGTTCCGAAGCACCCTCATAAACTGCCGTCACAACTCCCTCCGACTGCCTTAAATCAGAGATTCTGGAGATCATAACTATTGCTCCATTTACTACCATCCCCATTAAAATAATCATACCAATATAGACAGCCAGGGAAAAAGAAATATCCCGCAAATACAGCATCCAGAGGGAACCAGAAATAGCCACCGGAACACTAATCATTATCAAAACCGGCTGCCAGAAAGATTCCAGTGTTCCCATTAAAACAAGATAAATAAGAAGTAAAGTGATGCCAACCACCCACTGCATACTGCTATGCATTTCAATCAGTTTTTCATAATTTTCTCCCAAATCAAAAAAATATCCCGTGGGAAGCTGGCTTTTTTGAATTGTTTTATTGATCCTGTTATAAGCATCTTTAAGATTATCACTGATAATTATTCCTGCCAAAAAAGCTGTCCGGTATCCGTCTTTTCTCTGGATTCGACTTCCGACTTCTGCTTGAGTTATATCAGATACTGCCGTTAAGGGGATTTTATTACCGGTGAGGGCTGAGGTTAAATAGAGATTTCTAACCTCCTTTATAGTATCCACCGTCCGCCTTTTAAGCCTAAATATTATGTCATATTCCTGCCCCGCCTCCATCACGGAGGCTGCTATTTCCCCACCCACTTGAGCTCGCAATTCATGTAATACTCTTCGCGTGGACAAACCGTATTCACCAAGTAAACCCTCCCGTAATTCCACCCTGATCTCCGGACGGGGCCGGGGCATAACCAGGTGGATCTCCTTTAAAAAATTCAACTTTTTTAACCTGTGAACATATTCCGTCCCCAGGCGGTAAAGCCGTTTTATTGAGGGGCCGGACAATTCCATTACAGCTCTCTGGCCTTCGGCCGACGAGCCTTGTTTAAAATATATCTGCAAACCTTCCTGGCGAAACGGTTTCAGTTCCCGGCGCAGTTCATCTATTGCTTGCGCAGTTGTAATAGGATGGACTGACCGGGGATAAAGCTGAATATTTATATTGCCAATCCACTTGTCAAACCTTGACGTAAAATTCTGAACAAACGATTTAGATCGAATGTTTCTTTCTAATCGCGACAGGTAACGACGTGTTTCCGCAATTGTACTGCCCGGTTCAAGTTCAACATGAACTGCTATATTCCGGTTTTTAAAACCGGAAATTACCGTCTCTCCAATTTGTCCGATAAGGGGGGCACTTACTAACAATCCCAAGGCGACAAAAACAATTAACAGCCAACCGGCGGGCGTAAGATATTTTAACATACCTTGAAAACCAGTAGTGACCAGAGTAGAGCTTTTATTGGATTTTGGCCGGACAAATATAAATAACACTGGAATTAGAAAAAATGAAACTATGAGTGAAGAGAAAAGAGCGGTAGAAACAGTAAAAGCAAATCCGGCATACATTTTTCTAATTCGAGATTGCACGAATAGCAAGGGCAAAAAAACAATAACGGTAGAGAGCATTGAAGCAAACAATGGCGGAACCATCTGAGCCGTTCCAATTACCGAAGCCAGCTTTACGTCATCATTCCTTCCGACAATTCTTTTGATGTTTTCAGTGACCACAACTGCCGAATCAACTAGCATACCAACTCCCAGGGCAATGCCGCTAAGAGTAATTATATTTAAATTATAGGGAGAAAAATATATGAAAATTAAAACCATTGAAATTGAGATTGGAATGGAAAGTCCAACAATAAATACAGAAGCAATTTCCCGAAAGAATAAAAACAGAACTACAGTAGCACCAAGAGCCCCCAGAATCACTGCTCTTTCCAGAGTTGCAAACGACTCTTTGATTGGTTCGGCCTGATCAAATACCACGTGATTTTCTACCTTTCCCACTTTGTACTCAGCTAAGGCTTCTTTGACTTTTTCTGAAAGCCCAAGCACATTTGCCTGACTTGTTTTATAAATATAGGCAGCCACAGAAGGATAACCATTTACTCGCGAAATTGATCGGTAAGGGAGATAGCCCCTTCGGACATCCCCAAGATCATCAATATCAACCAATCCCCCTTCTTTAGTTCTAATCACCGGGATGTTAGCAATGGTTTTAGCACTTGCTTCATGGCGACGTTGAGAGAGAGGAAAAAGCTGGTTATAGTAAGTTATTTCAGAAAGTGGTTTATACTTATTAGCCAGACTCAAAGCCCGGGAAATATTATAAATTGAAAGTTTTTGAGCGTGAATATAACCAGGATTTACATTTACCAGAAATTTTACTTCTCTCCCCCCTACAATTTTGACATTAGCTGTCCCCTCTAAACGCTGGAGAGCAGGTCTTAATGTCTCTTCTACTTCAGCCCTGACCTGTTCAGGGGATTTTTTATCAGAAGTAAAAGCACAAATTACAGCCGGCAGGTCACGCGAACTGTATTTGCGTACCCTTATTTTTCTAATATCTTCCGGAAGTTTTCCGTGAAGTCTTTTCAGGCGCTCCCTGACCTCCAGAAATTTAACCTGCATATTGCTATCAAGAGCAAATTTTACATTGATATCCGCTTCACCTTCGGAAGAATAAGAAATCACATTACGAACTTCATCAAGAGAAGAGATAGCCTGTTCAACGGGAATGGTAACAGCTCTTTCAAGCTGTCCGGCAGAAGCGCCGGGATATTTAATATTTATAGAAATTGCCGGATATTCAACATTAGGCAAAAGAGCAATTTGACTCCGGCTCGCATAAATTACCCCAACGCCGGTTATAAAAACAAAAAACAGTAATACGCCAATTTTTTTTCTGGTAATGTTCTGAAGTAATTGATTAATCATCTTTTGTAATTGAAGAGAAAAATACGCCGTACAAAAGTGGAATAAAGAGTAAAGTCAGAAAAGTTCCCACAATCATTCCGCCAATAATTGCCAGAACCAGTGGACGTTGCAAATTCCTTGCCTCACCGGTAGAAAAAAGGAGAGGCAGGAGGGCTAATATTGTGGTAAAAGCAGTCATTAAAACCGGGCGAACCCTTATTTTGGCAGCTTCTATGACCGCTTCCTTGAGTGGCATACTACGTAAATATTGTCCAATTAAGTCGACAATTAAAATAGCATTATTAACCACTATTCCGGCAAGAATAATAAATCCCATTGAACTCACCAAAGAGATACCACTTGCCTGGGAATAAATAGCAGCCAGTCCTCCGGCGAAAGCCATAGGAACACTGAACATAACTACAAAAGGAGCCAGAAGTGAGTCAAATTGCCCGGCCATTGTCATGTAGATCAGAATGACCGAAAACAGGACCATCCAAATTATTTCCTGCTGCAGTTGAGAAACTTTCCGGGTAAGACCACTGACTTCCAGATAAAAATTTTCAGGCAAAGGAAAATTTTCCAGTTGTTTTTTAGCATTTTTATACACTTCGTGAGCTTTTGTAGAGAGGATATTTGCGGTTATCGTGACTGTCCGCAGTGATTCCTCGTGTTTGATTGCTCGAACCGTAGGTTTTTGCTCTATATCTACAACTCGCTTCAATCTGATAGTTTCTCCAAAGGGTGATTTAAGGGGGATATTCTTGAGTAAATCCAGCGAGGGATTTTTAGCTCCCGCCAATTTCACTCGGATATCTATTTCTTCACCTTGTGTCTTGAGAACCGTGGGTACATAACCAGAAAGCGCTGTATTTGCAGTTCTGGCAATTTTTTGAACAGTTAACCCGTTTAAAGCTGCCTTTTGCTTATTAATATCAACTTTGAATTCGGGTTGTTTTTTTTCAAAATCGCTTCTAACGTTACTTAACTGAGATATTGTCTGTATCTCTTTAACCAGTTCTCCGCTTACTTTATCCAGAACTTCCAGACTATATCCGTGCAACTTCACTTCCAGAGGATGGGGAAGAGAAATAAGCTGTTCTGAAAAATCCCCAAATGCCAATTCGTAGCTTCCAGTAACGGGAAGTTTATCTTCAAATTTTCTAATCAATTCAGTCAGGATAACATTCACATCACGCTTTCTTTCGCGGGCCGATTGCAGTGTTCCCTGAATCATAAGTTTGTTTTCAAGCACGTCTTCATTTTCATATTTTCTTTGACCAGTTATCAACAGGTAATTATTAAGCGAAGCTTGGCCGGATAAAATATCCCGAATCAAAGGAACATTAGAATCCACCGACTCAAGCGAGCTCCCCATCGGAAATTCCAGAGTAATTATAAACTCCGAGGAATCTATGTCGGGAAACAACTTAGCAGTTATGTTAGTATAGAGATAGAAACCACTGCTCAACAGTAATAAAACAATAAGAAAACTGGTAACCGCTTTAAAATTCCACAACCCCTGAATCAGCTTTTCCAGAACCAGGGATAATTTTTGGACTATTTTTTCCATCCACCGCCCCAAATAGGAAACTAAATTAGTCACCACAAAATAGGGCGGATAAATAGCATAGAAACAAAACCTGAGAATACCCCGGGCCAACTTACCAGAGATAGTCTGCGTTTTTTCTTGTAGTTGAAAGGAAGAAAATCGATGGAGTGTTCGCAAAAAGATAGTAACCAGGGCAGGGATTAAAAAGAGAGCGACCAGCAGTGAAACAAACAGCGAAAAAGCAATTACCAGGGCAATAATTCTAAAGAAACGTGAAGCAAAACTCTGCATAAAAATAACCGGAAAAAAGACAGCAATTGTAGTAAGGGTAGAAGCTGTAATCGCTCCAGCCACTTCTTTAATACCTTCTTTTACCGGGATTTTATAATTACTCTTATCAGAATTTTCATAGTGCCGGTTAATGCTTTCCAGAACTACAATAGAATTATCGATTAACATTCCGGCCCCAAGGGCCAATCCTCCAAGGGACATCAAATTCAAAGAAAACCCGGAGACATACAATAGTGAAAAGGTTGAAAAAACGCTAACCGGGATAGCAGAACAGATAATAATAGAATTCCGAAAGTTACCAAGAAAAAGCAAAATAACAAGAAAAGCCAGAAAAGAACCAGCTATGACGGCATATTCAACTCCACTTAAAGCCTTATTAATAAACTCCGCCTGTTTATTAATTAAATCTAATTTCAAGCTTTCAGGCAGATAAAGGTCTTTAAAACTAATCAGCCGTTTACTAATTTTGTCAGTTATATTGATTAAATTAGATTTTCCTTTTTTATGAATACGGAAAACTACACATCTATCTCCCTGATAATGAGTAATAACTTCTTTCTTATATTTTATTGGTTCAACCGAAGCAAGTTTATCAAGAGGAATATTTTCTTTCTCTTTTCTGGCTACCGAAATTTTCAAAATATCTTTTGGTTCTTTAAAGCGGCCCAGCCCTCTTACCAGGAATCGTTTCCCCGCCTCGTTTAAAGTACCCAATTTAAAACTGGTATTTGCCCTGGAAAGTTGCTCAGTAATATCCAGCAAAGAAATGTTATAAGCAATTAGTTGGGTTTTATCCACCTCAACCAAAACTTCTCTTTCCGGCAGTCCCTGAACACTGACCTCCCCCACTCCCTCCAGGCGGGAGAGTTCAGTTTTAAGTCGATCAACATAATCTTCTAATTCACTGATATTTTCACTGCCATACAGGACAACATTAGCGACCGGAAAATCTGAGGGATTAAATTTTTTGACAACCGGAGTTGAGACTTCTTTCGGCAAATTACTTCTAACAAGGTCAATTTTCTCCCGCACATCCGCCGCAGCATAATCCATGTTTCTATCAGCTTGAAAATATAACTGAATCGTGGACTGGTCTTTACGGGAAGTAGAAGTAATTTTTTGTAAGCCGTCAACGGTTCCAACATTTTTTTCAAGAGGGGAAGTAACAAGCGTTTCTACATCGCGCGGTGAAGCGCCTTCAAATTCGGTAGTAACTGTAAGCCTGGGGAGAGAAATATCCGGCATAAGAGTAATGGGGAGACGAACAAAGCATATGTATCCAACCATCACGGAAACTATAAAAACCGCACAAACCGCAAGTGGTTTTTCAACCGGAATCTTATAGACCATTAAGACTGCCTGAATTCAAAAATAATTATTCTCCAACAATTTCCGGTTCAACTCGAACAAAATCTTTCAACCTGTTCTGCCCTTCCACCACCACCAGGGTCCCTGATTCCAGGCCACTACGGACTCTTACATAATTTTCATTGCCCTCACCGATAGTAATTTGTTTAGAAATAGCCATATTTTCTTTAACAATATATACTTTTTTCAAGTTCTTTTCAGGAGCAGCCGTCTGAAGTAAAGCCTCACGTGGAACAGCCAGAATATTATCCTCCGTTCCAACAATAAATTCAGCGCTGGCGAACATGCCGGGTTTAAGAAGACCATCCGGGTTATCCACCAGGACCTTAACCTTAACCGTTCTATTTTCCGGATTTACAAGGGGATCAATATTTCTAACACTACCAGTTAATTCTCGCCGTGGATAAGCATCCGGATAAACAATTACTTTCTGGCCATTATGAATTACCGGTAGTTTAGTTTCCGGAAGTTTACAAACCAAATACACCTGATCGACTTTTATTACCTTTACCAGCGTTGTTTCCCCAGGTTTCAGAACTTCCCCCTCCGAAACGTCTTTTGTAGCAATCACTCCGGTTATGGGCGACTTAATTACAGTTTGTGATAATTGATAATTTGCCCGGGCCAATGATTTCCGAGCATTTTCAATCTCAGTTTTAGCTAACTCAATTTTTCTGTTAACTTCTTCCAGTTGTTTTTTTAACTGAAGCAACTTAATTTTAGTATCGAGCAAAGTGGATACTGCTCTGAATCTTTTCATAGCAATGTCGGACAACTCTTGTTCAGTTAACGCATCTATCCTATATAAATCCAAATTCCGGCGATAATTAGCCTGCGTATATCTTAATTCTTCCAGGTTTTTATCGTAATTAGCGCGAGTTCTTCGGATTTCCGTAAGCAGGGTTGATTTTTTTGACCTGGCCAGTTGTAGCGAAATTTCCTTCTTTTGCTTGTTAATTCTCGCCTGTAATTTATTGATTTCCAGGCCAGTCTGTTCCAAGACCGCAATTGTCTCGCCGGCCCTGATCCTTTCCCCGGCTTTTTCTACCTGCATATCGACTATTTTTCCTTCCCGGGTAGAACTGACCCGGACACTCTCTTTAAAGGTAAATGACCCATAACTTTCAAAGCTTCTCTGTATATTTCTTCTAACGACCGGAGTGGCTTCAACAGAAATAGTATAACTTTCTTTTTTATCAGCAGGACCAGCCGGGGGGGTGGGAGTCTCCAACCCCAGCAAATAGCCGGTAAATTCCACCAAGTATTCCTTTGCCGTATTAAGATTATGGGTGACGGGGATGGGAAGATTATTCTGAACCAGAGCGCGATCGGAGTAGTTTACCAGGAGAAGGCCCAGAACAAGTAAAATTAGCGCAGAAAAAGTAAATATCCTCTGGATCATTTTCTCAACACCCTGGTCTGTTTAGTTAACTGTCTTAGTGTACTCATTTAACTGGATATCAACTTGGCCGGTATAAAGGTTTATTTTAAAACGATTAAAATAGTAGTCCAACCATGACTTTATAAGTGATTTTTTAGCGTTACTTTTCTTTATCCGCGCATCTAGCACCTCCAGTAGAGTTGCCTGGCCAAGCTCCTGCCGGGTTAGAAGTAATTGCAAATTTTCCTGATGGAACTCTAATTTATCAATATTATTAACAATTTCCAACCGTTTATCCGCCAAATCATAGTAAAGAGTTCGAATAGTCTGGGTAGCATCTTTTTCAGTGCGTTTTAATTCATTTTGCGCTTTTTTGTATCGAGTTTCAGCCTGTTGGGTCTGGATATCAATAGAGCTAACATTGCGAACAGATTTACGAGAACTAATCGGAGTTGTAATTATATCTGAACTGTTATCAAAAAGGGTCATATTCAAAGTTGTTTTATCCCCGGATTCTTCACTGGAAGTGTACTGAGACTGAACCGAATGGCCGAAAAAGAACATTTTCATGTTAACCCCTATGTAGGCCTCTTCCTGTTCTCCTTCAAAAAAGCTCTCGCCTTCAGTTCTATAACGAGTTTCAAGGTTAAACTCCGGCAAGTAATTAGCATAAGCCAGAGTAACACCATATTTATAATATTTAACCTCAGACCTGGCTTTTCTAAGTTCAAAAGAATGTTGCAAAATACGTTTTTCCGCCTTTTTTAATCTATCATTACTTATTCTTTCAGGGGGAGTATCTTCGCCAGTGAATTTTCCTTTTTTCACCCGGAGCGGAGCATCCAGTTCACGTCTTAAAACTTTATTCAAAGAAAGTTTTGCCTTGCTTAAATTGTTTTTCGTCTGGTTGTATTCCCTCGTAACTTCATTTTTTCTCTGTCTGGTTTTTAACAATTTCAGACGAGTAGTATTTCCCATGTTGAATTTTTTCTTCATCAAATCATAAGCTTCTTCCACTTTCATCTTAAGATTAGTCTGTCTTTCCAGATTCAACTGGTGTTCCAGCAAAGAAAAATAAGCACCTGCTGCTTCTTCTACCGTTTTTTGAGCCTGATAATTGTATTCTAACTTACTGGAACGGAGCCCTGCTTTATTCTGAGATAAAACTCCACTGAGCCTCCCACCTGTCCACAGAGGTTGAACCAGTTTCATTTCGGATGAAGAATCAAGTGCCCCCGGGGTCCGGCTTTCAATATCCTGCAGGGATAAGCTGAATTCAGGAAGATAATTACGAATTGCATCCCCGTATCTTTCCCGCATTGTTTTTATTTTTTCCCGTTTTGCAATAAGTTTTCTGTCCATTCTGACAGCCCGGCTCAACACTTCGGTAAAAGAGTAAGTAGTAGGACTTTGTCCCCACAAACTTACCGGCTTAAAAATAACCAAAACGAACGAGAGAAATATGGCGCCAAAAAATTTACTGACAGTCAAAAAATTTTTCCAGCCGGACATAATTTTTTCCCTCCGGGGTAACTTGATAAGAAACTTTATCCAGTAATTCATTAATAAAATACAGACCCAGTCCCCGCTTGCGATTATCAGCAACAAACTCTTCTATAGAAAACTCTTCAGATACCGGATCAAAATCCGGCCCTTCGTTTTGAATTCTAATTATTACCCCATTTTCATAAAGCTCCAGAGTCAGTTCAATATTTTTTTCGCGATCGAAATCCAGCGCATGCTCCATGACATTATGAAGCGCTTCGTCAAGCGCCATAACCACGTGGTGGATCTGCTGAGTATCATCGTTATAAATTTCTAATAAATTTCTTACCCGTTCCCTGGTCGGCTTTAAATTTTCTGAGGCCGGAGATATGTTTAACTCTAATTTTTCCTCAATTTTTTCAAAAACTGTAACCTCAACAACGTCAAAAAGAGTTAAAAATCCAAGGGTGTTTAAAGTTTCTTTGACTTCAGCTTGTAGATTGGCAAGAACAATTTCTTTACAGTCAGAGAGTCGACTAATTAACAGTCCAATCCCGGCGCTGTTAATATAAGAAAGTTCACTGCAATCCAGAAGGTATTTAGCTCCCGGGGAGATAACTTCGTTAAATTGCTTTTCAAACTTCTCAAAAGTATGAGCGTCTATTTCTCCACGTAGAAATGCCACCTCAAAATCGGGATAACCTCCAGCAGTACAATCCGTACAGCTACAAACAAATTTTTCCGCCGCCATTGAAAACTTCCTTCCTATCTAAGAATGACTGATTTTTATAGAGTCACGAAGCTTCAAAACATCATTCCGGGCAAAAGAAACTGACCACCAGAATTCGAAATTCAGAAATATTTATGTTTCATAGCCGATTGAGACGAGCACCACGTCATCAAAGATATCTTTCATCTCCTGGTCAGCTTTCTTCCAGACCGTCTCAAGAATACTATTTGCCGTGTGATTCCCAGAATTAATAATCTCACATAATCCGGTAATCCCCAATCTTTCACCAGTTTCAAGGGGCATTTCTGTAATTCCATCACTGTATTGATATAAAAAATCACCGGGTTGAAGCTGAATACTGGCAGTCTTGTTTTGCCGTCTAAACTCCGACGAAGGTAAAACTCCGAGCGCTGTACCCGGAGGTTCCATCTTATCAATCGTAGAATTCGAATGATTAAATCTCAACAGCGGATTGTGACCGCACCGGATAAAATTAAGAATATCAGAATCAAGGTGCAATATGCCACCAAACAAGCTAATAAATGTCCTCTCCTGAAAATTTTTCTTCAATATAGAATTCAATTGAACCATGGTTTCCAACAAATCCTTTTCAGTATCCGGCGCGTAGTCCGCTCCAAACAAAACACGCATAGAAGCCAGGGTATTAGCCATAAGCAAAGCACCGGGGATGCCTTTTCCCGAGGCATCCGCGACAAAAAAATACAGTTTATCTCTGGACTGTAAAAAATCATAGAGGTCTCCGCTTACCTGGCGTGAAGCCTGGTATTCTGCAGATATACTGTAATTTTCAATTTCTGGTAATTTTTCCGGTAATAATGTTTTTTGGACACTGCGTCCCACTTTCAACTCATTTTCAAGTTTTTGCTTTTCAATTAACTGCTGTCGATCTTCAAGTATCCTCTGGCTCATGTTATTTATGGAATCCGCCAGACTACCTATTTCATCCTGCCGGTTAAGTTCTATCTGATAACCGTACTCACCTTCGGCTATTTTTTCTACTGATTCAGTTAATTTAATTATTGGCTTGGTCAAAACCCCCGAAAGGAACCCCGCCCCCAACAATCCCCCGGCCAAAACAATTAAAGTAGCCTCGATAATTTTTGTTCGGGACTTTTCAAGTAGTTTACTAATTACCTCCTGACTAAAGTGAAGGACCGCCGTATAACGACCTTTTCCTTTGATACGCAATTTTCTTTTTACCAATAATCCTTCACTAATTGAAGGCGGTGAAGCCCCGATTAACTCCGGATTATTATGAGCAATTATTTCTCCCTGGTGATTTATCAAATATACTTCATTTATTCCCGCCTCAGGCCGATAAGCCGCGCGGGCGGCATTCAGCAGTAAAATATCGTCATCAATTTTCAACCCCATTCGAACGCTGTGGGCAAATTGTGCGAGCAGGGTTTTCCCCGACTGACGCAGTCTATTACGAATATATTCGGCCTGCCCTCGAATAAATACATATCCCACAACCACCATTATTACCAGGATAAAAAACGAAATAATCGCACTGAATTTCAGGTAGAGTCCAAATTTATTCATTTTCTAACAACAACTTTGTTCTTTCTATAGCATTCTTAGCTTTTTGATGGTCAGAATCCAGGCGAAGGGTTCTTCGCCAGTAATCAATCGCTTCCTGGTAATTACCTTCCGAAAAAGCAACCAAGCCATTCTGGTAAGCTTCCCGAGCCTGACTGGCTCGAATATCATCGGTAGCAGTAGCATTTTCTAATTTTTGCCGAAGTTTCTGATTTTGAAGATCTTCCGGAGCTATCCGACGAGCCTTTCTCAATAGTTTTCGGGCACGATCCAGATTACCCGCATTCAGATTTTTTCTGATCCGCTCCTGCAGTCGGGATAACTCTGTAGACTGAGAATTTTCATTGGAAGAATCCTGCCACTGAAATTCAGTTTTAGGCAAAATTTCTTCGCCAAAAGAACTGGTGCGGACCGTCGGAACACTGAAAGTGGGACCTACAGGGTTAAAAACATCAGACATTCCCACAAATTCAAGATGAAAAATCGGTTCAGAAGAGACCTCCCCCGGCTGTAATCTATAGTCAGAGCCGGTATCAAAATAAGTGTGCGGAGTAGTATCCAGTCCGATTTCCGGTAACCCGGGAAGCTGTTCTTCAATGCCCTGAAATATTTCCTGGCTGTCTTTTTCCTTTTCTTCCGGCATACCCCAGCGATAATTAAAGGCAAACTGATTCAGCATATCTATTTCATGATCCACAAGGCTATAATCAATTTTAAAGTTTTCATCAATAGTTACTGAAGCTCCAAGAGTGAACCGATCATCATTAACCCCTGCTCTCAGGCTAAGTTCTCGTTCAAAGGGCCAATCACGTTGATCTACAAATTCAAGTCCATAGTGCATAATCGGGTCCCGTTGTTTCTGAAATTCACCATCTATTGCAAGCCGGATTCGATCATCCCACAATCTCAAGGCTGTTCCCGCCCGATAAATAAGAGGAAATTCATCCGGACCAATAGAGGGCTTAACGATATTCATTACATTAAGTCCAACCTGCCAGACAGAAAAGGGCTGATAATGTAACGAAGCATCAAAACCCGGTGAACCACGGCTGATAGAAGCAATCTTTTGATTAAAATACTTTCCGGAAATGCCAATTGAAAAATCCGAACTCAACCGATAGCCTCCGGAAACCATCAGAGCTTGCTCTATTACGTCAAAACTTCCAGTTGGATTACCAGAGGCATCATACCCCTGGAAGCCACCGGAACCGAGGCGAATGTATCCCACCCCAAAACCAAAATTTTGGTTCTCATTAAATATTGCAGAGAGAGAACTGTGTTGAGTATTTAAGAATAATTTCTGGTAGGAAGCGTTGATCCCGGAATAAGAAACTCTCGGAATTGCTGCGGGATTCCAGAAAACTGTAGAAATATCTTCTCCAAGAGCAGTTGCAGCCTGACCCATCCCCTCGACATGGACCCCGGTACCAAGATCAAACAACTGTCCCAGTTGCCCCGCGTCCCCACTTTCAGCCCGACAACTTCCCTCTATTAGGAGGAGCGAGAACACTAAGAAAAAGAACAATAAAATAAATCCAGGCCACTTAAAAAATTCAAAATTTTCATGCCAGGTTAACTTCATTGTTTTAACACCGCAATTCGAGAATGGGCTTTAACTATCTCTCCCTGGTTAGATTCAGCCACCAATTGAGCTATATAACCGCCAGAAGCAATCATTTCACCGATTCCATTCAAGCCATCCCAGCTATACTCAAGTTTTCCCTCAGCGGTTGCAGAAAGTTTCGCCTGGGGAATTTTCCGTTCGAGAACTAATTCTCCGGTAAGAGTAAAGATCCGGAGAGTCAGGGGGTTAATAGTCTGGCCTAGCTCAAAAGTTATTGTAGTGGCTCCTTTACGTGGATCAAAGGGATTAGGATAACAATGAAAATTATTTATAAACTGCTGATCTGCCTGAATTTGCCCGGCGGTTGGGGAGACAAGATCGAAATTTTCTACTTTTTGCCGGATTTTTAAATACTTAGAGTCAGCGGTTAAATTCTCATCAAACAGAAAAGTATCAGAAGTAGAGCGATCTGCGAGAAATAATCTTACCTCTCCGTAGAGGTAATTACTGTCTATATTCGCACGAATATAATTCAATCTCCTCATAACAGTCGAAGTGTCAAGGGGGTTAAAAACAAATAGATATTTAAGGTCATTAGTCCTGTTAGCATCCCGCATAAACAGGGTGAACTGCGGGGCCACATTAGCGTCCGTAGGTAATTTTTCAGAAACTGTGAGCTGAAAATCAAATTTCTCCTGAGACTTTTTAATCACCTGGGGACCGGAGAGACTTACTGCTATTTCAGTATCAGCAGTCTTTTGTTTATTTTTAAGTTTAATTATATCAAGGTAAGGTCTGGTAAGTTTTGCCCTCCCAGAATTTAAAATTTCCAGAGAGATAGAGCCCTTATTGGTAACATTATGGAACAGGTTTTCAGGGAAATCAATCTCCTCCCGGTCAATATCCATTTGAACCACCGGGTCAATACCGATCGTTTTAACCTGGAGGGCAGAAGTGTCCTGAACCAGTTCATTACTCCCACCCGAATAACCATAAACTTCAGCGTCAATTGACAGCTCCGTATGGGGAAAAGTTTCCGGAATATCGATAGAATAATAAATTTTCCCAGTATCCGAGTCATTTAAAAAAGTAAACGCAGACTTGAGATCCAGGTCAAACATTTCCGCCGGTAGTTTTTCCCCTCCGGAAGAAAAAGTGAGGCTTGTGGAATCATCCAGCAAACTAAAAATGGCGCCACCCTGATTGGCCACTTCATGGGTATAAATGGTGGACTTCTGGCCCCTGGTTAATCTATCGGGACCGGTAATTTCCCGTATATTCACATCAGCGGGTTCTCCGTAAAGTCCATAAACAATTTTACCTTTTGTATGGGTATTACCAATGGAATCAGTTGCCTGGACAGTAAGCTGATTATACCCAGTTTCAATTTTAATATAGGTCATAAACTGGCCAGTGTCATTCAAGATAACCTGTTTGGATTCCTTCGGGGAGGTTACTCGAACTGTAGCTTCAGTATCCGTAATTCCACTCACCAGGATTCGATCGGAGTATACCGTTCTTTCCGACTGTTTATCGCCGGGGTTAATAATAGTAAGAGGGGGTGGTTGTTGATCAACTTCTATATAAAAGGTATCCGTAGCAGTATTTCCAAGGTCATCCTGAATACTGGCAACAAATTTATTTGTCCCTGTTTCTAAAAATTTATCTTCGTCATATTCACCACCGGGCAAATCCTCTATATCAATTAATTCCCCGTTCTGATACAACCGAAAAATAACTCCCTCTTCAGTTAAGAAATGGATATTATAGCGAGTAGAACTGGTAAGTGTGGTATCCTCGGAGGCCGAGGGGGAAATACGGCTATAGGCAGGAGGAATGGTGTCTTTTTGAACATTATAAGTTACCCGGGTATAGGGGGTGTCAGGATAGTCTACGTAAGCGGTCAACCGAACTTCATTAGGTTCCTGATAGCTATTGTTCCCCAGGTGACCGGAGAGACTAAAATCGTTACTCCCCCCTGGGCTGACAAGTGTTTCTCCCTGGGAATTTATCTTAATTCCCACTGAATCCGCTGTGTTTCCAACAGTTCCCGAGACAGTTATAGTACTCGCATTTGTCACCAGAGAATAATTATTTTTTTGAAAAATTTCTCCGGTACCAGCAGTAAAATTATTCACACTCATCTCCGGTCCTTCCCCCGTAACATAAACATAAACAGTATCCTGATCATAGCGGCCAGCATAATCAACTAGTTCCACTCGGATGGTGTAAAGGGTGTCAGAAATTTTATTAGAAACTGTGGTTGCCTGATTAAAGCTATTTTGCCCTGTAACATCATAATCAGTGCCTTCAATAATCAATTTATCCAGCGGATACGAATCCGCAATTTCCCCCGTGACCGAGATACTTTTATTTCCGAACACCTCTCCTGAATCAGGCGCAGTTACTGTTAAGACCGGATCCGCCGAATCCTTGATCACCGCCACAACTCTGGCAGTATCATTACCCAGGGAGTCAAGGGCTCTTACTGTGAATGTATTTGTATCCTCCACCAGGCTAACAGCACTGTCAAATGAACCCTCAGAGAAAGGAACAGTATCACCTTCAATAAATAACGTATCGGCATCCGTGCCAATTGTTCCCTCGATTAAAACAGTATCCGAAACGGTATAAACATACTCTCTATTTAATTTCGGAAGCGGACCATCAATTTCCAGAAAGGGGGCAATAGTATCCCTCTCAAAGGTAATTACCTCCAATTGTTCATTACCGGCTCGATCACGAGCAACGAAGAAAAATTCATTTGTTCCTTCGTTCAGCATTTTTTGATATCGATAACCGTTGCTATCCGGATAAGTATTTTTTACAAAAGTATCCCCGTTGAAGGTCTCGCCATTAATTGCAAAAGTATCCTCACCAGTAACAGCGAGGTTAATTACCACAGAATCCGCAGTCGTATGGCCGGGCTCGGAATCAGGGGCGGTGCTAATACTTAAAAATTCGGGTTTAATATTATCGTGAACCACATTAATTTCAGTGCTGTCCTGGTTATTGTTATCCCGCCGTCTGGCCTTTACTTGATAGACATTTGTATCGTTAGCCTGTTCAATATCGGCGCTTACAACAAAAGTACCAGAATTTGCTCCCCCCATGCTAAAAGCATCGGTGTATTCAACCAAATTAACGGAAATAACGACTGAATCAGAGGTGAAAGTATCGGGTATGTTAGCTACTGTCCCACCGATTGTTACCGCCGTATTATTCGTATAAAAGGGAGTGTCCGGGACCGCAATTGAAAGTTCCATACCCCACCCCGGTGAAGGCATACACAGGAGTAAAGCCGTGGCGAAAATAATTGGTAAAGTAAACTTATTCATATTGTATTTAGTCCGTTATCTAAAAAGAATATCCGCTTCATCTTCCAGGTCAATGTCTAACTATAGCAATTTTATCAGCGGCAATAATTTCACTTCTTCCGCCTGCCCGGGCTTCAATTCGATAAAAGTAACCACCGGAAGAAACCCTTTGTCCAGCATCATTCAGACCCCGCCAGAGTATCTCGTTAGTACCAGCCCGGCCTCCTTTTTCCCCGGCCGAAAAATGGAAAGACTTTACCAGTTCTCCGGTCAAAGTGTAAAGTTTCAATTCGATTTCACTATGTTGACCAAGTTCATAAACAATTTTAACTGGCTGTTTAGCCGGGTCAGCAGGATTGGGATAATTTTTTACAACATCAATCAAGGGGTCAGTTGATTCTACAGTCCAGCCAGTTAAATCACCGGTATCAGCGGTATCAAGCGTAAATCTCTTACCAGAACCAGACTCCAGCATAACAAAGCTGGCATCTACCAGGGTAAGTCCACATTCGGCTTTTTCCAGCACATCAACGGAATATTTTATTGTTTTGTTATCGTTTGAATAAACCGGTTCATTAATTTCTGGGGAAGTCACCTTGTAGTCACTATCAGCATTAGTTTTATCATCAACTGAGACAAAGGTTAATTCATTTTCTAAAATCTCAACTTTTCTATCATCCAGGTTAAGTATCTCAATCTTAACCGTTTTATCTTCTTCCCCCCGTTCAACTACCGAAGGCAGGTCCTTAACCTCAGCGTATAACTCGACTGGTTCCCGGACTTCCCAGCTAAATATCTTTGTATCGGCAGTAGACTGCCGGTTCTGGGTTTCCACTCCGGCTACAATAATTTTACCAAAAACTGGGCCGGTATCCATATCGGCAGGGATTTGAACGTTAAAAATCAAACTGGAAGAATCCATTTTATCTAAAAAGGATAAATCATCTGTTCTCAAAAATTGAAGTGGCAGAGTATCGGTGAATTGCGGAGAAGAAGAAAAGATTAATTTTACACCGGTGTCGTAAAGTCGCACCGGAGTCTGGCCCAGGTTATGAACTTTTAACTGGAGGGGAACATCCGTCTGGCCCTGTATAACCTCACCCGGGGTTTTTAAGTCACCGGCATATAATCTACCAAAACTCTGGTAATAAACAGTTACTTTTTTAGTAGTCAAATTACCAGCTTCGTCCTCGGCTGTTACTGTAAAAATAGTAGCCCCGGTATCCAGACCAGCCTGGATAGTAAAGGTTCCTCCCGAGGTCAGTGTGGCCGGGGCATTATTTACTCTCACTTCCTCAACATCGGTGTCAGTCTTTCCAAAAATTATCACCTGCGCAGTATCGGCGACATATCCATCAGTAGGGCTGATAATTTCCAGGGAGGGGGTATCAGTAGTATATTCAACTGAAACTACGTCACGAGTAGTATTATGCCAGGGATCCTCGACCTTAAAAACCAGGGTATCATAAACGCTATCTATGCTAACTTCCGTATAAAAGTAATACTTATTATTTCTTTCTTCCAGAGAAATCTCCCGACCCTCTATTTTCAAAATTGAATCCTGGTCAACGTAACCCTCCATAGTAAAGGTAGTCTGGTTAGTTTTGACAGTGGTATCATCAGGATCAAGGTAAGTTATTTCAGGGGCATCAATATCAATAGTGATCTCTTTAGTTACCGTAGTTGTTTCACCAGCAAAATCTACTGCCTTCGCGTATATTTGTACTTCACTCACCCGGTCAGGAGGAACATCAAAATATATTGTATCGCCAAATTCCCCACTGGCGTTAACTGAAATTGGAGCAGAATTAACATAGACAGTTTCACCAGTAGTTATTCCACTTACGTAGATATATTTATTCCCCACCGTATCAGCCGTAGGAGAAGCCAAACTCAACGCAGGCCCGCCCAAGAAACAATCCACGGTAATTGTTGTGTCAAAACTATTTCCGTGGATATCTTCGGCTGAAACATCGATATAATTCTGGCCCTGGTTCAAAAATAATTTTGAAGAAAAAGAGAGATTAGAAATACCGCTTGTATCATTAACCGGTCCATTTAATGAAATTGTTGCATATTCATCAGTGGTTCCACTGACCACCACTGAATCACTGGCAACATACTTATCGTAATTCAAGTCCAGTTCCGGTGGAAATTCATCATAATAAATAGAATATACTATGGAAGTACCGTTGCCCGCTTCATCATAAGCCTCAATTGAATAATCAGCCCAACCCGGGGAAAGGGAAAGTGAACGGGAGAAACTGCCGGTATCAGCCAGGGAAAGACTAACCTGGTTGCCAGTCTTCAAGTTTTCTATCCGGCCCCTGTTCCCATCAACAATTTGTCCTTCAAATTTTATTTCTGCCGTTCCTGTTTCAAAACCCGAGTCAGGAAAAACCATCTGAATGGTCGGAGGGGTAGTATCTAAACTTACAGTTCTACTAACGGCAGCAGTATTTCCAGCCAGATCAATGGCAGTTAGGTTGAGGATATTTTCAGTGTCCGTCAAGGTAACATCCACGGAAAAATCTTGCTGGCCGTCAACTGAGATAACAGTATCCTCAACGGTTAAGCTCGACGCTTCTTCCACACTTCCCTGAACAGTTAAATGAGGATCATTAGTTAAATAACCATTTGGGGGATGCGAAACAACGAGAGTCGGAGGGTCAGGATCATAATTAATTGTAATTTCCCGACTATTTTCATTTCCGGCCTGGTCAAGCGCCCTGAGAGTAAAGTAATTTTTCCCCAGACTCAAGATACAGGTATCAGAAAATTTACCGTCGTTACCCACCTCTACTGTATCCCCCTCAATAGTAAGCTCTACCCCGGCCTCCGTCCTCCCGGTGAGAACAATTTGTTTTTCGTTAACGTAAGCCGGGAAATTATCAGGATTAGTCAACTTTAAAGGGGGTGAGTCTGTATCAACCAATCCCGTTCTCTCCACATAGGAGGTATCTCCACCGGAATAATAATAAGCAATTACTTCAATCGTATTCTGTCCCTCTTCAAGACTCTTAGAGACCTTGAAATTTCCCGTTTCATCCAAACTGGCTTCAAAATCATCAACTTTTACGTGTGCGTTGGAGTCAGTTTGACCGCTGACCAAAATTGATTTCTCATTGATTATAAAATTATTTTCAGGTTCGAAAACCACCAGGGCGGGGACTCCGGAATCATAAATCACAGTTTTTTCTTCGCTCACCACCCGCACCGAAGTGTCGTCAAAATATTTAACCTGGAGAACATTTTCTCCCGGAATCAAGGATACAGTATCAGAAAAAGAAGTATCCGCGATATTATCGATCACAGTGGTATCTATCCCGTTAACTGTGTATTTTAACTGGGTAAAATTAGTGTCTGAAACCTCCCCGCGCAAAGCAACAGTATCGTTATTAACTATTCTGCCATCAGCGGGTGAATTAATAATCACCCGCGGACCGGTATCCTGGTAAGTCACTGTAATAGTATCAGTAAAGTTTACATTGGTCGCCCGGTCAATTGCCTTTAGCCGCAGGTAATTCTCTCCTGAATCAAGTGTATAGCCATTCACAATCTCAGTATCCGAAACATCGACTGGTGAACTTTCACCGTTTACGTATAAATAACCGGAAACTACATCCGTATCCTCCAATTCCGCGTGAAAAGTCTGGCCTGACTCATAGAAAATTTCACCATCTTCGGGGGAAAAGATATTAATCCCCGGTGGAGTTTGATCAACTCGAAAAATCACTGAATCTGAACCGCTGTTGTCTGCCAGTGTTCCCACGCCCCTTACCCTATGAGTCCCGGTATCCAGGACCACCGTGAATTCAAATTCTCTATTGCTAACCGAAACCGGGCCTGAATCCATTCCGTCGATCTTAACCTGGAGTTCAGTCAGCCAGGGAGAATAAACAGAGCCCACCACCTCAGGAGTAAGAATATTTGTATCGTGTGGCGAACTCGGGGAAAGAAACGTAATCTCCGGCTTAATGTCACCAGAAACAACAACTGTCTCAGAGCCAGTATTACCGAATTGATCCTCCCCGAACACAGAAATAACATTTGTTCCACTAAAAATAGACTTATCCCGTGAAAATCCACCGGCTTCTCCAACGTCCAGGGGGAAAGTGTCAAGCAATAATCCGTTACCCTGGTGTTTAATAAAATAGTCAGCTCCGGTATCATCTGTTGTCCCGGAAACAGTGATAGTTTCAGAATTTAAAGAGGCGTAACTATCAGGAGAATCAATATTTATCTCCGGGGGATAAATATCGTAGAAAAGCGTTCCGGTATCCTGACTGATATTGCCAGCGGTATCTACAACTGTAACAACGAAAGTATTTTCACCCGGTTCAAGGAAAGCTTCAAATGAGAATTGCTTCTCATCCCAGGTGAAATTGTATAATTTAGTGTCAGAATTTTGTTCGACCCAGATTGAATCCGGTGTTTCTCCTACTTCCCCTTCTATACGAGCCGAATGAAGGCCGGTATCCCGATCAAAAGAATCAGGAATAAAAGAAACCACAATCGGTCTGGTATCGTAAATTATATTCACGGTATCCGAAGAAAAATTTCCGGCGAGATCGTAAGTTTTTACAGTAATTAAGTTTTGTTTCTGTCCGAGGGGAACGGAATCCTGTAAAATTGTATCCGACTTTGGATTATTGGCGAAAGAATCACTGGTCTGAGTATCACCGTTAACCAGCAGGTGATAACCAGCCACGCCCGCTGAATCAGCAACGGAAAAACGAAGGCCAACCGACTGAGTACTTGTTTCGTGGTCATTTTCAGGTGAAACAATGTCAACCGCGGGGGGAACAGTATCTTGATTTAACACTACAGTATCCATTCCAATATTTTGAGCTGCATCCCGTCCCGAGACCACGATAATATTCCTGGTATCAAGACTGACATCAACAGAAAAAGCGGGAGAATCAACGAGTGTCCCTGAATCAACGACGGTTCCGTTGTTAGATAACTGGACGAATATATCAACTTCACCGGTTTTTACTTCTACAGTAGCAGTATCGGTATTGAGATAAGTTCCCGAGTCCGGCGCCTCTACCGTCACAGTAGGTGGAACAGTATCATAACGAAACATGACAGTATCGCTGTATTCAGTTCCGTCTATATTTTTATATGCTTTGAAATTATTTTCACCGCCCTGGAGTATTACGGTAGTATCAAAAGACAAGTCCTCATCATCAACCGCCAGGGACCCTATTTTTTCTCCGTCTTGAGAGAGATACAGCGGGGTAAAAGTATCGGAAGGGGCAGTTCTGGTATCAGAAACATAACCGGTCAGAGTCTGGGTTTGGACGTTTGTATCCACAACGTTCAAATCCGGAGTCCTAAAACCCACCCCGGGTAAATACTCAATATTTCTCACGTCAGAATCAGAGACCCCCGCCGGGGTAGTGTCCTGGACTATAATTTCATTTGGGCCCGGATCGAGCACAACTGAAATACCACTGAAGGTAGTATCTTCGAGGTCATTTGCAAACTGCGGAAAAGCTTCGCCGTTGATTATCAATACAGGTTCATTAGGGTTCTCAATATAACCCGCCAGGTCAACGTAAAACTGAGAAGTTTCAGTAAGCGTGTCGGAAGGATCAGTGATATGCACGTTTGGCGAAGTGGTATCTACGTATACATCCACAAATCCACTGCCAGTATTCCCCGAATAATCCTGTGCTTCAACGACTAACCTGTTTCTACCTGAATGTAACTGGACCGTGGTGTCAAATTGCATATTGTCCACGTCTATAACCCCCACTGTTTCCCCTTCATTATAAAACCAGCCGGTGTCAATCGTCTGATCCTGATCTTCAATGTGACCATAGACATGAATTTGCAAAGCAGTTGTATCCACTGTTGTAGTCGGCGTATCGAAAATTACTTTTGGCGAAAGTTCATCATCTGGAGATTCAATACTCAGGGTCTCAGAAGCTGTTTTTACCAAGCCAGTCTTAGCTGAAGAACTTATGGTATCAGATATAATACAGGTATCGCCAAAAGAAGCAGAATCCGAAACGAGCACCTCAGCTAATAGATATACGGTATCACCGGCTGGAACAAAATAATTCGTAAATTCAGTGGTCTCATCAACGTCTTTTAACCTATCCTGATCTTCGTCGACCAGTAATCGGGTTGACCAGTTTTTTGTGTTGGTAAGCTGATAAGTATATGTGTCATCCCGGGTACCGAAATTATAAAGGGTTTTTGGGAAATAGACAGTATCCCCGGGGACTGCCGTATCACTGGCCGTGGAGGGCAAATAAGTAAAATCTATTTTTTCCTGAACTTCAAATGTATCAGGATTGTCCACCCAACTGTCGGAAACATCAAGGTCAATTCCTTGATCCCGACCAATTACACTCCCTTCCAGGGTAACTACCCCGGTATCAGCGGACTCGCTCACAGAAAATTTAAATTTAACTATCTTTTGCTCCCCTCCAGCGATTGTATTTGGAATAGCAGGAGCACTAACTGAATACTGAGAGGAAACCGTATCATTCGTTTGATGCTTAAAAATTGGATAAGCGTTATCTATGATTGCCGGTCCTCCGCCGGTATTCTTAACCTGGTAACTAACACTAAGATTAGAGTTTCGTTGATAAACGGTAGTTTCAGACAAATCAGAAGAAAGAATTTTTAGGTCAGCCGGTGAAACAACCGTAAACGTATCAGGAATTTCTACGCCAGTATCCTCTGTTTCATTACCAGTAGTAGCATCTCTGCCTTTTACCCATCCCTGTAATGTGATAATTCCCGTATCCGCATTCCCGTCAATCGTAAATGAAAAATCAATAACTCCTGTCTCACCCGAAAGAATGGAGACAGGACTCGTAGAAGCTGCAATTTTATACTGGCTGGTAACCGTATCATTATCCTGATGAATAAATAGAAGTTGAGAGCTATCCACCCGGACTTCATTTTCTCCCCGATTTTCTACAATTACCGAAGCACCCACTCCCGTTTGTCCCCGGGTAGGTTCCGGATCCGCAACATAAGAACTAATCAAATAGAGGTGTCCCTCGCTTAAAATTTCTATGCTATCGACAGTAGCCCCGGCGGTATCCCCGGCAGCGTTACCTGAACTTATATCTTTTGCTCCAATCGAACCGTCTAAATAAACTGTTCCCGAGGGAGAGGTCGATTTAACATCTATTAAAAATTCAAGGGTATCCCCGGTATTACCGGCCAGTTGGCTGAGAGTATCATTCCGGGTAATAACAAAATCACCGGCAACCGATTGCCCGGTGTCATTTGTCAAGCTCAAAGCAGCACTGTCTATACTTGCTGTAGCGCCACCGGTATTTCTCACCGGTATCTTGACCATCAGGTTGGTCTCCCCCTGGACAGCCGTATCGGGGACGGCATCGACCTCTCCCAGGACCAGCTCAGCCGCTTCCCGAACCGTCCAGCTATCCGCCGTATCAGCATAGGTATCCGAGGCGTCCTGACCACTGTAAGTGTCACTGGCTGTTATCCGGCCATCTACCGTTATTTCCCCGGTATCCGCACCTGACTTTACATCTACGGTAAATATTAGTGTGTCACTGCTCTCCCCCGCCAGCTCGATCAAACCGTCTGTCCGGGTCACCGTATATTGACCGCCCACATCATTGCTCTCCGTATCCGCAAACAACAACTCTCCGGCCGTCAGCTCCGCCGCAGCCTCACCCGTATTCTCCACCCGCATCTTTACCTCTATATCTCGCTGGCCCGTGCTCACCTGCTCCGAATCCGCCTGCAGCTTCCGCACCACCAAAGCCGCCGGCATCTTGACTACAAAACTATCCGGGCCGGTCGCAAAACTATCGGCCACAACTTGCCCGGTCCCCGTATCCACCCCACTTACAGTCCCTTCCAGGTCCACCTCTCCCGTGTCCACCCCCGGTTTCACGTTGAATTCAAACTCCGCCGTCTCCTGTCGACCCCCCTCGATCACCGAAGGCACAGTGGATGCCGTCACCTCATACTGCGCCGTTACCGTTCCTGATCTCTGGTTGATGAAAATTAAACCGGCAGTATCTATTTGAACAGCCGCTCCGCCCTCGTTCTCAATTACCAGAGCCCCGCTCACTGGCCCCTGACCCGCCGAAACCACTTCCGGCCCGACCTGCGAGGATACTATCCGCAGACTGGCCGGTGAATTTACCAGCCAGGTGTCCGGGCTGTCCGCATAAGTATCTCCCGCCACCGTCCCGCTGTTATCATCCCGGGCGTATACACTACCCTGCAAATCCACTATCCCCGTATCCGCTCCCCCTCCCACGTCCACTGTAAACGTTGCCGACGCCGTCTGCTTGCCCGCAAGACTTGCCGGCAGATGCTCCACGCTGTAGCTGTATTGTCCCGTTACCGTCCCCAAACTCTGGTTTATAAAAATTAAGTCCGCCCCGCTTATGTTTGCCGTCGCCTCCCCCTCGTTGCTCAACTCCAGCACCACCGTCTCCCCGCTCTGGCCCACCGTCACCTCTTCGCTCGGACTCCGGCTCTCCGTTATTTGCAGGCTGGCAGGAGTCTGGACCAACCAGGTATCTGCAGTTCCCGCGGCAGTGTCTTCCGTAAGTTCACCTGAATTGACGTCATGCCCAAAAACTTCCCCATTCACATCAATAATCCCCGTGCCGGCCGTATCAGAAACAGCCACCTGGAAAGTGAGCAAAGCTGTATCATAGCCGGAAACCGAAGCTACACCGTCTGTACGGGTGATTGAATAATCATCAACTTCAACTCCATTTTTTCCAAAACGTAATCCGGCAGTATCCACTACTGCTTCGGCTTCCCCGTCATTATGAACCACATATTCAACTGCCAGTCCGGTCTGGCCCTGACTTACCGTATTAGGACTGGCCGAAACCACTCCTATATTTAATTCCGCCGGGCCAATCACCTGCCAGCTATCTTTTGCCTGGGGAGTGGTATCACCCACAGATTGACTACCGATCGTATCAGCGGCCTGAATACTGGCTGAAATATTGACAGTCCCACCCGTAGCCCCGGAATCAATATCAACCGTAAATGATAAAGTGTCGCTGTTACCGCTGGCCAGAGAAATCAGCCCATCCGTTCGAGCAACAGAATATTCGTTATTCAAATCAGAACCGGTGTAATGCTCAAAATCCAGGGCGGCCGAATCAATGGTTGCTTCCGCCCCGCCATAGTTAGCAACCGGGACTTTGACCTGAATTCCCGACTGACCTTCAGAAACCGTATCGGGAACGGCATCGACCTCTCCCAGGACCAGCTCGGCCGCTTCCCGAACCGTCCAGCTATCCGCCGTATCAGCATAGGTATCCGAGGCGTCCTGACCACTGTAAGTGTCACTGGCTGTTATCCGGCCATCTACCGTTATTTCCCCGGTATCCGCACCTGACTTTACATCTACGGTAAATATTAGTGTGTCACTGCTCTCCCCCGCCAGCTCGATCAAACCGTCTGTCCGGGTCACCGTATATTGACCGCCCACATCATTGCTCTCCGTATCCGCAAACAACAACTCTCCGGCCGTCAGCTCCGCCGCAGCCTCACCCGTATTCTCCACCCGCATCTTTACCTCTATATCTCGCTGGCCCGTGCTCACCTGCTCCGAATCCGCCTGCAGCTTCCGCACCACCAAAGCCGCCGGCATCTTGACTACAAAACTATCCGGGCCGGTCGCAAAACTATCGGCCACAACTTGCCCGGTCCCCGTATCCACCCCACTTACAGTCCCTTCCAGGTCCACCTCTCCCGTGTCCACCCCCGGTTTCACGTTGAATTCAAACTCCGCCGTCTCCTGTCGACCCCCCTCGATCACCGAAGGCACAGTGGATGCCGTCACCTCATACTGCGCCGTTACCGTTCCTGATCTCTGGTTGATGAAAATTAAACCGGCAGTATCTATTTGAACAGCCGCTCCGCCCTCGTTCTCAATTACCAGAGCCCCGCTCACTGGCCCCTGACCCGCCGAAACCACTTCCGGCCCGACCTGCGAGGATACTATCCGCAGACTGGCCGGTGAATTTACCAGCCAGGTGTCCGGGCTGTCCGCATAAGTATCTCCCGCCACCGTCCCGCTGTTATCATCCCGGGCGTATACACTACCCTGCAAATCCACTATCCCCGTATCCGCTCCCCCTCCCACGTCCACTGTAAACGTTGCCGACGCCGTCTGCTTGCCCGCAAGACTTGCCGGCAGATGCTCCACGCTGTAGCTGTATTGTCCCGTTACCGTCCCCAAACTCTGGTTTATAAAAATTAAGTCCGCCCCGCTTATGTTTGCCGTCGCCTCCCCCTCGTTGCTCAACTCCAGCACCACCGTCTCCCCGCTCTGGCCCACCGTCACCTCTTCACTCGGACTCCGGCTCTCCGTTATTTGCAGGCTGGCAGGAGTCTGGACAAGCCAGGTGTCCTTCCCGGCAGCCCGAGTATCAGAAACATCATAACCAGTATTTACTTCGGTGGCGCCAGCAGAAGCACCGATCTCCACTTCGCCGGTATCAGCCAGGTCACTGACCTCAACCGAAAACTGCAGAGTATCACTTTCCCCGCCCAGCAGTTCACCGACAGTATCATTTCTTGTTACGTTATATTGACCATCTACTCCACCGGTGCGTGAATTAATAAAAGCCAGGGCCCCGCTGTCCACGGTAATCTTCGACTGGCCCGTATTTGTAACCGGCACTTCAACTAAAAGCCCCACTTGACTTCTGCTAATCTTTTGGCTGGCTGCTGCAACCACGCCAACTTCAACTTGGCCCCTGCTTTTAACGGTAAAGGTATCAGCAACGTTAGCAAAACTATCGGAGATATCTTTAGCGCTGTTTACATCAGTTCCTTTCACATGACCCTGCAGTTCTACAACTCCACTGCTGGCAGAATCCAGCACATCAAAGTCAAAATCCACGGTTCCGGTTTCATTTTGAGATAGGGAAGCCGGCATTGAGAGAACCCGGTAATCATAACTCGAAGTCACAGTGTCTTTTGTTGAATGCAAAAAGATAAGGCCACCGGTATCTAAGTTCACAGCGGCTTCTCCGGTATTTTTAGCTATTATAGAGGCGGGGATATTATTTTCTCCGGGGACAACGGTGGTATCCGAAACCGACGAGGAGATAATGTTCAATTGTCCCGGTGTCTGCAACAAGAAAGTATCAGCAATACTGGCTCCAGTATCCGCAATTATCCTGTTACTGTAAATATCCCGTCCGGCCACTGTTCCCTTTAAAGTTAATATCCCGGTTTCAGCGCTCTCATCAACGGAAAAAGAAAAGAAAAACCGCCTGGTTTGACCGGGGTCCAGATTGTCCGGAAAGTTAGTATCAGAAATCGTATATTGAGAAGTTACGGTCTCAGAACTCTGGTGTTTAAAAATCAAGCTGGAAGAATCTACCAGCACCTTCGCTCCCCCGGCATTTTTAACCCTCAATTCCGCTGCTATGTTGGTCTGCCCCCGCGAGATTTCATCAGGGTCAACTATGGAACGCTCAACTACCAGGGCCGCCGGTGCAACAACCTGAAAAGTATCCGGGCTGGTAGCATAAGTATCCGCCCTTGAAACCCCACTGTTTTTATCACTGCCGAAAATCGCCGCTTCAAGATCTATAACGCCAGTATTTGCCCCCGAATCAACATTTACAGTAAAATTAACCAGGGCAGTATCGTGCCCGAGGATTTCCAACGGTAAACTGGCTAAAGAAACATCGTAATCAGAAGTAACGGTATCCGCGGTGTGATGTAAAAATATCAAGCTTGACGTATCCAGTTGTGCCACTGCTTCCCCGGGATTATAAACTTCCACTTCAGCCTGCAGATTTTGCTGACCTCCGGAAACTATCGTATCGGAAAAATTTGTAGAAACCACCTGGAGCCCGGCCGAAGTTTGAACGAGAAAACTGTCCGGGGTTATAGCACCGGTATCAACGGACAAAGAACCGCTGTTCTGATCCTGGCCCCTTACAGTCCCCAACAAACTCACAACTCCAGTATCCGCCCCGGCAGACACCTGTACACTATACTGAATTGTTCCGGTCCCGCCCCCTGACAGAGAAGCCAGCATAGAGTTTAAACTGGTATTATATTGAGAATCAACTGTATCATTTTGATTATGAACAAAGAACAAAGCTGAAGTATCAACTGAAACCGTAGCTTCACCCCGGTTCTTGATTTCGAGAGTCCCACTCAAGCCCGTCTGTCCCCGGGAAACAGTATCCGCAGAAAATATTGCTTTAGTTATAGAAAGTTCGGCCGGGGATTGAACCAGCCAGGTATCAGTGATATTAGCCGCGCTGTCGGAAGCATCCCTGCCGGTGGCTTCATCCGTAGCCACTACTTGAGCATCAAGGGTAACTTCCCCCGTATCAGCAAAGTTTTCTACATCAATATTAAATTCAAAAGTATCAGAAGACTGACCGGCTATTTCAGTAATTCCGTCCGAACGAATTGTAATGTACTGGGTATCAACAGAACCAGAACTTGAATGCGAGAAAGTAACCATCGCAGTATCAACAGTTACATCCCCCTCACCGGTATTATCAACCCCTACTTTAACTTTCACCTGCTTCTGGCCCCGGGAAACAGTTTCAGAATCGGCTTCAACTCCGGTAAGCTCCAGGCTTCCGGCGCTGTTAACTGTGACTAATGTAGTATCCTGGTGGACATTACCGGCATAATCAACAACCCTGAGAGTAACCTCATACTGCCCGGAAACAGGAAAAGAATCCTGGACAACCGCTCCGCGAGCGTCAGGATTATTCCAATCCAGCCCATCCGCAGCTTTAAAATCCCAGTAATAGCCTTTTATCCCGGTAAAATTATCCGAGGAAGCCGAACCATCAAAGATAACCGGAACCGATTCAAACGCAGTAGTGTCCGCCGGGGCAACCGCCACGGGGGAAGTCTTATCCACAACCACCGGGATGCTGTCCGTCCCGGTGAAATTACCGGCTGTATCTTGAGCAGTTGCTGTAAGGTAATAGGTATCATCAGAAACTAATGAACTGGCATTGTCCCTACCATCCCAGCTCCAGGTAACCTGGGAAGAACCGGCTTCATAATAACGATATTCAGTGCTCCCCCTGGTAATAGAAAGCGCCCACGTATCCTTATTATCCTCAGTGTAATCAGCCGTTATTAAAGTAGTATCCATAATTCCGTCATTATTTGGAGAAAGATAAATTGAGTCAGCAGTAAGATTTGTAAGCTGGGGAGGGGTATTATCAAGAACAAAATCATATCGAATGGACAGTTTAGAATTTCCCATGGAATCAAAAGCTCGCAAATAAAGACTGTCAGCACCTTCAGAGTATAAAGTCGTGTTCCAGTCTATCTGCCAGCTATCAGAACCGTCAGTATCGGAAGCAAGCAGTTCCCCGGCGCCCGGCTGACCCCGGTGCCAGAATTCCACCTTATTTATACTGCTATTGGAATCAGCGGCTGCAGCTATTAACGCTACAGTATCACGAAGGTGGGACCCAGCTACCGGTTCCAATAACTCCACTCGGTAAGGAGCTGAATTATCCACAGTTACGGTTATCTGAGTTGATTCTGTGTTACCGGAGTTATCCCGGGCTATCGCTTTCAGTTGATGAAATCCATCTGTTTCTCCACCGGTGTTCCAATTAGTACTATAAGTATCACCGGCAGCAGTATAATCAGTATCAACAGCATCTCCATCCACCTTGAATACCACGTTATTAACTCGGCTTTCAGTATCCGTAGCCAGAACAGAATAAGTAACAGATCCGGTGACCGTATCACCGGCAGCCGGTGAAGTAATTGTAAGTTCAGGAGGTGTATTATCAACTGTAACTTCAATCTCCGCTGTAGCTTTCGTACCCCCGGCCGCATCGCTGGCTACAACCTGCAAATAATGGAGGCCATCAGTATCTGTGGTGGTATCCCAGGAATAAATAAATGTAGAATCGGAGGTATCACTATCTGTTCCCAGCAGGGCCCCGTCCCTATAAAATTTCACTTCTTTCATCGCAAAATTATCCGTTACTTCCGCTCGCAGCTCTACAGCTGCCGAAACACTGTCCCCGGAAGCAGGGTTCACTAAATCAACCACCGGAGAAGTTGAATCAATGGTAAATGAATCATTGCTCTGGTCGACCCCGGTATGTGCCACCGTGTCGTAGGCCGTGGCCCGCACCTTTGCATTCAGCGTGTCCACCGCCGG
>CAZVWJ010000024.1:0-36738 GCA_964631325.1 uncultured bacterium | reverse complement strand
AGGCCAATATTACAACTTGATTTATTTGTTCACACAGCCTTGAGTGCTGTATCGTAGATACACATTATGCATGAAATTGTAAAATTTCGTGCATAATGAGGGCTAAACTCGTTCAACCAGGGAATTGCCGGTCATCTCCGCGGGCACCGGCAGTTCCATTAATTCCAGGATAGTCGGCGCTATGTCCCCGAGGATCCCGTCTTTGAGCTTAATTTCCCGGGAACCGACGTAAATTAGCGGGGTCAGGGAAAGGGAGTGAGCCGTATGGGGACCGTCGGTTGTCTCATCATGCATAATTTCGGCGTTTCCGTGGTCGGCTGTAATTAACATCTGCCCGTTCTTGGCCGCCATTGCCTCACGCAGACGGCCGACACATTCGTCAACTGTTTCAACTGCTTCAACCGCGGCGTCAAAGTAACCGGTATGGCCGACCATGTCCCCGTTGGCAAAGTTAATAATGATGAAATTGTCGTCTTTCTCTGCCAGCCGTTCAACCAGGTTGTCAGTTACCTTGTAAGCGCTCATCTCGGGTTTTTTCTCGTAAGTGGAAACGTCCGGCGAAGGGATCAACTTGCGTTCTTCCCCGGGAAACGGTTTCTCCCGGCCACCGTTAAAGAAAAACGTAACGTGGGCGTACTTTTCAGTCTCTGAGGTGTGAAACTGGGTCAGCCCCTGGTCGGAAAGATACTCGGCGAGAATATTTTCCAGCTCCAGGGGGGGATAAGCAATCGGCAGGTCAAAATTTTCGTCAAATTGCGCCATACAGACAAAGTGGATGTCGAGATCACGGACGGGGAACTTATCGAACCCCGGTTCAGTCATCGCCCGGGTCAACTGGCGGGCCCGGTCGGGACGGAAATTAAAGAAGATCACCGCGTCCCCGTCCTCCACAGTCGCCCGCGGCTCACCGTTGTCGTCAACAAACACCGTCGGCTGGACAAATTCGTCGTTTTCATCGCGTTCCTCGTAGGCATGCTCGATAGCCTCCACCGGATCGGTCTCGCGGATCTCAGACTCTCCGTTGACAATTGCTTTATAGGCGCGCTCGGTCCGGTCCCAGCGAGTATCCCGGTCCATCCCAAAATAGCGGCCGCCGATCGTGGCGACCTCACCGGTGCCGATTTCTTTCAAGTCTTCTTTCAATTTAGCCAGGTATTTGTCCGCCGAACGAGGCGGGACGTCGCGCCCGTCAAGCTGAGCGTGAACGGCAACATCGTCCAGTCCATGGCGGCCGGCCAGCTTGAGGAGCGCGTTGAGGTGTTTCTGGTGGCTGTGAACCCCACCGTCCGAAAGCAAGCCGATCAGATGCAGGGTTCCGTTGTTTTCCTTTGCTTTTTCCACGGCAGTGACCAGCTCTTCGTTTTCAAAGAAATCACCGTCTTCGATAGCTTTATGAATCCTGGTCAGCGGCTGGTAGACTACCCGGCCGGCGCCAAGGTTCATGTGCCCGACTTCAGAGTTTCCCATCTGGCCTTCGGGCAGACCCGCTCCCTCGCCGGAAGTCTTGATCTTTGACCAGGGGCAGGTAGAAAAAAGCTCATCAAGCACGGGAGTATCCGCCGCCTTGATTGCATTGCCTTCTGTTTCCTCGCGCAGTCCAAAACCATCCATCACAACCAGCATCATCGGAGAGTTCATAACAATCAGACCTTTCTCTGTAGAGTTAATTAAACCCCTGCAGTATTGTTCAATTGTTCAGGTGTGCAGGAGTTTGTATATTTGATTAATAAGTTCTTCTTCCAGGTTTTTTTAACGTTATGTATTTAATCATGCCGGCCCCGGCCACGAAGCCACCAATATGGGCGAACCAGGCGACTCCACCGCCGCTCTGCAGGCCAAGGCTGAAAGCGCCGTGAAACATCTGGAGAAAAATCCAGAAACCAATCAGCATCCAGGCCGGCAGATAGAGGATCCTGATAAAGATAAACAAAAAGAGGAGCGTGAGTACCCTCGCCCGGGGATAAAGGAGAATATAAGCGCCCATAATCCCGGCGATAGCACCACTGGCCCCGACCTGGGGCAGATTGGAGTAAGGACTGACAGCGAACTGAAAAAATACGCCGCTGAGGCCCGCCAGCAGATAGAACAGAAGGAATTTCAGCGGGCCGATTTTATCTTCTATATTATCGCCGAAGACCCACAAGTATAACATATTGCCGGCGACGTGGACCAAACCGCCGTGCAGGAACATTGAGCTGAACAAAGTGACAACGGTCCGGGCTATCTTCCCATCCGCCAGGCGGGCGGGAATAAAACCCCAGGACCAGAGAAATTCTTTGAGTAATTTTGGAGGGAGAGAAAGTTGGTAGAGAAAAACCAGGCTGTTAATACAGATTAAAGCAACAGTTACTGCCGGAAAACTACTGGTTGGGTTTTCATCCCGGAGGGGAATCATCAGAAGGGATGACTACTGAGAAGATTATTTTTGTTTTTGGGGTTGGGCAGGGCGGGCACCCGGTTGTGGTGGCCGGACTAAGCCAGAATCAGCAAAATTTTTCTCAATATCGGCTTCAGCGATTAATTTATCAATCAACTTCTTAGATTTTTCCTGTTCTTTTTGCCGTTTAAGCTGTTTTTTAACCTGATTTTTTACTTCTGAAAATTTAGCCGGTTTTGCCTTACGGTGATCCAGTTTTTCTATAACGTGATATCCATACTGAGTTTTGACCGGGTCAGAGATTTCCCCCTTCTCAAGTGCAAAAGCAACTTGAGAAAATGGTTTAGCCATCCGATCACGCGAAAAATAGCCCAGTTCACCACAGGATTTTGCCGAAGGCCCATCCGAATACTCGGTCGCCTGTCCACAAAAATCGCTTCCCTGCTCGAGGCGGGCTTTAATTTCTTCGGCCCGTTTTTTAGCCTCTGCCTCCTTGCGTTCTTTCATATTAACCAAAATATGGCGGGCTTTTACCTGTTCGGGTTGAGAGAATTTGTTTTTGTTTTTTTCGAAATAATCGCGCATTTCGGAGCTGGAAACTTTTATTTCACCAATATTATCTTGAATGTATTTTTGAATCAAAAGAGCTTCCGCGGCCCGATCTTCCAGCTTTTCGCCCTGTTTTTTCATTTGATTACGGGCCTGTTTTCGCTGTTGCTTGGTTAGTTTGTCGTTGATGAAAGTGTTAACTTCAGAATCACTAACTGTGAATTTGCTGTTTTTTGCCGCACTTTGCAATGCAAGTCTCTGGATCATCTGCTGTTTTAAATTATTGCGTAGTTGCTGTTTTATCATTTTTTTCCTCTTCTCGGGTAATTTCTTAAGCCCCGGCCCCATCCTTTGCATTTGTCTATCAATTTGATTTTCGAACTCCTGTTTGGAGACAGTTTTTTCGTTAACTCTAAGTACAGTTTTCTGCCCTTTAGCCTTCTGGCCGGAAGTGCCCTCCTCACCGTTTCCGGAACAACCTACGGAAATAAGCAGAACAAAAAATAGTGATAAAAATAGGGTAATATTTTTCCGATTGAATAGAAACATCAAACAATGACCTCCTGAAAAATTAGCTTAAAAATTTCCTTTTGTTAGAACTTTACTTTTTGGGTTGAGCAGGCCGCCGGCGACGGGGTGAGTTAAACTGACTGCCGGGATTTGGAAAATTACGTTCAACATCCGATTTTTCTATTAAATTAGTAATAAATTTCTGTGCTTTTTTACGTTTTTTCTGCTGTTTTATTTGTTCGTTTATTCTGGCCTTAACATCAGAAAATTTTGTGGTACTCCCTGATTTTTGGTCAAGCTTTTCAATAATGTGGTAGCCAAAGCGGGTTTTGACCGGATTGGAGTATTCACCTCTGCTCAGATTAAAAGCTGCCTGAGAAAACGGTGGCACCATCCGCTGGCGGGAGAAATACCCCAGTTTTCCACATTTTTTTCCGGACGGTCCATCCGAGTATTCTTTGGCTTCTTTACAAAAATCTTTCCCGGACTCAAGCTCGGATTTTACTTTTTGAGCCAAATTTTTAGCTTCGGTTTCACTACGTTTTTTCGTATTAATCAAAATATGCCGGGCTTTAACTTTTTCAGGCTGTTGAAATTTCTTTTTATTTTTCTGATAATAATTTTTCATTTCTTCCTTAGAAACCTGGATTTCTCCAATATTTTCCTGAATGAATTTTTGAATCAATAACATTTCACGGACTTTTTTCTTCAAACCCGCTTTATCAACCCCAAACCGCTTCATGGCCTGCTGCTTTCTTTTTTGGGTAGGAAATTGCTCTTGATAAAACTGTTCAATTTCGCTTTCAGAGATCTGAAGTTGACTTTTTTCTACTGCACTGAGCAAAGCCAATCTTTGAGTCATTTGTTTTTTCAAGGATTGTTTAACCCGTGACTTAATCATCTTTTTCCGCCGGGGTGGTAATTTCTGGAACCGTCTGCTCATTTTTTTCCAGCGTGAGTTAAATTTATTCTGAAATTCCGCCTGAGTTAAAGTCTTGTTATTAACTCGCAAAACAACGTTACTATTTTTAGCATTTTTGGCATATATAGATTGGATTCCACCACAAATTAAAAACACACCCGCTGTTAGAATAATCAGAAACAAATCAAACCTCTTATCGGCCAGACCGAACATCAGAAATCACCAGATGATTTAAGAAATAAAGTTCTGTACGATAACTCTATTCAATAAAGTTTAAGTTCAATTTTTCTTCAAATTAAATTATTTAAAAGGGAGTGTGGTTACCTCCCTCGACAAATTATACAACCAAGATGGTAACTAACATATTAGAAACTGGCAACAATAGCATTTTGAAGTCAGAACTTCAAAATGAATTTGTCATTGCCGGGCTTGACCCGGCAATCCAGTTATTAAATACTTATGGATCCCGGATCGCGGTCGCTACGCTCCCTTGTCCGGAATGACGTTCTGAGGTTTTGTTCGAAGTTCTGTTTGCCGGGAATTTATTCGGGCAAGGAAATTTTTTAAAACCATAGCCCACAGAAAGGATTTATTTGAATCTACTGCATTCCGAAAATTTCATCAAGTAGTGTCTGAAGTTTACGTCTCAATCCACTAACGGAGTAGTATTTTCTACCGAGTTCAAAATTTGTTTCTACTATTTCTCGCCGTGTTTCGGGATTGTCCACTATTCGCTTTGTTTTTTCCACCGTATTTTTCTTAATGTAGCCGTTAAAATTAATCACTTCAAAACCTTTTGGCTTAATATCCATAGAAAAAACCGAATAGTTATTAACCACAATCGGTTTTTTGTAGTAGACAGTCTCAATGAAGGCGTTACCAAATCCTTCATAGTCGGAGGGATAAGTGACAAGATCAGCATGAGGATAAATATCATCCAGGGAATAAATCTTCTCCCCCTGCTCGGTTGTACCCCGCTCGGGTCCGATCTGATCCGCCACGAAAAGGGTATCAACTTCCATGTGACGAGCGTATCGTTTTAAGTGCTGTTCGTATTCATAACCCTCATCGCCCGAGGCATGGGAAATTAACATCTTGCAGGGGCGATCCAGATAACTTAAGAGTTCAATTGCCTCCTCAATATTTTTCCGGGGAACTATTCGGGTTGGTTGCAGGACAAATAATTCGTCTTCGCCGATACCAAAATTTTCCCGCACATCAGAAGCATAGTCATCAAGAGTTTCGGGTGTTGGTGGGGATTCGCTAAAATCAAGGACATTTGGAATCAGGGTAGAAGAAAGTCCTTTCCGGTGGGCCAGTTGATGCCCGGCCGAAGAATTAATAACCACGTGATGTATTTGGTGAAAAGTTGGTGGGAATGCGGCATTCAAATAATCCCAGACGCAATTGGAGAGAAATCGGTCTCGCTCCCAGTAAAAATCGTGATGATGGGCAATGACCGGTAGTTCCTCAGTTTCCGCGATAACTTGGGCAAGTGCTAAACCAAGCGGAATATTCATGGGAATTGTTAAAGTATTTTCAGCGACAAGTAAATCAAGGTCAAACTTGTCTACAAAATTATTAATTTCCTTTTTTAGCTTTAGTTTTAACTTTTGTATTTTTTCGGATATATCCGTTGCCCGGGAGGTTCCGTTACGAAAGCAGCGGTCATGGATTTCTTTTATTTCCGGGTGATGGAAATGACATTCATCTACCGTATGTGAACAGGCTTCCGGAGTTTCCAGTTTTCCGCCCATATAGAAGGTTTTATGTCCCGCATCCATGAACACCCTATCCCATTTTTTAGCTTCCAGAGAAACTCCGTCTGTACCGGAAAGCCGGGTTAAAACGAATCCTATTCTCAATTCCTTATTAACCATTTTAAAAACCTCCCTGTTATGTCATAAACTGGTAGATACTCGTCCTTTGTTGAGACCTCTCCCCTATTATTAGCATCGGCATTTGCCTTTAATTATTAAGCCCGAATTCGAAGGTGGTGTGGTGTTACTTAATGAAACAGGAGATTTTAAAGGGATTTTACAGAGGCAAATTAGGTTAAAATGAAAAGCTCATAAGGTATTCTTAAATTCAGTGGGAAGAGATTAGCCGGTAGCTTCAAGGACTGTATCAATCCGTTCCAAACATCTCTCCCGGCCAAGTAACGGCATTAACTTATGAAATTCCGGACCTTCCAGTTGACCGGTAACTGCGACTCGCATTGGGTGATATAGATCTCCGCCGCTTGCCCCGGTTTTTTCACCCGTAGTAGAGATAAGATTTTTTACTGCCGAAAGGTCAAACGAGTCGGCCTTTTTTATTTGGTCTCGGAAAGAATTAATTATAGAGACGGCGCTATCTTTCTCTCCCAGCCATTGAATTGCTTCTTGTTTAGTTTTAAAGTCAGAAGTAAAATACTGTCGGTAAAGCCGGGGAAAATCAGAAAGTAGCTCCAGTTGATCGCGAAAGACTTCAGCCATTTCCTCTAAATTTTCCTGATCTTCTACGGACATTTCTTCGGGCAGAAACTCATCCCCGAGTAGGTCGGCAATTTTCGCGGCCGGCAGTGAACGAAGGTGTTTCCCGTTCAGATAGCGAACTTTATCGTAATCAAACCGGGAAGCAGAGGTATTTACCCGCTCCAGTGAAAATGATTCAACGAGTTCTTTTACTGTTTTTACCTCAACCCCGTCCGGGGGGGACCAGCCTAAAAGAGCCAGTCCATTGAGAATCCCTTCCGGCAAGTAGCCTTCTTTCCGATAAGCCTGGACATCCGTGGCTCCGTGGCGTTTGGACAGACGCTCTCCGTCTTCCCCCAGGATCATCGCCAGATGACACCAGCGCGGTGGTTCCCAGCCCAGTTCCCGGTAGAGGTAAAGTTGACGCGGGGTATTACTCAGGTGATCGTCACCGCGAATTACGTGGCTTATTTCCATGTCGTGATCATCCACCACCACGGCAAAATTATATGAGGGAGTACCATTGGATTTTACGACAATAAAGTCTCCCACCTGGTCGGGAGGGAATTTAACATCACCTTTAACTATATCATCGACTACTACAGGTTCTCGGGGAATTTTGTAACGGTAAGTATAATCCCGCCCCTCTTCTTCAAATTTTTTCTTTTGCTCCTCACTTAAATTACGACAACGGCCTGAGTATCTTGGGGGTTCATGTCGCGCCCGCTGACGTTTACGCTGCTCCTCCAGTTCCTCGGGTGTGCAGTAACATCTATATACTACTCCACGGTCTTCTAATTCTTCAACTACCTCCTGATATCTTTGCAGCCGCTCACTCTGAAAATAAGGAGCATGGGGGCCTTTTACCTCCGGTCCTTCGTCCCAGTCCAATCCCAGCCATTTCAAAGCGGAGATAATTTGCTCAGTATGCTTATTAGCCGAACGATCAAAATCAGTATCTTCTACCCGGAGGATGAACTCTCCCCCGTTATTTCTGGTAAAAAGCCAGTTGAAAAGTGCTGTTCGTGCCCCACCAACATGCAAATCTCCCGTCGGGCTGGGAGCAAACCTGGTTCTAACTTTATTGTTCATTATTAGGCCTCCTTAAAACTTATCACTCATATTTTATAAACTATAAGATGAGTCTACTGCAAGAACTTTCCCCTCTTGATGGGGGGAAACACAAAGGGGGGTGAATCAACGATTCAAAGCCATCCCCCTCCCCTTGGTCCCCTCACACCAGAGGAGGGGAGACTTTTTGCAGTGGACTCATAAGATCATTGTTTTATTTTTTTGTGAGTAAAACAATAGCCTGGGCTTCGATTGCTTTTCCTCTCCCTACCGCATCAAGTTTTTCTGCGGTTTTGAATTTAATATTTATTTCCTCAGCATCCGGTAAATATTTTTTTATTTTTCCTCTCATTTTCTGACGATACGGGGCCAGTTTAATCCCTTCCAGAATAATATTTAGATCCAGGTTTACCGGCCGCCAGCCCTCTTCGCTAATTATATCGCGAGTTAATTTTAGTAATTTAAGCGAGGAGACGTCCTTCCACTTCTCTTTACCCGGGGAAAAATGCTGGCCAATATCCCCCAGTCCGGCCGCCCCCAGAAGAGCGTCAATCAGGGCGTGGAGAGCGGGATCAGCATCACTGTGGCCAACGGTTGTAACTTCAGCGGTGATTTCGATTCCAGCCAGATAAAATTTGTCTCCGGGTTCCAGTTGATGGCGGTCCCAACCAAGTCCATTACGAAAATTTATCACTATTGCTCGCCTTTGTGTCGTTTGTTGAGGTAAAATTCCAATAATTGCAGGTCCCGGGGGTAAGTCAGTTTATGATTTTCTTTCAGGCCGGAACAGACCAAAATTTCTTTACCGTCTTCTTCGACCATCATTGCGTCATCGGTGGGTTCTATATTTTCTCCCCACTGGTTGTGGACCCGGTGCAAAACTGAAAAATCAAAAACTTGCGGGGTCTGTATTCGCCGTAGACGGCTCCGATCCAGAGTTTTTTCAACCTGGTCAGGGCTACTCTTTTTTACCCTTTTTACCGTGTCTCGAAGCGACAGGGCAGGAATAACCCCTTTGATTTTTTCAGGACTTTCTTCATACCGGGAAATTATTTTTTTTACCAGTTCAATTGTGATTGCCGGACGAGCAGTATCATGCACCACAACCCTGTTAATATTTTCTGATAATTTTTCAGCAGCTTTATTCAAGCCGTTTGCTACTGAACCCCGCCGGGAATTTCCACCGGAAACTATGAATTCACATTTTTTTCCCTCTGAACTATTATAAACTTCTACGGCTTTTTCTTCCCAGGAGTCGGCCACTACCAGTCCGTATTTATCAATTTTTGAAGATTCTTCAAAAACTTTCAGAGAATAAAAAAGCACTGGATTCCCGGCTAAGGAAACAAATTGTTTTGGCTTTCTGTTTTCGAACCTTTTTCCCCAACCACCGGCAAGCAGCAGACCAAAATTCACCACTAAACACCTCGAACAGGATCAATTAAATAACTGTAATTAATCTACCGGGAAATACAAAATTGAGGAAAGATTAATTTTCAATTCTGCCGGCCTGGGTAAAGATCATTCGGCCCGCACTGGTCTGGATTACGCTGGTTACGGTTACGTTAATTTTTTCACCAACGTAATTTTGACCTTCTTCAACCACCACCATCGTTCCATCTTCAAGATACCCCACACCCTGTTCTTCTTCTTCCCCCTCTTTGATAACTTCTATTTCAAATTCCTCGCCCGGAATAAAGACCGGTTTTACCGCGTTACTCAATTCGTTAATGTTAAGCACTCCCAACCCTTCAAGCCGGGCTACTTTATTCAAGTTAAAGTCATTAGTGACAATCTTGGCATCCAGTTCCTCGGCGGCAGCAACCAGTTTGGAGTCCACTTCATCAATGTGGGGAAAATCCAGGTCAGTTATAAAAATTTCAACCGGAAGGTCAGTCCGCATCCGATTAAGAATATCCAATCCCCGGCGGCCTCTTTCACGTTTCAATCTAGTACCGGAATCAGCCATATTCTGCATTTCTTTGATGATAAACTTGGGAACTACAAAAGTTCCTTCCATAAAACCTATCTCCACAATATCCGCAATTCGACCGTCAATAATAACACTGGTGTCGAGGAGTTTTGGAGAAACACTACTCTCTCCCTGTTGCCGTTTTTTTACCTTTGCGTCCATTTTTTTAACTACGATTATTCCGAGGTAAAATCCCACGTAAACCAAACCTAAAAAACAGATTACAAGGGGCAGAAAAGCAGAACCGTGAAATTCAAGTGCTCCGGCATGAAAATACGAAATGGCCTGGAGAATTCCGATTACAGAAGCCAGCCCAATAAAAAAGCCAATAATTCCTCCAATACTTCCGCCCAGGAGAACCCGGTAAGAACACTGGGACAGATGGCGGTCTAACAGGTAAATATAAACTCCAATTGCGGCCCCAAAAAGAGTGAAAAGCAAGGTGGAATAGGACAAGAAACCTGTTGTTAAAACTCCTGTAAAAAAACCGAGAAAAACAAAAAAAATAAGAGTAGCTATGCGTCTATACATAATATCACCTTCCTTGATTAAAGTATTATAACGAGTCTAAAATAATCTCTATGTATATTATTTAGTTTATCAATAAATTGACCGATTCTGCAATAGAAGTTGAATAATAAATATCTTCTTCTGGAACGTCTTTTTCTTTATTGCCTCCGACAATCGCCGGCAGACAATCCAGTTTCATGCATTCTTTTATTCGCCGGTCGACCTGAGCCGGGGGACGAATTTCGCCGGTAAGTCCGACTTCACCGAAAGCAGTAGTCTGGGGTGGAAAGGCCGTGTCCTTGCTGCTTCCGGCGATCGCCAGGGCCACGGCTAAATCTGCTCCGGGATCATCCAGGCTGAGCCCCCCTGCCACATTGACGAACACATCCTCGTTACTAAGCGGAATATTTAATTTTTTCTCCAGTACCGCCAGCAGCATATAAAGACGTTGTCTGGAATAGCCGGTAGTGGAACGCTGGGGTGAACCAAACTGTGAGGGAGAGACAAGGGCCTGAACTTCAACCACCAGGGGCCGGCTACCTTCCAGGGTCACTGTCAGGGCACAGCCACTTTCACGGCGCTGGGTTCCCTGGAAATACTTACCGGGGTCGGCAATCGGGTCAAGTCCCTGGCCAGTCATTTCAAAAAGGCCTATTTCTCCGGTCGGACCAAAGCGATTTTTCACACTGCGAATCAAGCGATAACCACGGCGAGCGTCGTCAAAATAGAGCACCGTATCCACCATGTGTTCAAGCCGTTTAGGCCCGCCAATCTCTCCCTGCTTGGTAATATGACCGACGAGAATAAAAGGAATAGTATAATTTTTGGCAGCGTCGACAATTTTTTGTGTCACGGCCCTCAACTGGGCTACACTGCCCGGCATCCCACCGGAGTCTTCACTGACTACTGTTTGAATAGAGTCAATAAAAACCAGAGAAGGTTCCAGTTCCTGAAGCTGGTTTGTTAACGCCTCTATTTTATTTACTTCAAGAAGTTTTATATTATCTGAAAAACTATCAATTCGCTGGGCCCGCCGGGCAATCTGTGAACCCGATTCTTCTCCATTTACGTAAAGGACTGAAGCTTCTGAATGGTTCCACGTAGCGCCCCATTGGAGCAGAAGGGTTGATTTTCCAATTCCCGGTGCGCCGCCCAGTAAGACTACTGAACCGGGCACCAGGCCGCCTCCTAACACACGGTCCAATTCAGAAATACCTGTTTCCTGACGCGTGTAATCAGAGGATTTGAAATCAGTGAGGGAAGTCTGTTTTAATTTTGCCGACCGCTTACCGGAAGTCTCACGGCTGGCTTTTTCTTCCACCAATTTAATGGTGTCGAATTCATTACAGGAAGGACACCGGCCCAGCCAGTCAGGGGAAGTATAACCACAATTCTGGCACTTATACATTAAAAGTGAATATTCCTTTCAACGGCTGAAATGAAATTAAAAACCGGCCGGCTCCGGTTCACTTTTCATGTTGTCAAATCTCATATATTCGGAGTTAAAGGTCAGTGGGACGCTTCCCGTGGGTCCGTTTCTCTGCTTACCAAGAATTAGTTCCGCCCGCCCCTTGTCTTCTTCATTCTCAGTATAATAATAAGGACGATAAACAAAACCAACCAGGTCGGCGTCTTGCTCAATAGCTCCCGAACCCCGGAGATCAGCTAATTGGGGACGCTTTTCCCCACTCCGTTTTTCCACTTGTCGATTGAGTTGAGTCAGGGCCAGAACCGGAACCGAAAGTTCCATTGCCAACTGTTTAAGGCCCCGGCTGATTTGAGATAGAGTTTGTTCACGACTTTCTGTTGACTTAACTGAATCCATCAGTTGGAGGTAGTCAACCATCAGAAGAGAGATATCATGTTCGGCACGCAACCGGCGGGCTTTAGCTTTTAGCTGGAGGACATTCTGGTTTGGAGTGTCATCGAGAAAAATCGGTGCCTCCCCGAGCCGCATCATTCCCGTTGCCAACCGCTGCCAGTTAGATTCGGAAATTCGACCGCTGCGTAGTTTACTGTAGGGAACTCTGGCTTCAGCGGAAAGAAACCGCATGGACAGAGCCTGTTTATCCATTTCCATGCTGAAAATAGCCACCGGGTCATCTTCTTCCAGAGCTATGTTCTGAGCCATGTTCAAAGCCAGGGTAGTTTTACCCATTCCTGGCCGGGCGGCGATGATTATAAGCTGACTCTCTTGAAATCCCGACGTCATGTTATCCAGTTTTGTATAGCCGGTCTTAAGCCCAGAAATTACTCCTTCCCGTTGGGAAGCCTCCTCAAGTTTATCAAAGGTATCCTTAATAATGTCTCCGAGTGGACTCAGGCGACCGGTAACCTGGTCATTTTTAATGGAGAATATATTTTCCTCAGCTTCATCCAGCAGGGTGTCCACGTCTTTTTCGCCGGCGTAACTCTTTTCAATTATTTCATTACAAGAGTTAATTAAAGAACGGAGCAAATGGTATTTTTCAACAATTTCAGCATAGTGCTCCACGTTAGCTGAAGTGGGAACGGCGTCCACCAGGCCGGCAATGTAATTCGCCCCCTGGGCCTCTTCCAATTCTCCGCGACTTTCCAGTTCCTCCGCTACAGTTAACCCGTCAACTTCTTTGTCTTCATTGAACATGTCCCGGATTGCCTCAAAAATTAGCTGATGGGCCTTCCGATAGAAAAAATCCGGCGAATCAATGATTTCAATCGCACGTGGAATAGCTTCGGGGGATATACACATAGAACCGAGGACGGCTTTTTCTGCTTCCGGACTGAACGGGGGTCTCCGGGTGATAGTATTGTCGGCAGTTGCAGGTTGGGGATTAGGTGGGGACAACCTCAACATTCACCTCAGCTTCTATAGAATCAAGAAGACTAACTCGAATAGTGTATTCCCCAAGTTCAGCCAGTGATTTATCCATTATAATCTGTTTTGTGGTTATTTCTTCAAAACCATTTTCCTCAAGAGCCTCCATGATGTCCGCGGGAGAAACAGATCCGTACAGAGTTCCTTCTTCCGAGGCTTCCTCTTCTATGGTCAGCGTCAGGGTAGAAAGTGCATCAGCCTTATCTTGGGCTTCATCCTTCCGCTCCTCTTTATGGGCCGTAATTTCTTCTTCCCTGCGTTCATATCTGTCCCGGTTCTGCTTGGTCGCCCGGACAGCCATCCCCTCCGGTAACAGGTAATTGCGAGCGTAACCATCCGCTACCTCAAGAAGTTCCCCCTTGAATCCCAACTTTTTTACTTCTTCGGTCAAAATCACTTCCATCGATGAGTCCTCCTCAAAATTTCTCAGATTTTCCGGTCTATATTTTCCGGAAAAAGGTTGTTCTTTTAATGTTCGTCTGTGAAAGGCAAAAGAGCAAGAAATCGGGCTCTCTTAATTTCTTTGGTTAATTGGCGCTGAGCCGGTGAATTCAACCTTGTTTGACGACGAGAATTAACCTTATAATCCTCGTCAATGTAACTTTCCAGAAGATCCGGCCGTTTATAAGTAACTTTTTCAGGTAAAGATTTATTCTGATTTCTCCGGTTACCACCCTGGTAACCCATAGTAAATACCTCCTTTTCAAAAACTCTTATAGATCATTTTGCACAGAAAACTGGAAGATATTCTCACATTTTCTCAAAATTAGCTGAAGAAAACCCGAGAATATCAGAATTGAAGGGTCAACCCCCTTAACTACGGGAGAAAAATTAACCCCCTCCACGGCTTGTCAGCCGTGGTATTCTCATTGAGGAACTAAAAAGGGATGTCGTCTTCGGTTTCGTCTACCTCTACGTCATCCAATATTTCTTCCGGCGAACTTTCCCCGCCAGACGGAGCACTCCCTCCGCCGGCTGGTGCTCCCTGATTTGAAGTTCGGTCACCCGCTCCCAAGAAATCAATCCTTCGAGCGGTAACTTTCAACTTTGAACGACGTTCCCCCTGGTCGGTCTCCCAGGAATCAAAAGTCAACCGCCCTTCAACAAAAGCAGGGCTTCCCTTGGAAAGATACTGACTGCAGTTTTCAGCCTGCTTTCCCCAGGCGGTTACATCAACAAACGTAGTATCTTCTTGCATTTCACCGTTGCGGTCCTGGTAGACTCGATTTACGGCCAGACCAAGGTCGGCCACTGCCGTATTATTAGGGGTATATCGCAGTTCGGGATCCCGGGTTAAGTTTCCAATTAAAAAGACTCTGTTAAGTCCTCTTGCCATCATTAAAACTCCTTAAACCAGAATTTGAAGTAAAGACCAGAATCAAAGTTTCAAAAAGTCCTACTGGGTAACTGCTTCTTCTTCCGGTTTTTCACTGGTTTCTTCAGTTTCCTCGGATTCTTCTTCCCGTTCTTCCTCAACGTTCACAAGCAGATAACGTAAGATATCATCGCGGAAGTTGAGACGTTCCTGTAACTCTTGGCTGATTGACGGTTCCAGTTCACAGGTGATCAAACGATAATCACCGCGATTGACGTCTTTTATAGGATAAGCCAGATCCCTGACGTCAAACTGAGTAGAAGACTCAATCTCCCCGTCAAGATCCACTATCTCGTGCTCAATATCATTAACGATCTCTCGCCGCTCGTCCTCGGGAAGAGAAACGTCAAGAATAAACATAAGTTCATATGAACGCAACTTAATTCACCTCCCTTCGGTCATTACCAGATAGAATAATGGCCCGGACTTTCCGGGCAGGTAGGCTATAGATGATACAAAAAAACTAATAATTAAAAAAGGTATAAAAATCCAATAATAATCAACACTATTAAGAGGATACCTAAAAAGATCGGAGTTCCATAGGAATTTATTAATTTTCCAATTGTTCCCGTTTTAGAACTTCGATTGGCCAGTTTTTTTTCAGTTTCTTCCGGCACCAATATCCCCACGTCTTTTCCGCAACTGGTTTCGCCCAACACCTGGGGAGTTAACTGGAAAGTCAAAGTAATACTCCGGTCCCCGCTTTTTTTGCCGGAAATTAATTTCACCGGAAATAAACCGGTTTCTTCGTCCTTTATTTTCTCAATTCTTTTTACCGCCTCTTTTACTTCTAATTTATTTTTCATATCAGTGGGGATTTCCGGTAACCTGGCCAGAATCTTATCCCCTTTTCTTAATTTTTGAATGGGAAAACCCTTGACCGGGTGAATCGAAACTTCACAGGGAAGAACCAGTCGTTCATCTTTCTCTGATTCAGTCATGTCTCTCTGTTCTATTTTTCTTTTTAGAGTGCTGCTCACCTCATTGGTGTTTAATTCAAAGTTAAGGGTATTTTCTACTATTGTTTTATTAATTGCGGGGAGGCGATCATAGTCTTCTTCTTCAAGCGCCCGAGCTATTGCCGAGTCGGAATCTTCCCAGATTTCCTCCAGGGTGTTGTTTAACTTGTCCCGGGGAGTAGGCAGTTTTCTGGATGATTTTTGCAGTCTATTTATCTGTTTTTCGAAATGGGAAGGAGAAAGCCGGGGAGAAGCTCCTTCGATCTGCTTTCCCACCACCACGACTTTAAGCCGGACAAGAGTATCTGATTCACAATCCCACTGCACTAACCAGAGTCCACCTCGCCCCGAAGATAAAAATCGCCCCTTCAACCACAGCGTTGAGGCGGCAAGCAATTCTTCGGCCTCTTTCTTGCCCCCGGCTTCTTCCCAGGCTGCTTTGGCCAATTCAGAATTAACCGCCTGTTTGTCAATAAATTCTTTTTTATCCACGTTTACTTCCCCGCCTGCAAAAAAATGTCTGGCTCGTTAAGAATACGGAACAATTTAATCAGTCAATCACCGGTTCTCCGGCCCCGTCAGGTTCATCTTCAATCTCCTGACCGTGGGCCTTACGCAGATTCTTTTTAATAACACTGATCCCCCAGAAGTAAACGGAGAGGGGGATGACAAGAAATAAAAGTAAAGAGGCCCAGTAAGGTATAGGAATAATTTGAGTTGAAAATGCGTCCAGGTTGAGGATGATCAGGACTACGGCAGCATAATCAATAGAGAAGTTTGTCCGGGGATCGCTGGCGCTGAATAATTCGAACCCTTCTGTCCGCGGCGTAAAAAGTGGCCAGAGAAGTGAACCGCCAATATGACCGGTCATATCCTCGGTCAGGTGCACCCAGAAACCTAAAATAGAAACCGCCCCGTAAAGCCACCAGTTGGTCAGTCCCAGCAAAAACGGAATTACAAAGGCGGGAATAGCTAAGATAGCTCCAAACACATAGCTGTGGCTCCATGTCCGGTGCCAGGGCAACCAGTTCAGATACACTCTACCGTCCGATTCTTTTTCAAAGGCAAATTGAGTTCCACTTAAAATATCAAGCGTGGAGGGCTTCATGCCTCCGCCACCTTCCTCGCCCCCTTTTATTTTTTGACGGGCCGATCGAATCAAACGATTAAGCCAGTCGAGGTCCGTCGTCCGTCCTTTCAGCGTAGCCTTCTCCAACTGAGCTTTTCCAACCCGGTTTTCATCGGGTTCGGTGCCCGGTTTTGGAAGCTGAGAGGTGGAGACAATCTCGTCGAACTGAATCGCTACCTCCCGTTCGTCAAAAAGAACGTGGTAACGCCGCCATTCGTTGGCCCCTAACTGAGTCGGGTAAAATTGGACTCGAACTTCTTCCTCCGAAGTATGGGCCTTATCAATTGCTTCTGCCAGCCTCTCGGCCATTTGCTGAGGATCCGGATTACGCGGGTCGGGATCAATTTGATAGTCTGCCACCGCAAAGAACTGGCCCAGTTTAAAATCCATTGTGTCGGGAAGAACAGCGTAAAATCCGGCCAGACAGATAATAAAAGAGTTTTCCACCGCGCCGCCGGCATCAATTCGACTCTGGGCTGACATCCGGACAACTTCGGGGATGAAAGTCGAAGCGGCGACTCCGGATATAAAGTGAGTTAATCCTTTCATTTATCTAATCACCTCAAATGAGTCCTAGTAATTCTCCGATCAAGTTACCGTAACCGGCCATACCAAGAGCGATCGGAACAAGCAAAACTGCCATACAGTGACTCCGTCTACAGTTGAAAAAGACGGGAACTAAACCGATACAGGTTGTAATCGCAGTTATAATCAGTCCCTGCCAGCCTGTCATGCCAAAAATTATCGTGGTAACTACAACCAGGGAAAAGTAGTAGACGTATTTGGCGTCGAATTTATGAATGTGTTTGACACATAGTTTGGTAAATAAATAAAGCACAAAAAAGGAGACCGAGGCGCTGAGTAATATTGAGCTGATGATTATCCAGTAATCCCCCGGTTCCGGAGAAAAAGCCGGTTTAAGAATAAAATTTAAGCCCCCGCGTCCCATACCTCCGGGAGTCATTTCAGTCAGGACAAACAAAAGGAGAAAGGCACCGACGTAATAAAATATCTTGCCCACCCCGCCGGAGATAAGAAAATTTCTTTCCTGCCGATAAAACATCTCAGGCATTACGTAATCTATTTCACACTCCGAATCCTCGGGCGCATCCTCCATTTTCGGTTTATCCAGCGCTTGATGATTGGTTGCATGTCCGGCAAAAAGAGCCCCGATTCCAGCAGTAACTGCCGGCAGATAGGAAGCCATAAGACCACCTGTGATCCCAACGCCACTCCCATAGGCAAAGTCCTTCCAGTCAGCATTTAAGACGTCAGGATCATATTGATCGGGAATTTCAAACTCAGAAATAAGACTCTGAATTATCGAGGGAAAAGCGAAAAAACCAACAAAGACAGGCATGACGTTCTGAAAAGCCGCCTCTATCGGGATGATGCTCTGGGTTGTGAAAATAAGACCAAATATAGCAGCCGCACTGAAAGTGAACAGACCGGCAAAACAGTTTCGCCAGGCGTCTTTAAATTTCTCCCAGGGATGGGTCCCCCGGCCGGCCCCTTTAGGCCACTCACTCATCAGATAGAAGACCATAACAATCCCGAGAATCCAGTGCAGGTGCGGACTCAGTATCGTGTAGATATAAGGCCAGATGAGGAAGAAAAACGGGGTAAACAAAACTAAAAGGAATGCGCCCAGCAGAGTGCCAAACCCCGAAAGAAGTGAGGCGTCTTTCCCCTTTCCCTGGACGACCATCGCGTTAGAGGGCAATAAACTGGCGCCGGCTGACTCGTCTACTGCGCCAAGAAACGTCATCGGAATCGTGTTCATAAACGAAAAAGCAACTACCATGGACATAAAAAAAGGTGCGAGAGCATAATAAGGAATCAGGTTTCTTACCCCCAGCCAGATAACAAACGCCACTCCCGCCAGATTATAAATGTGCAAGGAGGGAATCACACAGAAAAATGATCCGAGCAGTGTGCCGAGCATCGTATACGTAATCAGCGTGAGTATGCGGTACAGTATTGCCACCTATTGACCTCCTTGGGGACCGATGGTTTCCGGATCGTCCGGGTTTGCCAGGGAAAGCTGCATCTCGCCCCTGTACTGACTTATTTTAGCCAAAAATTCTATCCTCTGGCCGCTGCTGGTTAAATAATTTTGGAGTCGCGGCGGTAGCTCTTCAAACTGAAAATCGGGAACCGCAAGATCCAGGTAAACTCCCCGGTCCTTAAGTTCAATTACCCTGATTTTACCGGGACGGTCAACGGATACCACTGTCCCCTGGACTACGTAATAATTACCAATATCATCGCGAGTTAAACTGACAAGAGAACGTTTTTCACGTTCAAATTCTTCCAGAATTTGAAACCGGTTAGGAACGCTTACGGAAAGCGAAGGACCATAGCGGGAATCAAAACTCAACTGGCCCACAAATAATACCCTGGAAAACTGTTCGGGCGGGAAACGATCGCCAAGTTGTTCTTTGAAATTTGAATACTCGCCAAAACCTCTGACCCGCAGATCCGACTCTCCACCACTAAGTTCTATAGTAAAATTGTCGCTTCCTTTTTCAATATTAACCTCAGAAACGCGTCCGGTTACCTGAGCGGGACTTACAGTAATTTTAAATTGGTTTCTTCCGTTCTCCGGGGGGCGAGTTGATATCTGACCGGTATAGAGGACCTTATTTCGAATACTTTTAAGTGCCTCACTAAAAGCCGTGTTAACCTGCCGGGGACCGCCCCCCTCCGGAGCGAGTTTTGAACTTATGTTATTTTTGTGGATTTTTGCTATGGTATCAATTTCCAACTTAGCCGGGGCAGTAATTACAGTCGCAGCGGAAAGCAGGATTAACCCCAGGACAATACCAACACCGGAAATTTTGAAGAGCATATCCAGGTGAATACTCTTTTGGGTTCGAGCGCCACACCGGGGGCAGGTCAATCGTCCTTCGGCTTCAGCTCCACAGGTCGGGCAGTCGGCCGCTCGCTCCTGTTCTTCTATTGAACCACTTGCCGAATAATCTATATTTTCTGCCGAATCATCCATCATTTAACTCCCGAAGTAACTTAATTTTGTGTTTTAACGAGTCGGCGCGATAGTCTCCGTATTAGCCAAATTCAACTGAAGTTTATCTCTGAATTGATCGACTTCAACTACGGCCATAATTGAGTAACCTGGTGAAATGAGCACTTGCTGCAGCCGTTTTGAAAGCTTCTTGTATTGATAATCTCGAACTACAAATTCGCGGGTCTCTCCCCCCCCGGCAATGGTAATACTTCTCAGCTTTCCGGGGCGTTCAACTTTCCTGATAGTACCATAGACGAGCAAATATTGCCCTATGTCATCCTCCGTAATTGAAGCAGGACGGCGGGCCGGGGCTTCATGCCACTTCCCGACCAGCTTTAACCGCTCTGGGGAAGATAAAAACATGGAGGCACCAAAAGTAGAGTCTATACTGAGTCCGCTGGTAACACGAACTTTATCAAAAAATTGTGGGGGAAATTTGTTTCCAAAATATTTCTGGAATTTATCCAGTTCATTGAAGGACATCAGTGACAATTCGTCCGGCCCCTGGCTGATAACCATTCTGAATCTATTGGCGGACTGATTTAGATTAATATCGGTCACCCGACCTTCAACGGTGACTATTGCATTATTCATTGCTTCGCTTATCCGGGAAATTTCAATTTTCGGGGGTGAGTGGGCATATTTCGTAAAGATCCAGAGAAAAATTATGCCAAATATGGAACCAAAGATTGCAATATTTTTAACCAGACGGATGGGACTGGACTTTTGCACACTGGCTCCACATCGGGGACAGGTAAGCAGCCCCCCCACATGATAACCACAGGCACTACAAATTGCTTCATCTTCTATATCTTCTTTTTTCTGCTCACTTGAGTGCCCAGGGGTTTCTTCTTCAGATTTCATTATGAACTCCCGATTACTGAGTGGTTTTAATTAATAATACCTATCCAGTTGCAGAGAGTCAATTCTTATTTCATTTTCTACCAATTTGAATGTATTCTCGTGGCTAAACACTTTGTAAAACAAAATTTTTCTTTACCCAATCCCGGGTCGGAGTTAAACTTTAAACTTGTCAGACAATTTTTGATAATTATTCACACAATTTCAGGTGAGTTATAAAATGGAAAAAATTAAAACTGATTTGTTTTACGTGGGCGTTAACGATCGCACTACTGATCTGTTTGAAGGACAATGGCCCCTGCCAGAAGGGATTAGCTATAATTCGTATTTACTGCTTGACGACGAAAACGTCCTGGTTGATTCGGTTAGTTCCAAATTCAGCGAGGAATGGCTGCAGCAAATCGAATCTATTGTAGACCCCGGCGAAATTGATTACCTGGTTGTTAATCACCTTGAGCCCGATCACAGCGGCAGTATCCCGGTCCTGCGCCGGATTAATCCTGAACTAACTCTGATAGGGACGGAAAAAACAGCCCAAATGCTTGAGAAATTTTACGGTATCACCTCGGGGATTGATACCTTTGAGGCGGGTGAACAATTGAACACCGGCAGTAATAAATTTGTTTTCACCCCGGTCCCCTTCGTCCACTGGCCCGAGTCAATGGTTACTTACGAAGCAAACCGCCAGGTTCTCTTCTCCAACGACGTCTTTGGAACATTCGGTGTTCTTGAGGGGGGGCTATTTCACGACGAAACAGCCCTGGATCACACGGAAAGTGAAATGCTCCGCTATTACTCGAACGTCGTCGGGGCCTACACTACCCCGGCCAACCAGGCGCTGGATAAACTGGAGGACATCGAAATTGAACTGATTGCTCCCGGCCACGGTCCCCTCTGGCAAGAAGAGTTGGAGGTGCCGGTGAACCTCTACCGGCGCTGGAGCAAAATGAAAGGAGAACCAGGGGTTACCGTAATTTTTGGAACCATGTATGACCACACGAAACAAATGATGGAAGCGGTGATTTCCGGGATCCAAGCAACTGGAATGGAAAATTTCAAAATTATTGACGCCGCTCGGACCCATCCCAGTTTTATTTTGGCCGAAACCTGGCGGCGGTCGGGCGTGCTGATTGGCTCGCCAACTTATGGGACCAGTATTCTGCCCCCTGTTAATCGAGTTGTCCACCTGCTCCGGGAAAAGACTCTAATTAACCGCATCGCCGGCTTCTTTGGTTCCCATGGCTGGTCGGGGGGAGCTATTAAAGAACTCGAGGAATGTGCGGATAAATTAAATTGGGCCCAACCAGCCGACCCCGTAAAATTTAGCGGCCGGCCTGAAAAGGATGAACTCGCCACAGGCCGCGAACTGGGCAAAACTGTCGCCCGTGCCGTTCAAGAATAAGTATTACCCCAAAAAAGAAGTAAGTAATTTTAGTCCGCCGAGAAAAAGAATTGCTGCGATTATGCGGCGAATATAACGGGGTTTAAAATACCCCGCGCCCAGCCATGCCCCGCTTATTCCTCCAGCAAGGACCAATCCTACCAATTTTAGCGTTGTTAATACCGGAAAATTTAGCCAGGCGAGATGACCGATAATTCCACTGATTGAATTGAAAGTTATAAAGGCCGCCAATGTGCAAGCAGTCTCCTTGGCCGGAGCTTTGAAGTAGAGCAAGAGAACCGGGGCAAGCAAAAAACCACCTCCGGTTCCCGTCAATCCTGCCAGGCCGCCCAGCAAAAAACCAATTATCAGCTTAACGAATAATTTATCTCGTCCGCCGGTATCGGTCTCTTTACCGGTAACTTTGGGCCAGAACAGTAACCTTGTTCCCGCTATAAATAGAACTACACCGAGAATTAATTGAAATACCGCTTGATTCACCGGCAGCATCCCGGCCAGCAGGGCAGCCGGTAATGAAGTGATAATAAACGGCCAGATTAGCTCAAACCGAAAATACCCTCGCCAGGAGTAGTTTAACAGGCTATTGCCCGCAACTATCACGTTCAAGCTGAGGACGACCGGGACAATCTCGGGAGACATTAACCCGAACAGGGAGAGTAAAGCCAAATAGCCGGTCGCCCCGCCCATCCCAACACTTCCGTAAATAAAAGCAATTACCAGGAAAAAGGGGAAAGCCAGGTAAGGTAATTCCAAGATTAACCTCCTACTCGGTTGAACGAGTTCCCTCGCAGTCAGGATAATTGGGACAGCCCCAGAATTTTCCGTAGCGGCCTTTCCGCCGTTCCATTGTTTCACCGCATTCCGGACAGTCCGGGGCGTCAGCCTGAAATTCTTCGTAGGTCATATTTGGTTTGCCGACCGGTCGCTGGCCCTCGCAGGCGGGATCAATACAGTCGTAAACCGTTGAATTACGCCCCTTTTCTTTAACCATGTGGCGGCCACATTCAGGACATTTATAAGTTTTTGCCGGGGGGTTGGAGGAAAAATCACAGTCGTCCTTCTCACAGTGGACAAATTCCCCGTATTTTCCCTCCCGCAGAATCAGGGTGGAATCACAGAGGGGACAGGTTTCGTATTCGAATTCTTCTTTCTTAACCTCGGCCGTCCCTTCCGGTTCCACCTCCCGCCCGGCCTCCAGCCAGGCTTCTAATTTTTCGTCAAACTCCCGGATGAAATCTTTCCACTCCAGTTCTCCGCTGGCAATTCGATCCAGGTCCGCTTCCATTTCCCGGGTTAACTTTACGTCGCAGATCTCCGGCACCGCCCGCTGGAGGAACCGGGCCACGTCCACACCCCGATTAGTCGGTTTTATTTTACCTTCCTCAATTTCCACGTATTGCCGGTTCTGCAGGCGTCGAATTGTCGCCGCGTAAGTCGAAGGCCGGCCAATCCCCTCGTCTTTCATCATCCGGATTAGACTACCCTCGGTGTACAACGACGGCCCTCGGGTCTGGGACTCGGAAATTTCAGTCTCTTCCACCTCAACCGCTTCAGCTTGTTCCAGCCGCAGATAATCTTCCGGGGTATGTTCTTTCTCCGGCAGGGGTGTTTCCCCGGGCCGCTGACAGCGGAAAAACCCCCATTTCTTAATTGCCCTGAGATTGGCCCGGAATACCGCGGAAATTTCTGAGCGGGGTTCTACATCCAACCTCAGATTGTCCCAGCGGGCGGAGACCATCTGGGACTGAATATAACGCTGCCAGATAGCGCTGTAGAGGATTCTCTCCGCTTTGCTGACGCTGTGCAGTTCTTCCGGTTCCAGACCCGCGTATTCAGCCCGAATTGCCTCGTGGCCCTCCTGTTCCCCACCGCCCGCCTGCCGCCACTGGTGTAAATTCTTCCCGAATTCATCGCGGATATAGCCAGCCGCCTGTTTACAGCCTTCCCGCGAAATCCGGTTGGAATCCGAACGGTGGTAGGTAATCAGGCCCTTTTCGTAGAGAGACTGGGCAACGTTCATAGTTTTACCGGCCGGCCAGTTAAACCAGCTCGAAGCGCGCCTTAACAGCTCCGAGCTGTTAAACGGGGGGGCGGGATTCATAGTGGTTTCTTTTTGTTTTCGACCGGTAATTTTTACCCCGTTTTCCCGGACAGCTTTATTAATTTTCTCGGCCATTTCCCGGTCGGTCAGTAGTTTTTCACCCTCGTCCGTGCCAATCGCTTCTCCCTGCAGGCGGTTAAGCTCGGCTTCCAGGGGCTTTGATAATTCTTGTCCCTCCGGTTGAAGCTGTAAGAGAAGCCGGTAAAATTCTTCCGGTTCAAACGCTTCTACCTCTTCCCATCTGTCGACGATTTTAGCGAGAGTTGTGCTTTGCACCCGGCCGGCGGAAAGTTTTTTTCCGTTGAAGGCGTTCATCAGAAAAGGACTGACCTTGTAGCCGGCCAGCCGGTCGAGCAAGCGCCGGGCCCACTGGGCGGAAACCATGTCTCCATCCAGGACACCGGGATTTTCCAATTGCCGGGTTACCTGTTCTTCGGTTAATGCTTCCAACCGAATTCGCGCCGCATCTGTCCCGTTAAAAACAAGATTTTGGACCTGCCAGGCAATTGCTTCGCCTTCCCGATCCGGATCAGTTGCCAGGTAAATATCGGCATGTTTTTTTGCCTTACTGCGAAGTTGCGAGACTCGTTTACGATTGCCCCCCTGGTTCATCAACACCCACTCGGGCTCATAGTTAGCGTCGATCCCCATTTCGTCCTCGGGTAGGTCATACATGTGACCGGCAGTGGCAAGAAACTCCCAGTTGCCGGAAAGATATTTACGAATTGTTTTAATCTTGGTCGGTGATTCAACAACAATTAAGGGCACATGCCAGGCTCCTGGTTGATATATTTTTTAATAAGGAAAGGTAAAATCAGCTTAAATTGTAACATCAGATGGCCCCAGCTCATAATCTTCCCCGCACCTCATCAAACTACTTGCCCGATCACTTTCGCCCAGGAAAAGAATATTTAAGAGGAGTTGCTTGCATCGAGGCTAAGCCGGAGCGAATGCTTCTTAAAAGCGGGAGAAGAGCTTTATCGGTCAAGCCGATACTTTTTTGTTGAATGGAATTAACAAAATAACTATAATTAGGAGTCTCAAACGAGAAACAATTAAAATCTTTAATTGGAGTTGATCAGGATGGACCTTGTCGGTATTGGCACTTTACAGTTGATTAGTGGGGGTTTAGGAATCCTTGGCTTAATTTATGCTTTTGTTCTTGCAATGAAAGTCAGCGGACACTCCCGGGGAAACGAGGAAATGACGAAACTCTCGGACTACGTTTACAAGGGAGCACTCACTTTTCTCAACAAACAATACGTAGCTTTAGTTATCTTTGCAATAATCGTCGCTGGAATTCTCGGGATCCTTGGCTGGCAAATAGAAAAATTCCCCGCCTACATGTGGGTTTCCTACCTGGTGGGGGCCTTTCTTTCAGCACTGGCTGGAAACCTTGGAATGCGGATTGCCACCAGTTCGAACTCCCGGGCCGCGGAAGCGGTTACCCACAACATTAAGGAAGGCCTGAACGTGGCTTTTTCCAGTGGCGCAGTAATGGGACTTTCCGTAGTTGGATTCGGCGTGCTGGGTATCAGCCTTTTCACCTATTTTGGATTTACGCCCCAGTTGTTATTTGGCTTTGGTTTCGGCGCCAGCTCGATTGCCCTGTTTGCTCGCGTTGGCGGCGGAATTTATACAAAAGCCGCCGACGTTGGCGCTGACCTGGTCGGGAAAGTAGAAGCGGGCATTCCGGAGGACGACCCCCGGAACCCGGCCGTAATTGCTGACAACGTCGGGGACAACGTCGGGGACGTCGCCGGTATGGGCGCCGACCTCTTCGAATCTTACGCCAACTCGATTATTTCCGCAATGGCTCTTGCCGCAGTAGTTGTCGGCAGCAAAGCCATGTTACCCGCCGGCTACGAAGAAACAATGATGATTTTACCCGTATTACTTGCCGGAATTGGAATTCTGGCCTCAATTCTCGGCTCGTTTTTCGTCGGTATAGGAAAAGGCGATAATTTACATATGTCGCTAAACACCGGTGTCTTTTCAGCCGCTGTTATTATGGCTATCTGTTCGTTCGGAACTATTTACTACCTGCTGGGCAGTCGAATGGCTGTCACGCTCTACTTGTTTGGAGCGCTGATGGCCGGCCTGATAGTCGGCATAATTATCGGGCTTTCGACGGAATATTACACTTCTTACGAATATTCACCGACGCAGAGCATTTCCCGGGCCTCGGAAACGGGCACGGCAACAAATATTATCCGGGGTATTTCGGTCGGCATGTTCAGCACCTGGCTGCCGGTCGTGGCAATTGTGATCGGTATTCTCGTTGCTTACCGGCTCGCCGGGCTGTACGGCATTGCCCTGGCCGCCGTCGGCATGTTGTCCACGCTGGGGATTACCCTGGCCGTGGACTGTTACGGTCCCGTGGCCGACAACGCCGCCGGCATTGCTGAAATGGCTGACATGGGCGGTGACATCCGTGAAAAAGCGGAAGAACTCGATGCGGTGGGCAACACGACGGCCGCAATTGGTAAAGGTTTTGCGATCGGTTCCGCGGCGCTCACGGCGCTTGCCCTGTTTAGCAATTACCAAGCCCAGATCGGGGCGGACGTCACGTTTGAAATTACCGAGCCCCGGGTAATGGTTGGCCTGCTGATCGGGGGGCTGTTGCCCTTCCTGTTCACAGCTCTGACGCTGGACGCAGTCGGACAGGCCGCCCAGGAAATGATCGGGGAAGTGCGCCGGCAGTTTGAAGAGTTCGCCGGCATTATGGAAGGCGAGAAAGAGCCCGATTACCAGAGCTGTATTGATATTTCCACGGCCGCCGCTCTCCGCAAAATGATCATCCCCGGCTCACTGGCCGTAATTGTTCCGGTGCTCGTCGGTCTCTGGAGTCCGAGCGCCCTGGGCGGACTGCTCGGTGGCGCAATTGTTACCGGCTTCCTGCTGGCCATTTACATGGCCAATTCCGGGGGCGCCTGGGACAACGCCAAGAAATACATCGAGACCGGCGAACACGGCGGCAAAGGTTCGGACGCCCACGCCGCTTCGGTTGTCGGGGACACGGTCGGCGATCCCTTCAAGGACACTTCCGGCCCCTCGCTTAACATCCTGATCAAGCTGATGTCGGTCGTCTCGGTCGTCTTTGTGCCGCTTTTCCTTCAACTGGCCTAAAGAGAAACTGCCTCCTAAAAAAACTACCTGACAACCGTGAGTTGCACGGGTTCTCCGTTATTACGCGGTCCGTTGTACAGCGAACGAATCACGAAGGTGTCAGCATCGGATTCGATTTCGTAGGGTTTGCCCGTCAGTTCGTCGATGGGCACCCCCTCCGGTTCAAAATTCGGACGGTGTTGGTGAAACCAAATTAACATGTTGAGCTTGGAGCGATTTTTTGCGGTGTCGAAAATGATATCGAACACCTGGGGAAACGCCGCGGCAATTAAAACTTTGCCAATCGGATTTTCGAGATGCGCCAGTCCCGGCTGGCCCCAATTTTTAATCTTTTCTTTAATTTTACTTTCAGTTCGCGCTACCCGCCCCCGAATTTTATAATAATCTTTATCAAAGAGTTGAGCTAAGCGGTAGTATAGGTCGTGTATTTCTCGCCGCGTTTTCCAGTAGTCATAGAGCGGCCACACGCCGCCCAGCTTCCCGACTGCGGAAAACCACGAACTCGAGGTTAGCTCCCCTAAACTCTCCCCCAGGTCCTCTTCGTATTTGAGGGTAAGATCCAGAGCACTGGATAAAGTGACGTATTCATAAGCCAGGGAACGCCGGCCGCCCCCCCGGCGTAAATTCTTCCGGGTGGCCTCGAGAAGACGCACAAACTTTGTGCCACTCAGCCGAGATCGAAGCCGGGGCTGATTTGTGTAGAAATTAATCCCCTTCGAAATAAGCGCCTGGTTCACAAGGTGCTGAATGATGTAAACCGGGGGTCGCGCCGCGTTCGCAAGACTCTGCCACAACCGGAGGTATTGTTCTTTCGCTCGCTCAAATTCGTTTTGCCGGAGCGCCTGTTTTATTTTAATTAACTCCAGGTCATACAGTTTAAAGAATTCAATTACTCGGGGGACCTTACCATTTACAGTTAATTCTTTTTCCGGAATGGTAATTCGGTTGTCCGCGTAGAAATCTATCACCCTGGTGCGGGTTGTATCGGACTTGTTGACCATAAATAGAGTCCGTTCATTGATTTTATGGGCCTCTATGTCCGCCTCGACATCCCCTTCGAGCTGTTCCTGGAGTTGGTCGTAGTCTTCGTCCCAGCGCTTTAACAGTTTATTTAGCCGATAGAAATTTTTTGCCTGTTGTTCAGTTCCGGTCTTTACAGTTAGCTTTTCCTCGAACGGCTTGCCGGGCGGATAATTGAGCGGCAGGATCACAAAAGAATACAGACTGTAAGGAATCAGCACCAGGAACCCGAGTCCCGCCCCGGTCCAGCCGGCTAATAGCCACTTACCGGTCAAATTCTCCCGGTAGGCCGCAAAGAAGCCAAAACCGGCAGTGAGCCCCACACCAATCCAGGTCCCGTAAGCAAAAATAACTCCCATTCCGTACAGATAAGCTTGCACTAAGACACCCAGTCCCGCAAAAATCGACAACAACCAGAGAATTACAATCATATTAGAAATACCCCCAGAACCAAAGAATTAATCAGCCGGAGCGAGTCAGTCAAAAATTGCTCTCCCTGGAAAAGAAGAAGACCATGATCCCGTCTTGCAGGTCTAAACACCACTAAAGATACCCCAGATCCTCCAGTTCCTGTTTGAGTTCTTCCCTCTCGTTTTCATCGTTGGTCTCCTCTTCCTTTTCCCCCTCATATACAGTTCGATCACAGGGAATCTCAATATCAAATGGATCGGGAAACCGGGAAAGGAGGGACTCGAGTTCACGAACGACGGACTCTTCGTCAGGTCCGGGATTTTCAAGCAGGTCGTTTTCCTCAAAGTGATCCTCGTCCCACCGGGATAGTTTCTGAAAAGGGCCCTCCGCTGTCTGCAAAATTTCTCGAACTTTTTGTTTTCGATTCTCGAGCCCGTCTTCGAAATGTTCGACAAATTCCTCGACGTCCTCTGCCGTGGGGTACACATCCTTTAATTTGATGTAGGCTCGTCGAAAAAACTCCGCCAGGGGCTGTGAATAGTCCCGATGATTAAATCCCGTTCCCCTTTTCCAGTATTTGTATCCGTCGGACCGGACGGCACATTGCCATTTTAAGAAAGCCTCCAGCGGAAAAACCTTACCCTCTTCTTTCACGGTATCACTCCACTCCGTAAAGACCGTCCGTGATTCAGGGGGAGGTTCGAACAAATTTTCCCCGGAAAAATTAACCCCGGCCGGCACTTCCATTTCGTGAAGGAGTGTTGGGGTAATGTCGGCCAGACTGGTCAGAGTCCGGCGTTCAATATTTTCCGTTCCTTCCTTCGCGGCGTTGTAAAGAATCCCGGGGACTTTGACAAGATCCTGGTCGGGGTTTCTGTTATGCTCGAACGAGATTAGCTCATTTCCCTCCGAATCAATAATCTGCCGGGGCGCATCCCCGTGATCCGCGGTTAACAAAAACACCGTGCGGCGGCCCTCGGATGTGTTATCCAAAAAATCCTTCATAATGGATAAATGTTTACGGTCAAAATGATTGACCCCCTTCACGTAATAACGAGCCAAAAATTTAGCTGGATTATCCATTCGATGCTCACGTTTTGCGTACACTTCGTGGACGATTTTGAGGTATTCCCAGATAGGTAAGTCACCGCTACATTTCCACGGGCGGGAAACATTCCCTGTGGCTTTCATGGCGTCGGCCCGGGTCAACTGAAGATTGTCACCAAAAACCTTCGCCAGGGAATGAGCCTCATCAATGGCAAGGTCGTGATGATCCGGATTGGGTGGAGTTTTAGAAATCATATACGGATGGTGAACATCAAACGTATGATAATAAGCAAACACCGGAATCCCTTCCCCGTTTAGTTCCTGGATCCGGTCACATAACGTGGTCAAAGGTCCCTTTGTTACTTCATCGAACCGGCCTTCGATCCCGTTGTATTTGAGCATGTGCATCCCGTTCATATACAGAGTGTGATACCCCGCATCCGACATAAAATCCGGCAACGTTCCAACATCAGGATGCATGGGCCGGTTAAACCCGTAAATTTTATGCTCCCGTGGATACAAACCGGTAAGAATCGTTCCCACGGACGGAGGAGTGAAAGTAAACGGCGCATGCAGATTGGGGAGCTCGGTCCCCTGGGCGAGCAGTTCATTCATCGTCGGCGTATCGAGCTGTGAGTTAAGACCCTCCCGGCGTAAATAACCTTCTCTCTCCATGTCTTCGATAGCGTCAAACCGCAATGAGTCCACCAGACAAACTACACAGTTTCGCATTCTTACCAATCTCCTGTCTCCTTAACGGTATCCTTCTAGAAATTTTATCATAATATGACCGTCTGAACTTCGATAGAACCGGCTTCGCTCCTACAAAAACACGACTATTCCAACCGGGCAGTCGCCAAAAATCGCCAGGGCAAAAACTTAGAAACGAATTTAATATTCATCCGCAACTCCGAATAACTCCTTGGTTTCCTCTTTCATCAGGGTGATGATCGTAAAGATCCCCAGCACAGTGCCAAAGGGGAAGAACATGCAACTGACACCGGCAAGCACCAGGCAATAAAGGTAATGACGGCGCCGCGCCAGAAATCGTCCGGCCAACGCCAGGAGGACGGCAAAAACCAAACCGCACAAAATGAAAAGTGAGGCGAAGATCACAAAAATCCAGCCAACAAAGGCCGGGGGGGCCTCTTCCCCGTTGAACCCACCGCCGATCATTACAACTCCGACGACCAGGTGAATGACCGGAAACAGTGAAAAAAGACCGGACAGCCCGGCAACTACATAGTGAAAAATTGAAAGCAAGCGGAGGTGTTTTTCAACTTCACTTGTGGAAGCTTCGGACATATTTTTCACTCCTTTTGCATGTTATAGATCCCCAGGCCAATAAACAGTGCAACCTGGCCCAGCAACTGAAAAACGAGGCCGCCGAGAACCATCCCGACACCCAGCCAGACAACGACACTTAACAGCGCCCAGATCCGGCCTTTCTTCGGGCTCCCGGACCAGACACCGCCCCGGTAAAAGAAGGTCGCCGCACAAGCCATGAATATAAGTCCATACATAGGAAGACCGCCCGCCTAAACAGCTCCTCGCGAAGCCAGTAGTTGAATAGAACTTTCTAACAAACTGTAATTGTCGGGAACGTAAAACGTCTCAAAGTACCCCCCGAGGATCTATATTTATAAAGAGATCGTCATTGCCGGGCTTGCTCCGATAATCAATTTCCATAAAGAGATCGTCATTGCCGGGCTCGACCCGACAATCCATTTTAACGGTTTTGAATTCCACGCGTTTGCAAAATGCAAGCTCCGGGTTTCCGTCCCCTATTGATTTTCCAAGTTAACCCTAACTTTAGTTAAATTCAGACATTAAATTTATCGGCGAAAACTTTCGCGGCCTGCTCCAGCTTTGGATTAATCACCGCTGTGCAGTAACTCTGGTTTTTATTCCGGCTGTAAAAATCCTGGTGTTTTGGTTCGGCTCGATAAAACTGGTCAAACTGTTCTAACTTCGTGACTATTTCTTCCTCGAATCCCTTGCTCTCCGCCAGTTCCTCGAGAAGTTCCTCGGCCTGGCGGCGCTGGTCAGGATTATGGTAAAAAATTATCGAGCGATACTGTTCGCCGACGTCCGGGCCCTGGCGATTTAGCTGGGTCGGATCGTGGATGGTAAAAAATACGTGGAGAATTTCCCGGTAATCAATGATTCCCGGGTCAAAATCAAGTTGAACGACCTCGGCGTGGCCGGTGTCACCCCGACAGACCTCCCGGTAGGTCGGATTTACCGCGTGACCACCGCTGTAGCCGGAGATAACCTCTCGAACGCCCTCAAGTTGCTGGAAAACAGCCTCCAGGCACCAGAAACAGCCGCCACCGAGAGTTGCTTTTTCCAACGACGTATCTTCACTCATCGTTCTCCCCCTCTTCGGTTTCGCCGGGTTTAAACTCAAGTGCCACGGAGTTTATACAGTAACGTTTACCGGTCGGCTCGGGCCCGTCGTCAAACAGGTGACCGAGGTGACCACCACAGCGCCCACAACAAACCTCGATCCGCTGCCGGCTCAACTTGTTATCCGCTCTCTTTTCCAGTTGCGCCTCGGCTAACGGTTGGTAGAAACTGGGCCAGCCACTGCCTGAATCAAACTTATGTTCGGAGGAAAACAACGGTTGACCACAACCCGCACAACTATAGAGCCCTGGCTCTTTGAAATCATAGTATTCACCGGCAAAAGCCGGCTCCGTTCCGGCCTCACGCAGCACCCGGAACTCTTCCTCCGTAAGTTCTTGCCGCCATTCCGCCTTGCTTTTCCGATTCATTTTTTTGTTATTTCCTTAATAGCATTTCGGCAGGCGTTTTGGACGTATTCCTTGGGATCATTGTTTAATAATTCTCCGAGTTTGGGGACGGCTTTCTCGTCGCCTATTTTCCTCAGGGCATTGGCGGAATACTGGCGGATCTGGGGGTGAGCGTGATCGAGGGATTCAATCAATGGTTCCACGGCCTCCGGAGCACCTATTTTACCGAGAGCGGATGCTGCGAGGCGGGTCTGCTGGTAATCCCCCCCGCAAAGGGCTTCAATTAACCGGGGCACGTAGTTTTTATCACCAGATTCGCCCATTTCCAGGATTTGATCTTTCGTGGGCAGGCCCGTATCGGGAAGGTCTTCAAGTGCCGAGGAATCTTTGTCAGTCTTCCCGTCTGCTTCCTGCTCGCTGTCAGAGGTAATGTGGGTTTCCGGGGCGGAATCGGGCGCAGCTTTCATGTCCGGCTCCTCAGTCATCTTGTCGGGAAGTTTTTCCTCCTGTTTGAGAATAGCCAGCCCGCAACGGATAATGCCGTAGCTGTATTCATCGGGAAGAACCTGCTTGAGGGGCTTTAATTTGTCGGCAGCCCCGACGTCGGCCACCGCCTGTTCGATAGCTGCCAGCTCTTGCTCCGAAATAAGCTCTTCGAGTTCACCTCGTCTGAGTACTTCCCCTGAGATGAGTTTCGAAACATGTTTGAATATCGTTTCTACCGTATATCCTCTCTCCCCCGCTATTTCCTCCGGACTCAGTCCTTCACGCCAATAATCGTACGTAGTTTGAACGGTGGAAGATAGCCCTTTCAGCGTCTCCGCCGCCGGGTCCTCGGGTTTCGATTTTTCCGGGTCCAGTTTCTCAGGGTGGCAGTTGACACAGCAAGGAAAAACTGCCTTAACATCGTCTTCGTCCCCAAAATAATCCAGGATAAACTGCCGCAGACAGTCCTCGGTCTCGGCATATTCCACCATATACCGGAGCTGTTCCTCCCGGTGTTGCCTGTGTTCGCGGACACTATCCAGGACAGGATCCAGGGACGAGAGATCGTCCGAGTGAAGAACAAAGTATTGCTTCAGGCCGTCGTAGCCACGGTCTGAGATTAAGCCCGCTTCCTCAAGTAATTTCTTACCTACCCTTACATTCATCAAATTGTCGTATTTTTGTGACTGGAAGGAATATGATTTATGGGTATAAACGGGACAGCCTTTCTCGGTAGTCCGGTCCGTCCGGATGGAATCTTCCCTGAGTCGCTCAAACAGATTGACAAGATCCCGCCTGGAGGGTGTGTCCCATTCAATGAAATTATTTTGAAGACCGAGGTCACTTTTGTCGTAGAATAGCACACAGAAGGCCGGCCTCTGGTCACGCCCTGCTCTCCCCACCTCCTGGTAATAGGACTCCAGGTTGCCGGGGATGTTCCAGTGAAGAACCAGCCTGACGTCAGGTTTATCTATGCCCATACCAAAGGCATTTGTAGCCACCATCACCGGCACGTCATCTTCCAGAAACCGTTTCTGGTGATTTTTCCGTTTCAATTTTCCCACCCCGGCGTGGTAATGAAGCGACTCAAATTCGGTTGATAAATTGATATACTCGGATACATTCTCCGCTCGCCGCCGCGTGGATACGTAGACAATGGCACTCCCGTCCTTACCAACACGAGCGCGTTTAAGCCAGGTTTCAACATGTTGTTTCTTGGCCCGGGTTCCGTCAGTGTTTTGGACTACAAAAGAAAGGTTTTCGCGGTTGAATCCGGTCATGATTTCTTCCATTGAGTTAAGGTGAAGTTTTTTCCGGATGTCCTCCCGAACCCCGGGTGTAGCAGTCGCGGTCGAGGCCAGAACGGTAGGCCTGTCAAACGCCTCCCACACGTCCGGCAAACGAAGGTAATCGGGGCGGAAATCGTGTCCCCACTCGGATATGCAGTGGGCCTCGTCAATAGCAAACAGGGAGACCGGCACGCTCTCCAGGTCCGCGCGCAGGTTACGATCCCGAAGGCGCTCGGGAGCCAGGTAGATCAGGTCGTAGGCGTTACCTTTTAACTTCTCAATGATCTTCCGCTGTTTGGATTTTTTTACGGAACTGTTCAAAACCGCAGCGTTAATCCCGTGCCGACGCAGGGCCTTCAATTGATCCTGCATCAACGAAATCAGCGGGCTAACCACAACGGTCTGTCCCTCTAACAGGAGGGACGGAAGCTGATAACAGAGTGACTTGCCCCCACCAGTGGGCAGCACCAGCAGGGTATCTTTTTCCTCAAGAATGTTTTCAATGGCCTGTTTCTGGCCGGGCAGAAAGGACTCATACTCAAACGTCCTCTTGAGTATTGAATTTGGCGTATCTTTCCGGAGCGAAGTTTCTTCTCGGTTACTTTTTTCTCCTTGCATACCTCGTTCTGATTCGATGGTTTGCTGATTTATTTTATAATCTTCAAGGACGACATTGATGTCGGAGTAATCGATCTCCTCCGGCAGTTTAACCCTGAGCCGGGTCGTTGACAGATCCTCCAGTTCGGAGGGTTCGTAGTCTGCGAGTTCGGCACGAATTAATTTTATCTTGCCAGGGGAAACCAGGTCAGTTATCAAAACTTCGTCCGTCTCAAGATATTTCGCAAGGTGCTGTTTGATGGAGGATTTGTTAGTGTCTCGCACTTCCGCAATCTGGCGGGGGGAAAGTCCTTTCTTAAACATTTCAAAACTAACTTCACGGCTGGACTTATGACTACGTTCCCAGGGGGCGGGAATAGGGATCACCGGTCCGTCAGCCGGAGCCTCCAAAACCTCTTTTCCCTTCTCCGTAAGCGCCAGACAAAATTTAAACTCACCCCGCTTTTGCTTCGTCAGGAGTCCCTCGTGAAGCAGTAATTTCACCGTTGTCTTGATCTGGTCAATGTTGAAATTTCCAAGCTGGCTGTGGAGATCATGTTTGTGTAGATCGTATCCGGTCACCTTCTTAGATTTGGAACCGGTCAATACTTTGGCTGTTCTATCGATGCCAAATTTAAACTCGGCGTCATCAACGAGCTTGAGGATGTTCCCAACAATTCGCCGACATTCCTCCCGGACTTCTTCTGTGCCGTAGACTTCCGCGTATTGATCGTAGTCGAAGTCCGGCTCCGGCCTCTCAAAGGATTTCGTGGCTTGTTCGTCGGCCATGTATTTCTCTACTTCCCCCGTGTATTCCAGCAACCTCTCGGTTCCAATTCTTTCCGCAAAATGAAGAAGTATTTTGGCCGTGGCCCGGGCGTCATGGACCGCTCGGTGTGAATCCTCCATTTCGATCCCGAGTTTTTCGGCAATCGACCCCAGTTTGTTGGAACAGAAATTCCCGAGTTTTCTCGCCACTTCAAGTGTGCAGAGCGTCTTGTTGAAAATTTCGCAGGGAGCGTAATGAACCAAAAACGGAAGATCGAAGGAAACATTGTGAGCCACGAGATAATCCTGACCGATAAATTTGACGAACTCGTTCAGAACCTGCTCGACCGGCGAAGCTTCCTCAAGGCGCCGGGGACGGATTCCGGTAATCTCAAATATCTTAGGAGGGACCCCGTCCTCGGGGTGAACGAAGGAGTGAAATTCCTTATCTAAATTCCCATTAGTTAATCTTACGGCCCCAACCTCAATGATTTCGGCACCATTCCGGAGGTTGAGACCCGTTGTTTCAAAATCGAACACACAAAAATCAGGGGACGGGGGTTGAGATTTGAGATTTTTTTTTGAGTTTTTCAACTGCCCAGTGCCTCGTCCCATTGTTTTTTAATCTCCGTTTCTTCATTCTTTAACCGTTTTATCATTCGTGACACGCCGGAAGCGGTAATTCCTAATTTATCCGCAATTTCGCTCAGATACATATGACCGTATTTTTGAGCCGCATAAGCCAGACCACCGCGATGTCGGCTCTTCTTACGCGATTTTCCTGGCTCTAGAAGTTCCTCCGCGGACAGTCCTGAAATAATCGTTGCTTGCTCCAGCAACTTTTCCCAGGGAACCGGTGTTTGTTCCCTTGCCTCTTCCCGGACGGGATTTTTCCGAATTTGCATATATTGTTCTACGAACGCTTTCCCCGCCAAAAAATTTTGTCCCCGGTAAATTTTGTGGGGAAATTCTTCCTGCCCATACCATTTCTTTTCCTCACCTTCTTGCTGCAGTATCCTTCTGATTTCTTCAACTGAATCGATCTCTAATAAGCTTAGAGCTTCCCGACAGTCAATCCAAATAAAATTTGATTCCAACCCAAGATACACTCCGGCACTGCTCCAGGGATCATCCTCTACTGACTGATAAAATCCAG
>CAZVWJ010000023.1:0-36801 GCA_964631325.1 uncultured bacterium | reverse complement strand
TTGTTTAGGTCCGTCTCAAATTTAGTTGTATCTCCTCAAAACCGCAAAAGCTTAGCCATTATAAGTAATCCTTATTTAACCTGATTTTATACAAGCTACATTAAACTGGTAAGTGCAACTTTAGTGATAGTAAAAAAGGGTGAGTTACGATAGCCTTAACTCGGCCTCACCCAATTCTCTTACTAAAGGAGCACGAGCCAATGAGCTATTCGCAACTCACCCAGGAACAACGATACGTTATTTATCTGCTAAATAAAAGGGGGGAGACTCAAAAACAGATTGCCGACGAAATTGGAGTTCACAAATCCACGGTGAGCCGGGAGCTAGATCGCAATGAGGGCCAGCGTGGATACAGGTATCAACAGGCCCATAGATTTGCTCTGGAGCGCCGAGACGGAAAATCTGAGTGCAGGATCACGGAAGAAGATTGGGAGAAAGTAGAAGAACTGCTGGAACAGGAGTGGTCACCCGAGCAGATCAGTGGCCGACTGGAGAAAGAAGACAACGGCTCAATCAGCCACACCTGGATTTACGAATATGTCTGGAAAGACAAAGCTAATGATGGAAAGTTACACGAGAGTTTGAGGTGCGACAGCCGGTATAAGAAGCGCTACGGGGCGAAAGACGGTCGTGGTAAGCTAAAGGGCCGGACTTGTATTGAAGAGCGTCCCGAGGAAGTCGATGCGAAGAGTCGCCTTGGAGACTGGGAAGCAGATACGATTATTGGCAAAAACCATCAGGGGGCTCTGGTGACAGTTGTAGAAAGAAAGTCAAAGTTTGCAGTAATAGGACACGTAAAAAGGAAAACAGCCCAGGGGGTAAAAGAGGAGCAGATAAAGCTGCTTTCGCCGCATAAAGGCCGGGTGATAACGATCACGAAAGATAATGGTCGTGAATTTGCCCAACATCAGGAAGTTGCAGAAAAACTGGAGGCGGACATATATTTTGCCCATCCATACGCCTCCTGGGAAAGGGGGTTAAATGAGAACACAAATGGATTGATCAGACAGTATTTTCCAAAAGATAGAGAATTAAAAGAGGTAGAAGAAAAAGAATTGGAACAAGCAATGGAACGATTGAATCATCGCCCGAGAAAATCTTTGAATTACCGAACACCCCACGAGGTATACAACAATACGGAAAATCAATTAACTGTTGCACTTACGAGTTGAATCCAGCCAACTATGTTGACGACAATAATAAATTTAACAAGCAAATTTTATGAAATTAGGCGGGATAATCTGCACCGTAAATAACTTATAATATCGCCCGTTCTATCCAAATTATAATACAAAGCTTTTAAAAATTGATAAGGGGCAGTAGCAACTACAGGAATTGATTGCCAAAAAGCGGCGGGGTTTGAAAGTTCGTAATCAAAATCAGTTAGCCCATTTTTGTTTATTTTTTCCATTAAGTATACTTCATGTTTCTCAAGATTATTCTGCCAGCGTCCTACGGAAGAATCCGTTATACCAGTTTGATTATCTTCGTAGGAGGTATTTCCCCTACCCTCTATGTCTAATAGATTATCTGTATATTCAAGAGATAGAAAATCACACAATTTTTTTACAATATTCGACGGCTCTGAAACCAAATCTTCGTAGCAAACAACTTTGACTCGCTCAGTATCTTTGATTTTTTGAACCTGTCCAACTTCAGAACGCCATTTTAAACTTGTTAGCAACGGATGATACAAAGAACTTATACGTTCCGATTCTTCCTCAGAAATATCTCGCTCAGAGTATCTTTTGTAAGAAGCCATGTAATCGCGACCATCGCGGATTAGAGCCAGAAATTTTGCTTCGGGGAACCACTCGGATAATTTATCAACGTGATACAGATGGCGGGGAGTTTTTTCGCCGGCGACGGAGGCATTATTTTGCTGTGCATAAAAATACAGCATAGACTGAAATATTCCCCGAAAAGATTTGACTTGATTCTCCTCTAAAAATCTAAAAAAATTTTGAAACTCAAAAGGCTTTATAGTTTCATCGTGCTGGAGATTGGTATTAAAGCGATCACAAATCTTTTGAGCCAATCTCTTTAAATCATCTTTATTCTCTGGCGAAAATTTATCTTTAAGCGGATAGATTTCCTCCATGAAATGAGTTTCCGGCATAATCCCAATTTTAGGGTGATTGTTGAGAATATTTCGCAAAAGAGATGTTCCTGATCGGGGAGGACCTACTATAAAAATGTAATTATCGTTCATTTCTTTTACCAATGATTTTAGCGGGATTTCCACCTACTATTGAGTAAGGATCCACATCCTCAGTAACTACGGCTCCTGCTGCAATAACTGTGTGTGAACCAATTTCAACTCCCGGTAAAATTATACAGTTGGCACCTATCCATACATCATTTCCTATTTTCGTTTCATAATATTTCTTTCCTTGCTCCTTTATAGGCTCGGATATACTTTCATAACGATGATTTCTTGAATATATTTTAACATCAGGCCCCATAATCACATTATCTCCAATAATAACATTAGAATGTATCATGCACCTGGTTCCCAGTTCTGAATTATTACCGACTGATATATATGGAGATATGTCAGCATTGTGTTTAACTCTGATATTTCTTCCGCAATTTTCCAGAAATCCTTTAACCAATAAATCCCTCAGACCCGGAAAAAACAAACTATATGGCCGATAATCCTCAGGTGTAAAGCGAAAAAAAGCAATATACAAAAAATATAAAAAAAGTCTGTGAAATTTAATCAGCATTTTCATCTTTTTACCACATTTTTATATGTTGAAATTATTTGGTACCAATTTTTTCAGCTCCATGTTCACAAGATACTTCCTGCATCCTATCTTCAAAAAAATTAAAAATCCCACTACATTTTCAGTTTGCAGCCCTTCAAGGTCAATTTATAATTTCCTTCTTTCTCCCGGAAAACATACGATGCTTATTATCCATCTTTACCGTGTCTCCTAAGCAAAAATTGTTATACTTAATTATCACTTACAGTACGAAAAGACTAAACTCTTTTTCCGGCCAGCTGTCCGAGGGTTTGTGAAAGAGTATAAGTATAGCTTATACTCTTTCCGGAAAGGTACAATTAATATTCTTTTAATTAGTCCTTGTTCGGTGTCAGCAATTTTTTATAAATATCTATTTGTTTATCAATCACATTTGTGAAAGAATATGCTTTCACTGTTTCCCTAATCTCCTCATCTTTTGCAAAAGATGAATTTTCGCATAAATTTAACCCTTTCCTTAATTTTGATTTTAATTGTTCTTTATCCCCCGCCGAAAAAAACAACCCATTTATACTTGGTACTATAATTTCTTTCAACCCCCCCACTCTGGCTGCCACTACCGGTATACCGCAAGCTAACGCCTCACAGGCCACCAATCCAAAAGCTTCTTCCCGTGAGGGGACTACCAACATTTTGGTAGAATTATAATAGCCACAAAGTTTTGACTGTTCAACAGGTTCATGCACTTTCAAAAGGGAAGGAGTCCTCTCTTCTAACTCTCCCTCACCCACAGCTAAAACCTCAAGAGAAACATCCATTTCCCGAATTGCTTCAATAAATAAATCAAATCCCTTTACTTTGGTAAAACTCCCCACAAAAAGCAAATCCAAGGACTTATTTTTATTTTCCGGATGAAATTTATCAAAATCAACCCCGGCACTTAACACACTGATTGCTGTATCAAAATTTAGTTTTCTGTCTATTTCTCGCTTAATCGCCGAGCTAACTGCCACTGAATGGTCAACGAAATACTTAAACGAAAACCCCAGTATTCTTTCTACTATATTCTTAGGATAATTTCGGATGTCACTGCCGTGAAATGTGGTTACAACCCTAACGCCAGGGTGAAAAAGTTTGTATAAATAAGCTAAGTATATAGTTGGAAACGGAAAATGAACATTTATTATATGATAGTTTTTGAAAAATTTGGGCAAAAAATAGGCTGTAATTAGAAAATATTTCTTTAATTTTTCAAATAAATTTTCAGCCTTTATGGTTGAACAACAACACTCTACTTCCATTTTTTCTCTGGCTTTTAATCGTTTCACCTGATTTTGAACAAAAATGCCAAAATAATCTTTATCATTAGCCGGGTAAGCATTTGATACAACTAGTAAGCTTATCTTACCCATTACATCTAAGTTTGCTTACATCGGATGAATTAAATGAAACAGAACAAATCAAAACCCAAAAGAATGTTAACCAGGGAGTCCATAACAAATGGCCCGCTAAAATACTATGTGCAAATAGTAAAGTACTTACTGTAATTAATAGTATAGAGGTGTTAGCTTTCTTAAAAATATAATTATTTAGACCTTTAAACAAAATTGACAAAACTAAAAAAAGATATATTATGCTTCCGATTAATCCATATTTTAGTACTAAATCAAAATGCCCCACTTCAACTCCTTCTCTTTCGCCAGCCCACGAAGGCAATTGCCATGCCACCAAACTTTCTGCTCTTACTTTTCCAGCACCTATTGCTTTTTGTAAATTATTATAATTATACCATACTTTTTGAGCAGCTCTAATTAATGGACCCCGTAAGCGGAGCTGGTTTCTCAACTTTACTAAAGTAAAAGTTTCCCGCTCAAAAAAGATACGAAATTTCACCATATTAGTTAATTTAGTAATTGTTCTAGAAGCCGGTACATAATTTAAATATATACCAAAAGTTATTAAAGCAAAGCAACCTAGCAAGATAATAAATAAAAACCTATATTTCGGTATCCTTAAAATTAATCTCTTCAACTCCAATCTATATATTAACCAAAAAATCCCGTATAAAACTGGAACGGCAATAATCCCCAAAAGTGAAGCCCTGGTTTGGACTATGAGCATTGAAATTATAGTGATTATAACAAAGCAGCAATTACGTAAATAATTTTGTGAAATAATTAATTGATGTATCCCATAACACAGGAACAAAATCAGTAACAAAGAAAAAGAATTTTTTGCAATTATAAGCCCCATATAACCACTTGAAGAGCCAGAATAACTTCTACTACCGTACTCTAATAAGAAAGAACCAATGACGTTAAAATTATATAACCAACCGGCATATTCTATACCTGCGAATAATTCCCGACAGCGAACTACATTGTATCGCCTCCAATTCACGATTACTATAAAAATAGCGTAAGGAAATAATAACTTAGATAAATCGTACATATTTACAAATTCATATCCAGTTAATAATAGCACCTGTAACAGCCATATCGCTCCAAAAAAAAATAATCCAAGCAACAAAAAAAACTGGATTCTCGTAAATTTATTCTCTAATATTTGCTTAACTAAAAAGAAACAAAATAAAGCAAAAATTCCACCTCGAATGATTAAACCAGGGGTAAAATCCCCAGCCTGTACGCCTGAAAAAAATCCCTGGTAAAATGCATTCAAAAAGTCGGTAAGAGGAAAAGAAATACACAAAAGATAAAAAGCCAAACTGTAAATCGAACGAAAAGAAACCACTAATTTACTCCCTTTAAACGAAAACGGATATTCATTACTTATTTTATTTTTTTCAATCATAGCAATTACCTATCAACTCAACTATTTATAAAGAAAACTTATTTGTATTTTAACCTTCTATACTTTTTGTATAGTTCAGTTCCAGAAATTAATTCCAAAATTTTTGATTTTAGAAATATAAAGGGGGTTTTCAATAATTGACGTAAATAAACAAATTGAGTGAAATATAATTTATGAAGTTTCAAATACTCTTTTGCACGCCCAAATTTATAGTTACAAGAAGCAAACCCCCCGGTAATATCAAACTCACATATTAAATTATCAACAAACTTAAAATCATACCCCTGACTCAAAAGCCGGAGGGAAAGTTCATAATCCGCTAAGACCGTAAATTCAGTATCAAATTTTTCCCTCTTTAACAATTCTGTTTTATAAAACATTGCCTGGTGACAAATTGGATTACAACCATAAAAATCTTCTGGAAATTTAACTGATTCGCCGCCGACGTCTTTATAATCTATGTCCTCATCAAATCTTAAGTATTTACCGTAAAGAACTTCAAAGTCATTACTACTATCAAAGGGAACTTCGCGTAAAACTTCCGGATTGTGAAAGCGATCCCCACAATTCATAAAAATTATCCATTTTCCGGTCGCTAAATCTATCCCCCTATTCATCGCGTCGTAGATCCCCTGATCCGATTCGGAAATCCATTTATCAATTTCAGCTTCGTAAGATTTTATTATCTCTCGTGTACCATCATCCGATTCCCCATCCACAATAATATATTCAAGATTGTCATAATCTTGCCTAATTACGCTTTTTATAGTCCCTTCAATTTCCTCTGCGGAATTATAGGAAATCGTTACAATCGAAACTTTATCCATTCAATAATCTCTCCACTAAATATGTAAACTAATCTAGTTTAAATAATTTCCATCTCTGCTGAATTTACCTATTGTCTCAAACGAGGGATCGACTACGACGGAATCGCTCTTTTAAATTCTATAAAGAATGCAAACTTTATTGCAACAACAGTTACAATTACTCCTTCCCGGATTTCTGCAGATACTGGTCAATTTATTTGCTCTAATTCAGCCTGAACCATAATTTTTACTAACTTATTAAACGTAATTTCTGGCTCCCATTCTAACTTCTCTTTAGCTTTATCTGAATTACCGACCAACAAATCTACTTCCGCCGGTCGATAATAGGCCGGATCCACTTCAACTAATACATTCCCGGTCTCTTTATCAATCCCTTCTTCTTCAGTTCCTTCCCCTTCCCAGACGAGATCATAGTCCGCCTGTTGGAAAGCCAGGGTGGCAAATTCACGAACGGAATGAGTTTCTCCGGTGGCTATTACGTAGTCATCCGGTTCGTCCTGCTGAAGCACCAGCCACATAGCCTTCACGTACTCAGGAGCATAACCCCAATCCCGTTTGGCATCCAGATTTCCCAGGTAAAGCTTTTCCTGCTCTCCGCCTTTTATTCGGGCGACCGCCCGGGTGATTTTACGGGTTACAAACCTTTTTCCCCTCCGGGGAGATTCGTGGTTGAACAGGATACCATTACAGGCAAACATGTCGTAGGCTTCCCGGTAATTTTTGGTGATCCAATAAGCATAAAGTTTAGCACACCCATAAGGACTGCGGGGGTGGAAAGGGGTTTCCTCATCCTGGGGCACTTCGTGAACCTTACCGTACAGTTCGCTGGTGGAGGCCTGGTAAATACGGGTATCAACCCGGGCTTCTCGTATGGAATCGAGCAGTCGCAAGGTCCCTAAGCCATCAACGTCTGCCGTATATTCCGGTTGCTCAAAAGATACAGCTACATTAGACTGAGCAGCCAGGTTATAGATTTCATCCGGCTCGATATCTTCAACCAGCCGGCTGAGATTGGAGGCATCAACCATATCTCCGTAATGAAGGAACAAAGTTTGATCTTTTACATGAGGATCTTGGTATATATGGTCAATTCGGCCGGTGTTAAAAGTTGAAGCCCGTCTAATTACTCCATGGACTTCATATCCCTTATCAAGCAATAATTCCGCCAAGTATGAGCCATCCTGGCCGGTAATTCCGGTGATGAAAGCTTTTTTCATTGTTAATCATCCTCTGTAGCTTGTTTGTAAGTAAAAACAAGGTATTGTATCATTATGCCTTTGAAAAATTAATCACTTGCTGAGGAGAATTATCAATGAATTTATCGAAACAAAAACTCGTAATAACCGGGGGAACGGGTTTCCTGGGCTCTTTTCTCTGTGAAACGCTGCTTGAAGAAGGAGCCGAAGAAATCTACGTTCCGCGTAGCAATGACTATGACCTGACGGAAGAGATCGCCGTGAAACAAATGTACGAAGATTTTCAACCGACGATTGTCATTCACCTGGCCGCTATTGTGGGAGGAATCGGAGCCAACAAGGATAACCCCGGAAAATTTTTCTACGATAACCTGATGATGGGGGCTCACCTGATGGAATACGGCCGCCAATATGACTTGAATAAATTTGTGGCCATCGGCACCATCTGCGCTTATCCCAAATTTACGCCCATTCCGTTCAAGGAGAAAAATTTGTGGGACGGTTATCCTGAGGAAACTAATGCTCCCTATGGTATGGCCAAAAAAATGATGCTCGTTCAATCCCGGGCCTACAGAGAGCAGTATGATTTTAATTCAATTTTTCTCCTCCCGGTGAATCTTTATGGCCCCCGGGACAACTTTGATCTTCAATCCTCCCACGTTATTCCCGCCCTGATCAGAAAATTTTCTGAGGCAAAACGCACCGAAGAACCCTCAGTTACTCTCTGGGGCACGGGTAGTCCAAGCCGGGAGTTCCTCTTCGTAAAAGACGCCGCCGAAGGAATTGTATTAGCTACTAAGAATTACGACCAGAGTAAACCGGTTAACCTGGGGGCGGGATTTGAGATTACGATAAAAGAACTCGCCCATAAAATCAACGAAATAATTGGTTTTGAGGGGGAAATTGTCTGGGATGACTCAAAACCTGACGGTCAACCACGACGTTGCCTGGATACCAGTCGAGCCAAAAAATACTTTGATTTTGAAGCCACTACTAATTTTGATGAAGGTCTAAAGGAGACAATTAAATGGTACCAACAAAATCGTGAAGATATTTTAGCACAGCCGGAAGCAACTGGATTTCAACGTTACTCTCATTTACCCGAAAGAATTTCTACATCCCCATCTGAAATTTAACTATTAGCTTCGGGCAATTCTGGACCGCCTTCTTCATCACGTTCATCTGTTCAATGTGAAGGGGGAAAGCTATCGGTTGAAAGGGCTACAGGAGACTCAACTGGGAGGTGATAATGACTAACCCGATTAATTCACGACAACACGACCGTCGTGAATTAATCGAGTTAGAGTATTTATGTGAGTAAGGATTCAGGTTATTCTGAGTTACTTTTAAAGCGTTACAGACGAAATCAAGTAAAGAATTATTCATTAAATTCACCTCCATTCCGTTCCAATCGGTGGTCTGGAGGAGAATTTTAATTATCTTTTAGCAGGATTTTAATGGAGCTAAAAGTAATCAATAAATTATTCTAAACACTAATCTGGGAGACGGATTATGACTTTTGAATTTAACAATTTCTGGCTCTGGTCGAAGATAGATCATTTGATTAATAAAACTCTGTTGAAAAATACTTATATAAAAGAATTCGTATTTCAAAAGCGATGGGAAACTGAATTAAAATTGCTAAAAGGCGAAGAAGTTTCGAAAAGTGATCATAAGAGTATTATTCATATGAGTTTGAACAGATCTGCCACACAGTTTGTCAAAAGTGTGTTAAAAAGAGTTTGTGAGCAAAATGGTATGGTACACGTGAAGTGGAATGAAATGGCCTTCAGTTCAGAATATCCCTATTTGGATCATTTAGATTCTGTTGATCGGTATTCGGAAATCTTTCATCCAAAAGGATATTTATATTCAGCATTCGGGGGATATCCTAAAAATATACCTGATTTTGAACAATTTAAAGTTCTCCTCATGATACGCGATCCGAGAGATATTCTAGTTTCACGCTATTATTCAAAAGCTATCTCGCATGGTGTTCCCCCCCAAAAAAGTGACAAAAGAGAGGAATTTCTTAATGAACGTCAATTGGCCAAAGATACTTCAATCGATAGGTACGTTCTTGAGAGAAGTGATAAATTAAAAGAGAGTTATGATGCGTATTTAAATGGGCTATTAAAAGATCATAATAATGTTTATATAACAAAATTTGAGAAGATGGTTTCAGACTTCAAAAATTGTTTTGAGGATTTGATGGTTTATATTGAAATTGACCCCAATGATGATTTAAGAGATTCAATATTTAAGGAGGCTATATCTAAACGAGATAAAAAAGAGGATCCCACTGCACACAATCGAAAGGGAAAACCAGGTGATTACCAAGAAAAACTTTCTGATAAAACCATACAAAAACTTAATCAAAAATTCTCAAAAATTCTGAGTAAATTTTCGTATACCCTAAAGCTCGATTAGCGTAAAATCAAGCTCCCGCAAGTCTGTTTTAGTTATCCCTTCCGGGAAACTGATTGGACTGAAATCATACCCACCCAGCGTCTTTGCCGCTGGAAATCCGGCTCGCTTGATTAGCCTCCCGGCCCGGTTGGCCCGTCGCTGCTGGATCGCTCTCTCAAGTATCTCCGTCAGATACTGACGCCGGCTCTCAAATTCAACCTCCTCAACAAATTTCTCCAGGTTGCCCGGCTTCAGCGTCTTACAGTGTTCTCTAAGCTGGCCACTCATCTTTACCCGGCCCCGCAAGCATCGTGTATTTGTCCAGGCCAGGCGAGTAATTTATCAACTCTTCTGGTGTATATTCCTCGTCTGATCCGGGGGCTCTCTCCGGCTTCTCCCACTGCTTCTGATACCCGGCGATACTTCTTACGCTTGCTTTGTCCAATCGACCGAAAGTGCGGGCCTGGTCTATGGCCCTCTCTATCTCTTTTACCGTGTACCCGGCCTCAAACAGCTCAACAAGCGTCTCTATCCGTTTTCTTCGGCCGCTGAGGGGCTTTTCAATAACATACTCCTTTAGTTCTTTCGGCAGACTCTTCAGACAGTGTGCCTGCTCTATCGCCCGGGGTTTGTTCAAAAAGAGCTTCAGAGTTGCCGCCCGGTCAACTTTCTGAACGTCAAAGTTGCAGGGTCGCGGACACTCGCCCAGGCGATCTTCTCCGCTCTCGGTAAATACCTCCAGGTGGTCCCAGTATTTTTTCACCAGCACACGTTGCTTCATACTTGCCCAAGGTACGTGTATCCGTTTGCCGTCGACACGGATCTCTCCAGCTTTATTGACCGTGGCTGTCTCTGTTCTGGTCGCCTCATATCCCTCCACCAGCAGCTTCAGCAGAGACTCACGATCCTCCTCAAAAAGCTCGCGGACATTCTTTCCCTTCTCATAATGTTCTCTGTCCATATCCTCCCATAGCGCTTCTTGAAACTCTTCGTTAAATTCCTCTGAATCCTCCATTACAGGGGGGCGGGTGAAAAAATTACGCTGAACATAACCTCCTTTGCTCTCCACGCTCCCTTTCTCATTACCCGCGTTTGTGTTGCAAAACTCAGTCTCAAATCGGTACACATACTTGAAACGTTTGAAAGCTTCCGTAAGCTTGCGTTTGTCCCTGAACAGCACCTCTTTGACTGCCCGGGTTAAGTTGTCAAAAAGCAGCTTCGGCGGGACTCCACCGATGATCTCAAACAGTTCTCTTAACCCGTGGAGAAAACACTCCGTGTTTTTGGACGGCAGAACAATTCCCATTGCGGCGCTGCTGTAGGGAAACGACAACAGCAAAAGGTAACGCTTGCTGCAGTTATATTCGCTGTCTGGATCAACCACCTTAACCTCGAAGAAATCGACCTGCGCCGGACCCGGCTCATGTTCAAGACGGATATGTGTGGTTTCTTTTGCGTCCATTAGTTCTTTTTTCCAGTTCGAGACCCGGTGCCTGACCGTCCTTTCTGATCCCTCATAGCCCAGTTTTTCCAGATCATCATACATTTTCCGGGCAGTCCGCCGGTCCTTTTCCAGCTCTCTTAAGTCCTCTCTGATCCAGCCTTTGATGGTCTGTTCATATTCACCTATCTTCGGCCGGTGTCTTTTCTGTTTTTCCTCCTTGTTGTTTCCAGGATATTCCCCGGAATCGGCGTATTTTTCAACGGTCTCCCGGTGGCGCCCTGAAAAATTGGTAATCTCGTTGAGAGATTTACCTTTCTTCTGCCTTAAAAATCTAATACACTCTACTTCTTCCATCGGTAACATCCTTTCATCCCTCCTGATGGTGATAGATTAAGAGGGAAAGTATATATGGAGGTTCTGCTTGTTCACAGGACCTTCATCGGGATGTTGCCGGTGGGCTTTTCACCCTGGATCAGCCCTTTTTCAGTACTCACTTTTTAGTTGCCATCTTCTACACTTTTAGTTTGCCATACGCAGTTTTCAAAAGGCTCGTGGTGGCCAGTAGCGAAACTGGAGGGTAAAATTAAGAACAAATATCAAGAATCGCTCAATTTAGGTGTAAATATATTGAACTCAATTATTCGTAAATTTATCCAGAACAGCTTGCTTTCCTATTGGATAATCAAAGTAGGTCAAACCCCGGAGGGCAATCAAACTCCAGAAATACCACTTAATAATGTTAGTTTGTTGGAGGTAATTTTTTCGCAAATATATATCCCCCAGGGGATTGTCTTTTCGAGCCATCCTGTTGGAACTGAACATATGCAAATCATTTCCACCATTTTCAATGGAATCCGGAAAAATAATTTCTATATCAAAATAGTTCGCAGTTCTTCTTAGTATGGAGTTCAAAGTACCCACCGGATCGTCAACCAGGTTTTCATAATAAATCAACTCATAATTTTCCGAATTCTTAAATTCTTTATAAAGAGAACAATTGTACTCACTCCACCAGCGGAGTAATTTTACCTTCTCTAGAAAACTTTTCTCCCTGCGACTATATTTGACACCGCGTCCATCTCGTACTATATGTAAAATATATACATTGAATTCAATGCTCTTTTCTAGCTCTTCAAGATGGCTTCGGGAATGGCTATTATCACAAATTATTGAAGCGTTTGTATTGGCAAGAATTGACTCATATAAAGACTCAAAAAAACTCGTTTTAACCTCACGTTTTTCAGGATTAGTATAACCGGCTTTTCGAAGTTCACCCAAAACCGACGACCACAGCGGACACTCTTTAATTATTTTACCGCAGGTACATCTTCTGGTTTCCTCTTCCGAATACAAAAACCTATAATTACGCAAATGACCGGCTGCAAAAATCGAGGGGGAAGTGCCCATTATCAAATTCAGAAGCGTAGTTCCCGAACTACCGGAGCCCAATATATATATAACCGGAATCTTATTCACAATATAATCACTACTTATTCAAAGGTAGGAGAAATACTACTATAGAAACTACCAATTTTCTCGTCAGTGTCCTAATTAATCTTAACGTACACAGGACCATAGAACCAAGATCGTGAACCGGACTTGACTCAAAAACAAAACCATCAAATGTGGTTAATCTCCTGAAATCTGTCGGGAGACTTCCTCGCCCGAAAAGACGCTTGTAGGTTCTTATGTTATCTGTCTTCTCCCACGGTTCCCTTTACAAATCAGAAGGACTTTCTGGTAACCGGATTTTTTGAGTCGACCTGAGCCTGGATGGCTCTTAAACGACTCAAAACCTCGGAGAACGCCACGGACGGCGTTCGAGAATGAGAGCGCCAGAGAGTCCTTCTGATAAGGAATAATCTGTAACCAGAACCCTGGGAGAGCACATGTTATCAAAATAAATATTGGTGGTTTCCATCATTTTTTTAATCATCTAACAGAGATTCATACGTTCTTTTGTATTTTTTACCAATCTCCCGGAAAGCATAGTTGCTTAATACCTTATTACGAGCATTTTCAGATAATCGCCAGGTGTTTTTTTTAGAAAGTATCCATTTAATCCCTTCGCTTAAATCTTCCTGCGACCTATAATCTGCAAGATAACCCGTTTTTTTATGTTCTATAATCTCTGCCGGTCCAGAATTATTAAAAGCAACTACCGGAGTGCCGCAAGCCATTGCTTCCGAAATAGTCTGTCCGAAAACTTCTTGAATGGAAGGGGCCACAAATACATCCGCGGCACTATAACAAAGGGCAAGACTATAATTATCATATAAATGTCCCAAAAATGTTGTGGGGAAAGAAAAATTATCAATTTTTTCAGAATAACCTGTACCAAAAACTAACATTTCCACATCCTGGTTTGAAAAAAGATCCGAAACGTCAAACTTTTTTAAAGCTTCAACTAAATAATCCCCCCCCTTCCTTTTGTCATTCCCAGCATTTAAGGCACCAAATAAAATCAAATGCTTTTTCGAAGGGAGATTAAGGATATCACGGGCAACTTGTTTTTCTATCGTTTTGAAAAGTTCCGTGTTCAAAGGATTGGGAATCACATTAACCTTACAATTTTTCAGCAAGGAACTTTCCTTTGCCTTTTCGGCCAGCCAGTTACTCGGTGTTACTACTGTCAGCTCTAAATTCTTATAAGCTTTTTTTTTCTTTCGCCAAATATTCCGGGATAAATCCCACTCCCAGCTAGAATCTAACAAGGGACATTTCCCACAGTTGTTTTTATATTTTTTACATTCTCCGCTGTAATGGCACCCACCCGTAAAAGCCCACTGATCGTGTAAAGTCCAGACAACAGGTTTATTTAGCCTCTCCAATTGACCAATGTTTTTAATCGAAAGAAAGCCCCGATTAATCCAATGAAGATGAACAATGTCACTTTCTTTAACAGGTCCCCTTTTAGATATATTCACACCCGCTTTACCAAGAGAAAAGGGAACTTTTTCCCGGTTCCGGTAAAACATTAATGAATACTTATCATATAGAGCCCGTAATTTAACTAACCCTTTTTGAAATTTATTTTCAGCAATTGAATTTATCTCAGGTATATCACTGAATTTTTCCTGAACAAGCATCCCGGAATTAATTCCAGTTTTTTTCACTGCATTATGGATCCTGTTTGCTGCGCGGGCTGCTCCTCCTCTTTTTTCTCTGGAGCTAACCTGTACAACTTTCATCAATCAAAAAACTTTCCCATTAAAGGTTGCAAATACTTATACATCCCCAGCTTTTTTAAATAAATTTTAATCTCTGTCTTAATCTTTGTCTTAAAACCATAACTATAAAAATCACTATATTTTTTTGCCAATTTACGAACAAAGACTATATCATCCGGTAATTTCTTTAAATTTCTCGGACTATTCATTTGAACATCATATCTATCAGATTCCATGCAATTAGTCCCGCTTCCATCATGACCGATATTTTTTATCAAAGATTTTACTGGATTAACACATAAGCCGTCATTCTCAATTATATTTAAACTCCAATAAACCGCCCAGGAATCATCTCCCCCACTTAATTGTCTCTCCAGCATAGGAATTAAATCCGTTCCAGCACGATACACCTTACGCCTTAATTCTTTTGAACCTTGAATTTCATTAAGTAATTCTTCACTTTTTTCAAAATACTTCCACGCTCTCTGCCAGGTTCCCCACCCCCACGAACAAGAACGATAAGAAAAATAAATATCATAAGAATAATCTTCAGGTATTTCAATCGGCGGAGAATATCCCGTAACATTCATGACTCGTTCATTATCTTCATACTTTTCCAGGCAAACTTCCATAAAATCTACAAAATCCGGTGCAGGAACACAATCATCTTCCAGAACTATAATACTTTGATGTCTCTCCAGAACATGATTTACGCCCTCCACAATTGAGTCAGCCAACCCCTTATTATGTTCTGATTTTATTACATTCGTCTCACACCAGTCTATAGAATTTACCAATTGGCGTACTTCACCCACCGCATCGTCCTCTACAGGACTCTGAGGGCCATCCGAAAAAATATATAAATGATCTATATTATTCTTTTTTAACCCAGTAAGCACCTGTTTTGTATGATAAGGTCTGTTATAAACAAATAATGCAATTCCCATCTGATTCTCTTTTAGCATAAACACGTCCCTCAATTACTATGCATTCACCTTAGGAAAATTAAGATTTAGAAACTGGCAGATAAAATTTCAACTGGCTTTAAAATTTAGCTCTTCATTTACCGATAGAATATTTTGAAAAGCAAATATTTCATGAAATATTGGATTATAGGGATCAATCGGATAGAGTCCGTCAGGTAACAAACGATAGTGTTCGTACCCATTTAGTAACTCCAAAAAATCATACAAAAAAGTCCTACTATTTATATTCATTTCATTGAATTCAAATTGAATAAAATCAATTTTTTTCTGTTCTATACAATTACTTGCCCCCTGAAGAACCTTGTATTCATGACCTTCCACATCAATTTTCATTAACTTAATGTTTCGTATTGATCTTTCAGCCACAAATGAATCAACTGTATTAAAATCAACCAGTAGTTCGTCTACTGGTTCGCCCTTCAATTTACTAATATTAGCAGAATCTATAGATGCATGCGAACTTCCTGGGTTTTCTTTATAATCAAATATTTTTTTTCTTCCTGCAGAATCACTTAACCCTAGATTAAATTTCTCAATGGGTAAATCCTCTACTTCCTTTTTTAATCTCTTGAAGTTATTTGGATGTGGCTCAAAAGAAAATATATTTCTTGAACCAGTAGTTTCAAATACAAGTTTCGCATAATCCCCATGGAATGCTCCTACATCCAACACTACATCGTCTTTATCAATATATTTTGATAATTTTTCTAATAATCTCTTCTCACCGGAAACTTTCATATTAATGTAATTATTTATTCCCAAACCAGAAAATGCTAATTTTAAGATAAATTTATTGAACTTAATAAATATTTTTTTTCCAAAAATTTTCCTATATATACCAATTATTTTGGATCGCAATCTCAAACTCATTTTATACTAATCTCCCTCGAAAAATATTCTCTGCAACTTATTTATAAAAATAGTTACTAATCTCGACCCACAAACATTTTTAAAATCCACTTCATTTCAAGTATGAATTTCAACCTAAACTTCAAACCCCATCTTAGTAAGAAGGGGCCTGAACTCTTTATTTAATGCATCTATTGTCTTCCCGGAGAGCTTTTGTTCGTAATCACCGGGTGTAACCTGTCTCTTATGCTCATATTTATCTTCTGAGACATCGAAATTCACTTCCTCGACTATATCCTCAATCACATTTTCATGCTGCAAATTTAAATGGTTAGTCACTTTGGACAACCAAGCTTCAAAATCGGTTACCATCTGCCAGTAAGGAGTATAAAGTGTATTATCGAGATCACGCTTAATTAAATTTTCAAAGTAATCCGTGTAAATTTTTATATATTTCGGGGCAATTTCTAACACATATTCTTCCAGGTTACGCTCCTGAGCCCGCCGGCGCTTCTTTAAAATTTTCCGATTATGGATTCCATGACTGTAACGGGTAGAGAAAAAATGAGAGGTAAGAACATCTCGTGGGTCTCTTAACAACAGAAGGACTCTATACTGCTCTAAATCAGGAACATCACGAAAAGACCGAAAAGGACCATAATAATAGCCCTGGGGAAAAAATGCTTTGTCCAAAAACTCATCTTGCTCGAATTTTTCCTGTAATTCAAGATTATAAGTCGTAAAAAAAGAATCAAAGTCAATATGCTCCATTTTCCATAAAGAAGTCAGTCTTTCCAACAATCCCCCTATAAAAGTGGAGGCCGAACGGTGAGCACCAAAGAAAATAATACTCTGATGCGAACTTGATGAAATATTTTTACCGTCCATTACTCTCCGTTCTTCAGTATGCTCTAAATAACTTTTGAATTTGAGATACAAATCAAAATAAAGAAAGGGAAAATAATCAACAACCAGCTGCTTAATAAATTTTTTCACGAACTATCACCTTTATATATTCCAATCTTTCCTCAATTATTAAGTGGGTTTTAATTATCAACTCTACTTCCATTTTTACGAGCTGGCACTCCGCTGATAATATCATAATCATCAAAAGATTCGGTTACCACAGAACCAGCGCCGACCACAACTCCATCCCCTAAGGTTACCCCCGGAAGTATTATTGTATTATAACCCAACCAGACCCCCGTGCCCAGATTAATACTTTCGACATTATCCGGAGTCTTATGCAATTTTAAATCAGAATTGTGGCAATCATGATTCCAGGTTATCAAACGACAGCCGGCCGCTATTCCACAGTGAGGACCAATTGTTATTTCCCCCCCACGCCCCGCATTGAGAATCGTATCCTCGCCTACAAAAGCTCTTTCGCCAATACTAATATTAGAAGGATTGATAATTTTAACGCCATTACTAAAAATAATCCGTGGCCCCAAATGTTTAAATTCCGAGGCAAGTGCCGCATACCTGGCCTTCCATTTGATATTTTCAATTACAGTGAGCACTTTATTGATGGCTTTGAAAAACAAAGTATTTATTACATTCCGTTGATAAATTTTTTCCATACTAACCTCACCACAGGCTAATCTGATTTCATCTCAATTCTTCTGCTTACCGAACACCTTAGGAAGTAAGCTTTTCACCTTTCCCAAATAAATTAACTAAAGATTCTATAACATCTTTATAATCTGTTCCCGGGGATTCCTTTTGGGGCGGTCCTAATACTTTATAATCTACAGCCTCTCCCCATTCAAATACAGTTTTAAGATAAGCCGCTAATTCTTTATCAGTAAGAGAAGTCTCATAGTTATTGTTATCCCAATTTTCAATTATTTCAGGCATACGAGTTACATCTCTAATGTCTGCAACATTACTTAACACCGAATAAATCGGTGACCCAAATGTAATAACAGGTTTTTTGAACATGGAGGCTTCAAACCCGGTAGTCCCTGTAATAGTAACTACTGCTTGTGCATTTTCTATATAGGGTTTGGGATCGGAAAACTGAAACGGATTTACTAAAATAACATTTGGTAATTGTGAAATCTTTTTATAAAAAGAAAGTGGTCTTTCACCGATCATTGAATGGTGTTCTTTTACAAGTATTTTTTGATATGGTTTAACGCTTTTAGCCAGGGATTCAATAATAAATTTTTCATCAATAAAAAACGGAGCCTTCACAAATGTAGACGATTCAGGGATAAGATGTAAAGGCATAAGAATATAGTTGGTCTCACTTAATTCCACCTCGCAAAAATAATCACCTCGAGTCGTCATAAGCTTTCTGAAATACCGATTTACATGGTCCAGAAGCCGAGGCAAGGGCTCACTGAATAATGGGGTCGTAACGTGTCTTTCATACCACCACCAACGAGGTAAAATTTGCCTGATTGAATAAAAAACTCTTCTAAACATATGGAAGGTATCTTTACCTAACTCTAAATAAGCATCTTCGTGGGTTTTTTTATAGTCCTCGGCTAAAATTTCATCTTCAGCACGGAATTCCCGAATTTTTTTCACTATATGTGAGGACAGACTCTTAGGATTATCTTTGAATTTATTGACACTATTATTAAATTTTTTGACAAACCACCGCTCCGGGCCCATATTAAAATTTAAAGTTGGTAACCTGTATTTCCTGAAGCGGGCACGTCGGACAGTTATATAGGGTATATTTTGTTCAGTAGCAACCTCATAAAGGACAGTGCGGCCCAGTTCAGCAGTATTAACATCATAGATAACGTCCGGTTGAAAATCACCCAAAATTTCCTCTGTCCGTTGATAAAATAATTGTAAATAAAATAACCTTTTCTCCAGGGGAATTGATTTATAATAATCGCGATAATGATAATATCTTGAGGTAAACTGACTGCTTAGAAGCTGTTGATGAATATTATTGTTGTTCGTGTACTTATTTTCAATTTCCTTTATATACTCTCTGTCTGCCGATATATCATCTTTTTTCGCTCGCTCTAAATATTTATTCCCCAGCTCTTCAGTAGTATATATTCTAATATCGCGGTTTAAATCGGTAAATTTGTTATAATCCGGATGGTCTTGCATCGATTCATGGGGCATAAAAAAATAAGCAGCTACATTTTTTCCTTCTTTCCTCAAGCGTTTTCCCAAGTAATGCATAGGCCAGCTCTGAGCTTCCTTACAGACAAGTAAAACGCGCTTATTCGCCAATTATTTTCTCCTTTATTTAAACAAAATGTAAAGCAACCGATGACCTTCGCTCAGGAAGTCAAATTAGTCATTTCCCGAAAAGATGAGCATTCCTCAACTAATTTCATATAACTACCGGAATTAACTATTTTTCCGTTTTCGAGGAAGTGGATAACATCACAATTTTCAACAGTGGAAAGGCGGTGGGCAATCATCAGTAAAGTCTTAGACCCGGAAACATTTTTTATCGCTCCCATCACAGATTTTTCAGTCACAGTATCCAGATCACTTGTCGCTTCGTCGAGGACAAGTACTTCAGGATCGTGATAGAGAGCCCGGGCAATCCCCAGCCGCTTTATCTGCCCTCCACTTAACCTAACCCCACGCTCTCCCACCCGGGTATCATAACCGTCTTCTAACTCGTCTTCAATGAAAGATTTTATGTTGGCAATTTTTACTGCTTTTTCAATTCTTCCCTGGTCTTTTTGTGAGGGGGGAAGACCAAAAGCTACATTAGCCCGGACTGAATCGTCCAATAGGTATACCTGCTGTGGAACATAACCGATATTCCGCCTCCAGTTCAACACATTATCTTCATTTACCGGAGTTTCATCGACCAGCAATCTCCCCCGGACAGGATAAAGCAAACCTAATATTATGTTTACAAGGGTAGTTTTCCCGGCACCAGTTTCCCCGGCAAAAGTTACCGATGAACCTTTAGAGATACTTAAATCAAGATTTTCTATCACCGGCTGCTCCGTTTCCGGGTAATAATAGGTAACAGAAGCAAGCTCAATTTTATTTTCAAAAGGCAATGGTTCAACCGAAATAAAATCGGGAGACTTTGTTTGTCTATTCTTCTTAATTCCCTCTTTATGCAATTTATCAAGAACAGGCGAATAAAACCTGATCTTAGTCATGGCATTAAAAACTCTTTGCAGGGCAGGCATTATTTTATACGCTGCGAATGCATACATACTTGCCAGGGGGAGAAATGTCTTAAGGCCCTCGCCTATGACGATGTAATATAGTATTAGTGTAACTACTCCACCAAAAGCAAATATTTCCAAGAAATACCGGGGGACTTTAGTAACTATCTTGTTGAACGCCCGTAAACTAGCGAAGCTGTGAGAGAAATTTGAATATTTCTCTAAAAAATATTTCTCATGTCCTCCCAATTTGATCTCTTTTATACCATCAAGAGCTTCCGAGGTCATTCTGTATCGTTTCTCATTAACTTCAGTTGATTTCTTCCCCGAGCGGGTTAATTTTTTTCTCACGAAAAGATAAATTATTCCATAACTTCCCCCCAGAAAAATTATTACAAACATACTCAAATACGGAGACGTACTGACCAACACCGCCAAAATAAAAAATACTACTAAAAAAGAAGCGATTAATTGTAAAAGTGGAGAAAGAAAACTCCGCGTAACCCTTCCGGCTTCCGTCAAAATATTGGAACTTAAATCCGCCGTATTATGAGTTAGAAAATATTCATAGGGCTGGTTTAAATACTTTTCAACTAAATCGCGAGAAACTCTATGGCAGACACCAAAAACATAACTCTGAGTCATCCACCGTGTGGCAGCTCTAAACAAACTACCCAATACTACCGTAGTTAACACTATCCCACCGGCAAAAATCAAAAAACTTCTCAAAGTCTGAAAATTTAAGTAATCGTAAGTAAATTTCAACCACTGATTTTCCTGCACGTAGGAAGGGTTGGCGACAAGATTCATAAAAGGTAATACCAACACCACGCCCGTCACTTCAATTAAACTTTTAAAAATCATGAATATAAAAAGAGCGCCGGCATAAATTCTTTCACGAAAAGTTAAAATATCATAAAATTTTCTGAAAACTTTTATCATTGGATAACCACTCAGCTTTCAATTCCTATAATAACTTTCTCTAATTAGACCTTCTCCGAAAGGGTCTCCCTCATGTCATTATCGACCTTGACCTGGTAATCCAGGGTTTTACGGACTTTCACTGGATCCCTGCTTTCACAGGAATGATTTTTCGGAGAGGGTGTAAATAATATAAAATGCACTTAAACTTTTGAAATAAAAACCACTTGTTCTGGAAATAAAAAACACTTCTGGGGGCATCGGAGGAAAATTACGACAATTTCCGAGAAACCTATGATACAACTTTTAGCTATAACACATTGAAAATGCCCACAAGTCGGGGAAAGCACAGTTAAACAAGTATTTGAAATGCCCCTAATATATTAGACAGAATCTACTTGCCTTCAAACTCATTGTCGAACAACTCAATATCTTCACTGAAGTGTTCAGCAATGAGATTTTTAGTGCGCTCATTGTAATAACTAGAATAATGTTTATGATTTGTAGTATTTTTTTGTGGAACTTCAGGAGTGGGCATACCAATCTTTTGACAGATTTTCTGTAAATCTTTTTGAATGTTCTCTAATTTCCCCACATAATCAACAATTGATTCATTATTTTCATCATATATATATTCCTTTTGGAGATGTTTATCCTCGTTTACTCTCCATTCAATATATTCCTCAAAACTATCAAACTGCTTAATTAAATCGTGCTGAAAATGGGCTTTATTCTTCGACATATGAAAATATAAGCTTACCTGCCAGGCCCAGGGATTTCGGACAAAAACAAATTTAAAATAATTATTAAAAATTTCTTCCGGCAATTGATTTTTAGTTTTAACTGCCCGGGCGTGCTTGGGTACTTGTTTTAATTTATAATTTCCCGTAAGAGAACCAATAGCATGCAGGATCCTATCCCATTTGATCCTTTTCACTACCGCCCCCAGATATTTGTTATATTTTATCCTCCGATATAAAGGGGCATATTTATACAACGCTTTTTTGAGACTGGTTCCCCCGGCCTTGCAATTATGAATTAAAATAAATTGTTTACTGTGGGAAATTAACATTTAAATCCAAACAGCACTCTCTAAATAATTAATCTTTACTTTTTTTCAGCTCTGCGTTAATCCAATTATAAGTTTTTTTAAGCCCCTCCTCCAATGTAGTCGGTGGCGTCCAGCCCATCACCTCTTCTAATTTACTGTTGTCGCTGTTACGCCCCCTGACTCCCTGGGGTTTGGAAAGATCATGATTCTTGTGAATCTTCTTCCCCGCCGCATCAGCAATGATGTTTACCAGCTCATTTATCGTTACTAACCGATCGTTCCCCAAGTTTAGCGGCTTTTTGTAATCGGAATTCATTAACCGGTAAATGCCTTCCACACAATCATCTATATACATAAAAGAGCGAGTCTGTTTGCCATCTCCCCAGACTTCGATTTCCCCGCCGTCTTCGGCCCGGGCAACCTTCCGACAAAGGGCGGCAGGAGCTTTCTCCTTCCCACCCTCATAGGTCCCCAAAGGGCCATAAACATTGTGAAATCGATAAACTCGGGTCTCCAACCCATAGTCCTCCTGGTAATAATCACACATCTGTTCCATGTACAGTTTCTCCCAGCCATACCCGCGCTCCGGCTCGGCGGGAATTGCGTCTTCCTCTTTTAATGCCGTAACATCGGCGTCATCCTGTTTATAGTGAGGATAAACGCATGCGGAGGAAGAAAAGAAAAATTTATCCGCCCCATTCAGGTGAGCTACCTCCAGCATCTGAGCATTCATCACACAGTTATTACGAGCAATATCGGCGTGCTCCGAGGTTATGTAACCGATGCCTCCCATGTCGGCCGCAAGGTGGTAGACTTCATCAACATTTCGAGTAGCCTGGAAACAATTACTGCGTCGACGGAGATCCAACAATTCAAACTCATCCGCAGCCGTTTCTTCAAATTCCGGGGGCTTGAGGTCAACCCCCCGGATCTCATACCCTTTCTCTTTTAAATATTTAACCAGGTGATGTCCAATAAAACCTCCAGCACCAGTAATCAGAACCTTCTCACTCATACTTAATTTCCTTTCTTATTAAAGATAGTCTACAGTAGTTCAAGTTAAGTTAAAAGTATATACAATTCGCTCGAAAAGTTCTTTAATTTTCCTTAATAATCTCTTCATAGTTTGGAATAAAACATTTTAATTTTATTACTAACTTTAAGCTGCTATAATTTATACTCTAAATTCACATCCCGGGATATCCGTATTGGGATAAATTTAGATTAAATTTATCAGAAATCCATTGGTTTTTTTTACTACATTTTTTTCTTATTTTCGAATTTAATTCGGAAGATAAGCTCAAATCAGCCTCAATTATATTCTTTTTCAGGATATATGTCAAACTTGGATAGTATCTTGTAAATTCCCTCGAATGGGTTTTTTGTTCTTATTAATAGCTTATCTTGGTGAGTATTTTTCCGAACGGGTTTAGATTTTAAAAGTTTGCGAATTTCAGATGGATCAACACCCATAAATCCTCCAATTCTATCTGCAAAAAATTGAGGATTATCTTGTATCGCCTCCATCGGTAAAACACACAACCTATCTTTACCAAAAACTTCATAGTAATCTTCAAGACAATCTATAGTTAGAGCCTTAATAGGATTCAACCATCCAATAATGCTATCTACGGGAGCCTCTTGCGGAGCCCGTAAGGCCCAATTTTCCAACGAAGGAAAAGATTTCATATTATATTTTGATAACCCCTTCTGACAGGCTGTAGCATAAAATGATTTTAATCGAGAGAGTTGATTTCTTATTATAAATATAATCTTAGCGTTAGGATACAGTTTTTTAACTCTTCTTGCTCTTCTATCTCCATCTACCCCACTGGGATGTGACCAACCTTCATAACTAACTAACGGAACCTTATCTTCCGGGACATTATTTTCATCTATAGACAAGTGTTCTTGGATCTTGTCCCAGTTAATAACATTGGGACTCAAACGGCGTATTTGATCACTGTACTTTTTCTCCGGATGGTGTGGGGAGTGTTTATGCCGGAAATAGTGCTTAATTCCACTATGTTCCTCCCATACTTTATTCTGGAAGAAAGAAGAAGCAGCTCTACCTAAGCCCACATGGACAAAAATTGGCTTCATAAATTATTCCTCCATATTAATACTTTTCATCCACAAAATATCTAACCCATACTTAAGATTATTCATACTTCCAACATTATATTAAAATAAAAATCAAATTAATCTCCCTCGTCACTTATCATTGTAATAAATTCTATTAAATTATCTGACTCCAGCTTACATAAAAAATCTAATAAACTTTCTACCTCCAGGTTCAGTTTTTCGGCTATCTCCGCCGCGGAGTGGTTGCCATCGATTAAAATCTGCAGTTTATTTAGCAGTTGCGAATCTTCAGCATTTTCTAATTCGTCACTCATCTCTACGTCAAAACGGCTCATATACAGAGGACCTATATATTTTCTCACGGGAATTTTGTCATTTTCAATGGTTTTCCATATTTTGACCAACAGTTCATACGCTTCCTCCAGTTGATCAAAATCACAGTTATCAAGATTATCATCGGCAGTGTGGTAGGCATCAAAATAGTCCCGCCCAAGGGGGATGACCGGAATTTCAAAATCCGGACCGTCGTAAAACATTTCGTCGTTGCCCCACAATTCTCGATAATCCGTCTCCAGGTAATCAGATACTTGATGTTTAAAAATATTTTTAACTAACTTATCTATATAAGTGTCACCTTGAAAAGAATGGGAAAATCCTAATTTTTTCCCGTTACCGAGCATATCCAGGTAAAACCCATACTTTAACTCCTCTACTCCTTCAGCTCGGGCCAGAAAACCGGCGGCGGCAAAATATTCAGGGCCAAGGATCAATCTATGGGTATATTCTGGTTTGGGCTGTTTCTTCATCCACTTAAAAAATTCCCGCAACACGGCAATACAGGCAAGTCCATCATTAACCTGACCCGGGTGACAGGTATGAGCCGCCCAAAAAATAGTCTCTTCGGACTTCCCGGGAACAATTAAATCCAGCACGTCCATAGTGGCATCATAAAACTCCGTGTCAATGTTGACCCTATACGATTCTTCGTCCAATTCCTGTAATAACTCATGGGGAACGCTAAAACCCCAATCTTCACCCCAGCCCCCGTGTTCATACTGCCATTGATATTGGTAACAGAGCTGTTGCGGCCGATCCGGTTCAGAATAACAATGTTCTATCAACTCCTCCCGTGAAACTTCGCCGAAAAAAGAACCAGAATAAGACTTTAAATACAGGGGATGCCATTCGAAATCAATCAGTCGCTCTCCGGCCAGCGTTTCCACATAAGCTTCCTTAACCCGCCACCCGGGCGGTATAATCCAGGTCAAACACTCAGCTCCGGAAGGAACTGACAGAACATCCGCTTCCAGTTCTTCGGCCAGTTCACGGGTTAATTTACTGGTTTCTTCCCCCACTGCAACCCGGTTCCACAAGTGATAGCGGTCGATAAACTCTTCCATTTTCGATTGAATTTCACTCACTATTTTGTAACTCCCACAAAGCCTCATAAAATGAGGAAAACAAAAATAGCTTTGAACATAAATCTTCAGAAAGCTTTTTATCATCAGCCAACTGCGTTTTACGGTAATATTCTAACGCTAACTCCCGACACCTTGGTTCAGGCTCTAAAGCGACGTGCGGTTTAAGCCATTCGGCCACGGAAGCATTATCTACCTCGGGCGGCGAAAAAACAAAATCCGCAGGAAATTTTTCAGCACCAAGCTCCGTTAATTTGTAGCCTAAAAGTCGCATCTCCGGCCCGCATAGAGCTTCAATATACTCGGCTTGTTCAGCCGAAAGAACCTTCTTCCATTTATCTACAGATTCCTGGTTGAATTTCTGGCCACCGTTAAAATGTGCGGAATTCTGGCGCCAGGGATTCCCCTCACCGTCCAAATAATTACCGGGATCAAATAAAATTTCAGGTGTTCGAACCTTCAAAAAGTCACAGATATTCTTAATCGTTTCCTGGGGTTCTGTTATCAAATCTTCATAACGCAGTAATAAAACATTTTCAGAAATTTCTGATTTATTGTCATCACGCCAGGCAAATGAGGCTAATTTGCGCCATTGACGGGACAAAAACAGGAATGGATACTTATCCTCACGGGCAAATTTAGAAGCACAGACCGCCCGGGGATCACGGACAATATGGACCACCCGGGAATTATCAAAATAATCCAGAAAATGTGTTGTAAATTCTCCGGCCCAGACCGACTTAAAGCCAACCTGTTCCGAATTTGAATCACCGTAAGCTTTATTTATAATCTCTAACCCGGATTCCAGTAATTTTCCAAAAGTAGTTCCACTTAATTCATCCAGGAAAGGAACTATTTTAGGAGAATAGGGTGCTGCAGCTTCGCTGACTCTCTCCCGGAGCCTGTTAAAATCAAGGTCAGACACAGAAAACTCCAGGGAGGCCTGCTGGACAGCATTCATAATTTCCTGTTTTTCACTGTAAAAGTAATAATCATCAAGGGGGGCTTGGATATCAAACTTGTTTTCCGGTATTTCTTCTTCAACTACGCTGGCAACAAAAGATTTCAAAATCTCCAGATAAGGATCCGAAGCAAAAGCAATATCAGGATGTGTATTCAACATCCGGGCCACGAGGGTAGTGCCGGACCTGAACATGCCCGTCACAAATAATTTTCGCACAATATTCACACCTTACATATCAAATGGGTAAAATCAAACGTGAAGTCCACATTCCTTGTCGCCGTTTTCCCAGGGGAACTTACCGGAGCGTTTATCGCGCCAGGGTTGAACGGGAAAATGACAGCACTTACAGCCGATACTCTCGTAGCGTTCACCGTATTCCGAGACGTAATCGTAAAGAGGGTGAATCGGCACGTCATGCTCCTCAATGTACTCATCCAATTCCCGGTCAGTGTATTCATAAAGCGGATTAACGGTTAGCAGTGGTGGATTCCGATTTTCGTCATAGTATATTTTGCCAAACTTTTCCGCCCGAAAATCTGACTGCTCGGCCCGCAAGCCTTTTATTACCGCTTCCAGAGTTGCCTCGACTCGCCGGGCCGGTTTAACCTTCCGAATATGACAACATTTCTCGCGCTCTTTTTTCGAAAAAAGATGGGGATATTTTCCATGGTTACGGTACAATTTTTCCAGATCGTCGGGGTCAGGCTTATACTTTTCCACTTTAATCCCGTAATTTTCTTCAATTTCTTCAATGAACTGATAAGTCTCATCATGATTTAAAAGAGTATCAATAAAGTAAACCCTGAAATTATCACAGACCCGGCCAGCCATGTGAATAATTACTGCTCCGTTTTTCTGGAAGCTGGTCCCGATAGCAGCCTGGGTTCCGTAAGTTTCAAAAACCCACTCAATCAATTCCAGGGCGGATTTTTCAGCTAAGGCTTCTAAATCGAGGTCCTCAGACATTATTTTTCATTCCTTCAGCGTGCCACTAATTCCCAATCCATGGGAGTTCCAGCCTCAATATCCTCTGCCGCTGTGCAACCCAAGAGATTATCCAAAAATTTAGGCGGCAATCCATGGGCCGGGCGAATACTCTTTATATTTTCAGTAGTTAGTTCTTCCCCCTGATTTATATCTTCAACCGCAAATAATGAACGGCTGAAAACCCGGCTATTTTCTTCGCTTTCGGTTAGCTGGTAATCAACTTCCCCCAGGGCTTTCCTTGATTCCCAGACAGCTTCCACCATTTGTTTGAACTCACGTGGTTCCATCGAAAAGGCGCTGTCCGGCCCACCATCCTGGCGTGACAAAGTGAAATGCTTCTCAATTACGCAGGCTCCCAGGGTGGTTGCTGTAATGGGCGCCGCTGAGCCAAGAGAATGGTCAGAAAGGCCCACCGGAACATCAAAAGTCTCGGCCATGTTAGGTATTACTCGGAGGTTCATATCCTCAGGTGAAGCGGGGTATGAACTTGTGCATTTGAGTAAAATAACTTCGGAGGCTCCCGCCTCCCGGGCCGTACGGACTGCCTCATCTATTTCACTCAACCGAGCAACTCCCGTGGAAATTATCACCGGTTTTCCGGTTTGCCCCATCTTTTCAATCAGGGGGAGATCCACAATTTCAAAAGAAGCAACTTTATGAACAGGAACATCTAATTTTTCCAGAAATTCTACCGAACTCGGATCAAATGCGGTAGAAAAGAAATCCAACCCCACCTCTTCAGCAACCTCTTTCAGATCTTCCTGCCATTCCCAGGGGGTCTGAGCCTGTTCATAAAGCTCATAAAGAGTCTGTCCGTCCCATTCTGTGCCGCTTTCTATTTGAAAATAATCTTTATTCGAATCCAGCGTTAGAGTGTCAGGAGTATAGGTCTGAAGCTTAATAGCATCAGCGCCAGATTTTTTCGCTTCCCGAATTATATCCACAGCCCGGTCAAAGTCTCCATTATGGTTAGCAGACATCTCAGCTATAAAATACACGGGCTCCTCTGGCCCGATTTTCCGATTACAAAAATCAAACGATTTTTCAGTCGCCATTTTTTTCACCTCTGATTATTCTAACTGGTTTAAAAGCTTCAGCCGCTTCCAAACCTGCCATGCTTCCACGCCAACGAGCTAGAGCCTTCACTGTCTCGGGGGAACGTGGATGCGGGGCTTGCCTCACTTCATTTTTGTATAATTTCAAAGCCTCAATCTTTTTTTTGAGTGTCTCTTCGATTCCAACAAAAAAAGCTGGAGTAAAGTTGTTATCTGTTTCACCAAAATTCCATTCAGTAGAAGAGGGAACTTCAAAAGTATAAATCTCATTCACTTTTTGTTCGGCCAATGGCCGGGTAGCGGTAATTACAGCCCTGTTGGTTATTTTGTGATCTAAATTAAGATCTCCAGCATGATGAGTATAAATAGCCTCCGGCGAAGAAACATCAATAATTTCTTCCACAACTTTTACAACGTCCAAAAAATCAAAAGAATCAAAACGGTTGTCAGGGAAATCACGCAAATATAAATTATTAATCCCTAATAAATCAGCTACTTCTTTCGCCTCTCTTCTGAGCAAATCAAGTTCCTCAGTGGTAGCCTTTTCCGGAGAGTCATAACGAGAAGTAATACCTTCCCCCAAAATGGCAATATCAACTGAATTACATTCTTCCAAAAGCCGTAAGATAGTGCCACCACATCCCAGCACTTCGTCATCCGGGTGAGCTGCAATAACCAAGTATTTCATGAATCATCACTGTTATTTTCTACAGAAGTAATCTTAGCCGAACAATAAAGACCATCTTCCGCTAAATTGGCCTCGGTAAACTCAATTTTGAAACCTTCATGCCTGAAAAAAGCGCAAGGATAACCAGGAGCATCTAACATACGAATGTAATTATATACTTCTTTCAAGGAGGAACAATCGGCTATTTCACTTTGTTCAGGTGTACGGCGCTCAAATTCAACCACTTCTCCTTGTTGCGGTTGCGGGTCTGGTTTTTCGGTAATAATTTCCTGGATCATTTCAGCAGCTAGATCGCTTGTCCGTCTATATATATCTTCAGCTGACCCGTTTAAAGTAAGAGACCGTTTCATATAGATCGGGCCAGCATCTAGCTGTTCAGTCATTTTAAAAGCTGAAAGTTTTGTTTTTTCACGGCCTCGGACCAACAAATTCTGAAGGGGACTCCCGCCTCGCCCAAATGGTAAATCAGTCATATGAAAACCCACACAATCATAATTTTTCAATAATTTTTCCGGTACCAGCCAGGACCAATGAAGAAAAAATATATAATCCGGAGTAAGCTTCTCCATTTTTTCACAAGTCAATTCTGCCGGGTCAGAAATATATGTCCATTCCCCAGAAAAATTATTAATTTTCTCTTCAAAAACCTTCCGAGTCCAGGGTTTACACCCAGCTACAACAAAACTCCGGTTATCATTCATCATTGACATTCAATACATAATGCCAGGCTGTATGACCTTCATATTCCGAAAGCTCCAGCTCATTAAAACCACTTTTTCTAAAAGCTTCTCGGGAACTTTTATTCTCCGGTTTTACCCAGGCGTGAACGGAATTCAATTCCAAACGATCAATAATCTTTTTAGCTCCCTGTCTTATAATAGCGGTACCAAAACCTTTTCCGCGTTGTTTGGAATCCACGCTGACATCTACGAACACTTTATTTCCCTGGATATCAAACCGGATTTGGCCAATAGGTACAGAATTTGTATCTTGAGCAATAAATATATATGAATTCGAGCTTTTTAACTTTTCTTCATACCATTCCACATGGTCATCAAAAGGAATGGAAGCTGTGTTAAATGCCGCTTCTCTCACAGCAGGATCATTAACCCAATTCCACAGTAACCGGCAATCTTCTTCCTCAGCAAGCCTTAAATCAATCTTTTCACTTTTTAGAACATTTATCACCCGTGAGGCTCCTTTCCCGTCAACCAACCCCCGCGCATTGTTAACTAAATTACGTCTTTTTTCAGGATTTTCTATTAATTCTTTTAAAACTCTGGCAATATCCTCGCTCTGAAGTTTATCAAACCAGCCCAAATTAATAGCCGCATTCTTGTCTGCCAAACCGCTGGCAACCAATTCTTGATTTTTAGCAAAAACCACAACCAACATAGGAACCTTCAAACAAGCCAATTCCCAACAAGTACTGGAAGCCGAAGAAATCGCCAGATCCGCCTGGCGCATCTCGTTACTCATTTGTTTTACGTGAGTTTTTAGCTCAACTGCAGGTTCTATATCCTCAGCCAATCGTCTAATTTCTTCTACTTTTGAATTAGCAGCACCCAGGACAACAGTAATTTTTAAATTAGTAAATTCATGATAATCAAGCCCTCTTAAAATTTTAGCCGTAATATTTTCGGGGTCGCTGCCGCCCATCGTAATTAATAAATTACATTCTTTGTCGAAAGATGGGCTTATATTCTGCCGTTTCTTTCTGAATTCCCGGCGCAACAAAGCGTATTTAACGCCACACAGCTTTCGAGTAGCGCCACTACCGATTTTGTAATTTATGTTTTCAGCATTGAGATTTTGGTTTAAAATAATATCCGCATAATACTGGTTCAGGTGAGCGTAATCATCAATAACCAAACTGGAAAAGCTATCCGCCTCGTTGACTTTTTTTTGATAGTCACTCTCAAATTGATAACCGTCCAAAATCAACCAGTCAGTATTATTTTGTTCACAAAATTCAACAGTTTGTTCAACATCCTCAGTTGAGCCTGAGTGTAAATCTAAACTTGTAATTTCCACCGCTTCATTCGCATATAATTTTTGAATTTCCTGGGGCATATTACTAGTTATCAAATCGATATTAAATCCTTTATCCCGAGCAAACTGTACCAGGGCAAGACAACGCATAGAATGACCGAGACCAATTTTTGGTCCGGCATCAACACGAAATGTTAGCCTCATCTCATGGAACTTCTAAATCATAATAATCCATCAAAAACTCAGCCCACGCCAAATCACGCGGCGTATCAATATCCACACTATGTTCTAATGAATTATAGTAAGGTATCATCCCAGGAACATAAAATTTTTCTCGTTTTAGAAAATAATCAGTCTCCATCAGTATAAAAGCACCATCGTGAGTATAAACTTCGTCCAGTTCCTGGGTGCGTTTAAAATTATCCCCTTCAAAATAGGGGACAATCTCCCCCTCCGGTGCCCAGACCGCAGTCTGCGGGGGGTGATCAAAAGGGACCAGGCTCATCACTCCCCGCCCCCCCGATCCCTGGAATAAATCCCAGGCTTCTTTTAAATCTTCTGCTCGGCGAAGAGGATTTGTTACCCAGAGTACACCAAAGTAACTGTAATCTTTGTCTTCTTCGCGAAGTTCACGTAGCAAACTGGCACAGACTTCCTTTACCTGGGCGGTATCGGAAGCAAGTTCCGGGGGGCGTTCATGGAGCAGGTCCGCTCCGTAATCACGACCCACTGCCAAAATTTCCTCATCATCCGAAGTGACACAGACTGTATCAAAAACGCCACTTTCTAAACCGGCTTCAACCGCATAAGCCACCAGGGGTTTACCATCCAGTTCAGCGACATTTTTGCGCGGAAACCGCTTGGAACCTCCCCGGGCTGGGATAATAGCGATCGAGCTTTCGGAAGTGCTCATGAACATATATCATTCCAGGTTACCGCTTCGTTATACTCAATATCACGATTAACCTTTCGGCCTATAAACAATTCCATATATTCAGGTGAAATTCCGCCGGTCTCCGGTCTTTTCCCAGCCAGCATTTCCTCTGTCAAAACAGTGCCGGCCGAAATCTCTTGGTCGGCAACCAGGTGGCGAAACCACTTTTGTCTGGCTTCCAGGTCTTCGTCACTGGGTTTTAAATCAAATTTACCCCGGGCCGCTTGGACATTTCTCATCAATTCTACGTATTCTTTAAATTCATCCGGTTCCTTAGAAATAGCATGATGGTGCTCGGGATCATCGCGATCCAGGGTTAACCTTTTCTCCAACACGCAGGCGCCCATGGTTACTGCCATAATATCTGTTTCGTCGTTGTAATCTTTGGATGAATAACCAACCAGACAGTCAAAAGCATCGCGCATATAAGGTATCGCTCGCATGTTCATTTCCGAATGATCATCGGTGTGAAAACAGTGGACAAGCACCCCCTCGTCATTACCCTCTTCCTTTAAAATATTCATCACCTTGGCCACTTCCAGGTTAGTGACCGGTCCAGTATCAATAAGCATAGGCTTCCCTATAGAAGCAATGTCCCGCCAGAGCGGATGGTGATTATAATCCCAGGAACTAAGTTTATAGGCATCCAGGTCCAGTTTCTCCGCGTATTCAATGCCCGAGGGAGAATTAACGGTAGAAAATAATATCACACCTTTTCTGTCCGCATATTGTTTTACTTCTTTCCATTCTTTCAGGGTGAACTTCAGTTCACTTAACATCTCGTACATATTTTCACTTTTTTTCCCCTCGGTAGTCTCATATTCATACTCAACGGTTTTGTCACTCATTATTTCTTCCGGGAACCAGAAAATAAATTTGATTGCATCAGCGCCAGCTTCCGCCACCACATCGATTAAGCCCTTGGTAGTTTCCATGTCGTAATTACAGGTAACCCCGCATTCAGCAATAATCAACAGCGGATGATCAGGACCGATTTTGCGGTCACCAATTGCTATCTCTTTTTTCATTAATATTCAGCCTCCAAAGGAGATAAGTTTAAGTAGAATTTTATCGTAAATTCTCCATTTTTAGTAAAAATTATGTAAGGTTTCCAAGACTCTGGTAAGCTCCTCTCGCCTCAAATCAACATAAAGGGGGAGTGATAAGCAGTTGCTATAATAATTTTCCGTTTGCTCAAATTTATCGCAAGGAAAATTGAAATTATTCCGATAATAAGGCTGTTTATAAACGGGAATATAGTGGACCTGAGGCTTGATATTGTGTTCAAGTAAATGGTCAAATAATTGATCACGTTGATTACACTGTATCACGTAAAGATGATAAGCATGGCTGACGCCCGATTTTACCTGGGGGGAAGTTATGCCCTTCATATTTTTTAATTCATGATCATATTTTTGGGCCAGTTGGCGACGTTTTTCTACAAATTTTTCCAGCCGGGAGAGCTGGCTTATCCCCAGGGCACACTGGAGGTCAGTAATCCGGCCGTTAAAGCCAAGTTTTTGCATTTCGTAATACCAGGGACCGTGATTCTCCGACATTTTGTCGGGATCCTTGGTTATCCCGTGTGTACGCAGAGTCCGCAGTTCTTCTGCCAGTTCTTCTTGGTTAGTTAGAATTGCACCGCCCTCGCCGGTGGTGATGTGCTTGACGGGATGAAAACTGAGCACCGCCGCATCACTATGTGTACAACTTCCCACCTTGTGCCAATTGCCTTCTGAATCCTTGTATTCCGCCCCGGGAGCATGACAGGCATCTTCAAGCACAAAGAAACCGTATTTATTCGCAAGTTCGTAGATCTTTTCCATCTCACAGGGCTGGCCGGCAAAATGAACGGGAGTGATTCCGACTGTATTTTCTCGGTTTTTCGACTGGGATAAATACTGCTCAAGTTTTTCAATGGAAAGATTATAAGTGTCAGGATTTATATCAACGAATTGGGGCTTGCCCCCGTTATAAAGGACACCGTTGGCAGTAGCCACAAAAGTATTGGGAGTAGTTACCACTTCATCCCCTTTACTCACTCCCAGTGCCTTGTAAGCAAGATGCAGGGCCATGGTGCCGCTGTTTACAGCGACCGCGTAATCACAACCGAATTTATTGCAGAGAGCCTGTTCAAATTTTTCGACAGCAGGGCCCTGGGTCAGCCAGTCCGAATTTAATACTTCTCTTACCGCCTCTATATCCGCTTTTGATATCGACTGTTTACCGTAGGGAATTATATTTTCAGCCATTTTAAATCTCAGACTTCAAGGTGGGGGTGATCATTTATCATTTCATGGAGCTCTTCTGTTGAGAGCCATACCTCATTCTTGTCGCTTGAGTATTCAAAACCTTCTTCAACCGGTTGCCCCTTTTCCGCACGCTGAGAATTGTCTCCCCACATTTTAACCGTCGGTTGAATTACATAATGATCCTCAAACTCCAGGGCGTTACGAGCCACGTCCCGGGGAATCATCACCTCATGGAGTTTTTCGCCCGGTCGGATCCCCACTTCCTTAAGCTCTGCTTCCGGGGCAATTGCCTTTGCCAGGTCGACTATTTTCATGGACGGAATCTTGGGCACGTAAGTTTCTCCACCACGCATATCCTCAAGAGCAAATAAAACCAAATCGACGGCTTCCTGAAGGGTGATCCAGAACCGGGTCATCCGAAAGTCGGTGATCGGCAACACGCCCTCCTCCTTTTTCTCCAGGAAAAGAGGAATTACACTGCCGCGACTGCCGAGAACATTACCGTAGCGGACCACGGAAAACTTCGCAGGATTGTTCTGGCCCGTGTAATGGTTGGCAGCCACGAATAATTTGTCCGAACAGAGCTTGGTGGAACCGTAAAGATTAATCGGACTGGCTGCCTTGTCCGTGGAAAGTGCAATTACCTTTTCCACCCCTCTATCAATTGCCGCATCAATAACGTTCTGAGCCCCGAGAACATTTGTCTTGACCACTTCAAAGGGATTATATTCGGCGGTGGGTACCTGCTTGAGAGCGGCGGCATGAATAACTATATCCACACCATCCAGAGCCCGGTATAAACGTTCTTTATCGCGAACATTTCCGATAAAGTAACGGATCTTCGGATATTCTTCCTCCGGGAACTTACCACGAAGCTGCTGCTGTTTCCACTCGTCCCGGCTGAAAATGATTAACTTCTCAACATCGTATTCAGTCAGCACTTTCTCGGTAAACATCTTGCCAAAGGAACCGGTCCCACCAGTCAACAGAATAGTTTTCCTATTTAATGACATATGTATTTCACCACTGTTATATGTTCAATTAATTTAAGTTGGCTTTTATTAGGAAGAATTATTATAGCTTTGATTCAACAAAAATGTAATGTGAAATTATTCACGACAATCTCACCGGTGTTTTGTAGGGGGTTAAGGTGTAGTCAGAAGTTAGACACATGCGATTCTCTCGAGAATATAATAGTTCAATACCTTTACTTCTGCTTTCGCTCTCCCTTAACTTGTCTTCTCCCACGGTTCCCTTTACAAATCAGAAGCACTTTCTGGTAACCGGATTTTTTGAGTCGTCTTGAGCCTGGATGGCTCTTAAACGACTCAAAACCCCGGAGAACACCACGATGGCGTTCGAGAATGAGGTTAGTAGAGAGCGCTTCTGATAAGGAATAATCTGTAACCAGAATCCTGGGAGAGTACACTTAATCAAAGAGTTTTTTGCCATTTTCTTGAGTCAGAACTATAGCTTAGATTGGTTGGGAGGTTAAGATGAGTAAGCCCGTGATGAGGTGACTAAGGGACGAGGGGACGAGGGGATAACAGCGAGGTTAATAGTTACTAGTTGATAGTTGAAAGTTGAGTTCAAGCGCTGGGATCGTGATGGCGTGATGAGGTGCCGGAGGCAGAGCCTCCGGTGTTCCGTGTTTCGTGTTCCGTGTTTCGTGTTCCGTGTTTCGTGTTAAAAATCAAATTCAAAACCAATAATAACGCAGAGGCGCAAAGGCGCAGAGGGGAACAGAGTAATTCAGGAAATCATAACCTGACTTTTTAGTTCACTGATCCACGCTGGTGGGCGCGGATAACTCAAAAAGGCGAAGAGGCGAGGAGAAACAGCGTAATCCCATAGGTAACGCAAAGGTGCAAAGGCGCGAAGGAGAGCGGAGGGAATGAGTGAAATCAAAACCAATAACCTTATAGCTCGCGGATTAACG
>CAZVWJ010000022.1:0-40027 GCA_964631325.1 uncultured bacterium | reverse complement strand
CACGACCCCTCCCCGGAGCGGGTCTCAGTATTCCTCAGGACTCAGGAAGAGTCCGAAATGAGGAATACATACCTCAGAGCAGCCGGGATGGCTGCGAGAATGAATCCGGAGAGTTATGTGTTCTTCGATAATAATCGCTCAATTTAGGTCTGAATAAGTGTATTTAGAGTGAAGAAAAAATTCAAGTTAACTAGGGGTTATTTGTGTGCGGATTTGGGTGGAGCAGGTGGCTTATCGGATTTTTTCTGTTCCGGTTTAAAGAAAAAGACGTAAAATATTACAGCGAGTGGAACGGCGATGAGAAACCCAAGGGCGCCACCCAGTCCGCGGATCATTTCCACGGCAAATAGGTCCCGGTTTATTTGCATCCGGAGGGGAGTGGGGAGCAGATAAAGAGTGAATAACAGCAGTAGATCACTACCCAGGTAAGCAAGCAAAAGGGTGTTGCACATAGTTCCAATGAGCCGCCGGCTGACGGTGAGGACCCTTTCAATCAGGGCGGCGAAGGGAAGATCGGGGCGTCCGGTGGCAATTTCGGCGGCTGAAGAAGTTACGTCAACAGCGACGTCAAGAACCACCCCGAGAATTCCGATTAAGGCACTACCGGCAATGAGCATAGTAAAGTTTAAATCCGCTATACGGTCCGGATGGTAACGAGTAGCGTATTCGAGGACCAGTTTTATCTGATTGTGAAGCCCGCTGACGTCCAGCCAGAAAGTCAGCAGATAGAGGCCGCCGAGAGCGATAACTCCGGTGACAAAAGTTGTAAAAATAGCCGAGATAGCTTTGCGGTTAAAACCGAGTGAATTGGGCAGGACCAAAAGAGAAATCAGGAGATAGAAAAGCGCTATTTCAAAAAGGACCGGGGAGCCGGCTGTGATTTGAGGAACCAGCCAGAAAAGAAAATATAAAATTCCGGCACCCAGTCCCACCAGGGAGCGAAAGGTTATCCAGCCGCCAATCAGGCTACATATCAGCAAACAGAAGCCGGCCAGATAAAGGTACCGGTAGGTGCGATTGAATCCTTCAAAGATGTATTCCCCCCGGTAGTCGGGGGAACTTTTAAGCACTATGGGAGTCCCCGGTTCGAGTAACTCTTCGGGCAGTTGGAGAGCTTTGGCCGGCATAATAATTTCCCTGGTTTTTTGCTGACGGTACAGGGTAATTACCCAGCTATCTCCCCGGGAACGGAGTAATTCGGCTCGGTAATAATTTCCGCCGTAGATTAAATTTTCATTGAAGGGGTGAATTTTTGTATCGAGATCGCTGGGGACGGAGTGACCGGCTGGAGGGCTCTGACCGGAGGCGGGAAAAGCGCCGAGGAGAGAAATAATTAAAATCAGACCGGCGAAAATATTTAGTTTATTCAAAGTATTTACACCACCCGGCGGAAAAAGCAGCGGTGACTGGAATGGATAAGCTGAGGGCCAGCAAACCGGTTGCCAGCCGCAGGATTTCAATTCCCAGGTAATCGTAATTGAGGAAATAAAGCCAGGGCAAATTAAAAACCTCAACGGCAAGTAAAGTGGGCAGTAAAAGGCCGAGATAGGCAAAAACAAGCGTATTGATCATGGTGGTGAGGATTTGCCGGCCGACATTTAAACCGTTCTTAAAAGCGTGTTTAAAGTTAACGTTTTCTTTGTCCCGGTAGATTTCATCAATAGTTGAACCAATTACAATTGCCACGTCCATCATTGCCCCCAGACAGCTTAGAACTATCCCCACAGTGACCAGTTGCCAGAGATCACCGGCTGTAATTCCGGGGACACTGTTGATCCAGGTGAGGATAAGCCGGCTGTTACGTGCCTGGGTGGAATTCAGGTGGAGATAGTCCAGGCCCCAGACAGTGAAACTGGTGACAATTACTGTGACCACCAGCAGGGCGGCGCTTACCGGCCAGGCCGGCCGGGCGCACCGGGTTACGAGGAATATTGTAAAAATTATGGTAAGCAGACAGATCAAGCCGGCCAGCGGCAAAATTAGTGCGGGGGAAGAAATATTTGGGAAAAGCAGAAAATAGAAGAGCAGGACAGTAAGCAGGGCTGAAAAAAGCCCAACAAGGCCTTCCCAGCGGCCAATTATGAAGAGGGCTAGGGTCAAGACAGCGAACAGGCCCAGGAGCTTCAGCTCTTTTCTGTTCTGACCCAGGGTGAGACGTTTTAATTTTCCGTCTGGCCCGATTTTCGCATTGGCGATAAATTGTTTCCCCGGCTTAAAGTGGTAATCGTGAACGGGAACTCCCCACTGGTGGGTTTGATGGAGAAAGGTATCTCCCTGTAATTTTCCTTCTTTGAATTGTAAAATAGCTTTTACCTTGCCCGGTGTAGTATCGGTTGCCGGCTGTTGAAGGACCCGGACGGTTTTCACCAGCGTACTTGCCGCCGTCGCCGGTGAATTCAGACCGGCAATAAACAGCAGAGCAAGTGTTCCCAGCAACAGTAAACGAGTAAATTCTGAAAAATCAATCATAGATATTCATTACCTGAGGGTCTCCGGGTTGAATTAAGTGCAGTTCAAATCAAACGGTGAGAGGTTAGTTGATGACATTTGGTGTTAATTATATCCTTTTTTGCACAATTTTCATTGACTAAGTAGTAATTATTTCACAAAAAAATATCCCGAGGTCGGTTGGGGAGATGTTTTTTACTTGCAATAAATCAGGATTTGAATAAAAATAATTACTGGTGAGTTCAGGAAATAGCGGGCGTAGTTCAATGGTAGAACCCCAGCTTCCCAAGCTGGCAGTGTGGGTTCGATTCCCATCGCCCGCTCCATAAATACAGCTAAAAGTTGAAAGGAAGAGGGTTTAATAAGAAATTCTTACCTTATTTTTTCAGGGACATAATTTTTTTCTAATCTATTTTCGGGAGAGTTCGATAATAGTACCAGTAATCAGGGAATAGTGCTGTTCCCCCTGAAATAAATTCTGTTTGTCTCATTTATATATCATATCTTTATCTCATGAGCCCCAAAGGTTCGCCTTTGGGGCTTTTTTTTGTACTTTTAAGTTCACTGGAAAAACTCCCTCTCATTTCAGTGGAAAATTTATTTTTTCTTTGGCAACTTTCTGTTACACTCTACAGAACTTGAAATAAAATTTATTGGCTCAATCTAATCTTACACGTTTCTGAATTTGAAACGCGGTGCCCAGCACTCAATCGAGGATCTTTAGAAAAATTTTTGGAAAGATTCATTCGGAAGTTTGTGCTTTTCAACAATGAATTTTCCGGGGATGCTCGATTGAGTGCTGGGTTCGTTTCAAGAAGGAAACGGAAGTATAACCAATAGGAGGTTTGTGCAATGATTGAAGTATCGATGAAGAGTTTGTTGGAAACCGGTGTTCACTTTGGACATCAACCCCGCCGCTGGAACCCCAAGATGGAGCCCTATATTTTCACCCAACGTAAAGGGGTTCACATCATTGATTTGGAACAGACAATTGAAGCGATAAAGAAAGTCACCGAGATGATCACCCAGCGAGTAGCGGATGGCGATAATGTTCTTTTCGTGGGAACCAAGCGCCAGGCCGCTGAATCGCTGGGCGAGGAAGCACGTCGCTGTGGCATGCCTTATGTGAATAAGCGGTGGTTGGGAGGGACTCTGACCAATTTTGGGACCATCCGGAAGAGCGTTGAGAAGTTAATGGAACTTGAGCGAATGGAAGAAGAAAACATCATGGACCGGCTTTCCAATAAAGAAGCCCGGCGAAAAGAGCGGGAAAAAGAGCGACTTGAACGTAATTTAACCGGGATTCGGGATATGGAGCAACTTCCCGATATGCTTTATATTGCTGATATCACCCGGGAAGAAATTGCGGTGAAAGAGGCTCGCAAATTAGAGATCCCGATCGTTGGGATCCTGGATACCAATTGTGATCCGGACCTTGTTGATTATGGGATTTCCGGGAATGATGACGCCATCCGAGCTCTTTCTCTTTACAGTGAAACCATTGCAGATGCAGTTATTGAAGGGAAGAAAATAATGGAAGAGAGAATGGCGGAAGAACGAGCCGCGATTCAGGCGGAAGAAGTCGAAGAACAGGAAATTGCCTCTGAGGCTGAAATTATTGAGCCCGGCGAGGAAGGGGAACTTGAAACTCCGGCGGACGCGATTGCGGAGAGTGAACAGGCGCCGGAAGAGGGATCCGATGAAACCACCGCGGAAACAGAGGTAGAAGGGGAATCAGAACCGGGTGATGAGACTGAAGAAACAGAAGAAAATTCAGAAATCGAAGAAGAACAAACATCGGGAGCAGTTTCTGAAGAAGAAGTAACTGCTGAACCGGCACAATCTGTAAAAGAGGAGTGAATTAATATGAGTATTTCGGCTCAAGAAGTAAAAGAGCTGAGAGATAAAACAGGTGCAGGAATTATGGACTGTAAGGAAGCGCTCCGGGAGGAAGCCGGAGACCTTGAAGCAGCAATTGATTATCTGCGTAAGAAAGGACTGGAAGAAGCCCAGGCAAAATCAGGTAAGGCGGCTGAAGGAATAATTGGTTCCTACGTTCATTTTAACGGTAACATTGGTGTAATAGTCGAGGTGAATTGTGAAACGGATTTTGTTGCCAAAAATGATGCTTTTCAAGAGTTCGCCCGGGAAGTTGCTATGCAGATAGCGGCTCAAAACCCCACCTATGTTTCGCGTGATGAAGTTCCGGAAGATAAAATTAAATCGGAACAGGAAATTATCAGGGAACAGATGGGGGAAGAACTTGAGGATAAGCCTGAGCACGTCCAGGAACAGATCCTGGAAGGAAAACTGGAAAAACAGTTGTTTCAGAAAAAAGTGCTGTTGGATCAGGAATACATCGATGATTCCGACAAAACTATTGCAGAGCTGTTGGATGAGACGATAGCGGAGTTTGATGAGAACATAGAAATTAGACGGTTTACCCGTTATGAAGTTGGCGAAGGGATAGAGGTTGAGGAAGAAAACTTCGCCGAAGAGGTTGCTGAGGAGATTGGCTGATAATTTAGCTTATCAGCGGCTGGTTCTCAAGCTGAGCGGTGAAGTGCTCCAGGGCCCTAAGGATTATGGAGTGGACCCCGCGGTAATGGAAAGTATGGCCGCCCAGATTTCTGCGGCTAACCAGCGGGGAGCTCAGATTACAGTCGTTGTTGGCGGGGGGAACATTTTTCGGGGTCTGGAGGCCAGCAAGCAGGGAATGGATCGGGTTACCGGCGATTACATTGGTATGCTGGCTACCGTGCTTAACGGGCTGGCCCTGAAAAATAGCCTGGAAAATCACGGGTGTTCCGTTAAAATTTTCAGCGCACTTGACATTGACGTGGTAGTTGAGCCGTTTGACCGCGATAAGGCGGTGGAGAATCTGAAATCAGGCGGAGTAAACATTGCCGTTGCGGGAACCGGTCATCCATTTTTTACCACTGACACTGCTGCCGTGTTGCGGGCGCTGGAATCCGAGTCCGAGGTTTTTTTGAAAGCGACCCGGGTTGACGGGGTCTACGACAAAGACCCTGAAAAACACGCCGATGCAAATCGCTATGAAATTCTTTCTTATCAGAAAGCTCTTTCCCAGAATCTGCAGGTTATGGATCTGACTGCCACGGCCCTGTGCCGGGACAATGACCTGCCTGTGGTTGTCTTCAATATCAAAGAAAAAGGAAATATTTCCAGGATTCTAAACGGTGAACAGGTTGGCACAATAATTAACGGGGATGATTAGCTATGCTTGATTCTGTGTTTGCTGAGACAGAGGAGAAAATGAAAACAGCAGTAAAATCAGTCAAAGCTGATTTTAACACGGTGCGGACCGGCAGGGCTACTCCGGATATGTTCGAGAGCATTGAGGTCGATTATTACGGTAATCCGACTCCGTTGAACCAACTTGCAAAGATTCAAATTCCGGAAGCTAAACAGGTTGTTATCCAGCCCTATGACAGTGACTCAATCGAAGACATTGAAAAGGCCATAATGGAGTCTGACCTGGGACTCACTCCTAATAACGACGGAAATATTATCAGGATTCAGATTCCGGATTTAACGGAGGAACGCCGGGAAGAACTCCGGGATGTGGTCAAGGAATACTGTGAAGAAGGGAAAATTACCCTTCGGAAAATTCGGCGGGAAGGGCGAGATGAGATTGATTTACTTGAAGACGAAGGAGAAATATCCGAGGACGCCGCTCACCGGGCTCGAGATGAGGTCCAGGATTTAATTGATAAATACGAGGATTACCTCGACGATTTACTCGAGAAAAAAACTGACGAGATAATGACCGTCTGAGTCATGCCTGATTATCCCCCCCAACTCCAGCAAGCACTGGAGGAGCTAAACAGTCGTGAACAACTGCCCCGCCATGTGGCGATTATTATGGACGGAAACGGCCGCTGGGCCCGCCGGGAAGAGGTCAGTCTTTCCGCCGGCCATCGGGCTGGAACAAAGCGGGCCCGGAACATAGCTGATTTTTGTTCTGAGATTAAAAATTTAAACATTCTCACCCTTTATACTTTCAGCACTGAGAACTGGAGTCGTTCAGACGAAGAGATAACGACTTTGTTTGAACTCCTGGTTGAATTTTTAGACCGTGAAGTTGAGCGCATGGTCGAGGATAACGTCCGCTTGCAGACAATCGGAGATATTTCGGCCTTCCCTTCCTTTGTTCGGCAGGCGCTTGCGGAAGCGAAAGAAAAAACGTCTGAAAACACGGAGTTTATCTTAAATCTTGCCCTGAATTACGGGGCCCGGGATGAAATAATTCGGGCGGTAAAAAATATCGGGCAAAAGATTGAAGCGGGAGAGCTTTTCCCGGACTCGATTGATTCCGATTTGTTTAGTAAACATCTGGATACGGGTGATTTACCGGATCCCGATTTTTTAATTCGAACCAGCGGGGAACTGCGGCTATCTAATTTTCTGCTGTGGCAGACAGCCTATTCGGAGTTTTATTTTACCGACTGCCTGTGGCCCGATTTTGGGGAGGAAGAATTTGTCGAAGCGCTCACGGATTACACCTGCCGGGAGAGAAGATTTGGTCGCCGGCCCACCGGTGAACAATAGCTTATGATGTTTTTACGGTGGATAAGCGGTCTGGCAATTGCCGGAGTTGCCTTTGTTGCTCTCCGGACTCATTCCTGGCTCTGGTTTGCTTTCCTTCTGCTCTGGTTGTTTGTTGCTGCCCTGGAATGGGGCCGGCTCACCCGGGTTCCTGATCGTATTCTTGTGCTGATTCTGTTACCCGCCAGTTTAATCTGTGCGCTGGAGTTGTATTACCTTTTGCCCATTTTCTTGCTGGTAGCTGCCTTCCCCATGCTCGTAAACCGGCGCTATGACGAGGCGGACTATCCTCTGTCAGTGGGTGCCGGAATTCTCTGGCTCAGCCTGCCGGTGGCCCTGTTGTTTCGCCTGCGGTTGGAATTTGGTTTTGTAACTACCTTTATCCTTGTCTTAGGGACGGCTTTGCAGGATACTGCTGCGCTTTACTGTGGGCTCTGGTTTGGCGGGGAAAAGAAATTTGCCGGCGAAATCAGTCCCAATAAAACCTGGAGTGGTTTCCTCGGGAGTATATTGAGTATTACGTTATTGTTTGGGGTGGTTGGTTATTTTCAACTCTGGCCCTGGTCGATAGCCGTCAGCCTGGTTTTTGGAATATTTTTGGGTTTTATTGGAACGGCCGGGGATTTGATGGTCTCCGGGTTAAAGCGCTCAGCCGGTTTAAAAGATACCAGCAACTATTTCCCGGGCCACGGGGGAATACTGGATCGGACTGACAGTTTACTGATGAACGTAGTTTTCTTCTATGCCGCTCTGTCACTGGCCGGGGATTGCTTATGAAAAAAAGAATTGGGATTCTCGGGGCAACCGGTTCAATTGGATGTCAGACCCTTGAAGTAATCCGGGAATTTAGAGATGAATTTAACGTTGTTGCTCTGACCACCCACGGCTCTGTGGATTTGGTTTCCCGGCAGGCCCATGAATTTAACCCGGAGGTGGTGGGAATTACTGCTTCCCGGGGATGCGAGGAGGCGACAAAAGAAGGTTGGTGCGAGGGGGCTGAGGTACTTGTTGAAATTGCCCAAATGGAGTTAGACATTCTGGTGGTAGCCGTGGTGGGTACAGCGGGGTTGCGTCCCTCTTTAAAAGCGCTTGAATTAGGAACTGACGTGGCTCTGGCTAACAAAGAAGTTCTGGTAGTCGCCGGTAATTTAATTAAGCAGGCAGAACGGGAGTCAAGTGGTCAGATTTTACCTGTGGATAGTGAACACAGTGCTCTTTATCAATCGCTTGGCGGAGAGAATCATGAAGAAATTAAACGGATGATAATTACTGCTTCCGGGGGGCCATTTCTCGAGCATTCCCGGAAAAAATTAAAAAACGTCTCAGTTCAGGAGGCACTTGATCACCCCAACTGGGAGATGGGGAGTAAGATTACTGTTGACTCAGCGACAATGATGAACAAAGGGCTGGAAATAATTGAGGCTTGTCGGTTGTTTGATCTTGAACCCGAGCAGGTCCGGGCTTTTATTCATCCTCAGTCAACGGTCCACGGTCTGGTTGAATACGTTGATAATTCAATGATTGCCCAGTGCTCACGTCCGGACATGCGTCTACCCATTCAGTATGCCCTGTTTTATCCGGCCCGCCGAGCTGGCCTGGTTGAACCGGTTGATTTTTCCGAACCGTTTTCCTGGGACTTTGAGCCAATTGATTTTCGTAGATTTCCGGCTTACCGGCTGGCCCGAGAAGCGCTGGAATCCGGCGCCAGTTTTCCCGCCGTTCTCAATGCGGCTAACGAAGTGGCAGTGGAGGCATTTCTGAACAAAGAAATTCCGTTTTTGGAAATCCCCGTGTTAATAGAAAAGACGCTTGAGGCTCATGAACCAAGTGGGAGGACGGACCTGGAGACAATGCTTTCTGCTGATAGCTGGGCGCGCGAGTATGTAAAGGAGTTGATGTAACAGATGTCTTCTTTTTTGATTGCTGTTTTGGGATTTATTTTTGTCTTTGGTCTGGTTGTTTTTGTTCACGAGGGCGGTCATTTCCTGGTCGCTCGATGGAACGGTATTGAAGTAGAGGCTTTTGCCCTGGGGATGGGTCCGAAATTATTTGCCTATCAGCCCGGCGAAACAGAATACCGTATTTGTGTGATTCCCCTTGGCGGTTACGTGAAGCTGGCCGGCGAAGAAATTGGAACAGATACCGATAATCCGCGGGCGTTTGTTAATCAGCCTGTTAACCGGCGAATAATGGTTCTGGCCGCCGGCGTCCTCTGCAATCTACTGCTCGGTTATTTTCTCTATGTCCCGTATGGGATGGTCCGGGGAGAAAAGATTATGCCCGCTAAAATTGGCCTGGTGGCAAAGGATATGCCGGCGCACGGGAAACTCCGGGTCGGTGATGAAATTCTTGCCCTGAACGGCTATGAAATGGAGACTTTTCGGGAAATTACAGTTCGAAACAGTTTGCTGGGAAGTGTGGATCGAGAATTTTTAATCAAGCGAAACGGTCAACGAAAATTAGTTACTGTCACCCCCAGCCGGGTGAAAAATAAGTCGCCTTATGAACCGGCCTTTAAGGTGGGAATTTCTCCTTACCTGCCTACGGTAATTGATCGTTTGCGCGAGGGAAGTATTTTACGGGAGAAAGGATTACAGACCGGTGATAAAATTATCGCGGTAGGTGATACGGAGGTTAAGTCCTGGTTTCATCTTGAACAGATAATTTATAAACAGCGGGGGCGGTTGCCCCTGGTGGTGAAGCGGGAGGGCGAGACTGTCCGTAAATATTTAAACGTTCCCGATCGGTTTGTCGCCTGGCGTGACTGGAAAGACAGTTTCGGGTTGACTCTTGGTGAAACTCAGCCCCGGATAGTAGCAGTAAAAGAAGAAAGTTCAGCCGCTCGGGCCGGGTTTCGCGAGGGAGGAATTGTTCAGAAATTTGGCGATACCCAGGTGGTCAGCACTGCCGGATTCTTTAACCTGACCAAACAGCACCACGGGAACTGGTCGATTAAGGTGAAATACCCTCAAAAAAATGAAATACATTCTGTTCAGCTTCCCCGGAAGGATAAGGCCTGGCGAAACTGGTACAGGCAACTGAAGTGGCAGCCACCGATTGAGAAACACCAATATGGATTTTTAGGGGCCTGTGGATTTGCCTTCCGGGAGACAAAAAACGCGGTAAAGTTATTGTTTGAGGGTCTCTGGGGACTGATTACCCAGCGGCTTTCACCGCGCTCACTGGCCGGGCCGGTAGGAATAGTTGCTGTGACCGGTCACATTGCCACTGTTGGCTTCTGGCCCCTGATTCGTTTTACCGCTTTTTTGTCGATTAACCTCGGGGTTCTGAACTTACTGCCCATCCCGGTGTTGGACGGGGGACATATTTTTCTTTCTCTGCCTGAGCTGATCGATAAACCTCTTCCTGCCATAGTTTTTGAAGTTGCTAACAAAGTTGGCTTGACCCTCCTGCTTGCTCTGTTACTTACGGTTACCTTTTTTGACCTGGCCCGGCTTGAACTGGTTGATTACTTAATTAGCCATTTTTTTGGTTAAACCAGCCGGGGCGTAATATCCGATTTTCCAATAATATTAAACAATCCTCAAAACCTCAAAATTACTCTCCCGCCTCGATGGGGGAAGACACAGATGGGGGTGAAAAGAGGTTTTCAAAAGCCTATTTACACCGCTCCCCCTCATCTTAATATCGCGTACTCGTCACAGGCCCTGTCCATGCGCAGGCAGGCCCTCTCCCACCGGGGGAGAGGAGATTTATTTTTTTATTTTGAGATTTCGACTGCGGAGTCAATGATTGTTTGGATTGCTTTTATGTTTGTGTATAATTTTTTGGTAACTACTCACCTAATCTTTTCCCCCTCACCCTGGCCCTCTCCCGCCAGGGGAGAGGGGATAGGTGAGTAGTTACATTTTTTGCGGGTGTTTTTATTACGGCAAGAGCTGAGGAGAGGACTACTGTGGAAGATCTGGTGGAACGAAAAGAAACGCGGGCAGTGACTGTGGGAAATATTATTATTGGTGGTGGGGCACCGGTAGTGGTGCAGTCGATGACGAATACCCGGACGGGAAACCCGGATCAAACTGTTGCTCAAATAGAGGAATTGGCCTCTGCCGGATGTGAGCTGGTGCGGGTTGCTGTTCCCGACCGGGAGGCGGCGCAAAAATTAGGAATTATTAAAAAACAAATTTCTCTGCCGCTGGTCGCCGATATTCATTTTGATTACCGGCTTGCCCTGGAGGCTATTGAGCAGGGAGTGGATAAAATCAGAATTAATCCCGGAAATATCAACGGGCGGGACCGGGTAAAAGAAATTGTTGAGGCCTGCCAGAACGAACAGGTGGCTATTCGAGTTGGGGTAAATGCCGGTTCCCTGGCCGAGGAAACCAGGGAAAAATACGGCGCCCCAACGGCTGCTGCGCTGGTTGAAAGCGCTCTGAAATACGTCCGGTTTATCGAAAACTTAGGATTTACTCAACTTATAGTTTCACTGAAGTCCAGCCAGGTTCCCACTGTAATTGAGGCTTACCGGATGTTTGCGGAGAAAAGTGATTATCCGCTCCACCTGGGTGTAACTGAAGCCGGCAGTTATCCCGACGGAGCGATAAAATCTGCGGCGGGTCTCGGTCCCCTGCTCCACGAAGGAATAGGCGATACTATTCGTGTTTCCTTAACCGGCTCTCCGGTTCGGGAAATTAAGGCCGCCTTTGATATCCTCCAGATGAGTGGCCGCCGGCTAACAAAACCGGAAATAATTACCTGTCCGACTTGTGGCCGGCTGGAGTATGACCTGGAGGCCGTAGCGGCTGAGGTTCGAGACCGGCTGGCTGATTGTGACCTTCCCATCCGGGTGGCAATAATGGGATGTGCGGTTAACGGCCCCGGGGAAGCCCGCGAAGCCGACATCGGTATTGCCGGTGGAAAAGGGGAGGGACTACTGTTTCGGCAAGGAGAAATCATAAAGAAAGTAGGCCAGTCCGAAATGGTTGAGGCCCTGCTGGCTGAAATAGAGTCATTGTAGGTGTTTCAGGTGGGGTTGTTGAAGGCTTATTTATCAACTGAAATTAACAACGTATAATTAATAAAAACAAACAGCATACCACAAAAAAGGAAAGAAGTTTAATGGCTAAAACAAAACTCTCTAATTATTATTTACCCACCCGAAAAGAGGATCCCAAGGAAGCTGAGATTATCAGCCACAAGTTGATGGTTCGAGCGGGAATGATTCGCAGTCTGAGCCGGGGGGTATACAGTTTTCTTCCCCTGGGGAAGCGAGTTCAGCATAAGATCGACCGGATAGTCCGGGAAGAAATGGATCGGGCCGGGGGTCTGGAAGTTGAACTACCGATTATGCAGCCCCGTGATCTTTGGGAACAAACCGGCCGGTGGGAAGTCTACGGGCCGGAAATGATGCGGTTTGAGGACCGGCATGAAAATGAATACGGGCTGGGTCCCACGCATGAAGAAGTAATTACCAGCCTGATCAGTGACGAGGTGGATTCTTACCGGGATTGTCCCCTCCTGTTTTACCAGATTGCAACTAAGTTTCGCGATGAAATCAGGCCGCGGTTTGGGATTATGCGGTGCCGCGAATTCAAAATGAAAGACGCCTACAGTTTTGACATTGATGAGGCCGAGGCCCGGAAATCTTACGATAAAATGGAAGCGGCTTACCGGCGGATTTTTGATCGGATTGGTTTCGATTACCGCCAGGTCGAGGCCGCCACCGGCGCTATCGGGGGCAGCCGGTCCCATGAGTTTATGGTTCTTGCCGGTAACGGTGAGGATAGCATTCTCCACTGTCCGGCCTGTGATTACGCCGCCAACCAGGAAAAGGCCCGGGGAGTGTTTTCAGCCGATTTGCCGGAGGCCGGTTCAGAGGTCAAAGAGTTAGAAAAATTTCCCACGCCCGATGTAAAAACTATCGAAGATTTACTGGAGATTGATTCGGACGCCATTCCAAAACGGCAGGTTAAAACGATGGTGCTCAGGGTTGAAGATACACCCACCGCCCTCCTGCTTCCCGGCGATTACCAGTTGAATGAAACCCACCTGGGGGAAATTACCGGGGGAGAGTGGGAGGAGATGTCTCCGGCAGAAATAGCGGAGGCTTTTGGTGCTCATCCGGGCAGTCTTGGCGCGGTAAATTTAGACTGGGCTGACCCGGAGGTAAGGGTCTGGGCTGATCCGGCCCTGAAAGGACGATTTAACCTTTATACCGGCGCCAATGAAGACGGCTATCATTTCCGGGGGGTTAGCATGGAACGAGATATTGAGGTTGACCGCTGGGTCCAACTGCGACTTTCCGGACCGGGGGAATCCTGTCCTCGGTGCGAGGAAAAAAGCCTGGAAAAACAGGCTGGGATTGAAGTTGGCCATATTTTTTACCTGGGAACTAAATACAGCAAAGCCCTGGAAGCAGAGGTCCGAATGGACTCGGGGGAGAACAAGCCGCTGATCATGGGATGCTACGGGATCGGAAACAGTCGCATAATGGCAGCGGCAATCGAACAATCTCACGACGATCAAGGAATTATCTGGCCTCCCGCAATTGCTCCGTTTGACGTTTATTTGCTGCCTATAAACTGGGAAAATGACGCGCAGCGGACAAAAACCCGGGAATTTGCAGAAAAACTTGATCAGCTTGGACTTGAGGTTGTAATTGATGATCGGGACGTTAGCGCCGGGGTTAAGTTTAACGACTCGGAATTAATTGGGATTCCTTTGCGGGTCACTCTCGGTCGGTCATTGAAGGAAGGACGGGTTGAATTGACCCGGCGAGCTGAAAATGAAACTGAAGAAGTTCCGGTTGAAGATTGTCTGGATAAAATTAAGGAGTTCGTAAATTTGAATGACTGAGGAAAGTTACCTGTTAGAAATAGCGCCTTCAAAACTCATCCGGGTCTGTGAAGGGGAAGTCGACTCCGGAGCAATTGATTACCTGAATTCTCTTGACCAGGTTCAGTTGTGTGTTTCTCCACAATGTGGAGAATGGGAGTTTCGCTTCAAAACAAATGCCTGCCCGCCACCGGAAAACCTTTCCAAATCACTTCAGGAGTTTTTTATGGATCAGGTGGATGGATTACGTTGTCTGCACTGCCTGAGTGTTTCTGATAAAAAAGTGTCGCTGGACAAATGGCTGGAGGAACACTGGGAAATCTTAAAAACAAATATTCTTCGTGTTTCTCCGGTCTTACGCTCAGCGCTTGAATATGCCCGCCCCCGGGTTGAGAATGGCACCTTACAGGTAGAGTTGGCCGATACCCGGTGGCTTGAACTCTGTCGGGAAAGAAGTCTCGATAAATTTATTCAGAAATGGCTCCGGGAAAGGTGTGGCCGGTCACCGGCGGTAGAATTTGTCATCGGGGATTTTTCAAAGGAAATAGAATCCGACGCCCGGAGGTTTCAGGTCCAGGAAGAGAAAAAGCTTCAGAAAAAACAGCGTCGACAGAAACTGCGGGCAAAAAAAGAAAAAGAAACCGTGTTGCTCGGACGAAAAATTCAAACTGACATTGTCTCAATTGGGGAAACAAAACAGCTTGATAAAAAACGGGTTACCGTACGAGGCCGGGTAATTGAAAGTGAATTCAGAAAAACGTCTAAAGACAAGTCTAATTTTGTAAAAGGGATAATAACCGACAGCCGGAATTCAATTTCTTTTATAATCTTCTTGGACGAGAGCAAACCGGAATTAACAGGTCTTGAAGGGGAGTGGCTTAAAATTCGGGGAAATTTGAAGGAAGACAATTATGGCCGTAATAACGACGACATAATTTTTGTTAACGACGTAAACAAAATTCCCCCGCTGATTCGTTCGGATGATGCGCCGGTGAAACGGGTGGAGTTGCACTGCCACACTAACATGAGCCAACTGGATGCTCTGCCCGACGTGAATGATATAGTCGAGCGAGCAGCCTTCTGGGATCAGCCGGCGGTTGCGGTCTCAGATCACGGGGTTGTCCATTCTTTTCCCGAAGCCGCGAAAGCCGGCCAGAAGTATGGAGTTAAAATTCTTTACGGGATGGAAGGATATCTGGTGAATGACAAGCGTCCTTTCATCCTTAATCGCGATACCCGGTGGGGGCTGGAGGAGGAGTTGGACGAGGAATTTATTGTCCTTGATTGTGAAACTACGGGGGTTAGTCCTTGCACTGCTGAACCTTTCCAGCTTTGTGCCCTCAGGATAAAAGAGGGGGAAATTGTGGATAGCTATCAATCCCCCCTTGCCGTTCAGTCCATTTCCGGACAATTGTTAAAACAATCCACGGTTGACAAAGAAGAACTCCTGGAAGCTCCGCCCCCGGAGTCTGTGATTGAAGATTTAACGGAATTCGTGGGCGAAAAACCGGTGTTGATTTATGAAGCTGATTTTGTTCGGAATTTCCTGGAAAAAATTGGTTTTTCCCTTGAAAATCCCATTGTTCACCTGCGGCGCCTGGTGGAAAATTTCTGGGCTCCGGATAATTCCCATTTAAACGAGGTTTTTCTCAATAGATTTAAGGGAGAAATCGAACACGATTTTGATGCCCGCCAGGATGCCCGGCGAACCTTGCAGATTTTTTCTGAATTGGAGCCCCGTCTGCCGGAGCCACTAACAATAAAGACTGTGGCCGGCCTGGAGGCTACGTCCGATTATCACGCTCCCTTTAACCATGTGCTTCTGCTGGCCAGGAATGAGACCGGTCTGGAGAACCTATACCGGCTTGTTTCACGTTCGCACACGGAGTATTTTTACCGGCAACCGCGGATTTTACGGAGCGAGCTGGAAGACTACAGGGAGGGGTTACTGATTGGTTCTGCCTGCGAACAGGGAGAAATTTTTCAGAGCATCCTCCAGGGCGATTCGGAAAACCGGGTCAAAGAGCGGATGAAATTTTATGATTTTATTGAGCTCCAGCCGGTGGGCAATAATAAATTTATGTTAGATGCGGAAGATGATTACGATGATATTTCCAGTTATGAGGACCTAAAAGAACTAAATCGCCGACTCTACTGCCTGGGCAAGGAAATAGGTAAGCCGGTAGTGGCCACCAGCGATGCTCATTTTATTGATCCCGGCGATGAAAAATTCCGGCGGGTTCTCCAGGCAGGTCAGGAGTTCAGCGATGCAGATAATCAGCCCCCGGTGTATATGCGAACTACCGAGGAAATGATTGATGAATTCGATTACCTCGGGGAAGACGCCGCGGTCCAAATTGTTGTGGACAACACCCGGTTGATTGCCGGCATGTGTGAAAATATTCAGCCGGTTCCCGATGAATTTTATCCCCCGGAAGTTGAAAACGCCCGTTCTGAATTTAAGACAACAGTAGATCAAAAGGCCCACCGGTTGTATGGAGAAACTTTACCCGAACCGGTTCAAAAACGTCTCCGGAAGGAAAAAGAGGCTATCCTTCGGAACCAGTTTGAAAACCTTTACGTAATGGCCGCCCGGTTGGTCGAGAAAAGCCTGGAAGATAATTATCTCGTTGGTTCCCGCGGATCGGTCGGTTCTAGTTTTACGGCCTTTTTGATGGGGATTACTGAGGTTAATCCCCTGCCGCCGCATTATCGCTGCCCGGACTGTAAAAATACTGTATTCCCCGGGGACCACGAGGGGTTGGTGGGAGTGGATTTACCGGCCGGAAAGTGCCCGGAGTGTGAAACTGAAATGGCTCGGGATGGCTTTCATATTCCATTTGAAGTTTTTTGTGGCTTTGAGGGGAATAAAGTACCGGACATTGACCTGAATTTTTCCGGCGAATACCAACCGAGGATGTTTCGTTACGTGGAGGAAATTTTTGGTAAGGAAAATGTTTTCAGAGCCGGCACCATAACTACAGTCAGTGATCGGACAGCAGCCGGCTTTGTTAACGGCTATGTAAAAGGACGCAATATCCGCCACAGGAAAGCCGAACGGGAACGGTTGATCCGGGGGGTGAAGGGGATTAAGCAAAATACTTCTCAGCATCCCGGTGGGATGATTATAGTCCCCGAGGATAAGTCCATTTATGAGTTTTCTCCGATAAATTATCCGGCAAATGACTCTGATTCCGAGTTTTTAACCACTCATTTTGATTATCACGCCATGGAGGAACAACTGGTCAAGCTTGATATTCTTGGTCATGATGACCCGACTCAATTACGCCATCTCCAGGAATTAACCGGTCTTGACCCGGTAAAAATCCCTCTTGACGATGAGCAGACTCTTCAGCTTTTTTCGGATATTTCTGTCATTGACCTGGAACCGGAGCAACTGGAGATGCAGACCGGAGTCCTCGCAGTGCCCGAATTTGGCACCACTTTTGTTCGGGATATGGTGGAAGAGGCCAAACCCTCTTCGTTCGCCGACCTGGTGAGAATTAGCGGTCTTTCCCACGGAACTAACGTCTGGCTGGGGAATGCCCGGAACCTGATAAATTCCGGTCAGGCTGATTTGACTTCGGTCATTACCTGCCGGGACGATATTATGAATTTTTTAATGGATCACGGGTTGCCTGATGAGATAGCTTTTGAAATTATGGAAGACGTGCGTAAAGGCCGGGGGCTGGACCAGGACCAGGTGCAGAAAATGAAAGCCAACGGGGTGCCTGAGTGGTATATCAAGAGCTGTCAGAAGATTGAATATTTATTTCCCAAGGCCCACGCTGCCGCCTATGTGATAATGGCCTTTCGAATTGCCTATTTCAAGGTCCATCATCCGGCTGCTTTCTATGCCAGTTTCTTTTCCCTGAAAGCCAATTATCTGGATACAAGGTATATTACTTCTCTGGAAAAGGTGACCGACCGTTTGGAGGAACTGGAGAGGATTATTGATTTTAAACGACAGGAAGGGCAAACATACAGCCGGGACCAGTCCGAGTATTCTGCAATGGAGGTTATGAAGGAGGCTTATTTGCGGGAGATAGAAATTAAACCACCGCTTATTTCCCGTTCGGATGCGAGCCGATTTAAATTAGAATCCGATTCCGTTCTGCGGGCTCCGTATGTTTCGATAGACGGACTTGGCGGTACGGTGGCCAAGGGGCTGGAAGAAGCGCATCAACATAAAAAATTCACCTCGATAGAGGATGTTACTAATCGGACCCAGATTAACTCGACTGTGGCGGCTCAGGCCCGGGAAGTTGGTTTTTTTGAGAATTTGCCGGAAACGGAGAATATTGACCTTTTTGCAAGTTAAGAAGATATTACCATGAATAAAAATACAGCCCCACCGTCAGCTCTGACAATTGCTGGTTCGGATTCCGGCGGAGGCGCGGGTATCCAGGCGGATATTAAGGCCTTCTCGAGCACCGGAGTTCATCCCTGTACTGTAATTACAGCCCTGACTGCTCAGAATACCAGGGGGGTCCGGGGGATTTCGCCGGTTGAAACCGGATTTATCGAACAGCAGTTGGATTCAATTCTAACTGATGTTTCTATTTCCGCGGTAAAAACTGGTATGCTTTACAAACCGGAAGTAATTGAATTAATTGCTCGGCGCAGCGAACAGTTGCCCCGCTTGGTGGTGGATCCGGTAATGGTGGCGGAAAGTGGGGATAGTCTTCTGGAACCGGCGGCCGAGGAGATAATTGTAAATCGACTTCTTCCGGAAGCTGATTTAATTACTCCTAACTGGCCGGAAACCTGTAAAATAGCCGAACAAAAAGATTTTTCTCCGGGGGAGGATGTGGAAACGCTCGGAGATAAATTGAGTGAATCGCTGGATGGCCCGGCCGTGCTTATAAAAGGGGGACACCGCAATGAGGAAAAGGCTGTTGATTTTTTGTTTTCTGCGAATAACTCTTCGCCCCGTCGAATTTCTGCTCCCCGAATTGAGACTGTCAACACTCACGGGACGGGTTGCACATACAGTGCTTTAATTACTGGTTTTCTGGCCCGTGAGAAAAGTATTTCGGCAGCAGTTATTCAGGCGAAAGAAATGCTGACCCTTTCACTCAAGCAGAGTTATCAGTACGGCCAGGGAGCGGGAACTGTAAATTTGCTCGTTTCTGAAGATGAATAGAAATATCCTGGAAAATCAGTGTTAAGTTGTTTTCGTCTTTATTTTTTGATTATACCCTATAATTTTGATACTCTCTTCTTATGAATTTTTCCACTTCAAGATTAATAGTTCTTTATACGACATTTTTTATCATCTGTTTTACCGCTGTTCCGGGAATTGTTCGGGCTGATACTGCTCCGACAACTCCCCGCCAGTACTTACGGAAAATAAAATTCAAGGGTCTACGCATCTGGAAGGATCAGGACCTCCGTAAGGTGGTTAACAGGGTGGGACTTAGAGCGGGGGAGACTCTGCCCCAGCCCGTGTTTGAACACCGGGTGAATATGGCAGTGAAAAAGTTGCAATCAGAGGGGTTGTTTTCGGATATACAGGTTACTCGCCAGGGGGATAAGTTAGTCTTTAAGTTCTTTGAATATCCTCGAATTAATAACATAAAATTCAATGGCAACAGTGAACTCACTGACAAACAGCTCAATGATGTCATTTTATTACAGAGGAACGATCCTGCCAGTTCTTATAATATAAATCGGGCCCGGCGTGAGCTTTCCACTTTTTATTTGATGCGGGGTTACGAGTACGCCTCTGTGGAGACCAGGGTAGAAAAAGGCCCGAGTGGCCGGGCGATTGTTAGTTTTTTAATTAATGAGGGGAAGCAAAAGGTAATAACGGGGGTCTATTTTGATTTTGGGGAAATTGATTTGATGACTCGGATTCATCGAAAGTGGGGTATCGGGTGGAAGACGCCTCTGCGGGAAGGAGTTCCGTATTCCGGTCAGAGTATTCAATCTGGTATTGCGGCAATTCGTCAGTGGTATTATAGCCGGGGTTACATGGATGTGAACATTGATGCCGAAGCTTTTCACAATAAAGTAGAAGGCGGATATGATATTCTTTATCACATCAAAGAGGGGCCAATTTATCAATTCGGCAAAGTAAAAATCAAAGGGAACTCTGTTTATGGTGATACCCTGCTTAAAAATAAAATCCCCCTCTCCTCCGGTGCTATTTATAATCATAATAAATTCCACCGGGGTCTACAGGCAATTGAGGATCACTACCAGGCTCACGGTTATGTGGAAGCAAGTGTGATGGCTCCCGGGCGCTATAGAATTAAGCGTGATCGAAAACGCAATGTAATTGACGTCTCGATTAATATCAAGGAAGGTCAGCCCTATTACGTTGAACGAATTGAGGTTCATGGTAACCAGAAAACTTATGATCGAGTTATCCGTCGAGAATTCCGGCTTCATAAAGGAGATCTGTTAGAGGGGGTTAAATTACGTAATTCCAAGCGACGGCTGCGAAACCTTGGATTTTTTAAAAACGTTAAAATTAACGTGGCCCCGGGGTCGAAACAGAATACGAAAATTATAAGGGTAAAGGTTGAAGAAGGCCGGACAGGGCGGTTACAATTTGGCGGAGGTTACAGCAGTTCATCGGGGCTTACGGGGCAGCTTTCAATTAAAAAGGATAATTTCAGTCTCTACGATTATTCCCGGGGTTTTACCGGCCGCGGTCAGTCTTTGGAAACATCATTGAGTTTTGGCCAGAAAAAAGACAATTATAGAATTTCCTGGGACGATCCCTGGTTTAACGATGATATTGATGAAATCAATACAAAACCACCTAAAACACCAATTTCTTTTGGCTGGACGGCTTTCAGTCAGGTGTTCAAGCGGGAAGAAGATTACGACGAGATAAAACAGGGCGGTTCACTCAGATTTGGTCGAGAATTTGGCCCGGCTCTGTCAAACAAGGTGGATGTGGAGTATTCGTTTCGAAAAGTTGAAGTTGATGACCTTAGCGAAGCCGGGGGGAATGCTCCGGAAGATTATCTGTCGGAGGCTCGTCGGAATTCCGGCGATACGGATGGTTTTTCTCGGGAAATAGGTAGCTTTGAAATCGGTCTCCAGCGGGATCGTCGAGATAACAGGTTATTCCCTACGGAAGGATATTATCTTCGGGGTTCTTCCGAAGTAGCCGCCGAGATATTTGGTGGCAATACTAATTTTTATCGTCCTGAATTTGATTTTCGGGGTTATCTCCCGTTTCTCGGGCCGTCTTTCTGGGCTTTTAGATTTAATTATCAGACGCTCGCCAGTTGGAAGGATGAATCCGATACGCCAATCCCCAGTTTTGAGAAGTTCTACTTGGGGGGGCATCGTAGCGTCCGGGGCTATGATTATCGGGATATAGCTCTTTACAATAAGTCTGGAGATGAGTTGGGGGGCGGTAAGTCAGCTTTTTTTACTAATTTGGAGCTGCGGATGATGCTGATAGAAAATACGATGCAGATTTTTTTGTTCGGGGACCTGGGCAATGTTTATCGTAAATCCTGGGAGATTTCAACCAGTGATGCTTATAGCTCGACTGGCTTTGGATTCCGAATTCATTCTCCTATTGGTCCCATTATCTTGAGCTGGGGAAAAAAGTTGGAGAACACTTATCCCGGTGCTGATGACAAAGGAGAGGTCCGGGTTGAATTTACAATCGGGAGTGGGTTTTAGTGGAAATGAGTAAACTGAAACCTGTCTTTGCCGGGATTATGGCCGGGGTGATTATTTTACTTTCAATTGCTCTCTTCCCGGAATTAAGCTGGGCTCCGCCGCTGATAAAAATTGGAGTGGTTAACTGGGAACAGGTTGTCTCTCGGTATAAGGTGTTCCAGGAAAAAATAGCTGAAATACAGCACCGGCGGGAGCGTTTGCTTAAGTTTATTGAGCACGAAAACAAGAGTTTATCCTCCGGTTCAGGCCGAAAGAACAGCCAGGATGGTGAAATTTACAAAGAAGCACTTAATCAGATTCAAAGCCAGAAGGAACAGTTGATTCAGAAGTCCCATCAAAAAATCTACCGGATAATAAAACAGGTTGCGGTCAAAAGAGGATATAGTTTGATTTTGTCTGAAAACCAGGTTCTTTACGCGTCAGAAGTATATGCGGATTTGACCAGCCCGGTAATTAAAAAATTAAATTCCGACGCAAAAAATGAGGATTCTAACTAAAACCTAAATTGAGCGATACATAATCTTTCGTGGAGGGATTTTTTATGAAGTCTAAAAGCACTAAGATCAATTTATTGTTTGGCGGGTTGATAGTTTTTATTGTTGTTGGTGGTTTGTTGGTTGTAAATGGGGTGCGGGGAGAACAAAGCGGCAGTAACGGCATTAAAGTTGGCTACGTAAATCTCAGCCGGGCGCTGGAAAGCTACGACGCTTACCAGAAAGCAAAACAAGAACTGGAAGATTATCATAAAAGACTCCAGGAAAAAATGAGCACCCGGGAAAAAGAACTCAAAAAAATGCGGGAGGAAATGCAATTTTTAAGTCGCAGTGAACAGGCCCAGAGGCGCAAGGAATTTATGACAAAAATGCAGAATTTTAGAGCCCAGGCCCAGGAAAGTGAACGTATGATGCAGCAAAAACAGGCGGAATTACTTGACCCGATCCGGTCCGAGGTCCAGGAAGTTATTGGCAGCCTGGGGGAAAAGAAAGGATTAAAGCTGATTAAACAGTACGACGCCCAGAGCTCGGATATACTCTGGGTTTCTGCCAGGGTCGATATTACCGGTGACGTGATTGCTCGGCTGGATGTGCTGGAAGAAGAAGAATGAAATTATCTGAACTGGCCGAGTTGCTTCACCCGGCGAAATTAGTCGGGGAAGACGTGGAAATTGAGGCCCTCGCCCCGCCCGGTCAGGGGGAGCAAAATACCGCGGAAGTCTGGCGGAAAGGACCGGTTGATTGTTCCGGTCCGGCAGTTGTTGAGCATGAACTTGAGGTGGACGGACCTGTAAATTACTTGAGAGTTAGGGAACTTGATGATAAATTACCTAAACTTTTGTACGAATTTGAGTCGGAGCTGCCTCTGGACGGAATCTCGGAGTCAGCTACTATAGCTCCTGATTTTACCTACGCAGAACCGATTCACGTCGGTCCCGGGGCTGTAATTGGTCCAAAGGTTAGCTGTGGCCCCCGGACGCGCATTGAAGCAGGAGTTTCGATTGTTGGTCGGACTACCCTGTCGTCAGGTGTACATTTGCACAGCGGTGTTCGAATTCAGTGTCCTGCTTCCCTGGGGGAGAATTCTGAAATTCATTCAAATACTGTCATTGGTGCGGATGGCTATGGTTATCAGCAGAAAAAGGGGGAGCATGTTAAAATACCGCAAATCGGTGGCGTTGAGATTGGAGGAGCGGTAGAAATTGGAGCTAATTGTACCGTGGATCGAGGTACAATCGGTGAAACAGTGATCGGCACCGGGACAAAAATTGACGACCAGGTGCATATTGGCCATAACTGTCAGATTGGAGAAAACTGTTTACTGGTTGGAAAATCGGGAATCTCCGGCAGCGTTGAGCTGGGTGATCATGTGATTGTTGCCGGTCAGTCGGGAATTAAAGATCACGTAAAAGTTGCTGACCGGGTAACAATTGCCAGCCGCAGCGGAGTAACTAAAGACATAACGGAAGAAGGGGTTACTGTTAGTGGTTACCCGGCTCGGTCTCACCGGGAGGAACTCAAACAGGAGGCCCTGATTCGGAAATTGCCGGAGATGTATGAAAAATTAAAAAAGATTGAATGAAGCCCCTTTATAAATTCTTCCCCCTCGAAGGGGAAGGCCTGTGACGTGTACGCGTTATCTATATGGGGGTGGAAATTTGTTTTGAAGACCTTCTGACAGTTAAAATGTCGTTTAAAACTCTTTTTAGAGTAGATGCATCGAATTAAAAACAGAGGAGCTTTTTAACGTGAGTACTGAATATTATCGAAAACGTAGAACTGTGGCAGAGACTGCCAGAGTTGAAGGTATTGGAATTCACACCAATTGTGAGACAGAAGTTCGCGTTGAACCGGCTCAGTCTGGCCAGGGAATTGAATTTATTCGGACCGATCTTGAAGAACCAGTTCGATTTAAACCGGCGGTGGAAAATGTAAAGGATATTCCCCGGGCCACGGTAATCACCAATGAAGGTCATGATTTATATACTATTGAGCATTTGATGGCAGTTTTTCATGGTCTGGGGATAACTGATGCTACGGTGTATGTCGACGCTCCCGAACTTCCCGCCCTGAACGGTAGTGCGGGTGGATATGTGGATGCTATCAACGAGGCTGGTCTGGAAGAGCTTGAAGGTGAACGGGAAGTGTATCGAATTGATAAGCCTCTGTACGTGGAATCCGGGGAACAGACTATGATGGTCCTACCCGCTACTAATTTTAAAGTTTCCTGCACGATTAGTTTTGATAATGAATATATTGGCGACCAGTATCTTTCCACCGCTCTGGATCCGGAGACTTTTTCCGCGGAAATAGCTCCGGCTCGTACTTTTGGATTTAAAGAAGAAGTAGAAGACCTGCTGGAGAATAATCTGGCTCAGGGTGGCAGTCTGGACAACGCTATCGTTCTTGATGAGGAAGGAAATTTAATCGGAGATGAGCCCCAGTTTCCCGATGAATTTGTTCGCCATAAAATTCTCGATATAATTGGGGATCTGTCTCTGCTTGAAACCCATGTGGTTGGTCACGTGGTGGCAATCAAAAATGGTCATTATTTAAACGTGGCTCTGGCCGAAAAATTAACCGGTCGGATCCAGCGTTCACCTGCAGAAATTTCCCGCCAGGCGAAACATGCCGGCGACGAAATGATGAAGATCGATGATATCCTGGAAGTTTTACCCCATCGCTATCCATTCCTGTTGGTGGATCGGATACTTTCTATGGACCACGAGAATCAAGTGGCTGTTGGGTTGAAAAATGTTACCGTCAACGAGGAGTTTTTTCAGGGCCATTTTCCGGGGGATCCAATTATGCCCGGCGTCCTCATAGTTGAAGCAATTGCCCAATTGGGGGCGGCCTGGATACTTGATCGGCCTGAAAACAGGAATAGAAATATATATTTTATGGGAGTTGACAATGTAAAATGGCGCAAACCCGTCCGTCCCGGGGACCGTTTGATTATCGAAGTCAAGGGAAAGCGGTTGCGTAGTCGGTCGGGGATGATGAAAGGGAAGGCTTTTGTGGATGGCGAAATTGCAACCGAGGGGTTGTTTAAATTTGCCCTTGTTGATGCATAATTTATCCTAAAATTTTCTGAGGCGATTTTTATATGTCTGATGTCCATGAAACTGCTGTAGTCGAAGAGGGAGCTGAGTTGGCTTCCGAGGTTAGTGTTGGACCTTATTCAATAATCTCTTCTGAAGCTAAAATTGATTCCGGGGTTGATATTGGTCCCCATGTTTTAGTTGAAGGTAAAGTTGAAATAGGGAAAAATAACGAGATTAGAAACGGTGCTGTGATTGGTACTCCCCCCCAGGACTGGTCCTACGAGGGGGACGACTCCGGGGTAAAAATTGGTGACGATAATATTCTCCGGGAATATATCACGATTAACCGGGCCACAGAGTCAGGCGGCTATACCAGAGTGGGAGACGATAACATGATTATGGCTTATTGCCATATAGCTCACGATTGTGAAGTCGGGGATGACAATGCCCTGGCCAACGGGGTTACCCTTGCCGGTCACGTTGAACTCGGGGATCACGTAATGATGGGCGGTTTGACACCGGTCCATCAGTTCGTTCGGATTGGCTCCTATACTATGGTTGGCGGGCTGAGCCGGCTGAATAAGGACGTTGCTCCGTATATTAGGATAGCTGGTAATCCGGCCAAAGTTTATGATTTGAATAGTATAGGTCTGCGTCGCCATGATATTTCTGAAGAAAAAAGACAGAAGTTGAAAAAAGCGGTTCGCTTAATTTTTCATTCCGATAATAATACTTCCCAGGCCCTTGAAAAAATCGAAGCAGAGTTTGATCAGAACGAGGAACTTAAAGTCCTCGTGGACTTTATCAGGGAGTCGGAGCGGGGTATACACAAATGAACCGCCCGCCGGTGGGAATAATCGCAGGTTCTGGCCTCCTCCCGGTGCTCGCTGCTCGTAAATTAAAAGAAGAAAACCGAGAAGTCCGCTCCTATAACTTGACCGATTCCCCCCATGAAGAACTGGCTGATTGTGTTGACTCCACCCACCAGATTGATCCTGCCCGGTTTGGTAGTGTACCAGATATGTTGCAGGAGCACGGCATAAAAGAACTGTTGTTTATTGGCGATGTGGATAAGAAAAAAATATTTCAGCAAAAGAATCATGACCGGGCCGATTCTACGGTGGAGAAAGAGTTGGACAATTTAGAAAAAAAGGGGGACCACCAGTTAATAAAAACCGCCGCTCGATTGTTGCGTTTGAAAGGGATAAAAATCATTGGTGTAGAGAGGGTTCTTGGTGATTACCTCACTCCCCCTGGCTTGATTGCCGGTCCCGAGCCCGGCCCTTCCGAGTTTTCCACTCTTGATGTTTTGGCTGACCTGGGAATTAAATTGGCTGACCAGGAGGTCGGACAGGCGGTAATCGGTAAAAATCAATCCGTGGTGGCAGTTGAGGCAGTGGAGGGAACTGATCGACTGATTGAACGCAGTGCTGAACTGGCCGGAGTTGGAACCGTAATGTTAAAGTTGGCCCGCAGTAGCCAGGATCTGCGGTATGATGTGCCCACGGTGGGGGCGCGGACTGTTGAAGCTCTGGTGGATAATGAAGCTTCTCTGCTCGCCGTAGAAGCGGGTGTTACCTTGTTTCTGCAGCCGGAAAAATGTGCGAAGATCGCGGCTGAAAACGGGCTCTCAATCCTTGGCTGGGAACGTCCGGTTAATTCTTACTGGGAGAAATTTAAGCAATGGTTTACAGGATAGTCTTTGACCTGGACGATACGCTCTTGAAGTCCGGACACTGCTATAACCAACAATTGGAAGAGTTTGCTGAATTTGTTCAGTCTGAATTCCCCGAAGCCGGTATTAAAGAACAGATTCTTGAAAAATACGATGAATTTGATCGACAGGCTATTCGTAAAAACGGCTTCAGGAAAGAACATTTTCCCGAGGCCATGGTTACTACCTGGAAATTTTACTGCTCTGAATATGGTCGGGAAGTTCGACCCGCTGCTTTAAAAGAATGTTTGATGATCGGCTGGCACGTTTATGACATGATGCCTGAACCGGTGCCTTCTATGAGCAAGGTGTTGAATGAATTAGCCCGGGAATTTGAATTAATTTTGTATACAATGGGAGATGTTGAAATACAGCAAACTAAAATTGAACACTATGATCTTAGGGACTGGTTTAATGAGATTCATATTGTTTCCCGTAAAACACTCTCTACATTAAAAAATATCTTGAAGCCGGATTTCTCCGCCGAAACGGCAATAGTTGGTGATTCCCTGCGCGGAGAAATTAAGCCGGCTGTTGAGCTGGGCCTTTCTCCTATCCACGTAGAATCTGATTTTCCCTGGTCCTACCACGAAGTTTCTGTATCGGAAAATTTCCCTCGCATAAATTCTCTCCCCGAAATTTTTGATTACCTTTAATGGATAACCCGGAGAAAGAAAGTCTTGTAGTTGAGGCGGAAACTCGTCCTGAAGCGGAGAATCAGGGCGCCCGGGAACTGGGATTAACCCTTGATGAAATAGAGACCACTGTGCTTCAGACTGGAACTACTGGTTTTTTGGGTTTTTTTGCCCGTCCCTGGCGGGTAAAAGTAGCCCCCAGGCGGAGCAGTTCTGATTTGGTGGAAGCCACGGTCGAGGAGGCGTTGGAAGCGGCGGAAGGGGTGGATGGTTCATTCCACGTGGAAGTGGATAATAATAAGATTATGCTTACCATTTATCCTCCTACCGGTAATGGTGAACCGGTGAGCGCTCAGGAAGTTAAGGAGCACCTCAATCAGATTGGTCTGGAGTATTGCGACTTTGATATGGTTAAGGAACTTGTTCGGGCTCCGGACGGAGAACCGATCCGGATAGGTGAAGTGCCTCCGGACGAAAATTTTGATGCCCGCTATGAATTGCAAGTTTATGAAGATGGTTTGAGTGCGGTTTTAATAATTAGACCTCCAAGACTGGGCGGTGCCCCTCCGAAAAAAGCGGAAATTAAACGGGAACTCGGAGAAAAACAGATTACCGAGGGGATTCACTGGGAAGTAATTGAGAATATGATTGAGAATGAAATTTATAACGAACCTACGGAAATAGCCCGTGGACGCCCCCCGGAAACTGGTGAACCCGGTGAAATAGAGCTGTTTTTTGAAGCTAATCCCACCCCTTCATTTGAAGATGAAAATGGTCGGGTTGATTATCGGGAACTTAACCTGATTAATAACGTGGAGGAGGATGAATTGCTGGCCCGGATAAATCCGCCCACTCCCGGCCGACCCGGTCTGACTGTTCGGAGTGAGAAAATCGAAGCTGAGCCTGGCGAAGAAAAAGAACTTGAGGCGGGCGAAAATGTGCGCTGTGAAGAAAATGATTTTTATGCTGAAATTAGCGGTAGTGCTTCTCTTAATGGCCGGGAGCTTTCCGTCCAGAATGTATACATCGTGGAAGGAGATGTTGACTACAGTACCGGGAACATAGAGTTCGACGGAACTGTGCAGATTGAAGGTAATGTTCACGATCGGTTTAAAGTTAAAGCCACCGGTGATATTGTGGTAGAGCAGGGAGTGGGTAAGTCTTACATGCAGTCCGACCAGGATATTATTATTAAAGAAGGCATCCGGGGCAAAGGGGAAGCCCAGGTTAATGCCCGTGGCAATGTAATAACTGAGTTTATTGAACAGGCCGGGGTGATTGCCCAGGAGAATATCGTGGTGGGCGAGATGATTCTGCATAGCCGGGTAGATGCCGGAAAGGGAATTTATCTCAAGGGGGGGCGTGGCCTGATTACGGGCGGAGAAGTTCGAGCTGCTGAGTATATAATTGCCGAGGAAGTGGGTTCGATTGGCACCTCGGAGACCCGGCTTGAAGCGGGAATTGATCCCGGCTATTTCCGGAATGTGGCTAAAATTGAAGGGCGAATAATCAATCAGAAAGAAAAATTGGATAAAATAGAACGGGCGATTAATTCTCTCCAGGGACGCGGGGAGCTGGGCGAGGAAGATGAAAAAAAGCTGGAAAAATTAGTTAGCAACCAGGAACGTCTCCAAAGGAATATTGAAAATTTTACCGAGGAGAAGGAATCACTCGTAAAACAGGCCACTTTGCGTAAAGATGCTCTTATTTCAGTGGCCGGAACAGTCCACACTGGCACTCGAATTGGCATCGGTGCGGATTACAAGCTAATTCGCGCCAGTGATCAGGAACATTGTTCTTTTAAATTATACGAAGGGAGGGTGGAGGCGACAGCATATCAAAATATCTCCGTCCCCGATTTTTAATTTCCTGTTTTCGGAAAAACCGCTAAACATCATTCAACTATTTTTTCCTGGGAATAATTGATATAATGTCTCTCCTTGCTGGTGGGGGCAAATTAAACTGCTTTGCTATAGAGAAATTATACTAATCTTCCTTTTTGGCTGTGAACTGGCTAATGAAATTACAAAATAAAATTGCGCTTGCTTTACTCCCGTTTTTCCTAGGTCTCTGTTTAGGCTATGCGATTAATATAAGCAGTGTTCTGGCCCGGGGGAATAATACTTATTACCAGAAGATTAAAGTATTCAAAAATGTTCTTGGTTATGTACGTGATTTCTACTATGATGAGGGAAAACTTGGTCCGGAAAAGTTAATCTACGGGGCTATCCGGGGAATGCTTAAAAGCCTGGATGACCCTTATACCCAGTTGATGGAACCAAAAAATTACAAAAAGATGAAAACGGAGACCGAGCAGGAGTTTGGCGGTCTGGGTATATATATCACCATCAAAAATGATCAACTCACTATTATTTCCCCCATGGCCGGGACTCCAGCTTTTGAAGCTGATTTGTTGCCGGGAGATGTTATTTCTGCGGTTGACGGGGATCCTACCAAGGATATTCACAAGACCCAGGAAGCAGTTGAAATATTGCGGGGGAAACCTGGTTCTGACGTGACTCTTACTATAAAACGCGGTGAACGAGAACAATTTGACGTAACTATCACCCGGGCGAAAATTTCGGTAAAAAGCGTCTATAGCCGGGTGCTGGAACGAAGTGATAAAATCCTGGGTTACATTCGGATTAATAAGTTTGGAGAAAAAACTGCAGACGAAGTAAAAAAAGCCCTGAAAAAACTGAAGAAAAAGCAGATTAAGGGACTTGTTCTGGATTTGCGGGGAAATCCCGGCGGATTGTTGAGAAGTGCCACGGAAGTAGCTGATATCTGGATTAAGAAGGGAAAAATTGTTTACACCAAAGGTCGAGTCCCCCAACAAAATAAAGAATTAATGGCCGATTCCAAGGAAAACGAAAATCATTATCCGATGTTAGTTCTCATAAACCAGGGTTCGGCCAGTGGTTCTGAAATTGTTACCGGAGCTTTGAAAGACCACGAACGCGCTCTTGTGGCCGGGGACACCTCTTTTGGCAAGGCGCTGGTCCAATCCGTTTTTCCTCTCCGTGACCAGTCCGCTCTCAAAATCTCAACTGCTCGCTATTTTACTCCCAGTGGTCACATGATCCAGGATAACGGCATTCCTCCCCATATTACAGTTAAACAGCAGTATCCGGATACCACGGTGAGAAAAGAAATCCATACTCTGCTCCGGGGGGATACGGTGCTTGAATTTGTTAGGGACAATACCAATCCCGATGAAAATCAGGTTGAGAGTTTTATTGAAAAGTTACGCGAAGCGGGTTATGATCTCCCCCGCAAATACATCAAATATCAGATAAGACGTAAACAACAGGCAATGGAGGGGAAAAGATTAGTGCTTAGCCCGAGTACTGATCCCCAGCTTGATAAAGCCATAGATAAGTTTCTCCGGACTTTTAAATTTCATCCCTGGCGGGTCAGTAATGCTGTTTCTTTGCTAACTTCTAAATGAAGCGTATCATTTTATCCGTTGTTTTTTTATTTGTTCTCTTTTGGCTGGGCGGATTATTCCTGGGAACAATTTTCAATGTTCCTAATGAACCTTCTCGAAAGTTTGATTATCGGGTTGAATCTAATAAACCGGAAACCGGACAATTTTCTATAAAAAAAGAGGAACCGGGTCCTGAAAGAGCGAAACAAAACGCCCGGGTTGCGCTCGTGATTGATGACCTTGGCTGGGTCCGCTCAACTGTCCCCCTGTTTGAGCAACTAAATATTCCGATAACAATGGGAGTATTGCCGGGGCGCCCCCGGAGCCGGCAGCTTTACGAACGTTGGGCCGAAAGTTACGAATTTATTCTTCACATGCCAATGGAACCGCTGGGATATCCGGAAGATGACCCCGGCAAATTTGCTCTGATGACTTCTATGCCCTCGGGGCGGATAAAAAAAATATTGCGTCATTTTTTAAATAAATATCCGCGGATAGTAGGGCTAAATAACCACATGGGGTCGGCTTTTACCAGTGAACGAACCGGGATGAACGCCGTAATGGAAGTTCTGGCTGATCGTGATCTGTTTTATCTGGATAGCTTGACCAGCTCTAATTCTGTTGCCCGAAAAGTTGCCCGGGAACATGGGGTCCCGGTGATCAGTAACCAGGTTTTCTTAGATCGGCAAATAAATCGATCGGCAATCCGGCAACAATTTAAGCGTTTGATCAGGATGGCCCGGTCGAATGGCGCTGCCGTAGGGATCGGTCACATTCAGAACGCCGAAATGGCGCGGGTACTTTTGCACTGGGTCCCGTACTATAAAAAACGTGGGATTAAATTTGTCTATTTGAGTAAGTTGATCAACCTTTCTCAGTTACATCCCCGGGCTACAGATGTTCGACAAGAAATTTTCGAAAGTGAAAAATAATTTTTCTGACATAATAGAGTCCGCTCTAAAAGTTTTCCCCCCTTGATGGGGGAGGAGTAAGGTGAGGGTGAAAACGGGTTTTAAATGCTTTCTGGGATTTAAAATTAGGGTTAAAAACCTTTTTTAGAATGGACTTATTAATCTTAGAGGAAGGTAAACAAATGGATTTTGCAGAGCTGGAATCATTGACCTATAAAGTTCGTAAGGACATTGTGAAGATGATTAATCGGGCGGGTAGTGGTCATCCCGGTGGTTCGCTTTCTATTGTTGAACTTCTGGTCGGACTTTTTTTCGAGGTTCTGGAAAAACGTCCCGATCAGCCCCGGTGGTCCGGTCGGGACCGTTTTGTGTTGAGTAAAGGACACGGCGTTCCCGCCCTTTATTCTGTTCTGGCCCGGTCCGGTTATTTTCCCGTTGAAGAACTTTCCAATCTCCGTAAGCTGGGAAGCCCTCTTCAAGGCCATCCCGACTATTCACGTCTCCCTGCCGTTGAGGCTTCTACCGGCTCGCTTGGTCAGGGGCTTTCTATCGCCGCCGGTATCGCTTTATCGGCCCGTCACATGGACCATAACTTTCATTCTTATTGTCTGGTCGGAGACGGGGAGGTTGATGAGGGGCAAATCTGGGAGGCGGCCTCTTTTGCCGCTCACCATGAACTTCTAAATTTAACGGCTATCGTTGATTATAATAAGTACCAACTGGACGGAGCTGTGGATGATATTTTGTCGCTTGCTCCCCTGGGTGATAAATGGCAATCATTTGGCTGGGAAGTCAGGGAAATTGATGGACATGATTTGGAAGAAGTGATTTCCGCCCTGAATTGGGGTTACCGGGAAGAGGGAGCCCCACGGGTGATAATTGCTAATACTATTAAGGGAAAAGGAATTTCATTTATGGAAGAAAATAATGATTTTCACGGCAGTGCCCCGGATGATGAACAGACCGAACAGGCGCTGGCAGAATTAAATCAGGCTGAGTCGGAGGCATTAGCATGAATTTTGAGCTGGGAGTTCCTACCCGTAATGCTTACGGTGAAAAGTTACGTGAGCTTGGGGCTGAACACGAAGATATTGTGGTGCTGGATGGTGATCTTGCTAAGTCCACCCGCACTTATATGTTTGCGGAAAAATTTCCGGAGCGTTTCTATGATGTTGGAATTCAGGAGCAGAACATGGTGGGCCTTGCTGCCGGTCTGGCGGTAAGTGGCCTGACCCCGTTTGTCAGTAGTTTTGCCTGCTTTCTCACCAACCGGGCTTACGATCAACTGCGTGTCTCAGTTGCTTATCCTCGCCTTAATATCAATTTTGTTGCCTCTCACGGGGGAATCAGCGGAGGCGAGGACGGAGCTACTCAGCAGAGCGTTGAGGACCTAGCTCTCATGAGCTCTTTACCGGGCTCGGTTGTCTGTATTCCGGCCGACGAGCATTCAGCCCGGGCCCTGGTTCCTCAGCTTATGGAAGTGGACTCTCCCTGCTATATGCGCACTTGTCGACCAAAAGCCCCTCTCATTTATGAAGCCGATGATGAGTTTGAGCTTGGCAAAGCCCGGGTGGTCCGGCGCGGTCAGGATGTAACGATTATCGCCTGTGGTCTGCTGGTTGCTGAGGCGCTTGAGGCGGCCCGTCAGCTCCAAGAAAAAGACGTTGAGGCTGAAGTGATTGATTGTCATACCATGAAACCCCTCGACGTCGAAACTATCATAGCCTCGGCCCAGAAGACCGGCCGGGTTGTAGTCGCCGAGGAACACCAGCGCTGGGGTGGTCTGGGGAGTGCGATAGCCCGTGAATTGAGCTCCTCTTTCCCCGTTCCAACTGAGTTTGTGGCGATTGAAGATACTTACGCCGAGTCTGGCGATGGACGGAAATTGCTCGAAATCTACGGTCTTACCGCCCCTGCCATTGTGGAAGCGGTTGAGTCCCTTTCTGCCTCGCGGAGGGCTATTTCTTACTGAGATGGGTTTTCCGTTGGTTCCGGGCCTATTTTTTTATAGTAACTACTCACCTAATCTTTTCCCCCTGATGGGGGAAAACACTAATGGGGGTGAAAAAGGGGTTGAAAAGCCCTTTGACTTAGCTATTTTATTGAAAGAATTTGGAATGTCCCCCTTACCCCGACCCTGTCCAGGGCCCTCTCCCACCGGGGGAGAGAGGATAGGTAAGTAGTTACCTTTTATCTTTCCCTTATTTTCTTCGTTTTTTTGGAGGAATTAAAATAGATACTTTAACTCAGTCCTGTTATTCCTTTCAGGGTTTACGACCGGTAAAAAACGTTGAAATTGAGGCTGAGCTCTCACCGGGAGAATGGGTTAATATAGTGACCGGGGAAGAAGTTGATAGTGAAGCTGTTTCGCTGGTGTTTGCCGGTCTTCGTCGGCCGCTCAATGGTAAAATTATGTGGGCCGGTAAGAATATCTGGGATGATATTGGCCGCTTTCGACGCCGGGTTCGCTATCTTTCGGAGATCCCTGAACTTTTTCCCAGTTTTACTGTCCGGGAAAATCTTTCCTTCTATACGGAATTATTTAATCTCAAGGGGACTTTGCAGAACAGAAATATCGACCTGGATAACCCGGAAGAACTTGCCTCGTTTCTGTCGCCGCCCGACTGTTTTGCTGTCAAATTGATAACTTTTTTGCTCGCAAAACGCCCTCTGTTGATTTGCGCCTATCTCCTGGCAACAGATAGTGATTCTCGCAACCAAAAATTTCAGGAGCAGCTACGAAAGGCCCTGGACGACTCGCAGCTGCTGATTACCTTTGATAACCAGGAATTGAAATTAGCCGATCGGAATCTGTATTTATAATTGTAACTACCCCTAATCTTTTCCCCCTTGACGGGGGAAAATTAAAAAGGGGGTGAAAAGGCTTCTAAGATGCCTTCAACCCAACTCTCTCACAGAAAGAGCTGGGTTGTCCCCGTTGTCCCCCTTACTCTAATAGCGCGTATGCGCCACAAGCCCTGTCCAGGCGCAGGGCAAGTTCTCTTCCACCAGGGAAGAGAGGATAGGTGAGTAATTACTCATAATTTTGGGAGGTAGAGGGATGGCCAGGTTGTGGCTTTTACTGCGAGCTGATTTGAAACTTTTTATGCGGAATTTCTTTTCCGTTCTTTTGATTACTATAGCCGGGGTGGGTTCCGGTTTGTTGGCCTATTTTCTCTCCCTTCAGGGTTTTTTCCCTCGGACCGCATTTCTGGCGGTCTGTTTTTGGTTTATTGTTTTATTCTCCGTCTTTTTTACCGTGCTTCCGGTTGTTTTTCGTGATTATAAGTTGGGTCTGGTTGTGCAGTATTCCCTGGGGGGGCTTACTTCGGCAACCTATTTATTTGAAAAATTATTACTTGTTCTCCTGCAACTGGTCCTGCCACTTCTCTGTTATACAGTTCTCTTTGCTTTTTTGTCTGGGACCGGTCCTGGAGAGTGGTCTTATTTGCTTTTGGTTTTCTTTCTGGAATTTTTAGCTCTCTCTGAGCTGGGCTTACTTATTGCGGCTCTTTCAGCCGAATTCGAGGAGCGCCTCTTTTTTGTTCTTATACTTCCCCTGCTTTTGCCCGGTTTCCTGGCCGCCCTTCATCTTTTTGTTCCGCCGGGTTTAAATGAGGGCGGTTTTCCTGCTATCTGGCTGCACTGGTTGATCAGCTATATTGTTACCCTGTTTTTTATCCACTGGCTGACCGCGGGCTTCCTCTGGGAGGAATTTTAATGAATTATCTTGACCGGGGTTTTGATTTTGGCCTGCTTGCAGTTTTTGCTGTCATTTTTTATCTCCTGATTTCTCCCTTTATTGGTTTCAACTCTGTTTTTCAACTTCGCCCGGTCCACTTGAAAGTGGTTTATTATTCGACGGCTGGACTCTGTTTTTCCTTTCTTTTTGTTTTTGGACTTATTGCTTATTTAGCACTTCTGGACGGCAAACGTAAGTATATGGCGGTTCTTGTGGCCCTGGCTGAAGCGGAATATTTTTTTGCCAGTCTTGTTCTCCTCCTTGGCTTGCTCCGCTGGTTTGTGCCCCCGGTCGGGGTTGTGGCCCGGGAACCAATCTGGCTCTCCTTTCTTTTGCTCTGGACTCTCTTTGGCTGCTGGTTCTGGCTGTTAAAACGGGTCAAAAAAATTCGCTTGAAGTTAGTCTGCACCGCCGTTTATGGAATTATAATAGTTTTTCATTTTCCTCTGGCTTTGTCCGCCTTCTGTTATTTTCTACCCGGTAAAATATCTTTTGTCCCCGGAATATATAGCCTCGAAGCCCAGTTGATTACCTTCGGTCTGCTGGCCCTCGTCTACGCCCGCTTTTTTCTCTATTTTCACCGCCGTGCCTGTGAAAAACTACCGGCTGACCTGGAGGAGAAAAAAGTATGAGTTCTGAGCAGAGATGGATAAAAGTTTATGGTGCCCGGGAACATAATCTTGCTAATCTTGACCTGCAGTTGCCCCGGGAACAGATAACCGTGGTTACCGGGATCTCCGGATCCGGTAAATCCTCGCTTGCCTTTGACACCCTCTACGCTGAGGGCCAGCGGCGGTTTGTGGAATCTCTTTCTGCTTACGCCCGGCGTTTTCTCGGGCAACTGGAAAAACCGGACGTCGAGCGAATCGAGGGCTTGACCCCGACGATTGCGATTGAACAGAAGAACCGTTCTCATAATCCCCGTTCCACGGTCGGGACGGTCACCGAAGTGTACGATTACCTGCGACTGCTGTTTGCCCGGGTTGGTGATGTTTTTTGTCCGAACTGCGGCCACGAAATTGAAGCAACCACGATAGATAACATGGTGGAGACGGTAATGGACCGGGAAAAAGGGACTCGCCTGTTGATCATTGCTCCCCTGGTGCGGGGCCGCAAGGGTGAATACAAGGAAGAGCTGAAGGAACTGAAAGTTGAGGGGTTTCCCCGGGTGCGCATTGACGGGGAACAACACCGGCTGGACCGGGAAGAAATTCCTGCGCTGGAGAAGGAAGAAAAGCACACGATTGAAGCAATTATTGATCGAGTTAAACTGAAGGATACCGACCAGGCCCGGAGTCGGATTGCCGATTCCATGGAATTGGCCCTTGACCTGGCCGAAGGGATAGTTACTGTCGAGGATTACGACAGTGGAGAGACGGCGACAATGAGCGAACAGTTTGCCTGCCCGGACTGTGGTTTCTCTTATTCGGAGGTTGAACCGCGGATCTTTTCTTTCAACAGTCCTTACGGCGCCTGTGAGTCCTGTGACGGACTTGGTCACGATTTGCGGGTTGACCCCCAACTTGTCTTTGACGAACGTTTATCGCTGGCTGACGGCGCTCTTCAGCCGTTCTCCAGTTCTTCCTCTACCTGGTTTCAACAACGGATCCGAAACATCGCCCGCCATTTTGACATTGACCTGGAAACTCCGATTAAAGAGTTGTCTGCGGAGGAACGTAACATCCTCCTCTATGGCACCGAGGAGAAGCTGGAATTTAATTTTTCTTCGCGGGCCGGAGACTACAGTTTCGAGGGGCGCTTCGAGGGGGCTATTCCCCTCGTCTGGAAACGGTATAAACGGTCCTCCAGCCGGCGGGTGCGCCAGGCGATGGAAAACTACATGTCCCGGGTCCCCTGTCCGGAATGTGGCGGTCGCCGGCTCAAAAACTCCTCCCTTTCAATTGAAGTGGGCGGCAAAAATATCGCCGAGTGCTGTGAATTGCATCTGCACGAACTCCGTTCTTTTCTTGCGGGAGTGGAATTAAATGGGATGGAGCAAAAAATTGGCCGGCCCATCCTCAAGGAAATCAAAGACCGTCTGCAGTTCATGGAAAACGTCGGGCTCGATTATCTCACCCTGGCTCGGGAAGCGGGTTCGCTCTCCGGCGGTGAGTCCCAGCGCATCCGGCTGGCCACCCAGATCGGCTCGCGGCTTGCCGGAGTGACTTACGTACTTGACGAACCGACCGTCGGTCTCCACAGCCGCGACAATGATCGTCTGCTCCAGACCCTATCTGATCTTCGTGACCTGGATAACACGATTGTGTTGGTTGAACACGACGAACAGACGATTCGGGCGGCCGACTATCTCGTTGATCTTGGTCCGGCCGCCGGGGAGCAGGGGGGCGAGGTAATGTATGAGGGCCCCCAGGCCGAACTAACCGAAGCAGCCGATAGTTATACCGCTAAATACCTCCGCGGTGACCGCCAGGTTCCTCTGCCCGAGGCCCGGCGGGAACCGGAAGACTATTTAAAACTTAGTGGAGCCCGCGGCCATAATTTGAAAGATATCGACGTGGAGTTTCCGCTTGGGGTGTTCACCTGCGTCACCGGCGTCTCCGGTTCTGGCAAATCGACGCTGGTTTATGAAACTTTATATCGAGCCTTGAAACGCCATTTTTATACCTCGACCGATCGCCCCCTCGATTTTGACGACCTGGAAGGGCTCGATCAAATTGGCAAAGTGGTTAACGTCGACCAGGACCCGATCGGCCGCACGCCCCGCTCCAATCCGGCCACTTACACCGGCCTGTTTACGCCGATCCGCGAGCTTTTCGCCAGTCTCGAGGAGGCTCAACTGCGCGGCTATGACAAGGGGCGGTTTAGTTTCAATGTCAAGGGGGGGCGGTGTGAGGCCTGTGGGGGTTCGGGCCGCGAACAGATCGAGATGCATTTTCTGCCCGACGTTTACGTAACCTGTGATGAATGTAATGGAAAGCGATACAACGATGAAACACTGGAGGTCCGCTACCGCGGAAAGTCAATTGCTGACGTGCTCGAGATGAGCGTCGCCGAGGCACTTGAGTTTTTTGATCAGATACCACCGGCGCGCCGGCGACTGAAGACCCTGAAGGATGTCGGGCTCGGCTACATCCGCCTCGGCCAGCCGGCGACAACGCTCTCTGGCGGGGAGGCTCAGCGCGTCAAACTTGCTTCTGAACTCTCCCGCGTTCAAACCGGTGACACCCTCTATTTGTTGGATGAACCGACCACCGGCCTGCACAAGGAGGACATCCGCAAACTACTTGAGGTACTTCACATGCTTGTTGACCGCGGTAATTCGGTCGTCGTCATCGAACACAATCTCGAAGTAATTAAAAACGCGGACTGGCTGATCGACCTCGGCCCGGAAGGCGGCAACCAGGGCGGCGAAGTGGTCTATTCCGGCCCCTGCGAAGAAATAATCGACTGCTCCCGCTCTTACACCGCGGATTATCTGTCCCCATACCTTGATGAGTAATACCTTCCTTTGTTGTCTGATAGCTTTTTACAGGGGTTTAGGACTTTTCAACCGGCCCTAATTGTTACTCCGAGGGAAGGCATCAAACGACGGAAACTTGTAAACCAGAGATTCTGAAGTGTTGGATTGCTGGCATAAGTTTGCTAATGACAATGGAGTCCCCTGCTAAAAGTCTTTTTTTGCCTAACCGCCGTTCGTCATTGCCGGGCTTGATCCGGCAATCCAGTGTTTAGAGGCCCTCCTCTGAGTTCCTGCTTTCGCAGGAATGAAGTGAGGGGGTTTTTGCAGAAGACTCACAATTTATTAGAAAGTTCTGTCAGGATATTGATATGCCAATGTCACCTTAGATTTTGATTATACTTTTGCAATTTTTCGATTGAGTTATCGTTTGGGCAGAAGAAACTGCCTCCAGAAAAAGTTTGTTATATTGTCGTTTATTTTCCGCCCACTACCCATAAACCCCTGTTCCCAATTTTCGGGCTAAGTTTCCCGTGGGCCGAATAATTAGGACCCGGCTCCCACTGCTTGCAGTCTTAACAATTGTCCAGTCTTCACAATTGAACAATCTTCACTATTGTGAAGATTGTCAGATTGGTAATTATTTATTATTATCTTTGTCGGGTTGCTCAGGAACTGTTTGTTTTACAAAAAAATTAAAGGAGTGGTAGTATGGAGGACCAAGAAACAAGAAGAAAAGTTGATGAACGAGTTTTTCGGCTGAGTAAATTATTTGATGCTCTTTCAAACACGGTTCGACTTCAAATTTTGCTTGAGCTTCAGGATGGAGAACTTTGTGTTAAAGAGACTGCTGAAAGATTAGGTCGGAATCCCGATGCAATTTCTCGCTATCTGAAGACGTTGCGAGATAATGATCTCGTCAGCTCAATCACCAGGGGGAATTATCGCTTTTATTCCTTAAAGCGACCTGACTTACTGGAGGAAATTTTGAAATTGTATTCACTGCTTTGTCGAGAAGAGCACACTGACAGTGATAACTCTGAATAGTTTATATTCTGTTATTGTGTTTTCTTAAAAATCAGGTAAAATTCCTGCAGAGAGTCCTATAAACTTCACAATTGTTCAGCCTTCGCAATTGAACAATCTTCACTATTGTAAATATTGTCAGATTGGG
>CAZVWJ010000021.1:0-42964 GCA_964631325.1 uncultured bacterium | reverse complement strand
TTCCCTTAAAACAGCCTGTAATTTTTCGGGCCAATATTACAACTTGATTTATTTGCTCATACAGCTTTGAGTGCTGTATCGTAGATACACATTATGCACGAAATTCTAAAATTTCGTGCATAATGAGGGTTAGATTAATTCTATCTTAAGAATAGAAGTCCATAAAGCTGAAAAGCTTACCAAGTTATGTTTAACAAACACTGGCCCGAAGTATATAATTAATTCGTAATATTTATGATATTCTGGAGTGGTAAAATTTAAATGAAATACGCAAAGGTGCAAAAATCAACCCCGGCATTTGTAAATATCTCTGAAATTAACACGGCGATGGATACTTTATTCAGAGATATTTATGAAAACGAGGTTCTACTTGCCGCCGCGGGGACTAAAATAACAACAGATATGCTAAAAAAACTCCGTTCACACGGCATAAACCGGGTGTGGATAGCCAGGGGATATTATGATTGGATTCCTATAAAAGAAGCACTGAAAAAAAACATCCCGGCTGTTGAAACCAAGGTGGTCAATGCGATCCAGTCAAAGTTAATCGAAAATTTAGATTTAGTTTCCAGTCTGAATCAGCTTGAGGTTCTTCTTAATAAATACTCCCGAATGGAATTAGAACCGGAGCGAGAAAATGAAATAGAGTTCTGTCTTGATGAAGTAAAAACTCTACAAAACGAAGAACCAAAGCTCCAGGAGAAAATTTTAAATTTAAAAGGGCACAAACAGCGCGATAAAGTTCTTGAAATTTTTATGGATATTATTCGTTCAGACACAATCGATTTTGAAACAAGCCGGGTCCCCCAGAAATACCAGGATTTAGTTAATGATTTTTCAGATTTTATTGACCGGATTGAGAAAGTGAGAGCCCGATTAAACAAAATACTTCTGGAAATTGACGATGAAAAACAACTGGACGAAGCAAAAGAGGAAATTGACTCTATAGAAAAAGAGCCCGAGGAAAGGGTTAACCTTATTAAAGAAGTACAAAACCAGGCAGTACAGGCTGCTGCTGAAGCGGGTAAAACAATTGTTGATCAAAATTCTGTGGTCGATCAGCTTTTCAGCAGGGTGACAGAAAGATCCGGGCTATCAGCAATAAGTGAATTCTATAAAACTGTTTACAATATTTTTCGGTCAGTAACTCATAGTAAGATGTATCTACCCAGGATGGTAAAAGAACTGAAGCAAAAATCAATTCAACTTGTTCACCGACTTCCCGACCCTTACTGGGCCCTGGCTGAAACTTCTATGGACGAACAAAACCTTCTTGTTCAGGCTTTGAACAGATGTATTATTTATGCCCAGGTATGGCCCCAGGAAATCACCGATCAAGAATTTGATTCACGTATTATCGCCCTGTTGTTTCAGGATCTTGGACTGGCTGAAGTGCCCGAATTGCTGGGGAAAAGCGAGAAAATAATCCGAGACGATAAAGCTGATAGTGAAGAATCAATTAACTATTCTCATTATTCTGTTGAAATGTTAGAAGAAGTAGAGGGTATTCCAAAAAAAGCTCTCAAATTAATTGAAATGCACAACCAACAGAAAAGCGGATCGGGTTGGCTGGTCAAAGAGTCACAGAGAATAGCACTCTGCGGGGCTTTTGACGCCCTGACAACAACCTGGCCCTGGAAAGAGGGTATTCCTCCGGGTAAAACAGCAAACAAGCTCTGGCAGCACTTCAATACCGTGGAATCTAAAATAATTAATCATTTTTGTTCGCAGATTGGCACTTATCCTTCGGGAACGGTGGTCCCCCTCGATGACGGAGACAGAGCTTACGTGGAAAAACAGACGGGCCAGCCTGACTTACCCGTGGTCATAAAATTCAAAAAAAACAAATGGGGGGACATTCAATTAGGAAAAAGAATTAAACTTCAGGAGAGTAAACTTTCTATATCCAGGATCCCCTCAGACAGAATAGCTCCCTGGAAATTAAGACGGGGCAGGTTAAAATTTCTCAACAAATAATCTATTAAAGTTTAATAACATTTTTGTGCGGGGTTAGAACTAAAACCTGTATAGAGGAATCTGGCCGGTAGTTTTTCGTTTTGAGTTTATATAAACGTAACCGGAAGCGGTATATGCCCACCCTCCAACTGGTTTAACCGGTTTTGAGGTAAACTCCACCTTAACCACATTTCTGGAGCCGGCCACCGGGGGAACTTCTGGTGAACCAAAAATTTCCTTCAAATAAGGTTTCATCCCCTGTACATCTAAATTTGCCGGAAACTTACCGTGATCCTGGTAAAACTTGCCAATAGCCGAACGCATTTTAATTAATTTTACAACTGCTGTCCAGTCTTTATAGACCATGTATTTATAATCAGAAATATTTTCCTGGTCGTTTTTACTAAATTTCTTTTCCAACCTTTTTACTTTTCTTTTGAGTTTTTTGTTAGTCTTTTTTAATGCGGTGATACGGGCGGAATCGGCACAACCGGTAATTACGAAGAATAAAATCGCAACGACCGGAAGAACAATCCCGCGAAAACAAAATCTATTCAACATACTTCATTCACCGCCTCCTTAACCTTATCCGCATCAAAAGGCTTCACAATAAAATTCTTCGCCCCCGATTTTACAGCTTTTAATACTTTCTTTTTCTTTCCCATTGCGCTGACCATTATTACTTTGGCATCGGGATCATGAGCTATTATCCCATCAAGAGCTTCCAGGCCATCAACCTCGGGCATAGTAATATCAAGAGTAACTAAGTCGGGATCATAATCCTTATATTTTTCAACTGCTTCATCCCCATTTTTGGCTTCCCCGACAATTTCATGCCCATTTTCCTCCAGAACTTTACTCAATTTCAGTCGCATAATATCCGCATCATCAACAACAAGTATTTTAGCCATTGTTTTTAACCTCCAATTTTTTTGTCCACTATAAATAACTTCACCGGGGCCTGTTCAATCATTATTAACAGTCAGGGCAAGATTTATCTCCAGGCTTCCGGCCTCGGAAAACATAATCACCTGGATGGTATTCATTTTTACGTATTCAATCTGATAATCACTTCCGGCAATAATCGAGGGTGGAGATATATCGATTTCCACACCGTTTGATTCAAGCCCGCCCGCAGCGTTACCGGTAATCATATTCCCCAGTTCCTCCAACCCGCTGGGAACATGTTCATCCAGTTTTGCGGGAACCAGATGAAGCCCGAGAAATTCACTTACCAGCGTCCGGGCAAAGCTCTTGGAAAGGCTATAGGTAACCTGACCTTTCAAATCACCAACTATTCCCAGCATAATCGCATATTCATAGCTGGGATCGGGCGTAGTTTTCTTATTCACTCCGTGTTTTTTTAACTTAATCTGAGCAAGTTGTTCGACCACGGAAGTCGAAGCAGTTATAAACGGGTTAAGCAAATCGACGGTTAATTTACCCATAATTCAACCTCATTCAATCAATGGATTTACCGATTTTTTCAATTACCTGATCGGGTTCAAAAGGTTTAACCACGTAATCCTCAGCTCCAAGTTTGATTGCATCCATAACTTTTTCTTTGTTACGAACCGTAGAAATCATTACCACAGTAACGTCTTCGTTATATTCTTTTATCTCTTTTAAAGCTTCAAGCCCGTCTACGTCAGGCATAACTATATCCATTGTAACTAATTCAGGTTCATATTTTTTGTATTTCTCAACAGCTTCCTCTCCGTTTTCAGCCTGATCAACGACTTCATATCCATCATCTTCAAGAATCCCTTCCAGTTGAAAACGCATCAATGGAGAATCGTCTACGATAAGGACAGTTTTTTCTCTGGCAGACATTAATTATTTCACACTCCTGCTAACGAAAATTTATTCAGGCATAAATAAAAAATACAGATCAAGTTCTCCTTCTTCAAAATCACAAGTGAGCTTTAAAAGGCTTTCAACGGTTGAATTTTCCATCAACTGACAATCTTGTTGATATACCGGAGCAGTAAATTCCACCTCGTAATTATACCATTCGTGAAGCAAAGAAAATACATGTCCGGAAATCATATTGGTTAATTCGTTTAAAGAAACCTCTACCTTTTTCTGTTCAGTTAGAGGCATAGACGTCGCGCCCATCAGATCAATCAGTGTTTCCTCCAGCCCCTCTTTAACAGCGATCATAAAGCAAGAACCTTTCAAATCCCCCCGCAAACCAACGGAAGCACTGTGTTCGGGCTTTATTTCATTTTCCTCCAGTTTCAACCATTCCGATTCAACAGATTCAAGACTACCGTCAGCCAAACGGTTAAACATCCGGTCAATAGCATTTACAAGTTCTGAACGCAGATCATCCATCAATTCAGTTCTCGGTTTCATCCAGAGCACTCCCTTCTCTTTCTTGTATATCCCGGAGAAGAAAATCAATCTCTTTTTGTTGGGTTTTCTGTTCCTGAAGTTTTTCTCGCATCACGTTAAATTCATCAGAAATTTCTATAACCAGATCATCAAGTTGTTGACGAACCTGAGTTAAAATCTTCTGAGACCAAATAGCAGTTGATCCCCCCCGGGCTTCCTGTTGAAGAGATTCCTCAACCTCTTTAAATGAAGTTTCCAGGCAGGAACCTTCAAAAAATTCTAATTTATTCAGTTCTTTCACCTTTTCATCCAAAGTTTCCAATATTTCTTTAAAATTATCGGCTTCAAGCTGAATATCATCGGCAATGATGGTAATCGGACGACCGGCGTCACCCAATTTTGCTCCTTCAATCCCCGTATTAATCGCGATTTTTTCTACATTTTCAACCTGTTGTTCCAGTTGTTCTGAGAGATTGTTAATCACCTCTTGGAATTTTATCATCTTAGATTTTACAATATCTTGATTCTCAAAAAAGTCTCTCAGTTCAGATAGTTTTTGTTTTATATTATCATCCTGACGTTTTTCTTCTCCCTGTTTTTCAACCTGTGTAAGTTTTCGGCTGAGCTCGGTCAATTGTTTTTCAAAGGCAAAAATATCACTGTCCTGGAGTTCCCGACAAATGTCAATAGAACTCTCAAGCGTGGTGTCAATCTCTTCCACCCAGTGAGAAAACTGTGCACGCTTACGGATATTTTCTTCAAGCCTCTGGTTCAGTTCATCTACTTCTTTACTTTTGGAGAGTAATTCGTCCTCCACCCCGACAATCCTTTTCAGTCTGTCTTTTAAAGAATTAATCTCTTCGGCAGCTTTATTTCCGAAAAAATCCATATGAGGTAAATTATCGCGTCTGTCATTCAAAGCTGAAATAAGGTCACTGAGCCTGTATTGATAAATTTGGCGAAGAAACAGGGCGAGAAAAACTCCTGCAACCAAACCAAGTAAGAGAACTATGACACCCCCGATAATAAACCCGGGATTAATTAATGAAAAAAGAGTCATTACAAAAAGCCCGTAAGCAATCAAAAACCCGAGTATTAACCAGCCCGTTAAATCTCTATAAATGGATTCCATAAGTTAAAACTCCTGTATTTTTTCATTCAAATCTAATATTAAAGTAGCACTGCCGTCAGCAAGAAAGGTTGCGCCGGCGTACCCCTCTAACCCCCGCAAGTATTTCCCAAGGGGTTTTATAACAATGTCTTCCTGCTCCACTATTTCCTCACAGAGGCAACCAACTTGAGTTCCCCTGTTACCCTCTACAACCAGCATTGGATAGCGCTCGTTCTCGGAAAAAAAACCGTTTTCTTTTTCGGTATAAAGTTCATTTAAAGTAACCCTAGGATAGGTTTTGCCATTAACTTCCACCTTTTTTTGGGACTCTTCCCGGAATAAATTATCTTTACCGACCAATTCAGTACGCTTAATATTTTCGAGCGGAACGGCAAGAACATTTTTTTCCATCCGAATTAATAAAGCGGGGATAATAGCCACAGTCAGAGGAAACTCAATTCTCATGGTAGTCCCTTTATCAACCTCGGATTCAATTGTCATTGAACCCCGAAATTTTTCTACCGTAGCCCGCACAACATCCATGCCAACACCGCGACCACTCAAGTCAGTTACTTCTTCCGTGGTACTGAAACCGGGTTCCATAATATATTGAATTTTCTCGTGATCAGTGAGTTCTTCCGCTTCGTCAGCCGAAATCATATCCTTTTCAATTGCTTTCTCAATTATTACGTCCGGGGGAATTCCGCCACCGTCGTCCTCAACTTCTATTACAACATTATTACCCTCGTGAAAGGCCCTCAAATAAACCGTACCCGTTTCGGGTTTGCCCTTATTTTTTCGTTCTTCCGGGGACTCAATCCCGTGATCAAGTGAATTACGCATAATATGAATCAACGGATCGCCCAGTTCATCCACGAGCGTTTTATCCAGTTCAGTATCTTCCCCCTCCATTTCCAGGTCAATTTTTTTACCCAATTTTTTAGAAACATCCCGAACCAACCGGGGAAACCTCTTAAAAACCCTATTAACAGGGAGCAGCCGAGTATTCATTACTTCTTCCTGTAAGTGGGTCAACTGTCGCTTCAACTCGAGGAAATCACGTTCCACGTCTGAATCCCCGTCAATTTTATTGGTTAATTTCATTCGTTGAAGAGATAAATTACTTAAAATATTCAAAAGTGAATCAAGCGTTTCCGATTGAACCCGGATCGTAGAAGCTTTTTTAATTTTAGGTGTTTTCACTTCCGTCTGATCGGGTTCGTGTTCTTTCTTAGCTTCTTTAACTCTCTCTTTCAGCGGTTCCTCGGCTAACTCCAGGGGGGCTATTTTCGCTTGCCGCAAGTCATCGTCAGCCTCCACAAATTCTTCCAGTTGTTTTTCAAACCCCTCCTCTCCCAGACAAAGAACCATAAAAAAATCTTCAAACTCTTCCCCCTCGATTTTTTCCTGGTCAGGAAAAGTCTTATACACCGTGATTTCATTATCCGCCAACTTTTCCAGAAAAATAACAGCCCGAACAGAAGGCATCGGGCAATCTTCATCCGGAAAAATTTTTACAAGAACACAGTTTTGTTTGTTTATTCCAGATAATTCAGTTATCTCATCATCATCAAGCTGGAAGTATACCGGTTCTGCCTTTTTAACTGCCCCCTCTTCCCCACTGGCCAGAGACTTTAATTTATCCACCAGGTCAGAAACGTCAAATTCAGAATCCGGAACGTCTTCGGTATCTTCACCAATGTACTCAATCAAAAGTTCAACCCTGTCCAGGGCATCGTAACCGGCATCAACTACTTCCATTGAAGCCATAATTTCTTTATCTCGCACAGCAGACATCACATTTTCCAATTTGTGGGTCAGATTTTGTATTTTTTGCAGCCCACAGGAACCGGCGTTTCCTTTAAGCGTATGTGCAGCTCTGTACATCTCTTGAACCGGAGCCAAATTTTCGGGATCATCGGCAAGAGACATCAGCCCATCACGCAAAGTGTCTATGTGTTCTTCGGCTTCCTCCATAAACATCTGCAAAAATTGGTCCTGGTCACTCATACCAATCAAAGCTCCCGTGCCAGTGCGTTTACGGATGTTTCAATATTATCTACCGTCAATTCCCGCTTATCCCCGGCTATTCGGACCCGGTTTTCCACTTTAGTTTCCTCTTCCGCAGGTTCTGGTTCAACTTCCACCTGTTTTTCAACTGTTTCCAGGGAAGTATTCCCTCGAACCCGGGAGACTTTAAAACTTATATTAGCTTCCGAAAGTTCAACAAAAACAAGTGTGCCCTCTCCGGGATCTTCAACCTCCAACCCCGGGAAAAAAAGAGCGGGATCATAGGCCGGACAAATTTCACCGGAATGAGGAACAATTCCAAGCAAATTATTTTCTGTTTGCGCAGGTATGGGAGTTATTTCAAACTCGTTTTTAATAGTTACTACTGCCGAACTACGCAAAAAAAAATAATTTTCGTTTCCCACTTCACACTGAAGATACAACTCACTCATTTTAAGAAGTTTCCTCCAACGCTCGTAAATGTTTACCAAGTTCCTCAACAGAATCAGCAAGCCAGCAAAAATCTTCGGTAAAGGCAACCTTGTTTTTAGTCAACTCGGTTTGAATTCCCTGTATTTTTTCACAATCTTCTTCCAGATCCACAAGAATTTCTAAATTGGTCCGGATCAATTTACTAAGCTTGTCCAATTGCTTTTGACTGTCTTTTCCCTGAAGCTCCCGGAAGTTTTCTCGAGCCTTTTTGGTTTCTGCCAGTTTATCTTCGATTTTATCCACCGAAGATAGTATCAATTTTTCTAGTTCCCCCACTCCCGTTCTAATTCTGTCTAACTCTTCCCGGATTTCTTCGGCAACAAGTTTTAACCCTTCGGGTTCCTCATCCAGCCGTCCAATTTCCAATCTCAGGTTATTCTCCAACTCTTTGAGACTGGCAACTTTTTTACCGACAGAGCCAATTTTATTATTTAGTCTCTCATTTATCTGTTCAAGTAGATCCTGAGTAATTTCAAGAAGAGAGTCAAGGACTTCCCGGATTTTTTCATTCGTGTGTTCAAATTCACTGTGGTGCTCTGTCTCAAGGGTAAGAATCCGCTTTTCCTGCTTTATATCGGAACCCAGTTGTTTTAAAATAGCTGAAAACTCAGCAACTTCGGTCCCGATCTGATTAAATCCCCGGACATAAGATAGTATTTTTTCTTCGAGTTCCCTAACCCGAGTTTTTGTTTTTTCTAAGCCGGCAATGGCCTCACTTATTTCCTCACTGTTTCTATCCAGCCGTTTTTTGAGTTTATCTTTCAACTGATTGTTCACCGCTTCCAACCGGTCCAGACAATTCTGTCTCTCATTCAAAACTTCTGCCAACCCCTTTAATTCCCCAACCTGTTCTTCCGAAGGAATCTTTTCTCCGGCCTCAACCATACGGACAATTTTACGAACTGAACTACGGTAATTATCCAGCAACCCGGTAAAAGAACGGCGAAAATAAAGAAAAGAGAACGCCACCAGTAAGATGTAAGAAATAAAAAGAACCAGCGGACCATAATAATTGAAATAAAATGAAAAATTAGAAAGTAATAAAGTTATTATACCGGCGACCAGGGTCAAAGCAGCGATCATAACCAAATTCTTATAATAATTATTTTTACTCATATTAGACCTCAAAATCCTCCATTAATTCCCTGAGATTAGCAGCCTGTTCCTGTAAATTATCCGCCGCGTCAGAAACGTCTTCTATTCCTTCGGCTTGTTCATTTACAGCAGTTGAAACTTCTCTGGTCCCTTCTTCAGTTCGATCAGAGATATGGGAGACCCGATCCATTGCCTGACTCATTTTTTGTGTTTTTTCGGATTGTTCATTGACCAACCCGGAAACTTTTACCAACTGTTCGTAGACACGATCAACTGAATTGACAATATCATCCAAACTTTTTCCAGCGTCTTTAACCAGCTCAACCCCTTCACTCGTTTCCCGGTCGGTCGCTTCCATTTTTTGGGATACTTCTTCGGCAGACTCGCGGATTTGTCCCACATTCTGTTTGATTTCCTGGGCGGCTTCCGAACTCTCTTCGGCAAGATTTCTCACCTGCCGGGCAATTGCGGCTATTTCTTCTGTTTCCCCGCCGGCCTCAACCGCACTTATCGAAACATTATAAGCGAGGGTATTCGTCTTTTCAGTGATGTATTCAATCGAATCAGAAATCTTATCAATATCAGCGGCTGCTTCGGATAGTAACGTCAGGGCCTCTCTGGTTAGCGTTATTTTATCGTCGATGCTTTCCATGCTCCGGACAACTTCTTCAACGGCGATACTTCCCTCGCGGGCGTTGTCACGCATCTCTTCACTTTTCTGCATTACGTCTTCGCTGTGCTCGGTAATTACCCGTGAATCATCCGTCAGCTCCCGAATTAATTCGGTTGACTCATCAACCTGTTCGGAGTTATCCCGGGCCCCCTCACTAATTGTTTCCACGTTTTGAGATATCGTTTCAATACTTGTTTGACTCTGTGAGACAACTGACGCCAACGAAGCGGAAGAATCAGCCAGTTTGCTTGAACTATCGAGGACCTGGCCAACAATATCGGAGAGATTCTGCATCATATTATTAAAACTCTGGCTCAACTGGCCAATTTCATCCCGGGAACTTACTTCAACCCGGGTGGTCAAATCCCCCTCTTCCGCCTTCTGCATTTTAGACATCATATTTACCATTGGCCGAGAAATTCGGCGGGCGAGAAAAAAGGAAGCAACCAGACCAACAAGCAGGGAAATACCCGCGACAATTACGCTGGAACGCTTGGATTCAGCCAATCTTTTATTAGTGTATTTTTCATTAGCAGCAATAGCAGAATCTATGGCCTGATTCATATATTTGAGAGTAAAGCCAATCCGGACGAGTCCCTTTTTCTGACCGCTGACCATGATGGGATAAGCCATCTCCAGATATTTGTTGTCAGCCTGGTCAGTATAGCGATATTGATAAAAGGATTTGTCCTTCAGGTTATTTGTCGCCTTGTCTACTTTTTGACTGATAGTATCCCCCAGGGGTGACATCGGTTGAACTTTCTCGACTGGTGAATATTCACCGGCATGAGCCATGACCATGTTATTTTGCCCCAGAAAAAGTACATAGGCGATTTCCCGGTCACGGGCAGTGTTCTTAGCCAGTGGTTTCAGAGCCGAAAAATCAAAGGTAAGCAAAGCATTTTGAGCGGCGTCTTTCATCAAACGAGTAATAGTCTGACCCTTGGCAATTAGATTATTCTCGTGAGTTTTTTGCTGGCGTTTCACAGTCATATTTTTCAAAGTAACTAAAGTGGACTTTTGCTGAACAAGGGTGGCGTAGGTCATAATACCGACGACAACGAGAATCATAATTACGATAAGCGCACTGATTTTAAATAGGAGGCTCTCGAAAGCCAGGCTGATTAATTTCTTCATCAAATATACCTCAATTTACAGAATTACCATCCGCATATAACCTCGATAGAGAAAAAAATATAAACTTTTTCGGAAAGGAATAGATTATGTTTCTGTGTGAAATTTATTAAACTCCGTCTATTCATCAAAATTGCAAGTGTGCTAAAAATACTATCAGAACTCAGAACTTTCTAACGAACTGTCACCCGGTATAATCCCATAATACAAAGATCGATGTATTTCACGCGTTTGCGAGACGCAAGTCCCGGGTTTTCGGTGCTTCACGCCTCCACCCGGAATAACGTTGTGGTGTTATTAGAAAGTTCTGATTTATTATTTTTCCTTGTTTTTCTTATTTCCAATAACTTTGTCCATAAATTGAGAAGAGGAACTAAGGTCAAGCTCAATTTTGCGGGCAACTTTTCGATTTCCGATAAACTGTGTTCCGATCGGGTCGGCAACAGGGATGTCTTTGACAGCTTTGCCGGAGAGAATGTCATAGACTATTGAAGCAACCTGGGAACCAATAGTTTCATAGTTCACGGAAACGGACATCAAGCCGCCGGCTTTCACGAAGTTCTCAGAATAAACAATTGTCGGGAGCTTGTGTTTTAAACAATTTTTGCTCAAGTGTTTAAAATTTCCCGGAGTAATAACGACCGGGTCGGCAACCATCCACAACGCATCAATTTTTCTGCCCTGTAGCGTGGAAAAAGCCACCGGGACACCAGCGCTCTTATCGACCTTTACCGTTTCAAGCCGCATACCCATAGCTTTTGCGGCGCGACGGGCTTTTTTTATCCGGGCGGCACTTTCCCCGGAGTAAATAACACCGATTTTTTTCAGGTTAGAAGCAACCATTCGGGTCTGCAGAAGCACCGCCTGGGCCGGCACGTTACCGCGGACTCCGGTTGTATAAGGAGCACTCAGGCTGTATTTCTTCCAGTTTAAAACAGAAGAAATAACCACGGGAATTTTTTTCTTGAAAATTTTAGGGGCGTATTTTTTGGCCACATAGGCCGCTTTTGCGCCAAGCGCATAAATTGCCTCGGGCCTATCAGAAGCAAGAGAACTGAGTATTTGTTTGGCTTTTCCCAAGCTTCCTTCCATATTTTTAACCCGGATTTTCGTGTTCTCCTTAGACTTGAGAGACTTTTTAAAGGTCGGTACCGGGGCACTGTAAGCGAGAACGTCCTGACTTTTAAAAACAAGCACATAAGCCAGAACTGGCCGGGACACACAGACTGTTGCCAGCCCAACAATCAACACAAAAAGCCAAATTTTAAAACCACGAAAAAATTTCATCAATAATCAGCACCTAAATAAATCACTGGGGGTAATCAATCCAGCCGCCAAGATTTAGCAGGGAAAGCAACTTCTTGCCTTTTTCTGATTTTTCCATGTTTTCAAAGGCTTTAACTACCCTGTCATTGCCATCGCCCCCGACTGAAAACAGGGAGGCGCGAATTAACGGCCCGGATTTTTTAACTATTTTTAGTCCCTTAATTACAAACGGTTTCTTCTTTTTTATCAAGGAAAAATTAGTTGAACTGGCAATTGTAGCCTGAACCTGGCCAAATTTCACCGCCATCAGCCCGTCCAGGTCTTTACCAACAAAAATAAAGTTAAGTTGATCGGCCTGGACTCCCGTACCTTCAAACAGGACCCGGTCGAGGATGTTGTTGGTTCTTTGCCCCTGGGAGATGGTAGCCACTTTTTTGCCTTTTAAATCCACCGGGGAACTGATAGCACCTTTTTTTGCGATCAAAATCTTGGTGAAATTTGGTGAACCGTTTACCTGGGGGGACAAAAGCGGGGAGAAGTCATGCTGGTCTTCAAGAAGCTTATAACTCCAGTCGGGCATAATCACGTACCGAGCGGAACCAACCCGCTGTTTGAACTGTTTAAATTTAGCAATCGGCTGAAACTTAAGGTCCAGGTTCCGGGAACCAAAATAATCGTTGGCGGCATCAATCAACGTGGCCATGTTACCGCCCATCGCGCCGGGATTAAAAACCAGGAGTTGTTGAGCAGCGCTCGCAGTCGTAGCGGACACCGCTAACAATAGAAGACAAATTAAAAAAAGTAAAGCCCTGGCAGAAAGAAAATTAATTTTTCTCAAAAATATCCCTCGGTGCCTGTGCTAAGCCGGCCTGCCCGGCAAGTTTTAGAAAGTCCAGCTAACCTGGGTGCGGTAGACCGGCTCTAATTTTTCACCAAATACATATTCCCGGTGGGACTCACCGAGGTGCTCACCAATCAGGGCAAATTCAAAGGGCGCATTGTCCAGGGTCTTCCCGAAGTGGAAAGTGCGACTGAGCCGGACGTTAAAGGTCACGTAATCTTCACCCTGGATCTTAATTTTCTTTGTTCCATTATCAATGAGCCCCACAGCCTGGCCGGCAACCATTGATTCTGACGTCCCATTTCCACCATTGGGATGTGCTGCCATCAAGTTGTCTAAGTCTTTAGGGCCATGTTCCAATACGTAAGATAAATCCTGGCCATCATCGTCAGCAGTTCCAGGAGTCAAATCAGGACCGTAAGCTTTAGTACCGTCACCATCCAAATCAAGATTATAACTTTGTAAATCCATTTTTTCGTCTATATTTCGATCAAAGACGTTTTTCATCGTGACTGTTGGTTCACCAGCATACTGGCCGGTAACACTCAAGTTCCAAGCGGCTATTTTACCAGTCAGGTTAAGGGCTAATAAATGAGTCGGGACCGATTTCATATCCCGGCTACCAAATTCACCTTGCTGATAGGTATAAGCAGCCCGAGTAGACCAACTTCTGGTCAAAGGATACTTGACTTCCAGCTCACCCCCACTGCTTCTTAATGTTTCATTATAGTTATCAAACTGAAGACTCAGGCCGGCCTCAGGATCATCCACTCTTCGAAATCCAATAGCGTCCTCAAAAGCGGTATGATAAAGGTTAGCGTCAATTTCTAATCTCTGCCAGTATTTATCCCGGAAACCAAATTCCACGGAACTAATTTTAGGGATTTCAAGTTCCGAATTACCATCAAAAGCACCAAGACCGTGGTTATAAAGCTCGCTCCGACCAGCGGGAGCATTCATAAATAATTCGGTCAGAAAAGGGGCACGAATGGACTGCGCCCAGTTCAGGCGCCACATCTGGTCGGAATCGCCCGCCGGCTGGTAAATCAAAATAGACTGCGGAGAGAAGGCTGAATCATCTGGTTCCTGGAAGTCATCATATCGCCCGGCAAGGACAAATTTCCACGACTCATTAAACTGGTGTTCATTGTTGAAATAAGCCCCGGTAAAAGTCTGCTCGGCCTTTTTGTTAGTCCTATCAAGTACGTCACGATAATACAGCTTGGATTCTGCTTCCGTAGTGCGCCAGTTCCCGCCAAAGACAAGGACGTCACTCGAAGACCATTCCCAGATCCCCTGGGCTTCCACGTCCCAGGATCCCCAGCCGAGTCCCCCCTGCGTGCCGTCGCGACGCTCCCCCAGAGGACCGTCGGGGACGGCTTCACCACCCGGAGGATTATCGCCAAACTGCCCGTCAATGTAAGAGACCTGGAGTTTTACGGGAATTCCTTCGTATTCGTCCTCATAAGCAACCTTACCATAGGCCTGTTCGACCGGATTTTTAAATATAATAAGTCCGCCCGAAGAACCAAAGAAATTTTGATGGCCGTCGCCCATACCACCTTCCAACTGCAGACTGCGCACATCGGAAATCTGTTTCTTGGCCATCAAGTTAAACCTTTTGGTCTCCAGGGAATTACCGTCCGCGGCCGGAAAATCGGTATTATCCGCATCACCGCGACCATCTTTAAATCCACCATCCCCTCCGTTCGCACCTTCAGTCAAACCATATAAATCATTATTCGGGTGAGTTTTCTGTCCAAAATATCCTACTTGATTCAGGCTGGTGGAATCTGCAGCACCTAAGCCAGCCGGATTTATACCATCATATGAGTTGACACTGACTCCCTTATTCACGTCATACTCTTCGTAATTCTCGTCAGCGGGATCGAAGCGATCTTTCTGAGACTTCTCGGCGGTAAGCAAGAAGTTCCACCCGCCCACTTCTCCGGGAACACTGGCCCGAAGCCGGTTGTGGTTGTCGGAGCCGGGTTCAATCGAGACTTCGACGTCGGCGTCCGCCAGGTTGACCGGGTCTTTAGTAATTATATTGATCACACCAGTAACCGCATTCGCACCAAACAGGGGTGAAGCCGGGCCACGAACGACCTCAATACGCTTAATATTATCAGCGGTTATGGGAAGCTGGCTCCACTGGGTCCCACCAAAGGAATCATTGAAAAATGAACGGCCGTTAACAAGCACGAGTACCCGCCGGGAAAACGCACTAAACGGTCCACTCCCGCCGGGAAAACCATGGTTCCCTCGGATGGAAACCTCGTATTGGCCGCCGGTGATACGCTGTACGTAAACACCGGGAATTATTCGTAAAATATCGGGGATACTCTGGGGATTCATCGCTTCAATATCTGATTCGTTTATCACTGAAATTGCAACCGGCGATTCACTGATTTTCTGAGCGCGTTTAGAAGCGGAAACAACAACCTGTTCCTCAGTTTTAAAGAAATCAGCCTCTCCGCCCCCGCCTTCACTGAAAAGTTCTTCCTCCACACCCTGGGCAGACACGGGTTGAGTTTGCACTACTACACTAAAAATTAAAAAAGCGAAAATGGCAAATAGCTTAACCTGGTGAGAAAAAGAAAACATAAAACTGTCCCTCCAAAAATAAGTTATTTTGTAACTAAACTTTAATCTCTTCTAAAAATTGTATGCCCCCGCTCTAAAAAGAGCTTTACCCGGGTTTTTAAATTTCAGAAACTCTTAAAAAAATGTTTTGTTCCCCATCTTCAGTCCAAAAAAATCGGTGAGGATTATATAAACCCCAATACAAATAAGGATGGATCGGCCAATCTAATCTTTCTCGATTTCTATCGGAGTAAATTTTCTCAGCCCCATTCTGTGAATAAATACCCCGGCAAAAAAATTATTTAAATGAAGCTTATTGTATGATTGGCCAAAATGATTTTGTTGAAGTTATTAAACAAGCCCTTTATGGTAATTTTATTAAACCATATTTTTAACCCCATGTCAATAATTCTTTAGGGCAAGCAAAAAATATATGAAAAACTCCGAATGTCGAACTTATGTCGCGGTATTTTGCAGCTAAGCACTGCTATGTCCGCAGGGCGTTAATTATTAGAAGTCATATTCTACGGTCAACATAACATTACGCCGGGGAACACTATAGGTATCATCCTCACCAGCTTCCTCAGCAACCCAATCGGCAGCCGCATTCAGGACATTGTTGACCGAGAACCTGGTTTGAAGTCCCTCGGTTAATTCTCTTGTCCCAAGGGTGACATCAAGAACAGAGTAGCTGGGAATATTCTTATCAAAACCGGCCCATTCCTCCCGATGCTGTTCGGCAATCCAGCGGCCATCAAGTTTAAACCACATCTGTTTCACAGGAGTATATTTAACTTCTCCCTTTGCCATCTTCTTGGGTATACCCCATTCTTGCTTATCCCCGGTCTCACGTTTTGCAGTGGCGTCAATATAACCGTAGCTCAGATTGTAATCCCAGGTCTGTCCGTCATACTTAACGGCAACATTACCGCCGGTCGTTTCCTGCTCCCCCTTATTCAGATAACCCTCGCCTCCGGCAAATTGTGGATCATTACCCTTTTGAATTATATCCTCAACAGTGTTGTCGAAGACGACAAATTCAGTTTCGAGATTGGAACTGAGCTGACGGTTATACTTAAACTCCAGGGTCTGAATCGTCTCCGCGTCAAGGTTCGGATTACCACTGGTCCAATTTTTGTTATCCTCCATCAGCATCTCACGGGCGGTCGGTGCTCTGAAAGCTTCCCCGTAAAGCAACTTGAAATAATCTTTCTCGGTCGGGTTCGAAACCCAGCCAAGTCGGGGGGAAACATTACTGCCCATGATCTCGTGGTCATCGTAGCGGACACCAAGAGTTAGCTTGGATGAAAGCAGGGAAGGAAAGCTATGAGTATATTGTGTGTAAAGACCGCCAATGTAGTAATTTTGTGGTGGAATTACATATCCGGCCGCAACAGCCCCGGGCTGGTTATAGTCAGTCACATCATCAATCTCATTACGTGAATAATCAAGGCCAGCAACCAGAGTGTTATCACCATACTGTTGAGTAAATTGAGAAGTGAAACCGGAACGTGTAGTCACCTTCTCCGGCTCAACATACTCAATACCCGTATCCCACGGCACTGAATATAAACCAGGATTATCGTACTTATTGAAGTAAGTCCGTAGCTGGACATCAGTTTTGCTGCCCTCTTTGCCCCAGCTATTGTTGTAGTCGAGCGAGAAAAGCTGGTTATAGTACCGATAGGAGACAATATCAAGATCCTGGTTGGCAAGCGCGTCCACACTTCCCTCACCACCAATGCGTTTGGTAGCGTGACTGATTACGTCACCACGAAAGGTGAAATTACCAGTTTTCAGTTTCATGCCGGCGGTGTAATTTTTGACTGGCCGATTATCTTTGGCATTCTCAGCTTCCGGATCATTTTCACCGAGACCTTCAGTCCTGAAAATACGTCCATAAGTCATAACATCGACTTTTGCCTCTTCACCGCCCCAGTTTACGGTTTCTTTACCGCCGCCGACAAAGCTGACTTCCCGACGTTGGCTTTTACCAATACTAACGGCTATTTCCTTGCCGTTAACGTCGGAACCATCCTTGGTCTTGATGTTTACAACACCGCTGAATGCGTTAGCTCCGTAAAGGGCGGAACCAGGACCCTTGATAAATTCAACCTGTTTAACCTGATGAAACGGAATAAATTCACCAATATAGGCGTGATTATAAAGACCTTCTTTGACTGGAACTCCGTCTTTAAGGAGGAGCATTCGGCTGTTGTCAGCACCACGTACACCGCGAATCCAGGCCAAGCGCCTGTCCTCAACATTAACTGGTAAATGAATCCCAACAACTTGGTTAAGTAAATCAGCAACCGACCGAGCATCGGCCTGCTCTATTTCTTTTTCGGTCCAGACCCTGACTATGGAAGGGGCTTCCGCTTTTGTAACTGCGTATTTAGTCGAGGTGGTTAATACTTTTTCCTCGGTCTTAAAGAATTGCGCTTCACCTTTGCCCTGGAACAGGTCTTCCTCCATCCCGGCGTAACCCGGAGCGGCGACGGCAAAAAATACGGCTACGGCGAGAAGAAGATGCAACCGGAACTCGATTGAGCTTTTCATTATTTTCACCTCAAATATGAATTAATTGTACCTCAAAATCCTTGTTCGCTGAGTTAAATTTTGTCAAATTATCATTGATATCTGGCTATTTTGAAAATAGTATCATCCCCCACAGAACCTTTAAATACTTTTTTCATTGCTCTGTCGCATCTTAACGCTCCTATATACAATCAAGTCTAACCCACATTATGCACGAAATTCTAAAATTTCGTGCATAATGAGGGTTAGATTAATTCTATCTTAAGAATAGAAGTCCATAAAGCTGAAAAGCTTACCAAGTTATGTTTAACAAACACTGGCCCGAAGTATATAATTAATTCGTAATATTTATGATATTCTGGAGTGGTAAAATTTAAATGAAATACGCAAAGGTGCAAAAATCAACCCCGGCATTTGTAAATATCTCTGAAATTAACACGGCGATGGATACTTTATTCAGAGATATTTATGAAAACGAGGTTCTACTTGCCGCCGCGGGGACTAAAATAACAACAGATATGCTAAAAAAACTCCGTTCACACGGCATAAACCGGGTGTGGATAGCCAGGGGATATTATGATTGGATTCCTATAAAAGAAGCACTGAAAAAAAACATCCCGGCTGTTGAAACCAAGGTGGTCAATGCGATCCAGTCAAAGTTAATCGAAAATTTAGATTTAGTTTCCAGTCTGAATCAGCTTGAGGTTCTTCTTAATAAATACTCCCGAATGGAATTAGAACCGGAGCGAGAAAATGAAATAGAGTTCTGTCTTGATGAAGTAAAAACTCTACAAAACGAAGAACCAAAGCTCCAGGAGAAAATTTTAAATTTAAAAGGGCACAAACAGCGCGATAAAGTTCTTGAAATTTTTATGGATATTATTCGTTCAGACACAATCGATTTTGAAACAAGCCGGGTCCCCCAGAAATACCAGGATTTAGTTAATGATTTTTCAGATTTTATTGACCGGATTGAGAAAGTGAGAGCCCGATTAAACAAAATACTTCTGGAAATTGACGATGAAAAACAACTGGACGAAGCAAAAGAGGAAATTGACTCTATAGAAAAAGAGCCCGAGGAAAGGGTTAACCTTATTAAAGAAGTACAAAACCAGGCAGTACAGGCTGCTGCTGAAGCGGGTAAAACAATTGTTGATCAAAATTCTGTGGTCGATCAGCTTTTCAGCAGGGTGACAGAAAGATCCGGGCTATCAGCAATAAGTGAATTCTATAAAACTGTTTACAATATTTTTCGGTCAGTAACTCATAGTAAGATGTATCTACCCAGGATGGTAAAAGAACTGAAGCAAAAATCAATTCAACTTGTTCACCGACTTCCCGACCCTTACTGGGCCCTGGCTGAAACTTCTATGGACGAACAAAACCTTCTTGTTCAGGCTTTGAACAGATGTATTATTTATGCCCAGGTATGGCCCCAGGAAATCACCGATCAAGAATTTGATTCACGTATTATCGCCCTGTTGTTTCAGGATCTTGGACTGGCTGAAGTGCCCGAATTGCTGGGGAAAAGCGAGAAAATAATCCGAGACGATAAAGCTGATAGTGAAGAATCAATTAACTATTCTCATTATTCTGTTGAAATGTTAGAAGAAGTAGAGGGTATTCCAAAAAAAGCTCTCAAATTAATTGAAATGCACAACCAACAGAAAAGCGGATCGGGTTGGCTGGTCAAAGAGTCACAGAGAATAGCACTCTGCGGGGCTTTTGACGCCCTGACAACAACCTGGCCCTGGAAAGAGGGTATTCCTCCGGGTAAAACAGCAAACAAGCTCTGGCAGCACTTCAATACCGTGGAATCTAAAATAATTAATCATTTTTGTTCGCAGATTGGCACTTATCCTTCGGGAACGGTGGTCCCCCTCGATGACGGAGACAGAGCTTACGTGGAAAAACAGACGGGCCAGCCTGACTTACCCGTGGTCATAAAATTCAAAAAAAACAAATGGGGGGACATTCAATTAGGAAAAAGAATTAAACTTCAGGAGAGTAAACTTTCTATATCCAGGATCCCCTCAGACAGAATAGCTCCCTGGAAATTAAGACGGGGCAGGTTAAAATTTCTCAACAAATAATCTATTAAAGTTTAATAACATTTTTGTGCGGGGTTAGAACTAAAACCTGTATAGAGGAATCTGGCCGGTAGTTTTTCGTTTTGAGTTTATATAAACGTAACCGGAAGCGGTATATGCCCACCCTCCAACTGGTTTAACCGGTTTTGAGGTAAACTCCACCTTAACCACATTTCTGGAGCCGGCCACCGGGGGAACTTCTGGTGAACCAAAAATTTCCTTCAAATAAGGTTTCATCCCCTGTACATCTAAATTTGCCGGAAACTTACCGTGATCCTGGTAAAACTTGCCAATAGCCGAACGCATTTTAATTAATTTTACAACTGCTGTCCAGTCTTTATAGACCATGTATTTATAATCAGAAATATTTTCCTGGTCGTTTTTACTAAATTTCTTTTCCAACCTTTTTACTTTTCTTTTGAGTTTTTTGTTAGTCTTTTTTAATGCGGTGATACGGGCGGAATCGGCACAACCGGTAATTACGAAGAATAAAATCGCAACGACCGGAAGAACAATCCCGCGAAAACAAAATCTATTCAACATACTTCATTCACCGCCTCCTTAACCTTATCCGCATCAAAAGGCTTCACAATAAAATTCTTCGCCCCCGATTTTACAGCTTTTAATACTTTCTTTTTCTTTCCCATTGCGCTGACCATTATTACTTTGGCATCGGGATCATGAGCTATTATCCCATCAAGAGCTTCCAGGCCATCAACCTCGGGCATAGTAATATCAAGAGTAACTAAGTCGGGATCATAATCCTTATATTTTTCAACTGCTTCATCCCCATTTTTGGCTTCCCCGACAATTTCATGCCCATTTTCCTCCAGAACTTTACTCAATTTCAGTCGCATAATATCCGCATCATCAACAACAAGTATTTTAGCCATTGTTTTTAACCTCCAATTTTTTTGTCCACTATAAATAACTTCACCGGGGCCTGTTCAATCATTATTAACAGTCAGGGCAAGATTTATCTCCAGGCTTCCGGCCTCGGAAAACATAATCACCTGGATGGTATTCATTTTTACGTATTCAATCTGATAATCACTTCCGGCAATAATCGAGGGTGGAGATATATCGATTTCCACACCGTTTGATTCAAGCCCGCCCGCAGCGTTACCGGTAATCATATTCCCCAGTTCCTCCAACCCGCTGGGAACATGTTCATCCAGTTTTGCGGGAACCAGATGAAGCCCGAGAAATTCACTTACCAGCGTCCGGGCAAAGCTCTTGGAAAGGCTATAGGTAACCTGACCTTTCAAATCACCAACTATTCCCAGCATAATCGCATATTCATAGCTGGGATCGGGCGTAGTTTTCTTATTCACTCCGTGTTTTTTTAACTTAATCTGAGCAAGTTGTTCGACCACGGAAGTCGAAGCAGTTATAAACGGGTTAAGCAAATCGACGGTTAATTTACCCATAATTCAACCTCATTCAATCAATGGATTTACCGATTTTTTCAATTACCTGATCGGGTTCAAAAGGTTTAACCACGTAATCCTCAGCTCCAAGTTTGATTGCATCCATAACTTTTTCTTTGTTACGAACCGTAGAAATCATTACCACAGTAACGTCTTCGTTATATTCTTTTATCTCTTTTAAAGCTTCAAGCCCGTCTACGTCAGGCATAACTATATCCATTGTAACTAATTCAGGTTCATATTTTTTGTATTTCTCAACAGCTTCCTCTCCGTTTTCAGCCTGATCAACGACTTCATATCCATCATCTTCAAGAATCCCTTCCAGTTGAAAACGCATCAATGGAGAATCGTCTACGATAAGGACAGTTTTTTCTCTGGCAGACATTAATTATTTCACACTCCTGCTAACGAAAATTTATTCAGGCATAAATAAAAAATACAGATCAAGTTCTCCTTCTTCAAAATCACAAGTGAGCTTTAAAAGGCTTTCAACGGTTGAATTTTCCATCAACTGACAATCTTGTTGATATACCGGAGCAGTAAATTCCACCTCGTAATTATACCATTCGTGAAGCAAAGAAAATACATGTCCGGAAATCATATTGGTTAATTCGTTTAAAGAAACCTCTACCTTTTTCTGTTCAGTTAGAGGCATAGACGTCGCGCCCATCAGATCAATCAGTGTTTCCTCCAGCCCCTCTTTAACAGCGATCATAAAGCAAGAACCTTTCAAATCCCCCCGCAAACCAACGGAAGCACTGTGTTCGGGCTTTATTTCATTTTCCTCCAGTTTCAACCATTCCGATTCAACAGATTCAAGACTACCGTCAGCCAAACGGTTAAACATCCGGTCAATAGCATTTACAAGTTCTGAACGCAGATCATCCATCAATTCAGTTCTCGGTTTCATCCAGAGCACTCCCTTCTCTTTCTTGTATATCCCGGAGAAGAAAATCAATCTCTTTTTGTTGGGTTTTCTGTTCCTGAAGTTTTTCTCGCATCACGTTAAATTCATCAGAAATTTCTATAACCAGATCATCAAGTTGTTGACGAACCTGAGTTAAAATCTTCTGAGACCAAATAGCAGTTGATCCCCCCCGGGCTTCCTGTTGAAGAGATTCCTCAACCTCTTTAAATGAAGTTTCCAGGCAGGAACCTTCAAAAAATTCTAATTTATTCAGTTCTTTCACCTTTTCATCCAAAGTTTCCAATATTTCTTTAAAATTATCGGCTTCAAGCTGAATATCATCGGCAATGATGGTAATCGGACGACCGGCGTCACCCAATTTTGCTCCTTCAATCCCCGTATTAATCGCGATTTTTTCTACATTTTCAACCTGTTGTTCCAGTTGTTCTGAGAGATTGTTAATCACCTCTTGGAATTTTATCATCTTAGATTTTACAATATCTTGATTCTCAAAAAAGTCTCTCAGTTCAGATAGTTTTTGTTTTATATTATCATCCTGACGTTTTTCTTCTCCCTGTTTTTCAACCTGTGTAAGTTTTCGGCTGAGCTCGGTCAATTGTTTTTCAAAGGCAAAAATATCACTGTCCTGGAGTTCCCGACAAATGTCAATAGAACTCTCAAGCGTGGTGTCAATCTCTTCCACCCAGTGAGAAAACTGTGCACGCTTACGGATATTTTCTTCAAGCCTCTGGTTCAGTTCATCTACTTCTTTACTTTTGGAGAGTAATTCGTCCTCCACCCCGACAATCCTTTTCAGTCTGTCTTTTAAAGAATTAATCTCTTCGGCAGCTTTATTTCCGAAAAAATCCATATGAGGTAAATTATCGCGTCTGTCATTCAAAGCTGAAATAAGGTCACTGAGCCTGTATTGATAAATTTGGCGAAGAAACAGGGCGAGAAAAACTCCTGCAACCAAACCAAGTAAGAGAACTATGACACCCCCGATAATAAACCCGGGATTAATTAATGAAAAAAGAGTCATTACAAAAAGCCCGTAAGCAATCAAAAACCCGAGTATTAACCAGCCCGTTAAATCTCTATAAATGGATTCCATAAGTTAAAACTCCTGTATTTTTTCATTCAAATCTAATATTAAAGTAGCACTGCCGTCAGCAAGAAAGGTTGCGCCGGCGTACCCCTCTAACCCCCGCAAGTATTTCCCAAGGGGTTTTATAACAATGTCTTCCTGCTCCACTATTTCCTCACAGAGGCAACCAACTTGAGTTCCCCTGTTACCCTCTACAACCAGCATTGGATAGCGCTCGTTCTCGGAAAAAAAACCGTTTTCTTTTTCGGTATAAAGTTCATTTAAAGTAACCCTAGGATAGGTTTTGCCATTAACTTCCACCTTTTTTTGGGACTCTTCCCGGAATAAATTATCTTTACCGACCAATTCAGTACGCTTAATATTTTCGAGCGGAACGGCAAGAACATTTTTTTCCATCCGAATTAATAAAGCGGGGATAATAGCCACAGTCAGAGGAAACTCAATTCTCATGGTAGTCCCTTTATCAACCTCGGATTCAATTGTCATTGAACCCCGAAATTTTTCTACCGTAGCCCGCACAACATCCATGCCAACACCGCGACCACTCAAGTCAGTTACTTCTTCCGTGGTACTGAAACCGGGTTCCATAATATATTGAATTTTCTCGTGATCAGTGAGTTCTTCCGCTTCGTCAGCCGAAATCATATCCTTTTCAATTGCTTTCTCAATTATTACGTCCGGGGGAATTCCGCCACCGTCGTCCTCAACTTCTATTACAACATTATTACCCTCGTGAAAGGCCCTCAAATAAACCGTACCCGTTTCGGGTTTGCCCTTATTTTTTCGTTCTTCCGGGGACTCAATCCCGTGATCAAGTGAATTACGCATAATATGAATCAACGGATCGCCCAGTTCATCCACGAGCGTTTTATCCAGTTCAGTATCTTCCCCCTCCATTTCCAGGTCAATTTTTTTACCCAATTTTTTAGAAACATCCCGAACCAACCGGGGAAACCTCTTAAAAACCCTATTAACAGGGAGCAGCCGAGTATTCATTACTTCTTCCTGTAAGTGGGTCAACTGTCGCTTCAACTCGAGGAAATCACGTTCCACGTCTGAATCCCCGTCAATTTTATTGGTTAATTTCATTCGTTGAAGAGATAAATTACTTAAAATATTCAAAAGTGAATCAAGCGTTTCCGATTGAACCCGGATCGTAGAAGCTTTTTTAATTTTAGGTGTTTTCACTTCCGTCTGATCGGGTTCGTGTTCTTTCTTAGCTTCTTTAACTCTCTCTTTCAGCGGTTCCTCGGCTAACTCCAGGGGGGCTATTTTCGCTTGCCGCAAGTCATCGTCAGCCTCCACAAATTCTTCCAGTTGTTTTTCAAACCCCTCCTCTCCCAGACAAAGAACCATAAAAAAATCTTCAAACTCTTCCCCCTCGATTTTTTCCTGGTCAGGAAAAGTCTTATACACCGTGATTTCATTATCCGCCAACTTTTCCAGAAAAATAACAGCCCGAACAGAAGGCATCGGGCAATCTTCATCCGGAAAAATTTTTACAAGAACACAGTTTTGTTTGTTTATTCCAGATAATTCAGTTATCTCATCATCATCAAGCTGGAAGTATACCGGTTCTGCCTTTTTAACTGCCCCCTCTTCCCCACTGGCCAGAGACTTTAATTTATCCACCAGGTCAGAAACGTCAAATTCAGAATCCGGAACGTCTTCGGTATCTTCACCAATGTACTCAATCAAAAGTTCAACCCTGTCCAGGGCATCGTAACCGGCATCAACTACTTCCATTGAAGCCATAATTTCTTTATCTCGCACAGCAGACATCACATTTTCCAATTTGTGGGTCAGATTTTGTATTTTTTGCAGCCCACAGGAACCGGCGTTTCCTTTAAGCGTATGTGCAGCTCTGTACATCTCTTGAACCGGAGCCAAATTTTCGGGATCATCGGCAAGAGACATCAGCCCATCACGCAAAGTGTCTATGTGTTCTTCGGCTTCCTCCATAAACATCTGCAAAAATTGGTCCTGGTCACTCATACCAATCAAAGCTCCCGTGCCAGTGCGTTTACGGATGTTTCAATATTATCTACCGTCAATTCCCGCTTATCCCCGGCTATTCGGACCCGGTTTTCCACTTTAGTTTCCTCTTCCGCAGGTTCTGGTTCAACTTCCACCTGTTTTTCAACTGTTTCCAGGGAAGTATTCCCTCGAACCCGGGAGACTTTAAAACTTATATTAGCTTCCGAAAGTTCAACAAAAACAAGTGTGCCCTCTCCGGGATCTTCAACCTCCAACCCCGGGAAAAAAAGAGCGGGATCATAGGCCGGACAAATTTCACCGGAATGAGGAACAATTCCAAGCAAATTATTTTCTGTTTGCGCAGGTATGGGAGTTATTTCAAACTCGTTTTTAATAGTTACTACTGCCGAACTACGCAAAAAAAAATAATTTTCGTTTCCCACTTCACACTGAAGATACAACTCACTCATTTTAAGAAGTTTCCTCCAACGCTCGTAAATGTTTACCAAGTTCCTCAACAGAATCAGCAAGCCAGCAAAAATCTTCGGTAAAGGCAACCTTGTTTTTAGTCAACTCGGTTTGAATTCCCTGTATTTTTTCACAATCTTCTTCCAGATCCACAAGAATTTCTAAATTGGTCCGGATCAATTTACTAAGCTTGTCCAATTGCTTTTGACTGTCTTTTCCCTGAAGCTCCCGGAAGTTTTCTCGAGCCTTTTTGGTTTCTGCCAGTTTATCTTCGATTTTATCCACCGAAGATAGTATCAATTTTTCTAGTTCCCCCACTCCCGTTCTAATTCTGTCTAACTCTTCCCGGATTTCTTCGGCAACAAGTTTTAACCCTTCGGGTTCCTCATCCAGCCGTCCAATTTCCAATCTCAGGTTATTCTCCAACTCTTTGAGACTGGCAACTTTTTTACCGACAGAGCCAATTTTATTATTTAGTCTCTCATTTATCTGTTCAAGTAGATCCTGAGTAATTTCAAGAAGAGAGTCAAGGACTTCCCGGATTTTTTCATTCGTGTGTTCAAATTCACTGTGGTGCTCTGTCTCAAGGGTAAGAATCCGCTTTTCCTGCTTTATATCGGAACCCAGTTGTTTTAAAATAGCTGAAAACTCAGCAACTTCGGTCCCGATCTGATTAAATCCCCGGACATAAGATAGTATTTTTTCTTCGAGTTCCCTAACCCGAGTTTTTGTTTTTTCTAAGCCGGCAATGGCCTCACTTATTTCCTCACTGTTTCTATCCAGCCGTTTTTTGAGTTTATCTTTCAACTGATTGTTCACCGCTTCCAACCGGTCCAGACAATTCTGTCTCTCATTCAAAACTTCTGCCAACCCCTTTAATTCCCCAACCTGTTCTTCCGAAGGAATCTTTTCTCCGGCCTCAACCATACGGACAATTTTACGAACTGAACTACGGTAATTATCCAGCAACCCGGTAAAAGAACGGCGAAAATAAAGAAAAGAGAACGCCACCAGTAAGATGTAAGAAATAAAAAGAACCAGCGGACCATAATAATTGAAATAAAATGAAAAATTAGAAAGTAATAAAGTTATTATACCGGCGACCAGGGTCAAAGCAGCGATCATAACCAAATTCTTATAATAATTATTTTTACTCATATTAGACCTCAAAATCCTCCATTAATTCCCTGAGATTAGCAGCCTGTTCCTGTAAATTATCCGCCGCGTCAGAAACGTCTTCTATTCCTTCGGCTTGTTCATTTACAGCAGTTGAAACTTCTCTGGTCCCTTCTTCAGTTCGATCAGAGATATGGGAGACCCGATCCATTGCCTGACTCATTTTTTGTGTTTTTTCGGATTGTTCATTGACCAACCCGGAAACTTTTACCAACTGTTCGTAGACACGATCAACTGAATTGACAATATCATCCAAACTTTTTCCAGCGTCTTTAACCAGCTCAACCCCTTCACTCGTTTCCCGGTCGGTCGCTTCCATTTTTTGGGATACTTCTTCGGCAGACTCGCGGATTTGTCCCACATTCTGTTTGATTTCCTGGGCGGCTTCCGAACTCTCTTCGGCAAGATTTCTCACCTGCCGGGCAATTGCGGCTATTTCTTCTGTTTCCCCGCCGGCCTCAACCGCACTTATCGAAACATTATAAGCGAGGGTATTCGTCTTTTCAGTGATGTATTCAATCGAATCAGAAATCTTATCAATATCAGCGGCTGCTTCGGATAGTAACGTCAGGGCCTCTCTGGTTAGCGTTATTTTATCGTCGATGCTTTCCATGCTCCGGACAACTTCTTCAACGGCGATACTTCCCTCGCGGGCGTTGTCACGCATCTCTTCACTTTTCTGCATTACGTCTTCGCTGTGCTCGGTAATTACCCGTGAATCATCCGTCAGCTCCCGAATTAATTCGGTTGACTCATCAACCTGTTCGGAGTTATCCCGGGCCCCCTCACTAATTGTTTCCACGTTTTGAGATATCGTTTCAATACTTGTTTGACTCTGTGAGACAACTGACGCCAACGAAGCGGAAGAATCAGCCAGTTTGCTTGAACTATCGAGGACCTGGCCAACAATATCGGAGAGATTCTGCATCATATTATTAAAACTCTGGCTCAACTGGCCAATTTCATCCCGGGAACTTACTTCAACCCGGGTGGTCAAATCCCCCTCTTCCGCCTTCTGCATTTTAGACATCATATTTACCATTGGCCGAGAAATTCGGCGGGCGAGAAAAAAGGAAGCAACCAGACCAACAAGCAGGGAAATACCCGCGACAATTACGCTGGAACGCTTGGATTCAGCCAATCTTTTATTAGTGTATTTTTCATTAGCAGCAATAGCAGAATCTATGGCCTGATTCATATATTTGAGAGTAAAGCCAATCCGGACGAGTCCCTTTTTCTGACCGCTGACCATGATGGGATAAGCCATCTCCAGATATTTGTTGTCAGCCTGGTCAGTATAGCGATATTGATAAAAGGATTTGTCCTTCAGGTTATTTGTCGCCTTGTCTACTTTTTGACTGATAGTATCCCCCAGGGGTGACATCGGTTGAACTTTCTCGACTGGTGAATATTCACCGGCATGAGCCATGACCATGTTATTTTGCCCCAGAAAAAGTACATAGGCGATTTCCCGGTCACGGGCAGTGTTCTTAGCCAGTGGTTTCAGAGCCGAAAAATCAAAGGTAAGCAAAGCATTTTGAGCGGCGTCTTTCATCAAACGAGTAATAGTCTGACCCTTGGCAATTAGATTATTCTCGTGAGTTTTTTGCTGGCGTTTCACAGTCATATTTTTCAAAGTAACTAAAGTGGACTTTTGCTGAACAAGGGTGGCGTAGGTCATAATACCGACGACAACGAGAATCATAATTACGATAAGCGCACTGATTTTAAATAGGAGGCTCTCGAAAGCCAGGCTGATTAATTTCTTCATCAAATATACCTCAATTTACAGAATTACCATCCGCATATAACCTCGATAGAGAAAAAAATATAAACTTTTTCGGAAAGGAATAGATTATGTTTCTGTGTGAAATTTATTAAACTCCGTCTATTCATCAAAATTGCAAGTGTGCTAAAAATACTATCAGAACTCAGAACTTTCTAACGAACTGTCACCCGGTATAATCCCATAATACAAAGATCGATGTATTTCACGCGTTTGCGAGACGCAAGTCCCGGGTTTTCGGTGCTTCACGCCTCCACCCGGAATAACGTTGTGGTGTTATTAGAAAGTTCTGATTTATTATTTTTCCTTGTTTTTCTTATTTCCAATAACTTTGTCCATAAATTGAGAAGAGGAACTAAGGTCAAGCTCAATTTTGCGGGCAACTTTTCGATTTCCGATAAACTGTGTTCCGATCGGGTCGGCAACAGGGATGTCTTTGACAGCTTTGCCGGAGAGAATGTCATAGACTATTGAAGCAACCTGGGAACCAATAGTTTCATAGTTCACGGAAACGGACATCAAGCCGCCGGCTTTCACGAAGTTCTCAGAATAAACAATTGTCGGGAGCTTGTGTTTTAAACAATTTTTGCTCAAGTGTTTAAAATTTCCCGGAGTAATAACGACCGGGTCGGCAACCATCCACAACGCATCAATTTTTCTGCCCTGTAGCGTGGAAAAAGCCACCGGGACACCAGCGCTCTTATCGACCTTTACCGTTTCAAGCCGCATACCCATAGCTTTTGCGGCGCGACGGGCTTTTTTTATCCGGGCGGCACTTTCCCCGGAGTAAATAACACCGATTTTTTTCAGGTTAGAAGCAACCATTCGGGTCTGCAGAAGCACCGCCTGGGCCGGCACGTTACCGCGGACTCCGGTTGTATAAGGAGCACTCAGGCTGTATTTCTTCCAGTTTAAAACAGAAGAAATAACCACGGGAATTTTTTTCTTGAAAATTTTAGGGGCGTATTTTTTGGCCACATAGGCCGCTTTTGCGCCAAGCGCATAAATTGCCTCGGGCCTATCAGAAGCAAGAGAACTGAGTATTTGTTTGGCTTTTCCCAAGCTTCCTTCCATATTTTTAACCCGGATTTTCGTGTTCTCCTTAGACTTGAGAGACTTTTTAAAGGTCGGTACCGGGGCACTGTAAGCGAGAACGTCCTGACTTTTAAAAACAAGCACATAAGCCAGAACTGGCCGGGACACACAGACTGTTGCCAGCCCAACAATCAACACAAAAAGCCAAATTTTAAAACCACGAAAAAATTTCATCAATAATCAGCACCTAAATAAATCACTGGGGGTAATCAATCCAGCCGCCAAGATTTAGCAGGGAAAGCAACTTCTTGCCTTTTTCTGATTTTTCCATGTTTTCAAAGGCTTTAACTACCCTGTCATTGCCATCGCCCCCGACTGAAAACAGGGAGGCGCGAATTAACGGCCCGGATTTTTTAACTATTTTTAGTCCCTTAATTACAAACGGTTTCTTCTTTTTTATCAAGGAAAAATTAGTTGAACTGGCAATTGTAGCCTGAACCTGGCCAAATTTCACCGCCATCAGCCCGTCCAGGTCTTTACCAACAAAAATAAAGTTAAGTTGATCGGCCTGGACTCCCGTACCTTCAAACAGGACCCGGTCGAGGATGTTGTTGGTTCTTTGCCCCTGGGAGATGGTAGCCACTTTTTTGCCTTTTAAATCCACCGGGGAACTGATAGCACCTTTTTTTGCGATCAAAATCTTGGTGAAATTTGGTGAACCGTTTACCTGGGGGGACAAAAGCGGGGAGAAGTCATGCTGGTCTTCAAGAAGCTTATAACTCCAGTCGGGCATAATCACGTACCGAGCGGAACCAACCCGCTGTTTGAACTGTTTAAATTTAGCAATCGGCTGAAACTTAAGGTCCAGGTTCCGGGAACCAAAATAATCGTTGGCGGCATCAATCAACGTGGCCATGTTACCGCCCATCGCGCCGGGATTAAAAACCAGGAGTTGTTGAGCAGCGCTCGCAGTCGTAGCGGACACCGCTAACAATAGAAGACAAATTAAAAAAAGTAAAGCCCTGGCAGAAAGAAAATTAATTTTTCTCAAAAATATCCCTCGGTGCCTGTGCTAAGCCGGCCTGCCCGGCAAGTTTTAGAAAGTCCAGCTAACCTGGGTGCGGTAGACCGGCTCTAATTTTTCACCAAATACATATTCCCGGTGGGACTCACCGAGGTGCTCACCAATCAGGGCAAATTCAAAGGGCGCATTGTCCAGGGTCTTCCCGAAGTGGAAAGTGCGACTGAGCCGGACGTTAAAGGTCACGTAATCTTCACCCTGGATCTTAATTTTCTTTGTTCCATTATCAATGAGCCCCACAGCCTGGCCGGCAACCATTGATTCTGACGTCCCATTTCCACCATTGGGATGTGCTGCCATCAAGTTGTCTAAGTCTTTAGGGCCATGTTCCAATACGTAAGATAAATCCTGGCCATCATCGTCAGCAGTTCCAGGAGTCAAATCAGGACCGTAAGCTTTAGTACCGTCACCATCCAAATCAAGATTATAACTTTGTAAATCCATTTTTTCGTCTATATTTCGATCAAAGACGTTTTTCATCGTGACTGTTGGTTCACCAGCATACTGGCCGGTAACACTCAAGTTCCAAGCGGCTATTTTACCAGTCAGGTTAAGGGCTAATAAATGAGTCGGGACCGATTTCATATCCCGGCTACCAAATTCACCTTGCTGATAGGTATAAGCAGCCCGAGTAGACCAACTTCTGGTCAAAGGATACTTGACTTCCAGCTCACCCCCACTGCTTCTTAATGTTTCATTATAGTTATCAAACTGAAGACTCAGGCCGGCCTCAGGATCATCCACTCTTCGAAATCCAATAGCGTCCTCAAAAGCGGTATGATAAAGGTTAGCGTCAATTTCTAATCTCTGCCAGTATTTATCCCGGAAACCAAATTCCACGGAACTAATTTTAGGGATTTCAAGTTCCGAATTACCATCAAAAGCACCAAGACCGTGGTTATAAAGCTCGCTCCGACCAGCGGGAGCATTCATAAATAATTCGGTCAGAAAAGGGGCACGAATGGACTGCGCCCAGTTCAGGCGCCACATCTGGTCGGAATCGCCCGCCGGCTGGTAAATCAAAATAGACTGCGGAGAGAAGGCTGAATCATCTGGTTCCTGGAAGTCATCATATCGCCCGGCAAGGACAAATTTCCACGACTCATTAAACTGGTGTTCATTGTTGAAATAAGCCCCGGTAAAAGTCTGCTCGGCCTTTTTGTTAGTCCTATCAAGTACGTCACGATAATACAGCTTGGATTCTGCTTCCGTAGTGCGCCAGTTCCCGCCAAAGACAAGGACGTCACTCGAAGACCATTCCCAGATCCCCTGGGCTTCCACGTCCCAGGATCCCCAGCCGAGTCCCCCCTGCGTGCCGTCGCGACGCTCCCCCAGAGGACCGTCGGGGACGGCTTCACCACCCGGAGGATTATCGCCAAACTGCCCGTCAATGTAAGAGACCTGGAGTTTTACGGGAATTCCTTCGTATTCGTCCTCATAAGCAACCTTACCATAGGCCTGTTCGACCGGATTTTTAAATATAATAAGTCCGCCCGAAGAACCAAAGAAATTTTGATGGCCGTCGCCCATACCACCTTCCAACTGCAGACTGCGCACATCGGAAATCTGTTTCTTGGCCATCAAGTTAAACCTTTTGGTCTCCAGGGAATTACCGTCCGCGGCCGGAAAATCGGTATTATCCGCATCACCGCGACCATCTTTAAATCCACCATCCCCTCCGTTCGCACCTTCAGTCAAACCATATAAATCATTATTCGGGTGAGTTTTCTGTCCAAAATATCCTACTTGATTCAGGCTGGTGGAATCTGCAGCACCTAAGCCAGCCGGATTTATACCATCATATGAGTTGACACTGACTCCCTTATTCACGTCATACTCTTCGTAATTCTCGTCAGCGGGATCGAAGCGATCTTTCTGAGACTTCTCGGCGGTAAGCAAGAAGTTCCACCCGCCCACTTCTCCGGGAACACTGGCCCGAAGCCGGTTGTGGTTGTCGGAGCCGGGTTCAATCGAGACTTCGACGTCGGCGTCCGCCAGGTTGACCGGGTCTTTAGTAATTATATTGATCACACCAGTAACCGCATTCGCACCAAACAGGGGTGAAGCCGGGCCACGAACGACCTCAATACGCTTAATATTATCAGCGGTTATGGGAAGCTGGCTCCACTGGGTCCCACCAAAGGAATCATTGAAAAATGAACGGCCGTTAACAAGCACGAGTACCCGCCGGGAAAACGCACTAAACGGTCCACTCCCGCCGGGAAAACCATGGTTCCCTCGGATGGAAACCTCGTATTGGCCGCCGGTGATACGCTGTACGTAAACACCGGGAATTATTCGTAAAATATCGGGGATACTCTGGGGATTCATCGCTTCAATATCTGATTCGTTTATCACTGAAATTGCAACCGGCGATTCACTGATTTTCTGAGCGCGTTTAGAAGCGGAAACAACAACCTGTTCCTCAGTTTTAAAGAAATCAGCCTCTCCGCCCCCGCCTTCACTGAAAAGTTCTTCCTCCACACCCTGGGCAGACACGGGTTGAGTTTGCACTACTACACTAAAAATTAAAAAAGCGAAAATGGCAAATAGCTTAACCTGGTGAGAAAAAGAAAACATAAAACTGTCCCTCCAAAAATAAGTTATTTTGTAACTAAACTTTAATCTCTTCTAAAAATTGTATGCCCCCGCTCTAAAAAGAGCTTTACCCGGGTTTTTAAATTTCAGAAACTCTTAAAAAAATGTTTTGTTCCCCATCTTCAGTCCAAAAAAATCGGTGAGGATTATATAAACCCCAATACAAATAAGGATGGATCGGCCAATCTAATCTTTCTCGATTTCTATCGGAGTAAATTTTCTCAGCCCCATTCTGTGAATAAATACCCCGGCAAAAAAATTATTTAAATGAAGCTTATTGTATGATTGGCCAAAATGATTTTGTTGAAGTTATTAAACAAGCCCTTTATGGTAATTTTATTAAACCATATTTTTAACCCCATGTCAATAATTCTTTAGGGCAAGCAAAAAATATATGAAAAACTCCGAATGTCGAACTTATGTCGCGGTATTTTGCAGCTAAGCACTGCTATGTCCGCAGGGCGTTAATTATTAGAAGTCATATTCTACGGTCAACATAACATTACGCCGGGGAACACTATAGGTATCATCCTCACCAGCTTCCTCAGCAACCCAATCGGCAGCCGCATTCAGGACATTGTTGACCGAGAACCTGGTTTGAAGTCCCTCGGTTAATTCTCTTGTCCCAAGGGTGACATCAAGAACAGAGTAGCTGGGAATATTCTTATCAAAACCGGCCCATTCCTCCCGATGCTGTTCGGCAATCCAGCGGCCATCAAGTTTAAACCACATCTGTTTCACAGGAGTATATTTAACTTCTCCCTTTGCCATCTTCTTGGGTATACCCCATTCTTGCTTATCCCCGGTCTCACGTTTTGCAGTGGCGTCAATATAACCGTAGCTCAGATTGTAATCCCAGGTCTGTCCGTCATACTTAACGGCAACATTACCGCCGGTCGTTTCCTGCTCCCCCTTATTCAGATAACCCTCGCCTCCGGCAAATTGTGGATCATTACCCTTTTGAATTATATCCTCAACAGTGTTGTCGAAGACGACAAATTCAGTTTCGAGATTGGAACTGAGCTGACGGTTATACTTAAACTCCAGGGTCTGAATCGTCTCCGCGTCAAGGTTCGGATTACCACTGGTCCAATTTTTGTTATCCTCCATCAGCATCTCACGGGCGGTCGGTGCTCTGAAAGCTTCCCCGTAAAGCAACTTGAAATAATCTTTCTCGGTCGGGTTCGAAACCCAGCCAAGTCGGGGGGAAACATTACTGCCCATGATCTCGTGGTCATCGTAGCGGACACCAAGAGTTAGCTTGGATGAAAGCAGGGAAGGAAAGCTATGAGTATATTGTGTGTAAAGACCGCCAATGTAGTAATTTTGTGGTGGAATTACATATCCGGCCGCAACAGCCCCGGGCTGGTTATAGTCAGTCACATCATCAATCTCATTACGTGAATAATCAAGGCCAGCAACCAGAGTGTTATCACCATACTGTTGAGTAAATTGAGAAGTGAAACCGGAACGTGTAGTCACCTTCTCCGGCTCAACATACTCAATACCCGTATCCCACGGCACTGAATATAAACCAGGATTATCGTACTTATTGAAGTAAGTCCGTAGCTGGACATCAGTTTTGCTGCCCTCTTTGCCCCAGCTATTGTTGTAGTCGAGCGAGAAAAGCTGGTTATAGTACCGATAGGAGACAATATCAAGATCCTGGTTGGCAAGCGCGTCCACACTTCCCTCACCACCAATGCGTTTGGTAGCGTGACTGATTACGTCACCACGAAAGGTGAAATTACCAGTTTTCAGTTTCATGCCGGCGGTGTAATTTTTGACTGGCCGATTATCTTTGGCATTCTCAGCTTCCGGATCATTTTCACCGAGACCTTCAGTCCTGAAAATACGTCCATAAGTCATAACATCGACTTTTGCCTCTTCACCGCCCCAGTTTACGGTTTCTTTACCGCCGCCGACAAAGCTGACTTCCCGACGTTGGCTTTTACCAATACTAACGGCTATTTCCTTGCCGTTAACGTCGGAACCATCCTTGGTCTTGATGTTTACAACACCGCTGAATGCGTTAGCTCCGTAAAGGGCGGAACCAGGACCCTTGATAAATTCAACCTGTTTAACCTGATGAAACGGAATAAATTCACCAATATAGGCGTGATTATAAAGACCTTCTTTGACTGGAACTCCGTCTTTAAGGAGGAGCATTCGGCTGTTGTCAGCACCACGTACACCGCGAATCCAGGCCAAGCGCCTGTCCTCAACATTAACTGGTAAATGAATCCCAACAACTTGGTTAAGTAAATCAGCAACCGACCGAGCATCGGCCTGCTCTATTTCTTTTTCGGTCCAGACCCTGACTATGGAAGGGGCTTCCGCTTTTGTAACTGCGTATTTAGTCGAGGTGGTTAATACTTTTTCCTCGGTCTTAAAGAATTGCGCTTCACCTTTGCCCTGGAACAGGTCTTCCTCCATCCCGGCGTAACCCGGAGCGGCGACGGCAAAAAATACGGCTACGGCGAGAAGAAGATGCAACCGGAACTCGATTGAGCTTTTCATTATTTTCACCTCAAATATGAATTAATTGTACCTCAAAATCCTTGTTCGCTGAGTTAAATTTTGTCAAATTATCATTGATATCTGGCTATTTTGAAAATAGTATCATCCCCCACAGAACCTTTAAATACTTTTTTCATTGCTCTGTCGCATCTTAACGCTCCTATATACAATCAAGTCTAACCCACATTATGCACGAAATTCTAGAATTTCGTGCATAATGTTTATCTAAGATACAGCACTCAAGGCTGTATTAGCAAATAAATCAAGTTGTAATATTGGCCCGTAAAATTACAGGATACTTTAAGTATATATATTCGCTCTACTTGAGTGCTGGGTTAACCCAGCCTACAATTGAGTGGTTTTATTGTGAAGCTCCACCGCTAAAATTGCGTTGAGAGCCCTTTGCCAGCGCTAAACACTAAATATGATGCCTCGATTGAAGGCTGTCTTTCGGACGGATAATTCACGACAGTTACGCTGTCGCGAATTATCCGGGCTAAGATACAGGTCTGTTCAAATAATCAAAAAAGTGAGAGCAACGAAAAATAGACTGATGAATTCAATAACCTTGTGCAACATAAAACAGCAAAGACAGCCACTATAACCACCCTGGGGGTAGAGAGCATGAAACGCGTAGCTTTATTAAGGGTGGAAAGAGTTATTTTGAAGTTCTGACAAATCAGCGACAGAGTACAGGGGGGATTTAATTAAAAAAGAGAAAAAAGGGGAAGAAAATTTCCGGGGGATTCGGACTTATGCCGCGCCATACTACGACACCGGAAAGCAAGAAAATAAATTTGCTGTTCGCCGGGCACCCTTTTCACCCCCACCTTATTCCTCCCCCATCAGGGGGAGGAGATTTCAGGTGTGTTAAGAAACAATTAAATCCAAAGGCGGGGCGAAACATTGACGGGGGCCGTTAATTCAGTAAGAAGTGAGGTCCTCCTCGACCTCCACGGCCGCCTGGGCTGCTGCAAGCCGGGCAATCGGGACCCGGTAAGGACTACAGCTAACGTAGTCAAGGCCGGCTCCGTGGCAGAATTTAACGGAGGAGGGTTCTCCACCGTGTTCACCGCAAATACCAACTTTCAGGGACTTGCGTGTCTGTCGGCCGCGGTTGACTCCCATCTCGACCAGTTGACCGACGCCATCCTGATCAAGCACGGCAAAGGGATCGGAGTCAAGAATCTCCTCGTGCTGATAATGTTCGAGGAATTTCCCGGCATCGTCACGACTGATTCCAAAGGTGGTCTGGGTCAGATCGTTGGTGCCGAAGGAAAAGAACTCCGCGTGCTCGGCAATTTCATCCGCCCTTAACACGGCTCGGGGCAACTCAATCATTGTGCCAATTTTATAGTCAATCGTCATGTCCGCTTCGCGAAGAACATCCTGGGCAACTTCGTCCACCCGTTCCCGGAGAATGGTCAGCTCTTTCTGAAGGCCAACCAAGGGAATCATAATTTCCGGCTGGACGTCGACACCTTTCCGAGCGACTTCCACGGTGGCTTCCATAATTGCCCGGGTCTGCATCTCGTAGACCTCCGGATAGGAAACGCCCATCCGACAACCCCGGTGACCGAGCATCGGGTTAAATTCTTCGAGATTATCAATCAATCTTTCAATTTCCGCGGGGGAGATCCCAAGATTATCTGCAACCCGCTGCTGTTCCTCGGATTCCTGGGGTAAAAATTCATGCAAGGGGGGATCAAGCAGACGGACAGTGACCGGGAGACCATCCATTGCTTCAAAAATCCCAATAAAATCACTGCGCTGTTCAGGAAGAAGTGCATCTAATGCTTCCTCATATTGAGGGAGTGTATCTTCCAGTTCAGCCTCCACTTTTTTCAATTCCGCTTTAATTTCATCCATCTGGCTTTCCTGAGCAGTCTCCAGCTCATCCTCCAGTTCTTCCTGGCGGAGCCGGAGGTCCTGGACATCCGGAGCGGCCAGAATCATCTGGCGGACGTGGTCAATACGAGACTCCTCGAAGAACATGTGCTCTGTCCGGCAGAGACCAATACCTTCAGCTCCAAATTCCCGAGCAAGCTCAGAATCATCGGGATTATCAGCGTTGGTACGGACACCGAGTTCACGGTGCTGGTCAGCCCAGCCCATCAGTTCTTCAAATTCACCGGTCAACTTTGCTTCAGTCATTTCAAGCTGACCGACAAAAACTTCTCCGCTGGCTCCGTCGAGGGTCAACCAATCACCTTCGGAATAAGTTTCACCGCCAACTTTAAACTGTTTTTTGGCATAATCAATATCCAGGGCACCACAACCGGCAACACAGGGTTTGCCCATGCCACGCGCAACAACAGCGGCATGCGAAGTACCGCCACCGCGGGAAGTAAGAATACCCTCGGCGACATTCATTCCACCAATGTCGTCCGGTGAAGTTTCGTGGCGGACCAGAATTACATCTTTACCGTTTTCCACCCATTCCTCAGCGTCGTCAGCTTCAAAGACAACCTGACCACGAGCAGCACCCGGACTGGCACCAAGGCCAACGGCAATTGCTTCCGCCTCTTCCTGGGCCTCAGGGTCAATCATCGGGTGGAGCATCTGATTCAAGCGTTCGGGGACGACCCGATCAAGCGCTTTTTTCCGGGTAATAACTCCTGCTTCGGCAAAATCGTGAGCGATTTTGACCATGGCGGGAGCAGTTCGTTTCCCGGTCCGGGTCTGGAGAACAAAAAGCTCATTGTTCTGAATGGTAAATTCAATGTCCTGCATATCCTCGTAGTGTTCTTCCAATTTATTGAAAACATCTTCGAGCTCAGAATAGACCTCGGGCATTTCCTCCTCGAGAGTAGGCATATCCGTCTTACCCGATTTCTCACGTTCGTAATCGTTAATCGGCTTGGGGGTCCGGACACCGGAAACAACGTCTTCACCCTGGGCATTCGGGAGATACTCACCGATGTGTTTTTTGACTCCGTTGGCGGGATCCCGGGTGAAGGCCACGCCGGTTGCACAATCGGCGCCCATGTTCCCGTAGACCATCGTCTGGACATTAACAGCGGTACCGACGTCATGGGGGAGATCATTTATTTCCCGCCATTTGATAGCCCGCTCGTTGTTCCAGGATTCAAAGACGGCAGTAATTCCGCCCCAGAGCTGGTCCTCGGGAGCTTCGGGGAACTTCTCACCGGTCTCTTTCTGATACAGTTCTTTAAATTCACCAACCAGCTCTTCCCAGTCCGAGGCCGTCAACTCCGTGTCATCAGAGACACCGGCGTCCTGCTTTTTCTCTTCAATCAGCGCTTCAAATTCATCGTTGTTGATTCCTTTAACAACTTCGCCGTACATCTGAACGAAACGGCGATAGCTGTCGTAAGAAAACCGGCGATCACCGGACTGCTCGATCAGTCCCTGGACAGTTTCATCGTTCAAACCCAGGTTCAAAACGGTGTCCATCATCCCCGGCATACTTACCGGAGCACCGGAACGAACACTGAACAGCAGGGGATCCTCAGGGTCACCGAATTTTTTCCCCATTAGCTCTTCCACCCGGGCCAAATTATCTTTCACTGTCTCGTGCAGTCCCTCGGGATATTGACGGTCATTGTCGTAATACTGGCGGCAAACCTCGGTAGAAATAGTAAAACCGGGCGGAACCGGAACTCCAAAACTACTCATTTCATTCAGGTTAGAACCTTTACCACCAAGAAGATGGGCTAGTTCGGCTCCACCTTCGGCTTCCCCACCACCAAAGAAGAAAACTAATTTATCCTCAACGTCAGATTGTTCAGCCATCAAAATAACCTCCTGGAAATAATCTTGATATAAGCATTGCGTAAGTTAGTCCAAATTTAGTTTCGAAGTCAAAAACATTATCCACAGATTATACAGATTTGCACAGATTAAAACCTTAAAATCAAAAACATGATCCACGGATTACACAGATTTGCACAGATTAAGTTCTTATCCGCGTTAAACGGCGTCCATCCGCGAGCGGCCTTCGGGGTTAAGGGTTACGTGTTGCGGGTTTGCGCCTCTTCGCCTCCTCGCCTGTTCGCCTCTTCGATATATCCACAGATTACACTGATTATACAGATTAAAACCTTAAATTAATTGCAATTATGCTTTCTGTCCCTGAAACGCCGGAAAGTAAGGACTTATAAACCGATGTTAGCGCGTAAGGTGTAGCGCTTAATCTCTGAAATTTCAGCCTCGGCAACTACGTTTATGAAACCGAGAGAAAAACGTGAACCGGCAAAGAACTTCGACTCCGTGGTCGAAACGTCTTTGAAATCAATTATGGAATTATCTTCTGAGCCTTCAATCCGGGTCAAACCTGCTCCGGCGTAAGGAGTAACCCCGAGGATAAGCGGGATTTCAAAGCCTTTACTAATTGATACGTCAGCACCGTAAGTCTGTAAATCAAGGTCATCCACCCCGGTTAACATTGTCGTATTAAACCGGAGGGCAACCGCCGGGAAAAGCATACCGCCTTCCATCAGACAGTGCTTGTAGGCGGCCCCAAAGACGCGAACGTTACCGTCCGGGTCGCCGGAAACAAAAGCACCAACGTCGCCACCAATCGGCAGGCCCTTGTCCACTCTTACCTTGGGTAAAATTAGAGTGCTGGGTACGTCAGAGTTTTCAAAACCAGCTTGCATGTATCCTTTGTTATCTTCAAGTTCAATGGCGGTTACACCGGCGCCAATATCAAAACCAATCAGGCCCCGGCTCTCCGCGGGGTCAGCGGGGACGTAGCTGATTCCCAGGCCAACGTCCCGGACAAATTTTTCAAACATGCTCTGAGCCTCACCCTGGAAATTATCCAGCTTGATATCTTCGGCCAGGAGCGGTGAACTGAGGGTCAACAGAAAAAGTAGAACTGAAGCAAAGGCAACACTCTTGCGCGTGGTTGAATTCGTAAACATAAAACATCCCTCCTCAAGAAATTAAGTAACAATCAACTGAAAAATTCAAACAGAACTGCTGTGAATCGGGTAAATTGCAAACCCAGCTTCACCCCCATCTATATCTTCCCCCATCAAGGGGGAAGAATTATTATTAAATAGTCTCCATCTGTATCCCCCCATCAAGGGGGGAGAGTTCACTAACTTAAATTGTATAATGATACCGAACGGTAACTAATACGTCAAAGACGTAAATAATTCAGAGTTGTTCGAGGAAAAAGACGGCCGAGGAAAAATAGATAACTATTCCAACTATATCCTGGATAGTCGTAAGCAGGGGATTACTGGCGGTGGCCGGGTCAGCGCCAAACTTATGAACAAGCCAGGGAACGAGGAAACCGTTGGCGCTGGCGGCAAGAATAGCAAAAAACATTGCACTGCCCACGGCCAGAGAGAGATGCAGTGTTTCCCCGGCCAGCGGAGCGCCAAGCAAATAGACCTTCCAGCACCAGATCAAGGTGCCCACGAAAAGCCCAAAAAACAGGCCAATTCCAAGTCCGGTGCGAAAGATTTCCCGAACCAAATTTTTCCAGAAATCCTCCACGTCTATCTGCCCAAGAACCATGCTCCGGACAAAAATAGTGGTGGACTGGGCACCGACATTACCGCCCATGGCCATTACCACGGGGACAAAGAAGGCCAGCTCCACAACTTTTTCTATGTAATCGCCATAAGTGCTCATTACCCAGGCCCCAAGCAGCGTCCCGATACAAACTATAACCAGCCAGGGTAGGCGAATAGCGAGATTAGTCCAGACAGAAGCGTTTGTAACCTTCATACTGCGTTCACTTTCAATTTCCTCGAAAGGACTCAGGCCGGCCTGCTTGTAGATATCCTCGGTTGTCTCCTGTTCGAGAATATGGACGGCATCATCAACGGTAATTATCCCGCGCAAACGGTCCTGGTGATCGACAACGGGAACCGCGAGGAGACCGTAGCGGTCCATGATCTTGGCCGACTCCTCCTGGTCATCGTCAACCCGGACCTTAAACAGATCCCGGCGAGCAATTTCCCGGACCCGTTTATGGGATTCCGTCTTTAACATTCGGCGCATAGAAAGCACGCCGGAAAGCCGCTGGTCCTCATCTATCGTATAAATATAGTAAATCACCTCAACATCATCGGAAGCGTCGCGGGCGGCCTGAATAGTTTCTTCAACAGTACAATTTTCATCCACCGCCAAGTATTCAGTGGTCATTATCCCGCCGGCAGTATCATAAGGATAAGAAACCAGGTCGACCAGATTCCGCCGAAAATCCTGGTCCCCAATTCTACCCAGCAGTTCTTCCTGCTCTGATTTTTCCAGGGTCAAGAAGATATCAGCGGCGTCGTCGGGCCGCATTTCCTGCATTAACTCGGCAAACCGCTCGGCGTCAATTTCCCGGAGCAGGCGGGCGGCAAAGTTAGGCGAAATAATTCCCAGGATTTCGATCTGCTTGTTAACGGGCATCAGGGAAAACAGCTTGATTGCCCGGTTAAAAGTAAACTTATCCAGGGCGTGGGCAAGATCGGTGGGATGGGTGATTTCAAAGAGATTTTTTAAACCGTCTGTGTTATCCCGGCACAAATGTTCAAGTGCCTGGTTTTTGATAGTTTTTATTCGCTGCTGCATTGTTTTAAAAACTCCTTATAAAATCTAACCCGGATAATTCACGACAGCGTAACTGTCGTGAATTATCCGTCCGAAGGACAGCCTTCAATCGAGACACCATATTTAGCGTTTATTGCTGGCAAAGGACTCTCAACGCAACTTTAGCGGTGAAGCTTCACAATAAAACTACTCGATTGTAGGCTGGGTTAACCCAGCACTCAAGTAAAACA
>CAZVWJ010000020.1:0-45596 GCA_964631325.1 uncultured bacterium | reverse complement strand
GGCGTACGAGGGGATTGTGGCCAGGATAGACAAATTCTAATCGATTTTTAGGGTATTATTAAAGCCAGAGGTGGCCCCAGGTAATCAGGAAGTTGAAACCGGCGTGGATGACAAGACCGGGAAGGATAGAACCGGTGAATTCAAAGAGGGCGGTCATTAACAGAGCACCGGCAAAAATGAAGGGGGTTTTCAGGCTAAGACCGTGGAGGAGAGAGAAGATCAGGGGTAAGGATAAAAGCGCGATAACCAGGCCGAGTTTATTTCGAAGGAGCCGATAAGCGTAGTTGCGGAAGATCAGTTCCTCCCAGAGGGGAATCAAGAGGATAATTAGTAGCCCCTGGATTAGAGAAACAAGGGAAAGCGAATTTCTGCTTAGATTAACTGAATAGGGGATTATGAAAGCAAGCCCCCAGAAAAAGAGGCCCAGAAAAAAGAAGGTTCCGAGACCGAGGAGAAGAAGTTTACCGGTTGGTTTTAAGCGTCCGAAAAGTTGTTGAAAATTGTTTCCGGCCGGAGAAAAATAAAATATCAGCGGACAGATGGAGAAATATACGAGCCCGTCCCGAATAAATATATAAAGGTAAGAAGTTTCAGACCAGTTCTGAAGTCCGATAAACAGATCGCCGGTCAGCCAGATAAATCCGGGAATAAGCAGGGTCCAGGCCGGGAGGGGAAGGCGCCGGGGCGCGGCCCACAAAGAAGATTTTTCTCGTTTGGTCAGCAGGGTAACCAGTAAAACTAATAACAAAAGAAAATAGAGCAAGGGGGAACCGGAGAAATTTTGCAGGAAGTTCCAACCGGCTTCAGGGAGATTTATCTGCATTTTGCCTGGCCCGGAGGAGCGCCCGGGTTTTTTTATAGGCCTGTCGCCAGATTTTTTGTTTCTTTTGTGAGCGGTTGGGAGCGGACATTTTCTTCTGGTATCGGGACCGGAGTGTAATCAATTCAGTGTCTGAAACAGTTTCTTCCTTGAGTTTATCAAGCGCCCGGAGAACCTGACGTGGAGTATCACTGCGGCGTGCCACGACGTAATAGCCCGGATCCCGGACAATAAGCTGAAAAGTGTAGAGATCAAGGAAGAGTATTAAAACAAGGCCCAGCAGGAGATAAAAAAGCCAGCGAAGAAGTTTAAAACCGTGGTATAAATAAGATTTATTGGAAGACTCTTCGGTGCTCATGGGTCAGAAAAAAGTAAACAGCAGGATGCCGACAGCACCGGCGGAAAGAGGAAACAAAAAGTCACCACTTCCGAGGACTTTTGTTCGCCAAACTTGTCCGTTGTCACGCCAGCTTACCGCAAGAGTTCCGGGCAGGGACTGCAGGAGCTGTTGGGATTCGGTGAGCGGATTGAAATTTAGCGGAGTCTTGAGAGCTTGATACTGGGTTGAATTTAGAAGTCGAGGATGATTTTTAAAGGCGGCCAGTTCTTTCAGGGGAGCAAAACTAAGATAGCTTAACTGGTTTATTTTTTTAGGGAATTGCTTGCGCAGACGTTGAAAGCGTTTTGAACTGCGAAGGTCTTTTTTGTTTTTAAAACGTTCAATTGCCAATTGGAGCTGTTTGTCATTCAGTCCTAACAGACAGTATCTATTGTAAATAGTCCAGTATATTTTAAATTGTCGTTGACCTGTCTTTACCCGGATGTATTGTTCAGTTCGATTGATTTTAACCTGTGACAGACCGGAGACAAGCTCAGTAAATTTATCAACAAAATGCTTTCCTTCAGTGAGGCGGAAGATAACCATGGGGAAAAGAGGTGTTTCTGTGTTTGGGCGCTGGCTGGAATTAAGGTATTTCCGGAAGTAGGTCAAGTTGAGTTTGGCCCCCAGGGTGAAGCGTTTACCTGTTAGCTTGAGAAGTTTGGACAGATTTTTCCGGATTTTTTCATGGTTATTTAAGTTAGAAAGAGGCCGAAGAAATTTTGACAGCCCCCGAACCAGTGTTTTTTTGTTTTCCGCCGGAATTTTCTGGCCGGTAAGGAAAATTGATTCGGGGGAATAAAATTTTAGCTCTTTAAAGCGGGTTGGGACGGATAAAAAATTATTGGAAGATTCTGGGGATTTGAACTTAGTTTGGGCAGTGAGTCGAAAGTAGGACGACTGAAAATTAAATTGGCCACGAGTTGAGCGAAGGTGTTGACTCAATTTCGCAGGCAAATTAGGGAGTTCCGGGATGGAGCGGAAATATTCAGCAAGTATGGTGGGGCGCAATTCATAGTCCAGCGTAAACTGCTGATTTTTTTTGCCTTTTGGTGATTCAATTGGAGGAGGAGAGGTGGCCGGAAGAATCTTGGTTAAAGTTTGTTTTATTGTTGGAAAGCGGGGGGATAATAGAAAAAAATGATTGTAACGAGCCAGAGACAGGGTTAATTTCATTCCCGTATAGGGGGTATGAAAAGAAAGTCTGTGGACAGTAGCTCCGCGAACTTCAGTAGTCTTTAGCTTGCTGGCAAATTTTGTGATGAGATTTTTAAGAAGAGTATCGAAATTGCTCAAAGGCTGTTTTTTATGGGGGGTTAATCTGATAACTGCAAGCGCCCCGGGGCGCTTTGATTTGCTGTTGAATATACTGAAAGCGCCGACCGGTCCGAGGTAATTTTTAAGTTCTTTTAACTCTTGTTGCGGTAGAAAAGAGCTTTGATTTTTCAGGGTGGGCTGTAAAATCTGGTGATAAAAATCAGCAAAACGGGAATTATTGAAACGGCGAATAAAGAGAAGCTCTTGCAGGCCACCAAGTAGTTTATCAGGATTTTGGAAACGGAGCCGAAATAAGAAATTTTCGGGCGTAAAGTCAGTCAGTTCAAGCCCGGAACGCGATAGCTGTTCTGGTTGAGACGCAAAATAGAGGGATAATCCAGCGCCGGCCAGGAGCAGAACGCTTAAAAAAATTAAAATAAATTTACGCATATAAAGTGCTCCGCAAAAAAGATGCCCTCTATATCAGGGTTCAGGTCAGGACAGGCCCAGGACGTCCTGCATATCGTAGAGTCCGGGTGAAGCGGTGGAAATAAATTTTGCTGCTCGCAGAGCCCCCCGGGCGAATGTTTCCCGGCTGCTTGCCTTGTGAGTTAACTTAAGCCGTTCACCGATTCCTGCAAAAATTACCGAGTGATCGCCTACTACGTCTCCCCCGCGAAGGGACATGACTCCAATTTCGTCTGAATCGCGCTCTCCCGTGAAGCCCTTCCGGCCAGAACAGCTAACCTCATCCAGTTGTTGGTCACGGGTTTCGGCTACTTTATTGGCCAGCATGTTAGCAGTACCGCTGGGGGCATCTTCTTTGAAACGATGATGCATTTCCATAATCTCAACGTCGTAATCAGGGCCGAGTGATTGAGTAGCCTCACCGACAAGATTGAGCAGGAGATTAATTCCCACACTCATATTGGCTGCTTTTACCACGGGAACGTCCTGACTCAGTGTTTCTATTTTTTGTTCGATTTCCGACGATAGTCCGGTAGTTCCTATAACAGCGGGTGTGTGAGTTTGGTGGGCGGTTTCAACGAGTTTTTCTGTTGCTTCCGGCCGGGTAAAATCGATCAGAATTTTCTCCTCCGATAACACGGTTTCGGGGGCAGAGCTAAGTTCGAGTTTGGTTTCCAGCGACCCGACCACGGAACTAACCGGTTCCCCAATCTGTTTTGAATCGGATTTTTCCAGGGCGCCGGCCAATCGTAAATTAGAAGATTCGCCAATAATTTGAAGTAATGTCCGGCCCATGCGGCCGGCCGCACCGCTAATAACTAAATCAAGCGTCTTTTGAGCTTTGCTGTTCATCCAGATCAACTCCTTTTTCAGCCAGCAAATCGCGCAACGCGCTCAGTTTTTCGGTCGAGAGTTCGGTCATAGGTAGACGGAGCTCGTTTCTGCATAGTCCCCGCATACTGACAGCGGCCTTAACGGGGATGGGATTAGTTTCCCAGAACATCGCATCCATCAGGGGAAGCAGTTCCTGGTGAATCCGGCGTGCTTTGACCGGATTACCTTTATGCCAGGCTTTGACGAGGTCACTTATTTTTTCAGGGAGTACATTGGCAAGGACGGAAACCACGCCTTTTCCACCAACCGAGAGAAGAGGCAGAGTGAGTGAGTCGTCCCCGCTGAGCACGGAGAAATCTTCCCCGGTCTGGCGGGCAATTTCAGCCGCCTGTCCGACCACGCCTGACGCTTCTTTTACTCCGACGATGTTCGGGATTTCAGAAAGATCAATTACTGTTTCAGGTTCCAGGTTTATTCCCGTCCGGCTGGGTACATTGTAGACGACAATATCGATATCAACGGCATCAGCTATACGGCGATAATGTTCGTACATTCCTCTTTGAGGGGGTTTGTTGTAGTAAGGGGTGATGACAAGAGCATACTCACACCCGGTCTCTTCGGCGTGTTGAGTTAGACGGATAGCTTCGTGAGTACTGTTAGAGCCACTGCCGGCCATCACTGCGGCATTTTCTGCTTCATCTGCCACAATCTCAACTACATGTTCGTGTTCCTGGTAGTCCAGTGTAGCCGATTCTCCTGTGGTTCCACAGGGAACCAGGACATCTGTGTTGTGTTTCTCCTGGAAACGAACCAAACGGCGCAAAGATTTTTCATCAACTCGGTCATTTTTCAGTGGAGTCACAAGAGCGACCATTGATCCTTTTAACATATAGCCCACTCCCTTTCTGGAGAATTTAAGAAATTGTAATTCTATTGCAATGTTTTTTTAATTGTGAAATATTTTCTCTTTTGTGCAACCTATTTGTCAATTCAGGTTAACATTTTTTCTTTTTTCCAGAGGTCCTCGTACTTATCTCTTTCACGGACCAGGTGCCTGGAATTTTTGTTAACAAGTACCTCAGCAGGTTGGGGAAAAGAATTATAACGTGAAGCCATAACTGAGCCATAGGCACCGGCCCCCATAATTCCCAGGTAATCTCCGGGCCTGGGTTCAGGTAGAGTTCGTTGTTCGCCAAAAGTGTCCCCGGTTTCGCAGACCGGCCCTACAATATCGGCAGTAATTGTTTCCTCATTGCGGGGAATAATCGGGATAATTTTATGGAAGGCTGAATACATGGCGGGGCGGATCAGGGTATTCATGCCAGCATCTACGACAATGAAGTTACGGGTTACAGATTTTTTGACGTAGGTAACCGAGGTGACGAGTAATCCGGCGTTAGCCATTAAAAAACGCCCCGGTTCAATAATAAGTTTAATGTTCAGGTCCTTTAGATAGGGCGAAACTGTTTTGTACCATTCTTCGGCGGTAAGAATATCCTCGTTGTCGTAACAAGCTCCCAGTCCGCCCCCGAGGTTCAGAGTCCGGACGTTGATTCGTTGTTCTTCCAATGAGAGTACAAGGTCGCGGGCCTTTTTGGCCAGCCGTTCAAACGGTTCCGGGTCGGTAATCTGGGAACCAATGTGAAAGTGCAGTCCCCGGAACTCGACGTTATCCAACTGTTGGATTCGGTTAGCGACAGCTTCCACCCGGGGGAGTGGAATGCCAAACTTGTTTTCCTTTTTACCGGTAGTAATTTTTTCATGAGTTTGTGCGTCCACGGCAGGGTTAACTCGAATAGCAACCCGGGTATTTTTCCCCAGTTCACCGGCGATTTTATTCAACTGCTCCAGTTCCGGTTTGGATTCTATGTTGAACATATAGATATCAGCTTTGAGAGCAAGCCGCTGTTCTGATTCTGTCTTTCCGACGCCGGAATAGACAATTTTTTCAGGGTCGGCTCCGGCCTTGAGTGCCCGCTTTAATTCACCGCCCGAGACAATGTCAAACCCACAACCGCTTTGAGCAAGCGTCTGAAGCAGCGCGAGGTTACTGTTGCTTTTGACGGCAAAACAGACCAGGCTGTCATCACTTTTTATGGCTTCCTGAAGTTGCCGTAGCCGGTGCAGGTAGTAATTTTGACTGTACAGGTAAAGTGGTGTGTCGTAGCGTTCGGCAAGATCAGCTACGGGAAGTTTTTCGCAGTAGTATTCTCCTTTTCGATATTTAAATCCGGCAGAAGAATTAGAATTTTCAACCACCATTTTTAGCTGCCTCCTTGAGCCATTGTTCGGCCTCCGCCAGTGCTTTTTTTACTGCTTCGGGTCCGGTACCGCCACTAATTTCCCGTCTTTTCAAACTGGCGGAAGGTTTGAGGTATTCAAAAATATCCTCCTCAAATTCAGCCGATATTTGTTGAAATTGGTTCAGGCTAAGCTCTTCTAATTTGAGGTTGTTATGGCGGGCTTTATCAACCAGTTCCCGGACAAGGTTGTGAGCTTCTCGAAAGGGGATGTCCTTTTCCACCAGATAGCCGGCAAGATCGGTAGCAGCCAGGTAATTATTCCGGGCAGAATTTTCCATAGCCCGGTGGTCAAAATTTGTAGTCCGCACAACTTCTGTTAGTAATGGTAGCCAGGAATTTACAGAATCCAGGGCGCTAAACAGGTGATGTTTGTCTTCCTGGAGGTCCCGGTTGTAAGCGAGAGGCTGCCCCTTGAGGAGGGTGGTTAGTCCTTGGTAAGCACTGCTAATACGGCCGGTTTGCCCCCGGATAAGTTCGAGCAAATCCGGGTTTTTTTTCTGGGGCATTATGCTGCTGCCGGTAGTGTATTCATCGTCCAGATAACAGAAACCAAACCGGGGCGAGGACCAGATAATCCATTCCTCGCATAGCCGGGAAGCGTGGAGTGAAACGAGGGTTAGTCCATGGAGAATATCCAGCATAAAATCTCGTTCTGAAACGGTGTCGAGGGAATTTTTACTAACTGTTTCAAAACCAAGTTGTTCAGCTAAAAATTCACGGTCAATTTCATAGCCGCTCCCGGCCAGGGCTCCGCTGCCCAGGGGAAGTTTAGAAAGTGGCTCCAGGCAGTTCCGCAGCCGCTGGTGGTCCCGACGGAATTTCTGAAAAAAGGCCAGTAAATAGTGGCCGAGAGTAATAGGTTGAGCCGGCTGCAAATGGGTAAACCCGGGTAGTTGAACCGTTTGTTCGGCCCGGGCTCGTTTGAAAAAAGCTTCCATCAAATCAGTTAATTTATCCAGCAGCTCGGTTAGAACATCTCGCAGGTAAAGTTTAACGTCAACCAGTATCTGGTCATTACGTGAGCGTCCGGTATGAAGCCGGGGACCGAGTTCGGGTAGCCGGCGAGACAACTCGGATTCGATATTCATGTGAATGTCTTCTAACTCCGGATCCGGTTCAAACTCTCTGCTTTCAAGTTCAGTTTTTATTTTATCGAGCTCAGATTTAACCCGGGAGACTTCTTCCGAGGTAAAGATGTCCGCTTTCCGGAGTGCTTCAGCCCAGGCCTTAGAGCCCTGGATGTCATAGGGGAAAAGGCGATAATCAACTTCCAGGGAGCCGGTGAATTCAAGTAGTGAACGTGTCGGGCCCTGTTCCGACCTGGATTGCCAGAGGGTCATGAACGATTCCTCCGTCGACCGGCAACCTGGAGGGGGAGGCCCCAGAGCTGAACAAATCCCCGTGATAATGACTGGTCAAATTCATCCCCCTCATCGTAGGTAGAGAGCGAACGGTCGTAGAGTGACTCAGGGCTTCGGCGGCCGTTAACTACCGCATTTCCTTTGTATAATTGAACCCGGACCTCGCCGGTCAGGTTACTCTGGCTCTCTTTAATCAAGGCATCGAGTGATTCGCGCAGGGAAGAGAACCAGCGGCCGTTGTAAACCAGTTCGGCGTAACGAGGAGAAACCCGCTGGAGATAGTGGTATAGATCCCGGTCCAGGACAAGGTCCATTAATGCCTGGTGACCACGGTGCAGAACCACGCCGGCCGGTGCTTCGTACACTTCGCGAGATTTAATTCCCACCAGCCGGTTTTCCACCATATCAATACGTCCCACCCCGTGTTTACCGGCCCGTTCATTGAGCGTCTGAATTAGTTCGGGAAGCGAAAGTTTTTTGCCGTCCAGGGCAGTTGGACGCCCTGCTTCAAACTTGATTGTTACTTCTTCCGGATCGGCAGGTGCTTCTTCCGGGGAGTTGGTGAGCAGATAAATTTCCTCCGGCGGTCGGTTCCAGGGATCTTCCAGAGGACCGCATTCGATGCTAACCCCCCAGAGGTTTCGGTCGTAACTGTAGGGACTTTCCGCTGTTGCTTCCACCGGTATACCGTGCTCGCGGGCGTAGTCTATTTCATCTTCGCGGGTGTCTAATTCCCATTCGCGGACCGGGGCCAGCACCTCTATATCGGGCGCCAGGGCACGGGCAGAAACTTCAAACCGGACCTGGTCGTTACCTTTTCCTGTACTGCCGTGAGCCACCGCATCCGCGCCGTATTTTTCTGCCACTTTAACGAGGTGCTTGGAGATTAAAGGTCGGCCCAGGGCAGTTGCCAGGGGATAGCCGTTTTCGTAAATCGCCTGGGCCTGGAGACCGCGTAGAACATAGTCCTCGGCAAATTCCCGGCGCAGGTCCTTGATTTCAATATCTGCGGCCCCGGCTTTTTCGGCCCGTTCAGGTAAAGGATTGAGATCTTCACCCTGGCCGAGATCCGCGGCAAAGGCGATAACTTCACAGTCGTAATTTTCTTTTAGCCAGTGGACGATGACCGAGGTGTCCAGTCCGCCACTGAAAGCAAGAACTACTTTATCAACTTTACGTCTTTCCATCATAACTCACTCCAGTCCAAAATCATTATAAATTTGTGCTTAGTAATCATTTTCTAAATACACGCTCTCCGAAAAGGGTCTAAAATCTCCTCCCCCTTGACCTTTTTCCCCCTCACCCTGACCCTCTCCCGCCAGGGGAGAGGGGACTTTTCGGAGAGGCTCTAAATAGAACAAAGAGCGCCTTAAGTATCTTTACCAGGTTTTCTTTCTGGATTGAAGATAATTTATCTCTTTCCGGCCAGAATAAATTATCACCTGGTTCTGTTTTTTTAAATTGATTTGTTAATAACCGGGTATTTGGCCCAAAAACATCCCGTTTGAGTTTATTTTGGTCGAGTAATTTTGAAAAATCTTTTCCCGGATAGAGATAATCTATTTGTCTTGGATGTTTAAGGACTTCGTCCATTTTTAAGTCAGTACCGCGGTCCCGGAGCGAGTTAAATAAAATATTATCAGGTTGAGCTGATCGTGGACAACAGAGCCGGAGTTGAAAATCAAACAGGGCGGCGGCCCGCATCCAGCTCTGGCAGCAGGCATCGGCCTGCCCAACAAAACAGAGTTTGAAATTCTCAGGACTTAGCTGGTATATAGTATAATAATCTGCCAGAATCTGACAGGGAGCAGCCCAGTCACTACCCAGGTTTACCACTGAAGTGGTAAATTTTTTAGCCAGATTTTCAGCCAGGCGATGATCGCTAAAACGGCTGAAAAAGACATCGCATTTATTGAACTCCAATTCCTGGAGTTTAGTCTCACTGTCAATTATTTCATTACTGGATATTTTTATAATCCCCCCGGTTTGCCGGACAGCTTTTTCTACTTGATTTATGAGATTTGAATTTTTAGCAACCAGTCCTGCCTGATAGGTTTCGCCGGATGTCTGATTTGTAAAATTTTCAGCCAGTCTGAAAATTTTCTCGCAATTTTCTTTTGTAAAAAATTCAAGCGTTAAAAAATGCGGAGGAAAAGGTTTATCGGTTTTACTCATCCAGTTGATTTTCCATTATATTAATCCGTTTATTAGCCAGTTTGACGAGGGCCTGGTGGGACTCCGCGTTCCGGGTTCCGGGGTTTTCTTCCCAGCGCTGAAGATAGGCTTCATACAGCGCTTCTATTTCTTCCGGTTCCACAAAAGGCCAGCTCTTCTGCCGGGCCTGTTTTAATTTTTTCTCTGAGGAGTAATTTTCTTCCGGCCACCGTTCACGGTAGGCCTGTTTGAGTGATAAATTGGAGTCTTTTAATTTCTGCCAGTATTCGACCACCTCCTCGACATGTTCCTGATAGGTAAATGATTTGGCCCCGAGGTCGTAAATCGTGCACCTTTCTACTGGTGTGTGCAACTTTTCGTAAAGACTCCGTTCGTATTCGGGTGCAAGGTCGGCAGGATAGCGCAGTAGATCAGTCCCGGGTAGGGAGATTGTTAAACCCATCTCCTCGTTGGCCAGTCCGAATCGTCCTTCAATGTAAAAAATCATTGTTCGCCCGTAATCAAATTTTTGTTTGAAGCGTTCATGAAACTGGTGCATAATCTTTTGAGCTTGGCTGCAGCCAATGGTAAAAAGAACCAGGTTTGAAACGGGTCGGTTTTGTGCTTCTGCGGTTTTCAGCAGAACTTCCAGCCCGTTTTCCATGGTTGAACCGGTAGCCACGCAGTCGCCAATTAAAATTGTGGAGCCCGGCAGGTAATTGATTTTTCTGTACTGATCCTGCTTTACTTTCCAGCGTTTCCCTCGCTGGTAGCGCTGTGAAGTCATGTAGGAGCAGTAATGGCGGGTAAAGTCATAAGCTTCAAACAGGGCTTCCCGGAGCTGAAAATTTAAGCCCCCTCGGAGGAAATGAAGTACACAATTTTTCATTTCTTTTGAGTTGCCCAGAAAATCATTTAACGGAGGGAGCCGGAGTGTTCTTACAATAGCCTGACGCATAGCATTAGGAAAGGTGATTCCTACTTTTTCAGGTTGATTGCAGAGGTCACGGGTCTCCGGGGTGGAAAAAATATATTCTTCTACAGGTTCAGATTTCTTCGATTGTAGCTCATACAGACTGATTTGCTCGGATCGATGCAATGCTTCAAGTTGATTCATCTTTGGTGTCCTCCAGTTATGTGTTCTTGTTTTACCAATTATTGCGGCGCTCCCGGAGCTTTTTGAAAATATCCCAGTCCGTGGGTTCATCCTGTAGTCCTTTGATATTTTTAATTAAAGTTGGACTGTTAAATCGAAAAAACGGGTTGTATGTTTTTTCTTCTCCAATTGTTGAGGTTGGTTCTTTGCTTTCAAGCTTTACTCCGCGCACATAATCAAGTTTCTGCTGAATTTTGCTATTATCCGGTTCGCATTCCAGGGCGAATTTTAAATTTTTCTGGGAGTAATCGTGACCGGGATATACAGTCAGGTGCTCAGGGAGCTTCAATAATTTATTTTTCAGGGAATGGAATAAATCACGGGGATTGCCTCCGAACTTGGGATTACCACAACCGGCTAAAAAGAGGGTATCTCCGGTAAGCAGATATTCTTCGGCAAGCAGACAGATACTTCCCGGAGTGTGCCCCGGAGTGTAGAGGACCTTAAGTTGGTGTCCGCCAACGTTTAATACTTCCCCGTCTTCTACAGTCCGACTCACCCCGTCAATTTTATTCTTAGCCCGGGGGTGACAGATAATTTTTACCGATGGAACGGACCTGAATTCCCGGTTGCCACTGGTATGATCACCATGACCATGCGTATTAATCACACAAACCGGCTTAAGTGAATTGGTGGTTAAGAATCGATTAATTTGTTTGGGGACTACCGGATCGACAAGAGTTGCTTCGTTGCCCTCGGAATTGTAAATTATATAGGAATAATTATCCCCGTATTCACTTCGCAGACGTTTAATCATCGGGTTAATTAATCTTTCAGAAGCTCTACCGCTTTTTCCGGATTGGCGGTTCGAATAACCATTAAACCTTTTTTCTGAGCCGGCATTCCGGTGCAGTAGGCGTATTCAATGTTGATGTCATGTTTGGCCAGTTTACCGGACAGTTCGGCCAGCGACCCCGGTTTATTGGCCAGGGTGACGGTAAGCACATCGTTTTCCACAACGAGTAAGCCCTGTTCTTCCAGTTGATGAATTGCCCGACCCGGTTTGTCCACCATCATCCTTACTACAGCATGATCAACTGTGTCTGAAACAGTCATCGCCAGGATGTTAACCTCTTTTGATTCGAGGCTATCACAGACATCGGCCAGTGTTCCGGGACGATTTGCCAGAAAAATGGAAATTTGTTTGCGGATGTTAATCATTGAAGTTACCTCCTTAGAAATAAGTTAGAGACAAAGTACACATAAATTGTGAGGTAAGCACTATACTACTATATTATTTCCGTCAGAAAATTCAATAATCCTGGAGGTTATTCCAGAACTTCAAAACAACTTTTCCCCCTCGACGGGGGTAGATACAGATGAGGCTAAAAAAGAGGATTTCCCCCATTTCCCCCTCATTAATAACGCGTACGCGTCACGAGCCCTGTCCATGCGCAGGGCAAGCCCTACTCCCATCGGGGGAGAGGAGATTCGTTTTGAGGTTTTGGGGTTATTCCCGAAAAAAAAGAGCCGTGTGTCCGGGGCCCAGCAGATTATTTAAACCCCGGGCAAGCTCGGGTTCAGGGGAGACGTTTTGTTGAAGATCGAGCCGGACGTTTTTTTCCCCCGGGCGGAGAATTACTCGGACCGGATTAGAACCTGAAAAACGAGCAAGTAGTTCCTTGATTTTACGGAGCTGGTCATATTTTTGATGGGGAGTCAGGTAAATACTCAAACCCGGCGTAGAATTTTGGGTCAAAGGAGTTAAAGATGTTATTATTCGCTCCCCGTTTATTTGTTTCAGTTCACAGAGGACTACCCGGTAATGGGGAATCGCCGTCGGATCTACCGTTGTTGTCAGCACTGCTTCTTCTTCCTCACCCAGCAGTCGGAGGTAGCTTGTCTCATCCCGATTAAAGCTTTCTTCGCAAAGAGCGATCACCTGCGGGGGAGCAATGTTGTCGGATAATTTATCCTCTGCTTCAATTAAGGACTGAATTTTTCCGGGATGGAGGAAAGGAAAAAAACACTCAAAGGAATGCAGGGGGTGGCCACCGGGACTGTACCCCAGCGCTTCTTTTTGGGCCCGGGTCCGCCGGGGAAATGTCCAGGAATGTGAATTACTTTCAGCAAGCAATATTTTGTTGGAATCCTGTTTGGAAAACAGGTCCTCCTGTCCGGACTCGCGGGCCCGATAATCCCGGGCTCCTTTATTCAGCAGTTTCTCGGCCTGTTCTACCAGCCCACCCCGATCTTCAATAAAAGGGTCAAAATAGCCGGCCCCGGCGAGCGATTTAAATGCTTTTGGTCGCAGACGTTTCGGAGGAATCCGGCTGAGAAAGTTTTTAAGCCCGGAGAATCCCTCGTTTTGTTGGCAAGAGGTTATGGCCCGGGCCAGGCGCCCCCCGACGTGTTTTATTGCTTTTAGACCATAGCGAACCGCCTCTTCTTCCACGGTGAATTCGGCGGTTGATTTATTTATTTTTGGAGGTAGAAGTTTAATATCGTCTTCTTCCATTGCCCGGGCAATCCGACCGATTCTATCTCGGTCATTACTTTTGACCGTGCAAAGAGCAGCGTAAAACTGGAGTGGAAAATGTGCTTTTAAATAGGCGGTGCGATAGGTGATTTTTCCGTAAGCGGCACTGTGAGAGCGGTTAAAACCGTATTGGGCAAAATTGGCCAGGGTTTCAAACAGTTCTTTGGCCCATTTTTCTTCATAACCATTTTCTTTAGCCCCCTGCAGAAATTCTTCCCGCATGGAGGCCATTATTTCAGTATTTTTTTTGCCCATTGCCTTGCGCAGCCGATCCGCCCTGGACCAGCTAAAACTGGCAATTTTCCGGGCAATGGCCATTACCTGTTCCTGGTAAATTACCAGGCCGTAAGTATTCTCCAAAATATTTTCCAGCTCCGGGTGAGGATAGGTTACTTCTTCTTTGCCCCGACGGCGATTCAAATAAGAATCAACTATTCCCGACTGTAGTGGACCGGGTCGATAAAGGGCTATACAATCCATCAGGTCACGGCGATTTTTAGGAGCCATTCTCCTGACCAGGTCCCGGTTGCCCGGAGTTTCAAACTGGAAAATTCCTTCCAGGGACTTATTTACCAGGAGCTTGGCCACCTCCGGGTCAGCATCCGGGAGGTCGCTGATAGAGGGGCGCCGGTCCGGCGGGATTTTCTCCAGGGTGAGTTCTATTAAAGTTAGAGTGGTTAAGCCGAGAATGTCCAGCTTTAAATAGCCGAGTTGATTGAGATCATACATATCGAACTGGGAAGCCGGTAGAGCTTTTTCTTCGTCCGGATAGTAGAGGGGAAGTCGTTGGGCCAGTTGACCTTCTCCGATTAAAATGCCGGCTGCGTGAATAGAAGGATTACGAACCAATCCTTCCAATCGCTGGGCCTGGTTATACCACTCGGATAGCTCCTTATTCTCCCGCAGAGCTCTGTCAATCCCGTCATATCTGTCTTTAATTACGGTAAGAGGCTCAGAGGTATCCCGGGGAAATAGATTCAGCAGGTTCTCAATTTTTTCTTGTGGCTCATTTCTAATTCTGCCTACGTCCCGGAGAGAATTCCTGGCTTTCAGTTGCCCGAAAGTGATAATCTGGGCCACTGATTCACCGCCGAAGCGTTCGACGATATAGTCGATCACCTCGTCCCGGCGCCGGTCGGCAAAATCAAGGTCGATGTCCGGCATCTCCCGCCGTTGTTTGTTCAGGAAGCGTTCAAAAATCAAGTCATACTTCAGCGGATCTATTTCCGTAATCCCCAACAGGTAAGAAACCAGCGACCCGGCCGCTGAACCCCGGCCCGGCCCCACTACTATTCCCTGGTTCCGGGCCCGGTTGACGATGTCGGCCACGATTAAAAAATAGTCCGCAAAACCGCGCGAATTAATTATATTTAATTCCTCTGCCAGGCGTGTCTTCACGGTTTCCTCTGAAGCTTTAATTTCCCGTTCGTCCAGTCCGTTTTCACAGAGTTTGCGCAAGTATTCAGCCGAGGTCTGATCTTCGGTTGCGGGATAATCAGGAAGATAAAAAGAATCTGTTTTGAATTCAAAGTAGCAGCGTTGGGCCAGCTCATTTGTGTTTTCCAGCAGATCCCGGTGGTTATCAAGCCAGTCCTGCATTGTAGATTTACCGGTCACGAACTGTTTTTTTCGGTGGTCAGGAAGCTGCCGGGTTTGTTTTAATGTCCTGTTTTTCTGGATGGCCAGCCGGAGGGGGAGTTTCTCTCTGTCCGCGGGACAAGAAAAATAGGCCGGATGGGTAATAATGGCTTTTATATTATTCGCTTTACAGGCCGCCAGGTATTGTTTCTGCCGGTTGGTAAGAGGACCGTATACTGGTATTTCGGCAAAGAACCGCTCACCGAATAACTGGTTGTATTCTTTGATCAAGGACTCAAATTCTTCAGTTGAATGGGAGAGGGGTGGACTTCCGTTTCCCCGGGCCGGTGGACCAAGAATAAAGAGACCCTGTTTTTTCTCCGCCAGTTCCTGCCGGGTGATGAACAGTCCCTGATCACTACGTCTGGAATAGCTTTTGCTGAGTAGCCGGCTTAAATTGCTGTAACCCGGATCATTTTCAATTAAGACCCGGAGCCGGTTATGGGCTGCCCTTTTTTTACGTTGTTCCCTCCGCGTGCTAAAGTAAATATCAGCCCCCAGGACCGGTTTGATTCCTCGCCCAATTGCTTGTTGATGAAATTTAAAAGCTCCAAATAGATTATGGGTATCAGTAAGTGCAGCCGCATTGATGGCCAGCTCTTCGAGCCGGTCAAGGTATTCAGGTATTTTCATACACCCGTCTTCAAGACTGTATTCTGAATGTGCGTGAAGATAAGCAAAATCTCCCACAGATCACCAGCTCCAGGTATTTTTTTGCTTGTTAAGGGCTGCTCCGGGATAATATCGTGAAAAATTCTCAGAATTTTAAATAGAAGGGAACACAGTTGATTTTTTCAGGCCAGAGAAGCTATTATATCCTTCAGCATTCAGCTATAAAATACGACTTTTAAATTATACAAAAAATTAGGAGTGTGCTGAAAATTTTATGGTAGAAAAGACTAAAGAGGCCGGCGTGATTGGTGCCGGTGGGGCTGGTTTTCCCACACACGTTAAAATTGGGGCTGAAGTTGATACGGTTATTGCCAACGGGGCAGAATGTGAGCCGTTGCTTTCAACTGACAGGTATTTAATGAATAATCGGCCTGAAGATATTATTGCCGGGTTGAAACTGGTCCGCGAATTTACCGGGGCAGACAAAGCAATCATAGCTTTGAAAGAAAAATACGAAGCTGCCGTAAATTCATTGGAAGCGGTTCTTGACGATGAAGACGGTGTAGAACTGTATTTAATGGATAACTATTACCCGGCCGGCGACGAGATAGAAATGACCTATGACGTAACTGACCGGATTGTGCCGGAAGGGGGAATCCCCCTGGACGTCGGGGTAGTGGTCAGTAATGTTAATACCCTTATTAACGTGTATCTGGCCGAAGACCGGGAAAAACCGGTTACTACCCGCTGGGTGACAGTGGCCGGGGAGCTTGAAAATCCGTTTCTGGCTGAGGTGCCTGTAGGAACTACCGCGGGTGAGCTGGTTGATAAAGCCGGTCCGTTGGTTGATGATTACGTTTTAATAGCCGGCGGGCCGATGACCGGGAACATTGTTGATCGGGATCACGGAATAACTAAAACTTGTGGGGCACTAATTGTCCTCCCTCCGGACAATACTACTGCAATCCGTAAACAGCGCACTAATGAGGTGGAATACAAACGGGGCCAGTCAATGTGTGACCAGTGTTTTGAATGTTCAATAGTTTGTCCCCGTAACCTGCTCGGATATGATTTGCATCCGGACAAAATTATGCGGAATTTATTTATTTCTCCCGAGCAAAGCAAAGCAGAATTAACAACTGTTTATCTCTGTTGTGAATGTGGTCTGTGTGATATGTACGCTTGTCCAATGGATCTTTCGCCGCGGGATGTCATTCTCCAGATCCAGGAGGAACTGCAGGATGCCGGAATTGAAAATCCTCATAACGAAACTGAACTTGAGCCGCACATTGAAAAAGAATACCGAAAAGTCAATGCCAGCCGGTTAATGATCCGGCTGGAGCTGGAGCAATACGACCTGCACGATTTTCCGTTGGAAGAGGTTAAACCCGCCCGGGTTTCAATCCCCCTGGATCAGAACGTTGGGGCTCCTTCTGAACCGGTGGTTAAGAAGGGGACCGCGGTGAAGAAAGGACAGCTTATTGCCGATATCCCCCCCGAAGCGTTGGGAAGCAAGGTGCATGCGAGTATAGACGGCACTGTAACTGAAATTGTGGACAACAAAATAGAAATCTCTGCGGAGGCACAATAGAATGGAAAATGCGATTGGCTTAATTGAATTGAGCAGCATCGCTCGGGGTTTCCGGGTGACGGACGAAATGGTAAAGGAAGCAGACAGCACCCTGGTCGAATCACACACTGTCTGTCCGGGCAAATTTATTGCCCTGATTACCGGCCTGGTTGGAGACGTGGAAAAGTCGATTGGTCGGGGAGTTGAAGTAGCCGGGCACGAGCTTGTTAAGGAACTGGTTATTCCTAATATACATCCTCAGCTTGTTCCGGCAATGCGGGATACTTCTTCAGTCAGTGAATTGAACGCCCTGGGAATCGTGGAATTGTTTTCAGTTTCTTCCACGGTTATTGCGGCGGACGCAGCGGCCAAGAAATCCGAGGTTCAACTGATTGACGTTCGTCTTGCCAATGCCCTGGGCGGCAAGGGATATTTCACCCTGACCGGAACAGTTGAAGCTGTCAGTTCTGCGGTAGATGCAGGTTGTGAGACAATAAAAAAGGATGGAATTTTGATTAACCGTGAAGTTATTCCCAGGCCCGACAAGTCTCTCCGTTCCAGCGTCCTTTGATTTGTTATTTTTGGCGAGTTTTTCCTTTTCTGTTTTATTGTACTCAGGTTTTCCGGTGGAATCTAAGTAGATGAAACAAATCACCAGGTTTAAACTTTATCTTTATCCCCTGGTAATTCTGTTGGCTGGTGTCGCTCTTGCTTTATATGTCTCCAACCTGCTTGAAAGTGATTTTAAAAATCGTCAGCGGGACGAGTTTAATTACCAGGCTCGCCTCCAGACAGCCGCTCTTCAACAAAAACTGGATCTTGACCTGGGTATTCTTGAAACTCTTCGTGTCTATCACATCAGCCATGATAAAATTCAGCCAAAAGATTTTTCTCGTTTCGTAAAGCAATTGCTCCGTCAGCCGGCGGAAATCGAAGGGATTTTCTGGGTCCCCAGGTTACGGCACGGGGATATTAAATTGCTCCCTACTCTCCCTGATTCTGACGTTCAAAGTTACAATACTTCGTCTGATCGGAACAATTCAGCGGCAGTGGTTTATGCGATTGCCGGACATCAGGACGATTCTTCCGTTTTGAAATGGAAGGGGACTAATATTTATGCCCATCCTCTCTTCCGAAAACCACTTGCAGTGATATCTGAAACCCGCTGGCCGGTCAGTACAAAACCCTTTCCCCTTCGCAACCATTCTGATAAATCCGGTATTTTTGTTCTTCAACTGGTTCCGGTAAAAACGCTGCTTTTTTCTTCGCCGCAAAATGAAATTTATTCTCAAGGGGGATATGTTGGAATGTTAATAAATATTCCCCGGCTGGTCAGCCAGGCCTTGAAGAAATTTAAACGCCGGGATTTGAACCTGTTTTTGTTTGATCAGAAGAAACGTCTGATTGCCTCCCGTGGACGGGCTCCGAAGACCCCTTCTGGTAAATTAACTATTGCAGATCTGAAACAGTCCCGAAAAGACAAGGGTTTAATTCATTCCCGGCTCCAACTTTATAATAAAGAATGGCATATAATTACTTATCCCGGTCCGGATTTTTGGCTGCGCAATTATTCCCGTGGTTCCTGGATCGCTTTGCTCAGTGGTTTTGTCATAACGATTCTTACTACGGGCCTGCTTTTTTCTCTATTGAAATGGACCAGGCAGAATGAAAAACATGCGATAGTGGACCATCTGACCGGTCTCTTTAACAGGCGCAAATTTTTTCGGGAGTTGGACCGTGAAATCGACCGGGCCGACCGTTATTCTCATCCCCTGAGCTTACTTTTACTCGACCTCGATAACTTTAAAGAAATTAACGATAACCACGGTCATCCTGCCGGTGATCTTGTCTTAAGAAAATTAGGAGAGATAGTTCTCAACAACACCCGGGAAACGGATTTGTGCGCTCGCTACGGCGGTGAAGAGTTTGCTATCCTTCTACCGGAGACTGATGCAAAATCCGCTCTTCGGCTTGCCCGAAGAATAAAAAAAAGATTTTCCGAAGTGTTTTTTGAAACGGAAAGTGGGGAAGAATATAGCACAACCTGCAGTATTGGCATTGCCACCAGACTGCCTGATTATGACCAAGATTTTTCTCTTATTGATGAAGCTGACCGGGCCCTTTACCGGGCAAAAGAAGCTGGAAAAGACCGGATAAAGCGTGCACAAATAAATTAAATGAGCCGGCAGTTTTTTAATCCGTACCGCAGCTCGGGGATACTGCGGTTAAAATAGTTACGGAAGCAGATTGATTCTGTGGAACCCGGTCAAGAGAACCTGAGAAAGAGAATATTTAGCGGTAATATAGAGTACTGAAAATAGCTTTTCTTGACGAGGCTTGTTATTTCTACTAATATAATTTCCAAAATGAACAAGCTGAGTTTAATTTTTTTAAAAAAGAAAAAGGACCCCGATAGAATCTTAGACAAGGTGGCTAAAATGGTACAAAACGCCGAGGATCACGTCGAGGTAACTACAAAAGTTATAACGATTATGTTTGCCGATATAGTTGGTTCGACTGAACGTTCAGAGGAATTAGAACGCGGTGAGGATTTGCGAATTAAAGAGCAGGTAAGAAAGCATGTTGAAACTCACTTATCAGAATTCGAAGGGGAAATAGTAAAACCGCTTGGCGACGGTTTTATGATTTCATTCAATAGCCCTACTAACGCTGTACTTTGTGGTAAAAAAATACAGGATCAATTAGAGCACAAAGTAGAAACAGATGAAATTCCGGAAGTTCAGTTACGAATTGGTATTCATACAGGCGAAGTTTCTGTTAACGAAGAAGGAGATTTTTTTGGACGGGAGGTGAATGTGGCTGCACGGATAGAAGCAGCCGCCGAACCCGGTGAAGTTTATTTTTCTGAGACAACTTTTGGAGCCATGAATACCTCGGAGGTAAACTTTGAATATATAGGAGCTAAAAGTGTTAAAGGGATTAAAGAAAAGGTGGGGATGAATCGAGTCATTGAAGAGGGCAAAATCCCTTTGCATATTATGTATCGCCGTATGCTTAAATGGGGAGGGGCTATAATTGTAGCACTTTTGTTATTTTCAGGTGGCTATTATTACGCTACTTTGCCTAACGTATTTAACGGTGTTGACGGTCTTCAACACTACATTGGAGAAAAGGTTAAGGTAATACATGGGGTTTCGGACTTAGCAAAGGCAGGCAGTGCTTTTTACATAAATACGCCATCCCAGAATATGGGCCGATACAATAAATTTTACGCTGTTATTTTTGATGATTACTGGGGTAATTTTTCGCCACAAATTTTGAATGTGGCAAGTAAAGAAATAAAATTGGAGGGTCAGTTAAAGACATATACATCCGGTCGGTATGATAGTATTCAAATTCAACTTTCAAGACCATCTTCGATAAGTTTGGTACCATTTGATCAAATACCGGAGGTGGCTTCGTCCAAAGTTGGAGATAAAATTGGTGATGAGATAATTGTTAAAGCAAAAGTGTTTAATGTAAAAACTTATGAAAATAAAGTTGTTTTGGTTTTTCAAACTGGCCCGGCACAGTTTTTGGCGGAAGTTTCCGGGAAGGATTTAATGAAATTTGAAGACATTAATTTTAAGAATCTTGTGGGGAAAAAGGTTGCAGTAATTGGAGTTGTAGATTTTGAAGGTATGCCTTTCATTAATTTATATTACCGCTACCAATTACAAATATTAAGACAAAATAATACAATTGATTACGAAAAAATTAAAAAGAAGAGGAAAATTGTGTTTAGGCCTCAACCGGGTAAAGATACGTTGCGGGATGTTTGGGCTGAGTCTAATTCTCAATCAAACATAAATAATTCTAACTACAAAAACAATGAAACGAAAAATGAAGAGGAGAACAAACTTAAACGGGAATTGAATATTAATGAAGCTAATTTGGCCCAACTTGCAAAGCTAAACGGTCTTGGTACAACTTTTGCCTCCGAAATAATTGATTATAGAAAAGAAAATGGAAAATTTGACAATTGGGCGGAATTAGAAAATGTTAAATACCTTGGACCGGAGCGTGTAAGGAACCTGAGGAAGAAAAATAAGAACCTTATCCTTGGTGAATTAAACAACTAAGTGCAACATAAAACAGTAACGACTGCCACTATATCTCCCCTCCCCTGGTGGGAGGGGACTAAGGGGAGGGGGAACGATGACGCGAACAGTGTTCACCCCCACCTAACCTCCCCCATCAAGGGGGAAGAATGATAGAATGAAAGTTGTTGCATTTGATAGTTGAATTCAAGCTTGAATAAATACTTTTGGAGAGAGTTTATTCAACTATCGTTTTGGTATCTTTTTAGAAAAAATTTAGAAAGTCCTTTGCCGGGATTATTTTGTCATGTTCAGTTTATTCGCCCAGTTTCTGGGTTATAGTCGTAGGGATGACCGTTGGCGTCGGTCAAGGCGCTGTTTGGGACGTATCCTTTCTCCGATAGTTTATTGAGTGTTTCGGGGTATTTTCCGTAGTTGACTCGGTATCTTTTGAGCGCTTGCTTCAGGGTGGCTTTCTCCTGTTTCGTGGCTCCCCGGCGAGCTCTCTGTAGGTCTTTCTGAATCTTGTCCTTTGAAGGCGGGTTATAACTTCCACCGGAGCCCCCGCTACTGAAAAAATACCAAAAGACAATACCGACAATCACGATCACTACCAGCATGCCGACCAAACTGAAGCCGGCTCGCCTGTTTTTTGTTTTATTAAACAATGAGTTCATGGTTGTGAAAATCATAATTTCTCCTTGTTACCGGAAGTGTATCAGGTTAATTTACGGCGAGATTTTCATCGAACGGAATTAATTAGACCGCCACCGAAAAGGGATAAAATTTCCTCCCCCTCGATGGGGGAGGATTAAGGTGGGGGTGAAGAGGCGTAGAGGCCGAACCACGCCCTTGACCTTTTTCCCCCTCACCCTGACCCTCTCCCACCAGGGGAGAGGGGACTTTTCGGAGAGGCTCTAATTAAAGGCGATAATTTTGTTTTTTTCGTTTTCACAAACTATTTTTTTCTGTTTAGTTGTCAGTCAATTAATACAATACCTTTTCCAGGAGGAACTGTCAAAATAGAAGTGGGAAGATCAGAATTTAAAATCTTTCTTGGTTTGATTTTAATATAGGATAAACTAAGTTTGCAAAGAACAAATATATACAGGAAGGAGTGATTGAATATGTCAGAAGATGATTTTTCTTATCCACCGCGGGAGGAGATTCGCGCGGCCCTGGTGGAAGTTTCCGATTTTAGTTCGACGGAAGTCGAGGAGCTGAGCTGGGATGAGTTGTATGAAGCCTACGGTCGAATTGTCCGCTATGAGGAGTCGGACGTGGAAGAAGATTACCGCTGAAAACTCAGTTTCGTGTTGTGAGTTGCGTGTTACGGGTTGCGAGTTGCGGATTCAAACCATATAAAACTGGCTAAAAGTTTAGAGTGTTAGTGACGGACTCTTTTAGTTCGGAGAGAGTCAGTGGTTCAAACGGCGGTTGGGGGGTGGGTTCTGTCGTGTAGAAAATTTGGGGAACAACCTGGCGCTCGGGGTAGAGCTCGGCGATCACGTGGTAGTAAACGCTGAGCTGTTTCTTGTATTCGGGTTCACGGGTTCGATCAAGGTCGGTCTTATAATCAATCACCTGGATTTTTTCCGGACCGACGAGTACCAGATCAATCGTGCCGGCCAGCAAGACTTCAAGGTCCGGCAAAGTGAAAGGGAGCAGGCAGGATTTCTCAATCAAGGGCTCGGCAGAGTTAAGCTGATCTTCCAGCCAGTTGCAGACGTGACGTTGATCCTCGTTATCTGGTTCAAGGGAATTACCTGCGGCGTATTTTTCAGCAAAATTGTGTAATTTTCTGCCGAATTCCGCGCCCCGGCCGGCTTCGGCCTCTCCGGGTTCGGTCATTATATCGTGAACGGAGAGCTTGAGCCGGCCGGAGTGAGAGACCGGTTTGTATTCAAGTCCGCGGCTCTCCTTATGCTCGCGCGCCACTTCCTCCGGCTCGGGCGCTTCGACGTGTTCAACCTCCATTTTTTCCCGGAGGTTTTCAAAGAAGGGGCTGGTTTTGTCGGGTTTGGCGGTAAGAAAGAGGTAATCACGGGCCCTGGTCATTGCCACGTAAATTAACCGTCGTTCCTCGTCGTAGCGGCCGCTTAGTGTGCGGTGAAGCAGGGTTGCCCGCCAGTTATCATAAACATAGGGCACGGGCTCGCGGCGAAAGTGCTTCTTCTGCCGCAGGCCCAGCGGATCGTGGTAATCAATTACCGGCCGGCGTCCCCCCCGGCCGGGAAAATGACTGCTGTTGACGTCGGCCACAAAAACCACTGGATATTCCAGTCCCTTGGCCGAGTGGATAGTCTGGACGGTTACTGTATTTTCTTCGTTGTTGCTGACCTCGTAAACCGAATCGGCTTCAATATTTGCTTCAATAAAATTAACTAATTCCCCGAGATTATAGCGGGTCTCCAGGGCAGTTGAATAGAGCACCTCGATCAGCCGGTCGGCAATCGGGTCATGGCAGTCATAGCGGCTGAAAATCCGGTGGGAAAGGGCGGCAATCCAGCGGTGAAAGGAGCCGTTATCAAGGCTGAGTAGTTCTTCGCGGAATTGCTTGAATTGCCCCGGACAGCGGTCAAAACAGCCGGTTTCTTCTTCGGACCCCAGGATTGCTTTCAGTTCCGCCAGGTTGTAGCCGGCCTCCTCCAGGATGACCGCCCAACCACGTTCAGAATTTTTATCCTCTAATACCCGCAACCAGGCGAGCAGAAGGATTGCCGGATCAGTTTTGAACAGCTCCAGCCCCCCTTCGTAGGCCACTGGCAGGTTATATTCTCGAGCTTTTTCCTGGAGCCGGAGCCCAAAGTTTCGGTTGCGGGTGAGAACGGCGATATCTTCGTAGCCAATTAATTCCGGTTCCCCGGCGTGAGTAATTTTATACTCCGGGTTCTCAACCAGGCTCTGTATTTTTTCGAGGATAGCCTCGGTCTCTGCTTCACTTTCTAGCCCCTGGATTGTGGTGGAGTGGGGCTGGCGTTGGGCTTCCAGGTCGACGAGTTCGCTGAGAATTTTTTGGGAGTCCAGGTCCTCGCTTTTCCGACCGGGCAGGGTCAATCCGTGGCGGGCAAAATCCAGGATTTCCTGTGAGGAGCGGTAGTTTTGCACCAGCGGGATAGAATCCACGTTATCCACCGGGTAATCAACCCGGCTGGCATCGGCGTTTAACTCCTGCTTGTACTGTTTGAGGCGGGTTTCAAACTGCTGGATATTTTCAACTGAAGCGTACTGGAAACTGTAGATGCTCTGTTTCCAGTCCCCGACCACGCAGATGTTGTTGGTTTGCGAGAGGAGTAAAGTTAGTTTAAACTGGATTTCACTGGTGTCCTGGAACTCATCGACCATCACGAAACGATGCCGGTTGGCAGCTCGAATTTGTGGTGATTCGCAGAGCAGAACATAGGCAAACATCATCAGGAAGCCGAAGTTAAGGTAATCCTCCCGCAGGCAGTAACTGACGTAGGAAAAGTAGAGGTCGTGAAGGAACTGTTTTAATTTTTCTCGGTTCTCTCCGAACGCTTTCTCCAGCAGTTCAGGGCTGACAATTTTTCCGTGTTCACCGCCGGCAAGTGTATTTTTTTCCGGGGCCGAGGGCGGGAAGCACTTGTTACGCCAGGCTCCCTTGGCCCGTTTCAATAATTCCGCCTGGGTGGGTCCCCGACTGCCCCGCCCGGGCGAATTCAGCGGTTCAACCAGTTCCCGAAAACGAGAGAGATCACCGTCCAGGTATGCTTCGCCGTGTTGATACCAGTCCTTTTCTCCATTCTTTTGGGTCGGGAAAATGCCCTTGGCGGCGAGTGATTTGATTAAATCAAGCAGTGCTTCCCGTCGGTTTAATACGGTAAAAAAGGATTCGTATTCCGGATGAGCGGCGAGGAAATCGTCAAGAAAACGACGAAATTTATTTTCCTCCAGCAGGTTATTTTCCAGTACCCGGGTGGAGGGGGTAATTCCCTGCTTAAAACCCAGGTGCGCGGGCGCTTCAAATCCGTACTGCTTGAGCAGACGGTTGCAGAGGCTGTGGAAGGTTGAAATGGGGGCTTCCTCCAGGGCGAGGGGGCTGACTGTTTCGCCGCAGAGATTGAGGACTCGTTCTTTCATTTCTTCGGCGGCACTGGTGGTAAAAGTGATAAAGAGCAGATCTGCCGGATCAACTTTTTCGGTTTCCAGCAGATGGGCGTAGCGGCGGACCAGGGCATAGGTTTTGCCGGTTCCCGCCCCGGCGTCGACCAGGTAGATTCCCCGGCTGGATTCAATTAATTTTTGTTGCTGGGGATTAGGGCCCATGGGAACCAGTGACCAGCAGGTCACGGTTGGACAGTTCGTCCAGGTCGTAGTCTTCAATTCCGCCTTCGACCGGGAATCGCTCCCGGGAGTAGTTGTTTATTCGCTCCAGGTTCGTTTGAATAAATTCTTCGAATTCGTCAAGATCTTCCCTGAAGAAATTATTTCTGCGGAAATTAATCAGTTTGCTGAAGGTTTTTGCTGTGCCCTTGTGGACGTAAGAGTGATCACCGACGCGGTCGACGCAGTAAGCTTCGAACTGTTCGAATAACTCAGTTTCCTGAAGAGCTTCTTTTTCCAGCAACTGGGGAAAATGATTATTCCGGAAAAATTCGTTATAGGCGGGGAACCCAAGTTTTTCCAGTGTTTTCCGGCGGTCGTGGGATTCGCTCACTCCGCCGGTCAAGGTTTCAAAAGTTTCTTTCCTGGGCACCTGTTCGGGAAAGGTAACTGGATAATAATTAACAGTGACTATAGTGTCGCCCAGTTCCCCGCCCCCTTTAACAACGTCGGCGAGGTTGTCGAGGAAGTAGAAAAAAGTAAACTGGAGGCGCTCGTCGGGATGCTGGCGGCGATAATAACAGAGGTAAAGGATTGCCTGAAAGTCGACTTCGTTGCGAAATAGCCGGAGATTGGCGCGGCGGACCAGCGAACCGAGGGTCTGCTTGCGACCACTCTTGTAATCAAGCAGGTGAGTTTCTGACTGGACGAGATCGATCTTACCTTTTACGCCCAGTTCCGGAGCATAGAAGGGGACTTCTGCCTCGGAACTTTCCAGTTCACAATCAAATTCAGCAGCGAAAATATTTTTGTCCTCTCGCCCGTCGTCTGCATCCCGTGACTTCATTTGTTGTTCATGGTGGTTAGGAAGGCCGTGCTGATCGAGGTATTCGATGATGTTTTGGAGGCCAATTTTAAATTCGCTGAGAAGTTTTTCTTCCTCGACGGGGGAAACAAAAAGACGCATGTTCTCAAGCATCAGCCGGGTGAAGGTGCCCAGCCCTTCGGATTTCACCAGGTCGGGATGATTGAGGTAAAATTCGGCGAACTCGTGGTACAGTTTTCCCCGCTGGAGGTAGCGGTTGTCGAAAGTGGGCAACAGCCGGTCAAAAAGATAAGCCCGGGGACAGCGAAAAAACTTGTTGAGCACGGACTGGCTGAGGGTGTCAATTTCAATTCCAGGGACCTCCATTGGCTGGTGTGAAAAACCGGGCTCGGAGGGGGAAGGGCGGGGTTGTTGGCGCTGGGAGGGGAGGTCGGAGAAGCTTTCGAATTTTTCTTCGAAGAGGACGTTAAAGTAGTAACAGGGGGTAACCGGCTCGTTTTTTTGCTTGTCCCGGACAAAAAAATACTGTTGCTCACCGTTCTGGAGGAGTATTTTAAAATCATTTATATTTTGTTTTTGCTGTTGTTCACGATTAATCCAGGGGCGCGGCGGCAGTTCCCTGCTCCAGTTAACGCCAAGGCCGAGGGAAAAAACGACGGGCCGGTCAATGTAGGTGGAAGTGGAAGGAGAAACCAGCAGAACGCCGGCCTGGTTTTGTTCCTCCAGGGTGGGCTCAAAGGTGTTCGCATAGAATTCCAGGAAATTCAGGCGAGCTTGAGTGACTCGCCCGGGAGCGAGCTCCAGTTCTTCGACGAGGCTTTCAAGGTGAGGCAGTTCAAGTCCGATTAGCTGTTTAAATTTAGAAAGCACGGTAGCAAAGCGGAGCTCAGGAATTTCTTCCAGTAAGTTGACAAACGGTTCGAGCGTTTCAACGGTAAGAGAGCTGATAAACTCCTCCCGGTATTCCGGCGGCAGGTTGTAATCCAGCCGTTTGAGCAGGGGCCGCACTTCCCGGACCCGGAGGTTTTCGGAGTTAAAAGCGGCCTCGATCAGGCTGAGCAGGGTGCGGAAAAATTCTGTGTCACTGAGCAGGCGGTTGGTTGTGTAGGGGATTTCTTCGGCCTGGAAGGCGGCTTCGAGCAGGGCCTGGTAGTTGCTGTCTGAATCAACGACTACAGCCACGTCGGTCGGCCGGTATTTATCGAGGGAATCGACAACGGCACGGGCAATATTTTCCAGCGAGGAAAAGATATTGAATTCAGGAACGGAGAATTTCCCTTCGGCATTCAACGGATCAAGAGTTTCGTAGACGGAGGGCAAGAGCCGCCGGTCCAGTTGATTGAACTGATAGTGGCCGACGACTACCACGGGGCCGTTGGGTTCCCAGTCAAAGTTGGTCTGACAGCGAAAGATATTGTCAGTGTTGCGTAAGAATTCAACCACCAGCTTTGTCTTCCGGTTCGCAAACTGGTTGTAGTCGAGGATCTTTTCCGGCTGCCCTTTTTCCTGCCAGCAATCAAGGACATTTTGCAGTAAATAGTGTGCCTCGCGCCAGTGGAAATCAGTTTCCCGGTGAAGCTTGAGAAAAAGTTCGCGGCGGTCCAGGGGGTCGCGGCCCGGCTCCAGGTTTTCGTAAACAAGCCCTCGCGGGGTGTAGGCAAATTTACCCAGCCGCGGTGAATCTATTCGGTTATTGAGAGCGTCGGCGAGGGGGGTGTCGGTGGTGAGCAGGTAATCGAAATCACGAGTCTGTTCGAAAATTTCCTTGATGGAGTAAGTCCGGGAAATTGTTGGGGACATGTTAGTTGGAGTGATTAAGTAATTGAGTAATTAAGTAATTGAGTAACATCAAATTCAAGTTCAAAACCTCTATTCTCCTGAATTTTAAGGCTCTGTAGAGACCCTTAATGAAACTGGGTCTTAAACCCCTTGCGAGACTCATTCTGGCTTCGCCTCCAGCGAAGCTCCGAGGTATCGAAATATATAACCAGCCCCTCCAGGGGCCATATATTTCGATAAATCCGTCTTCGAAGGGTTCAAGCCCCAGTTTTTGTTAGAAAGAGACAGTTAAAAGGGGTTTCTACAAAGTCAATTAAAAAAAGGCGGAGGGCCCGGGATTCGAACCCGGACGGGGCGAAAGCCCTTTCGCCGGATTTCAAGTCCGGTCCCTTGCCATTCGGACAGCCCTCCGCGGAATAAACCGTGTTCTGAGTTCTGGGTTCTGAGTGTTCCGGCACGAGCTTTTAGGGAAAAAAACGGAAATTACAAACCAGATCCAGCAGTAAATGCTATAGAATCAGTCCTCGGCTTCTTCCGGGGAACCTTCCCCGGTCACCTTATCTTTTTCGTCTTCAGCCGGGGCATGAATTTGTTTTTGTAGTTCCTTGATTTCATCCCTCAAATTGGCTGCTTCTTCAAATTCTTCCTCTTCAACCGCTCGTTTCAACCGGTGTTGAAGCAATTTAAGTCGTTTATTGTCTTCACTTTCTTCGTCCTCGGTCTGGGCGGGAACAGCGGCTTCTTCCATCACTTCCTCATTAACGAAAATGTCGGTGCCAAGCCGTAGTGCCAGCGCGATAGAATCACTGGGCCGGGCGTCAATTACTATTTCTTGCTCCGAATTTTCCGGTTGCAAGATAATATTGGCATAAAAAGTTCCATCCCGCAGATCATTCACCACAACTCGCTCAATTTCAGCGTTCAGGTCTCCGAGCACGGAGGCCATTAAGTCGTGAGTCATTGGGCGCGGTGGTTCCACGTCATCGAGTTCCATGGCAATAGCCTGGGCTTCAAAAGAACCGATGTAGATGGGCAGCCACTTATTAAACGTGTCGTCCATGAGTAATGCGACAAATCCCTGGTTGCGCGGGCTCATTCCAACACCGTGTATTCTAACTGGAATCATTTTGATCATACCTCCCGTCTTAGTGACAAGGGTTGCGAGCAATATGCTTGAGGTGATAACAGCGGTTGTCCCTGGCGGGGCAGATAGAACGTAACTTTTCTGCCTCACTATTAGTGTAAACTATAAACGGCGGAAAATTAATCCTGAAGTAGGAGAAGGGTGTCCGGCATGTCGACTACGTCTTTGGGCATCACCGGTGTATCGGGTAAATTATACCTTCTGAGGGGGTAAGGAGTGTCAGACTTGTTGGAGGAATTTTTTGTGGGATCGGGATTCAAAAACCAGACTCTTTTTTCCCCGGGGCGGACCAGGCCCAGTTTTTCCTGGGCCAATTTTTTAATTAAATACGGATCCTGGTGGAGCCGTTTCCGGCGCACTGTTAATTTTTGATTGGTTTTGGCCAGCTCTTTTTTCTTCTGCCGGAGTTGTTTTTTCTGTTCTCGTAATTTTTTTAACTGACCGCCACTTTTTCGGGCAAAAAAAGCAATGCCGCCGGCGACAGTGATAGCAATAATTACCAGGAGTAGATTACGATTTGAGCTGCGGTCTATCAGGGGCATCTGTATTATCCTCCGAATTGGAAAATTCCACAAAACTTACAGGATTTGGATTAATATAACTTTTCCACCAGGCGGCCAAGGTCCGCCCCCCAGTTTTGCAGGGCTTCGCGGGTTTGATTCAGGCTTTCTTCAAGAGTTATAGGTTTTCGGGGGAGCCCGAGCAAAAGATCAAATGTGGGATATAGTTCCCGGTATCCCTCGTCCTGTGCACCGGCAATCCCTATGATTAATTTCACGTCCTGTTTGCGACCCCGTTCGGCAACCACCTGGGGAGTTTTGCCGTAAGCGGTTTGAGCATCCATGGTCCCCTCTCCGGTAATTAAGACATCGGCATTGTTGAGAGCAGAGTTTAATCCTGTTAGATCGGCAACCAGTTCAGCGCCACCTGTTAATTTAGCATCCAGCAGTCCCATAAGCCCGAATCCAAGTCCGCCGGCTGCTCCTGTACCGGGAGCTTCCCGGAGCTTTCGACCGGCGTAGTGTTCAACCACTCCTGCCCAGTTTTTCAGTCCTTTTTCAAGCCGGGGGACCATTTGGGCGGGGGCTCCTTTTTGTGGCCCGTAAACTTGGGCTGCTCCTTCTTCCCCGAGTAGGGGATTGTCCACGTCACAGGCAATTTTTAAGTCGAGCTGTTTCACTTCCTCCTGTACACTATGATCGTCTATTTCTGAAACTGATTGTAAATTTTTGCCCGCTTTGCCTACCGGCTTACCGGTATTGTCCAGGACTTTAAAGCCAAGAGCCAGGGCGACGCCGAGCCCGCCGTCGACGGTGGCTGAACCACCTATTCCCAGGAGAATTTGCTTGGCTCCCTCCCGGGCTGCTTCCCGGATGATCTGTCCGGTTCCGTAAGTGGAGGTGTGCAGAGGATTTTGTTGATCCGGTTCCAGCAGAGCCAGTCCGGACGCGGCTGCCATTTCAATAATTGCGGTTAAAGGCTGATTCGGCTGGTTAACTAATCCCCAGGTCGCTTCTACTTTGTCCCCGCGTGGCCCTTCCACTTTGGTTGTCCTGTATTGCCCGTCCAACGAAGTAACCAGGGCATCTACCGTTCCTTCACCCCCGTCGGCTTGCGGGGCGGTGATAACCTTCCAGTTGTTGCCGGCGACCTGCTGGAAGCCCCCGGCCAGGGCCGAGCAAACCTCGGGTGAAGATAAGCAACCTTTGTATTTGTCCGAGGCAACTACGAGTTTTCTTTTTTCCATCGTTTAAACACCTCCAGGAATTTTTCCTGATCCAGTCGATGGGGACGAAGTTGAGGGTTCCAGTCGTTCTGTTCAAAAAATTGTTTCCATTCGGCTTTTTCTTTCTTATCCCGGGCGAGGTTATTAAGAAGAGTTTTCCGGGGAAATTGAAAACAAATACGAGCCAGCCTCCGAAGCTGTTCAAAATCATCAAAATGATTTTTCGGAGAAAAATTTATCCAGGCGGAATCAACTTCCGGTTTTGGTTTGAAAGCCGCCGCCGGAATTCGATACGGTTGGTTTACTTGTCCGTGGAGTTGGAAAAGTAGAGAAAGACTGGAGAAATCCGAGTTCCCCGGTCGGGCGGTAAGTCGTTTGGCTACTTCCCACTGGACAAGCCCGTGAAAATCGGAGATTTTTTTAGAATTACGAAGGATTTTCATTAGCAGGGGACCGGTTAAATGGTAGGGAAGATTACCAATCAGCGGATAGGCCGGCCGCCGATCAGGCAGGGGATAGGCAAGAATATCAGTGCGGACAAGTTTAAAATCCTCCCCCGGAAAAGTTTGTCGGAGTTCACGGCAAAACTTGGGATCCAGTTCATACCCGATAACCTGGTCCAATTTTTTAAGTAGGGTTTCTGTTAAAGCCCCGCGTCCACAGGCCCATTCAACACCAAATTTTGCCGGTTTTACTTCCGCCAGGCACCGGTCGACCCAGCTCTCATCAACCAGTAATACCTGGCTCAGGCGGGGAGTCAATTTACTGTTTCCTTTTGGCCCCATTTTCTTAACCAGTTCAGGCAATTAACTGTACTGCGCGGATCAATTTTATTTTGCCCGGCTAAATCAGCCGCGATTCCATGATCGGGGCTAACCCGCAGCAGTGGTAAGCCCAGGGAAGCGTGGACACCGGTATAAAAGTGGAGTAATTTAAAAGGGGTTAATCCTTGGTCATGATAACAGCTAATCACCATGTCGACGGAGTCAGCTTTCACCGGGAGAAAACTGTCGGCCGGGAAGGGCCCGTTGATCTTAATTCCGTCCGCGTGAAGTTGGTTGATAGCCGGTTTCAGCAGTTCTTTTTCTTCGGTTCCAATCATCCCCGATTCACCGGCGTGGGGATTCAAACCAAGTAGTCCAAAAGTAGGATCTGATTTCCCATGGTTACGATAGAATTTTGCAAGGGAGTGAACCTGGCTGATGATTTGTTGCGGAGTCAGGTGATCGCTGACTTCTTTTAGCGGGAGATGTCGCGTCAAGAGTGCGACGTCAAATTGAGTTCCAAAGAAGGACATAACTGCGTTTTTATTCCAGAAGGACTCCAGGTATTCCGTGTGACCGGTAAACTCTGGTTGCGCCTGCCTGCGGACAGCAGCTTTGGAAAGAGGCAGGGTGAGCAGACCATCGATTTCATATTTTTCAGTCAGTTCCAGTCCAGTTTTGAGGGCTTCGAAAGCGCTGTGTCCGCTCTGTTGGTTGGGACTTCCGGATAATACTTGGTTTGCGGGATACTTAGTGGTCGGGTACCAGATATTTTTTCTGCCCGTGGGGGGCTCTTTTTCGGTTGAAATAGAAAGGTTCAGGCGTTCTTTAACAGCAGGTGGGCCGACAAAAATAAACTGTTCATCCGGTTGCTGTTCGGCGAGTATCCCGGGGAGTAGTTCAGGACTGCTGCCGGCCGGGTCACCGGTGGTAATCAACCAGGTGTGTGAGGAACTATCAGTCCCCATTATCAGCTAATCTTTGATTGACAGAAGGAGGTATAATGACTGTGTAACGCTCTCGCAACAGGGACATAAGTTTTTCCCTGTAGTGGCGAAATCGATACTGAGCCCAGGTACGTTTGGCACGTTGACTTACTTCACCTCCGGGTACCTGGACGCGGGACCCGGTTTTATGGACAATGGCGTAGAATTTTCTGAATTTAAACGGTTCGCTAACTCCATACAGGGGCAGTTTAAAAAGGTTATATTCAATTGAACTTGCAAATTTTCCCCAGCTAAACCAGCCAAGGTTACCTCTGGGCCCCATAAAAGAGAAGTTAAGAGAATAGCTGTCATAAAGGGTTGACCAGGCAGCCCCCCGGTTCAATTGCCGCAGGGCCCGGTGAGCTGTTTCTGAATCCGAAAATAACATCAGTCGGCCTCGAATTTGTCCGGGCGCTTCGACTCCCGGGGTGGTATCACCGGGTGCAAATCCCGGAAAAGCGAAGTTGAGCAAAGAATTTATCAATCGGTCATTTTTTGCTTGTTTTTTTAGTTCTTCTTTAAACTCGCTTTCGCTTAGATTTTGTTCTTGCAGGTAGCGGTAGTAACTGCTCGGTCCTTTAGCCTGTTTCAAACGGGAAATTCGTTGCTCAGCCATTTTTTGCAGGTCTTTATTATTGATGTTTATTTTTAATTCCTCGGCAGCGGCCCTGATTAACTTTTTTTCAATTAGTAACTGTAGCTTTTCCTGTTCTACTTCTGTTGATCCATATTGCTTTTTGTAATCCCCCAGGGTAATTACTTCATCGGTGACAAGGGCGAGAATTCTGTTGACTGTTTTCCTGGAGTTGGCTTGTTCCGGTTCAGGAGAAACGGGGGTAATTTCTTGCCACGGACTTTTGGGTGCAGCGGTTAATAAGCCAGTGAATAGTAAGAACAGACCGAAGCCAAACACAAAGAAACTAACTTTTTTAGTCATCCCAATCAAACTCCACAGTGAAGAATAAATTGTATTAATTCAAAAACAGCAATCCTCTTATTTGTTTATCGGTGCTGTCGGCCAAAACGTCCACAACTTTTCTCAGTGATTAAGTTTATCTTCATCTTGAAGAAAATTATTTCATCTTCTTTTTTAGATGTTTAGCGGATTGCTTAAATCCTTCATCAACCAGCGGATCGTGCTCCCTGTTTGGCGGTTTTTTACATTTTTAAGGCTCAGGATGAGCTGTTTTTGAAAATGTAAACCTCGGAACAGTCTGGAGGACTGTGAGAATGAGACTCACAGGGAGTATGATTCGCTGTTACGGGGGGACGCTAAACAAGTACCTTCTTTTTTAGTGCGGTTTCAATCTCATTAACTTGCTCCCAGTTCAAACCGAGGTCATCCGGCGGACTGTAATTATCCAGGAAGTCAACCATTTCTCCCAGTCGGAAAATTCGATCGTGATCCAGGGCTGAACCGTCTATATTGTGATACATCAGAACCAAACAATTTTCTACCGGCCGGGAATCAATTGAAAAATTAACTGTTGAGAGGAGTTCTTTCAATTCCTGACATTTTTTCTGGCCCCTGAAAAATGGGTTATCTATTGAGTGGGCGTGCTCGGCCTCTGATGGTTGATGCTGCCAGGTTTGGGCCTCTCTTTCCCCCTCCACTTCCCCCCGTAGCCAGAGCTTGTTAATTACAAATATCCCGTTTGGTCCAACGACGAGTTCATCTATCGTATTGTCCCCGGGCAAAGGATAATTAACCCCGATAAAATATTCCGGAGATAGTGAAGTGCGTAGCCGGAAGAGGAGACGATCTTCAGGGAGAGAACTTTTTTTTGAACTCGGGGGAATTGTATAAATCATTCTGAAGAGCCCCAGGACCAGGAGACAGCTACCAATCACAATTATATCGTAGGTTTTTTGGACCCGCAGAGAAAATCCTCCGGTAAAGACAATTATTGCCCCCAGAATAATTTCCAGCCGGATAAAAGTAGTTAGAAAGGGACTGTTTTTAGTCTTTTTATGTTTCTCGCCGGCCCGTAAAATACGTGGAGAAAGTTCCGCCTCGCCGGTCATGTCAAATGGGGACCCGGCTATTTATCAGTGGATTTTGTGTCCGCGGGCAAATTGTATTTTTGCGGGTCAAGATTAGCCGCCCGGAGGTATCGTTTAAGGTCAGCTTCAAGTAAAAACCAGCAAAGGGAAATAAGAGCGGCGTCATCAGTTAAACCGATCCCGGTAAAAAAGTCAGGGATAAAATCCACCGGATTAATAAAGTAAAGCAGAGCAACCGTCAGTGAAGCAACAGTGCGCCAGGGAAGCGAAAAATTATCCGTCCACCATGCTGTGAGCATTTTATAAAATAGCTGGATGCGTCGCAGCGCAACCAGTATTTTCTCTCCCACGTTGCTCTGCTTGATTTGTTTGAACTTATTCTTGAATTGGTCCAGAACTTCCCGAATTTCTTCTTCCCCTATTTCTGCGGCTTTTTCATCGAGATACTCAAAAAAATAGCCGGATTTATAGGCTAAATCTTTGCCGAGACTCGGATTAGTCCGGACCTCCTCGGATTTGTTGTAATTTCTTGTTTCTGTATCCAATTATATCCACCTCCTGAAAAGGTAAAGTTGCTGATTATAGGTACATAAACATAAATTAAAGTAATTTTAATCCCGGCGGTTTCCCCGGGAAAATTTAACTTTGTATTTGATTCTGGTTTTGGCTTGAGATTTCATTTTTAATTTATATTTTATTTGTTGGTAGGAAAGCTGTGTATAAGGGTGGGAGCTTTCCTGGATTTGCCAGTATTGATGGGGGAATTTCCGATAGACTTCCAGTGTGATGGGTAGTGACCGAAAATTCTCACATTTTGCCCGGTAAGTCTTCAGTTCTTCCCAGCCGGCTAAATTCCCCTTATTGTCCCGGCTGAAGTTTTCTGTTTTTAATTCCATCAGCCGGGAGTTTACCCGGACACGTTGGGCCTTACCCAGATTAAGGTGTGCAGTTTCAGAACGAGGCAAGTATTTTAAGTGACTCTCTCCCAGGGCGGTGAGAAATGAACCCCTGTCTTTTTTAACCAGGCGGACAGTCCCCGCCGGCAGGGGTTTTGTCCCCAGCCCGGTGGTTGTGTCGTTTGTAAAATTTAGCAGCCGGACAACTTTTTCCCCGTAACGATCGGGCCAGTAACGATACAGACTGTTCAGGGGGATGTTTTTTTGCTCCAGAAATTGAAGCCGGCGTTTCCAATTGTTCTTCAAAGTTTCTCGACCTTCAATGGAAAGAATGTAATATTCGGAAACAGCTTCCGTCGTAATCTCCTTTTTTTTCGGCGCCGCTTCCATTACTCGACGGGCCCGGGAGTATAACTGTTGGACTTTTGCTCGTGAATCCGGTTGCGGTCTTCGCGGTTTTTTATCGCTTTTTTTTCGGCGCCAGGTCCGGATGACCTTGGACAGCTTGTCGAGAATGTGGATTTTACCCATCAGGAGACGAGTTTTGGCATTTTGAAACGTCTCACCGCTGTTGTTTTCAATATGGACATAACCGTCCAGGGACATCTTACTTTCGTCCTTTGAGAGTAATCCGTTGTAGTTGGCTTTCCAGTTCAGTCCCAGAGTAAAATAACTGATTTCGACGGGGGCGGTACCGGCATTTTCAGCTATCACTTCCCAGACCAACGTGTTAGTTGTGCCGGGGGGATAGGAAAGTTCCCGCACCCGGTAAGCTCCCTCCCCGGAGGTTATATTTAGCCGGACAGAAGTGGGATCTATCCGGGTGTTGCTCCAGTCAAACTGAAGGTGGTTTACTCCTTCAGTCAGGGTGAGATTACGGAATTCACGGACCAGTGTGAGGTCGGTGGAACGATAAATAGTAACTTCTGTTTTTTCTTTCCCCGGAAGAGAAACCAGGTCGATTTTAGCAAGAGCAGGTTGGGCCAGCAGAATTAATAAAAGCAACCACGAGAGGACTTTTTTCATTATAACTCCCTCCCGACGTGGTGGCGAAGATAGTGGAATTGCAGTTTCTTTTCTTCTTCAGCCGGGACCGTAATTTTAAATTTAATGAGTTTGTTGGAGAGTTTTTGAAAAGGAAAATTATTTTCTATCATTTCCCAGTCTCCTTTGATTTCTTCCAGTACATGAAGATTTATTGGGGTGTTTTTACGGTTTTCAATTAATACTTCCACTGTTTCTTCGGAATCATACATCTCGATTCGGCCCCTGTCGTCTCTAATCACATTTCTCCGTTCCCGGCTCACTTTGTTCTGTGTTACTTTTATGTCCCGGTTGGAGCCGAGCCGGAGCGAGATGCTGTCCCCTGGCGGAGAAGAAGATAATTTATCTTCACCGGTAAAGATTTCTCCGCCATTTTTGCGCCGCCGGTAGAGGCGGACTTTACCGGCCATTAATGTTTTGTCTCCCAGCCTGTAATCCCGGCTGTTGGCCAGGGTATAAAAAACAGGAATTCCCGGCGCCCGGTCAGCTCTTTCTGGGTGATGAGGTTGCTTGCGTGCATCAAAAATGTAGTGTTTATTAAGAGGGATTTTTTTCTTTCGATAAACGGAAAAACGTTTTGCCTCGCCATCTTTCCAGTCCCGGCGGTGAATGTTACCACCGCCGAGGGAAAGAAGAGTACCTGAGAAATTCTCCCCGGAAGTGTTAAACAGTGAAGTTATTTCCCGTAATTCCAGGTGCGAACCGTTTTTACTGACAAACCCCCGGTAAGAAATATCCCGGTTCAACCCGTCGAGAAGGTAAACGATTGATATTTTAAGCTGGCGCGAACGGTTGCTCCCCACGTGCCAGACAAGCGCCTGTTCATCGGGAGGATAGCTGACGCTGAGAAGATTAACCCCCTGTTCATTACCGGGAATGAGCAAGCGAACCGAATACGGATCCAGACGCACGTTCGCCCAGGAAAAGTCAATTTTATTTCGGCCTCTCTCAAGTGGCAGGGTCCGGTTTTCCCGGACCAGAGTTTGTCCGTCACGGCTGAAGTTTATTACTACTTTTTCCCGGCTGGGTAGAGCCGAAAGTTTTACCCGCGCCCCCGCTCCACCCGCTGCCAGAAGTAATGTAACAGAAAGAGTAATTAAAACATATTTTCGCATCCCTGTAGCCTCCCGGAAATTGTAATTCTCACTTGCAAAAAATTGTCACATAAATTTCCTGTATTATACAGGGGAATGTTGAAGTTGTTAAAACCTTAAAACTAATCTCCCCCTGGTGGGAGAGGACTTGCCCTGCGCATGGACAGGGCTTGTAACCCGTACGCGCTGTTAAGTTGAGGAGGAAAAGAGTAGGTGAGTAGTTAGAGCCTCTCCGAAAAGTCCCCTCTCCCCTGGCGGGAGAGGGTCAGGGTGAGGGGGAAAAAGGTCAAGGGGGAGGAGTTTTTAGACCCTTTTCGGAGAGCATGTAGTTACAGAGTTGTTTTGAAGTTCTGGAGGTTGTCTTAAATTTTTTGATAAAAGGTTGCGCTAAGCTGAAACCGGGCTGATGTCGATGAAGTAGATTGAGGTGGACTGTAAATGAGTAAAACTATGAGATTGCTTTTTCTGAGCCTGGTTGTCTTTGTTTTTTGGCCTATTGGTGTGCAAGCCGACTCCTATTCAGTCTGGCAGTCACCGGAAACTAAACGGGGTCCGGATACCGGTTTAAAATACAGCGCCATGGCCTGGGCTGATTTTGATTTTGACGGAGATATAGATGTGGCTGTCCAGGGCCAGGATGACAGCGGTGACAGCCGTCTGTTTGTTTATAAAAATCATCCCAGTGGTGAATTGTTTCTTAAAAATGAAATCATGGGAGCCGGTAAAGGGGTGGCTTTTGGGGATCTGGCGTGGAATAATTTTGACGGGGACAGTGATGTTGACCTGACAGTTACGGGTGAAAGCAGTGATGGGGAATACCAGTTTGGACTTTATCAAAATAACGGAGCAGGAGCTTTTACTGAAATAGATACACCCCTGCAGGGGGACAGTGGATTAAAGCACAGTGCGCTGGCTTATTCCGGTGGAACCGGTGGTGATACCGAGCTTCAATACCTGGCGGTGATGGGGGATACTGGATCAAAAATCCTGCGAGTTTACACGGTAACCAGCAGTGGAACCGGAGTTTCTTGTACCAACCCGGTGGATTTGTTTGAGGAATATGAAACTGACACCGGGCTTACCCACGGAGATTTAGCCTGGTCTGATTATGACCAGGACGGTGACCAGGATTTAGTAGCTCTGGGCAAAGATTCTGATTCAGAGGCCCGGTTAATTATTTTTGAACAGGCCACCGGTGGTGACACAACCGGTGGAGATACCGGCAATGAGTTTGTCACTCATTATCGAGATGAACTTAAAGGACTTAAATACGGCCAGGTCAACTGGGTCGATTATGATAATGACGGGGATACAGATCTTACGGCGAGTGGCCTGGATAACCAGGGGACGCCCCGGTTAATTATCTATGAACAGGCTGATACGGTAGGAGAAACTTTTGAAACTTATGAATTTTATGAGCCTCTGGGAACGGACAGGGGGCTGTGGAAAAGTAGTATGGACTGGGGCAATATCAACGAGGATAGTTATCCCGATCTGGCGGTCTCCGGAATTGACAACACCGGCGATAGCCGGTTGATAACTTTTGTTAACCAGGGGGATGGAACATTAAAAGTTCATGAAGAGCTAACTCCCGGATTAAGTCACGGAGATTTGAAGCAGATCGACCTGGAAGGAGACGGGGATGATGATCTGGCGGTGACCGGTAGTGATTCTTCGGGGCGGTCACGATTCATAATTTATGAGCTAAGTTACGATACAAGCGTTGATTCTGAGGATAATAATACGGATTCAAGTCAGGATTACGACGACAACGAGTGCCTGATCCAGAGAATGGAAATTCCAGAGAAAAGTTACCCGCGCCTGCGTTTGTTCAGGGACATTTTATTTCGTAGTTCTCTGGGTCGTTGCTTGGTTCGTTGGTATTACGAGCTATAATAAACGGCTGAACCGGTTAATCAATTTCTAATTTCGTGTAAAATTTCTCATCAAAGTAGGATTCTTCAAGCCCTCCGAGCTTTTCTTGTGCCTCCCGTTTGAACTTACCAAAAGTGTCCACGAACAGTTGTCCTTTTTCGGTCAGTTTTGAACCACCGCCGTCACTTCCCCCGGCCTGCTTATTCAGCAAGTCAAATTCAAGTCGTTTTTCCAGCTTATTCAGTAATTTCCAGGCCTGGCTGTAGGACATGTTGATCTCATTGGCCGCCTGGCGCAGTGAGCCGGAATCACGTACCCGCCGAAGAATATCCCAGGGACCGTCCCCGAAGACTTTTTTCCCGTCCTTCTCCAACCATAGCTTGTAGTTGAGTTTGGTCACCCGGAAGTCACTTCCGCCGGTTCTTCAGATTCCCCCTCCTGTTCCGGTTGTTCTTCGTTATTTTCCTCTGCCTCCTCTGAACCTATTTCCTCAAATTGCAGGCTCTTTTCCTCGAAGCTGACCTTGATTTTGCTCCCATCAGAAAATTTGCCGTGGAGAATGGCCTCGGCCAGTGAATCTTCAATTTTTCGTTCAATCGTCCGCCGGAGGGGTCGGGCACCGTAATCGGGGTCATAACCCTTTTCTATCAGGTAATCCTTGGCAGAATCAGTAACCTCCAGTTTGATTTCTCGTTCGGCCAGCCGTTCTTTGACATCATTAAGCATCAGATCGATGATTCCCTGGAGATTCTCACGGGTCAGAGCACTGAAGACAATAGTTTCGTCGAGCCGATTGAGAAATTCCGGGTTAAATTGGTTCTTTAGCTCGGTCATGGCCCGGTCCTTAATTTCTTCGTATTCAAGTGCCTGTTCGTCATCCGAACGAAAACCAAGCGACCCCGCGTTAGTAATCTCCCGGGCTCCGACGTTGGAAGTCATGATGATAATTGTATTGCGAAAGTCCACGTTGTGCCCGATGTGATCACTGAGTACTCCGTCTTCAAATATTTGCAGGAGGATGTTGTAAACTTCGTTATGAGCCTTCTCAATCTCGTCAAGGAGAATAACGGAATACGGGTTACGACGGACCTGTTCGGTTAGTTGCCCTCCCTCGTCGTAGCCGACGTATCCCGGGGGAGCACCGACCAGCCGGGATACCGTATGTTTCTCCATAAATTCACTCATGTCGACTCTGATCATGTGTTGTTCGTCTCCGAACAGAAGTTCTGCCAGCGAACGAGCACATTCTGTCTTTCCCACACCGGTAGGTCCGAGAAACATGAAACTGCCCATTGGCCGGCTGGGGTCCTTCAGGCCGGTTCGAGCCCGGCGAATCGCTCGGCACAGAGCTTCTACGGCCTGGTCTTGGTCGACCAACCGCTTGTGGATGTCCTCTTCCATGCGAAGCAGCTTTTCCTGCTCTTTTTCGGTTAACTTGAAAACAGGAATTCCTGAAATGTCACTGACCAGTTCGGCGACGTCTTCTTCCACGATTTTCGGGCACTCCTGGTCTTCTTCCTTCCACTCTGCTTTTATTTTATTTAATTTTTCTTTGATTTCACGCTCTTTGTCCCGCAGAGCCGCAGCTTTTTCGAATTCCTGGGAGGCGACAGCCTCGCTTTTGTCCGTTTGAACTTCCTCCAGCTCACGTTCAAGTTCTCGAATTTCCTTTGGCGGCATTGAGGAACGCAATTTAGAACGACTACCCGCTTCATCAATGACGTCGATAGCAATATCTGGCAGATAGCTATCAGAAAGGTAACGGTGCGAGAGCTGGGTAGCAGCCTCCAGTGCTTCGTTGGTGTAGTCGACGTGGTGATGTTCTTCGTAATTATGCTGCAGTCCCTTGAGAATATTGATTGTTTCCTCTTTAGTGGGTTCCTCAATGTTAATAATCTGAAAACGTCTTTCCAGCGCGGAATCCTGTTCAATGTGTTGACGGTATTCGTCCAGGGTAGTCGCACCAATACACTGGATTTCGCCCCGGGCAAGAGCGGGTTTGAGTATATTTGCAGCGTCGATAGCTCCTTCGGCACTACCGGCCCCGACAAGTGAGTGAAGTTCATCGATAAACAGGATGATGTTATCGTTCTCCTGGATCTCTTCAAGCAATTTTTTCATTCGTTGCTCGAATTCTCCGCGGTATTTAGTGCCGGCGACCACGGAGGCCAGATCAAGGGCCAGGACCCGTTTATTGTAGAGAACTTGCGGTATATCCACGTTTACAATTTGTTTGGCCAGCCCTTCGACAATTGCTGTCTTACCTACTCCGGGTTCCCCGATTAATACCGGATTATTCTTCTTTCGGCGTGAGAGAATTTGAGTCACTCGTTCGATCTCTTTTTCTCGCCCGATGACCGGGTCAAGTTCATCATTACGCGCCATATCAGTTAGATCCCGACAGAAAGCGTCAAGAGTCGGGGTGCCGGAATTACTTTTTTGAGTTTTACCTTTCCTTTTTTTCTTTTGTTCCTGGTTGGAAGGGACCACAAATCCGTATTCCAGACCGTATTCTTCGCCGAGAATTTCCATCAGCAGTTTCTTGACTTCCTCTGAAGAAACGCCGTATTCATCGAAAATCTCTACAACAAGTCCTTCCCCCTCGTCGGCCAGCCCGATGAGCAGATGTTCTGTGCCGACGTAATTGTGTCCGAGTTCACGAGCGTTTTTTTCTGCCAGGGAAAGGATCCGTTTCAATCTTTGGGAGTAGTCAGGTTGCATTTTACCGGCGGTCCCTACGCCATGTTCCATTCGTTCGCTTAGTTCTTCGAGTAAATCATCCGGATTAATCCCCAGTTCCTGAAGGATATCAATAGCAATACCGCTGCCTAATTCAAGAAGCGCCATAAATAGGTGTTCAGACTCAACTTCTCCGTAACCCGTTCGCCGGGCAATTCGTTTCGATTTTCGCAATGCTTTCCGTGCTCTGTCCGTGAAATTTTCAAACATTAAAGTTCACCCCTTAAAAAATAAATTCATTCAGACATTTATATCATGATAACAGTTAAGACATTCAGTTAGAAGTCATGAAAGAACTTTAAAATACTTTTTTCATTGCCGTCCAGCACTCAATCGGGGGGTTGCTGAAAAAGTCACAATTTTTCACCTGGTGGCTCCCAATTGAGTGCTGGATGACCCGGCAATCCATTTTTCAAATGTCTTTGGATTCCGGATCGCGGTCGTTTCACTCCCTTGCCCGGAATGACGTTTTGAGGTTCTGAGTCATGAAAAATTATGAAGTTTTAGACTTAAACTCGTCCACGATTTTTTTAGCCCGGTAATAATCGCGTTTATCTGCTGATAGTTCTTCCCCTATGGTGTATTGTAAATGAGCGGGCTGAAGCAGTTGCAGCAGGCCGTCCAGCCGGTTTAGTTCTATCGGCGGAACAATTCCCTGGTCAACCCCCAGCCGGCATAGCGAAAGCAATTGCAGAGCTTCACCCGTTTCCATCTGGCGGGCGTATCTGAGTATACCGTAGGAACGTCCAATCCGATCTTTAAGTTCTGTTCCGGTAGATTTCATTAGTTGTTTACGGGTTTTTCTTTCCTGGGTAATTATTTGTTCAACTACTCGCTGAAGGCTGGCTTTAAAATCATTGTCGCTGCGGCCCAGGGTTACCTGGTTGGAGAGTTGAAAATAAAACCCCCGGGATTCGCTACCCTCCCCGTAAAAACCGCGAACGGCCAGACCCAGGTTGGAAACAGCTTTTAAAACTTTATTTATTTTCTGGTTGAGAACCAGTCCGGGCAGATGCATCAATACAGAAGCCCGGCAGCCGGTTCCCAGGTTGGTTGGACAAGCAGTGAGAAATCCCCAGTTTTCGCTAAAGGCAAAGTTTAGATTGGAATCCAGGTACCGCTCCAGCTTACTGGCAAGTTCGAAAGGATTTTCTAAATTTTTGCCGGGAGCGATAGCCTGCAGTCGGAGGTGATCCTCTTCGTTGATCATCACTGCTATTTTTTCGCCGGCGGAAAAAGCAAGTCCGACAAATTCATTCTCCGTTAGTTCCCGGGAACAGAGCCGTCGTTCAACCAGTACTTTCTGTTCTACCGGTGACAGTTCATCCGGCTTGAGTTGAGACAATTTACCATTGTTGTCGTATTTTTCCAGGACGGAAAAAACTTTTTTTCTTAATTTTTTTTGATCCGATTTGGAAATCTCATCAGTAAAAAGAAAATTTTCCAGGTTGCGAGCTAAACGAACCCGGCTGCTAATTACTACGTCAGTATCCGGGCCGGCCTCCTGGAGCCATTTGCTGGGCATTTGTGTATCAATCGGCAGAGACATCGGTATTGCCGTCCTTGAGTTCTGAGATCCGATCGCGCAATTCAGCTGCTTCTTCGTAATTCTCTTCCTTTACACAGCGATCCAGCTCTTTTTGTAACATCTGTTTTTTTCTTTGTGTAGAAACTTTCCCAAGCTGGGCTGATTGACTGGAGAGCCCCACGTGTTGATCGGAACCATGAATCCGTTTGATCAGTGGTTTGATCTCGTTTTTAAAAGCCGTGTAACATTCAGCACAGCCCACCCGGCCACGCTGCTTGAATTCTTCAAACTTCAACCCACAGCGAGGACAGGTATCGGTTGCTTCCCTCTGGGCTTCAGATAAAGAAGAAAATGCTTTGCTCATCAAATCAGTTGACTCGCTATCTTGCTGTTCTTTTTTAACTTCTTCCGCGCAGTTTTCGCAGAGGTGATAGTGGTTAACCTCGTTTTCTTCAATAATCACCTGGTGAATGGTAGCCTCGGCTTCATTACATCTTTCACATAACATGGGTAGTCCCTCACAGTAGAAAATCAATAAATACCTAATGCTTAAACAAATCTGGTTCCGGGTTTATTCCTTTTATCTTCCGGCTTAATTATTGTGGTCAGGTGCAGATAAGTTCCCGGTGGGGGGCTAATAATTAATGTTTTAAAAAAATGAGTCCGCTCTAAAAACTCTTCCCCATTGATGGGGGAAGGCCTGTGACGCTTACGCGTTATTTAGATTGGGGTGAAAATTGGTTTATAAGACCATTTAGGTGTCAGATTTTTCTTTAGACACCTTTTTAGAGTGGACTCAAAAAAGATGTCATTTAATTCGGGGACAGCAGGGGATTAAATTGTTGTCCCGTGTTCTCGGACGCTGTTTCGAAATTTATTAATTAATTTTTTAGCGTGCGGTCCGGGCTCGCCGCCGCTAAGCTCGCGGTCATCTATTTCAATAACCGGTAACACTTCGGCGGCAGTGCCGGTAACAAAACATTCTTCGGCTACGTAAAGATCATAACGATTCAGAGGTTCTTCCCGGATTTCATAACCCTCTGCTTCAGCTACGTCGATAAGGGTCTGACGTGTAATCCCTTCCAGTGCCCCCATATAAGGTGGTGGAGTGCGAATGATTTTGCCCGGCTCCACGATAAAAATATTATCGCCGGTACATTCGACTACGTAGCCCTCGTCGTTTAACATTATTCCCTCTTCCATCCCGGCCTGCTTGGCCTCCATTTTGGCCATTATATTATTCAGGTAATTAAGCGATTTTACCCGGGGATTTATAGACTCAGCAATATTTCTTCGGGTCGGAACGGAAACTAATTTTAGACCGCGTTCATAAGCTTCTTCGGGATACAGCTCAATGTCAGCCGCAATAATAAATATTGTTGGATCGGCACAGTTTTCCGGATCCAGGCCAAGATCACCCTTGCCCCGGGTAACTACCAGCCGGATATAACCGTTCTCAACGTCGTTCTCCCGGCAGGCTTCCAGGACTGCTTCAGTCATTTCCTGCGGATTCAGTGGAATATCCAGTTTAATTACTTTTGCTGAATCGTAGAGGCGTTCAATATGTTCTTCTAATTTAAAGACAGCTCCGTGATAAGCCCGGATACCTTCGAATACTCCGTCTCCGTAAAGAAGTCCGTGGTCAAAGATACTTACGCTGGCTTCGTCCTCAGGGACAAATTCACCGTTCATCCAGATTGATAGGGAAGACATCGTCTCGCATCCGCTCCTTTCTCTAATTTTAATTTACCCTAAATTGAGCGATTTTTCATCGAAGAACCCATAACTCTCCGGATTCATTCTCGCAGCCATCCCGGCTGCTCTGAGGTATGTATT
>CAZVWJ010000019.1:0-45662 GCA_964631325.1 uncultured bacterium | reverse complement strand
GTCCTTCGGACGGATAATTCACGACAGTTACGCTGTCGCGAATTATCCGGGTTAGCCGGTAAACCAGCTAAAATAAGGTGGGAACTGTTTTTTCTCGGACATATAAAGGGCTTCAAGTCCATAATAATCGCCCCAGACAGTGGCCGAATTAATTCCCTGCTGGCGGGGCATGTGGTAACAGCTCCCGGCAAGGAGCCCGGCCTCTGAAGAAGCACGTCTGTAGGTGGTAAATAATTTTTCGACGATTTTTTTACCCAGTCGGCCGCTTTTTTTGTTTTGGTTGTTCAGCCAGTCGACCAGCAGGCCGCCGGCGATAATGGTCGCGGCCGAGGTATCAACCGAGTAGGGACGTTCCCGGGGCGAAACAAGGTAATCAAAGCCAGGAATCAGCCCTCGGGAATTTTTTTCGTGGTAAGCGAGCAGTTGCCTTGCCTGGCGGCGATATTTCTTTTCAGCAAAAAATATACTGGCCTCGATTAACCCGCGATAAAGCCAGGCCAACCCCCGGGACCAACAGCCGTTCTCAAGGCCCTGCGGGGAGGCTGGGGCAATAGCTTCTCCCGTCTTTGGATCTATTTTTACGAGGTGCTGAACGGAACCGTCCGGTCGGAAGAAAAGTGTTTTTGCCTGCTCCAGGCTGGAGCGTATGCACTGCAGGTAGGGAAGTCCCAGTGGATCGTGCAGGCTTGCCCAGTAGAGTAGGGGAAGGTTCATATACATGTCCGTCGCAGTGATGTAAGAACGCTTGTGGCGTTTATGGCAGAAAACCCCGGATTGCCGGTGAAAACAGTTTAACAGCCGGCGGGCCGCCCGCAGGGTGATTAAATAAGAAACTGGTTCACCGGTCAATTCAAAATTTACCAGGTGCGAATACTGGAACCGAAAACCGACGTTAAAATTATTTGTATGAACGGGGGTAATTTGACGGGTGAGCTTGTGGGCTGTCTTTTCATGCTCGGGGTTCCCCGATAGACTGCCCAACCAGTAAATTCCCGGCAGGAAACCGGCAATCCAGTCGTCGGCGCCGGAAGATTGCAAAGTCTCCCAGTGGCCGTCACTGGTAAAGTAGGGGAAGTGAATTATTTTAGCCGGCAGGTCCTTGACTTCCCTGTCCAGGTAATCGTTGACTGTTCTGTCAAAACAGAGTTTCTGATTAATCAACTGTGTTCACGTCCTTGTGGGGTACAGTTTTTTCAATTATCGACAATAATTTCAGCCAGCTTAAGTAGCTAACTTATTCCTAAATTGAGCGATTCTATGGTGAAGAGAAGAACATATTGCTCTCCGGTGGATTTTTGTATTCCTCAGGACTCAGGAAGAGTCCGAAATGAGGAATACATACCTCAGAGCAGCCTGGATGGCTGCGAGAATGAATCCGGAGAGTTATGGGTTCTTCGACAAAAGACGTTTATTTTAGGAGTAACTATAACTGCAACTTATTATAAAAGTTGAGGCCAGAGTGATATGTCTGAAACCGTGAAAAAACAGCGACTTTCCCTGCGGGTAACCGGGGCAGTGCAGGGGGTGGGATTTCGGCCATTTGTCTACCGGCTGGCCGCTGAATTGGAGTTAACCGGGTGGGTCTGTAATTCGGTCGCCGGGCTGGAAGTGGAAGTCGAGGGACCGCGACCAAAACTGGAGCAATTTTTACAGAGGATTGAGACTGATCCCCCGCCCCCGGCGCGCATTCGGTCAATAGACCATGAGTATCTCGCTGTCGCCGGCTACAGGGAATTTACAATCAAAGAGAGTGACGGCCGGGGACCGAAACAGGTTCATCTATTGCCCGACCTGGCAACCTGTGAGGACTGTCTTGCGGAACTAACGGCTCCGGAAAACCGACGCTATCACTATCCCTTTATTAACTGCACCAATTGTGGGCCGCGCTATTCAATTATCAGGTCGCTGCCTTACGACCGGCCCCGGACCACGATGGCTAAATTTGAAATGTGTGAGAAATGCCAGGCAGAGTATGAAACTCCGCTGGACCGGCGATTCCATGCCCAGCCCAACGCCTGTCCGCAGTGCGGTCCCCGGCTTCGCTGGACAACTCCGCCCGGGGAAAGCGATTGTGAACGGGAAGCGGCGCTTGAAAAAACCGTGGCTCATCTTCAGCAGGGAAAGATCGTGGCGCTCAAGGGGCTGGGTGGATTTCACCTGCTCGTTGACGCCCGGGACAGTGAAGCTGTCAATCGCTTGCGGGAACGAAAACAGCGGGCGGCCAAGTCTTTTGCCCTGATCTATCCCTCGCTTGCCCGGTTAAAACAGGACTGTCACGTTAATTCTACTGAAGCTGAAATCCTTAATTCACCCGAATCGCCGATTTTACTGCTCGAACAAAAAGAAGAAACTTCGGTCAGTGCAGCAACTGCTCCCGATCCGCACACTCTCGGTGTAATGTTGCCTTATACTCCTCTGCATCATCTCGTGCTGGGCGAACTGGGTTACCCCCTGGTGGCGACCAGCGGCAATCTTTCCGGCGAACCGATTTGTACTGAAAATGGAGCCGCGCTGGAGCGCCTGGCTGATATTGCTGATGGTTTTCTCCTCCACGACCGGCCAATTGAACGGCCGGTCGACGACTCGGTCGGCCGGGTGATAAACGACGAATTACAACTGCTTCGCCGGGCCCGCGGTTACGCTCCCGCCCCCCTTAATTTCCCCCGGGAAGAAACTAAAATTCTGGCGCTGGGCGGCCAGCTAAAGAATACCGTCGGGCTGACGGTCAGCGGCGAGCTGGTTATTTCCCAGCACCTGGGGGACCTCGAAACATCACCGGCCATAAATAATTACCAGCAAACCATAGAATCGCTGGAAGAAATTTACGAATTTTCTCCGGAATACCTCGTTGCCGACCTGCACCCGGACTATTATTCAACAAAATACGCGGAACAGAGGTCCGAACCAGTTATCCGGGTCCAGCACCACCACGCCCACGTGGCCTCCGCTATGCTCGAGCATGACCTTTCCGGATCGGTCTTCGGGGTGGCCTGGGACGGCAGTGGTTTTGGCCCGGACGAGACGGTCTGGGGCGGCGAATTTCTCCGGGCTGACCGGGTCGAATACAGCCGGCTGGGCCGGTTTCGTCAATTTCCCCTGCCCGGCGGGGAGCAGGCCGTTCGCGAACCCCGGCGCAGTGCCCTGGGCCTGCTTTACGAGCTTGATCTACAGGAGGATCTGCCCGCTCCTATCACCCGGGCCTTTTCGGAGGAGGAACTTCAAGTCCTTGGCCAGGCCCTGGAAAATGAAGTGAATACCCCGCTAACTTCGAGTGTCGGCCGTTTATTTGACGCCGCCACAGCCCTCGTTGGTCTCTCCACCCACAATGAGTATCTCGGCCAGGCTCCCGTGCAACTGGAAAAACTGGCACAAGAAGCAGAAACCGAAGCAAAATTTTCCTATAAAATAAACCGGGTGGAAAATAATGATGATCAACTGTTCAGCGTTGATTGGGGACCGCTGTTTCGCGAAATTATTGCGGCCCACCGCGAGAACAGGGGGGCGCAAGAAATTGCCGCTCAATTCCACAATACCCTGGCAAGTATTATCGTAGATATGGTGTGCAGACAGGAGTGCCGGAAAGTGGTGCTCACCGGCGGTTGTTTCCAGAACTATTATTTAACTAAAAAAGTGCTGGCCCTCCTGGCGGAACAACCGGTTACGCCTTATATCCACAAGAGGGTTCCCGCCAATGACGGAGGGATTTCTGCCGGTCAAGCGACGGTTGCCGCCGCCCGCTTGCACCGCAACCTGGTGTAGTTAAACTTTTTCCAAAATCCCAAAAAGTCATTTCGGACAGGGGAGTAAACAGCCCACGATTCGGAATTCATAAGTATTCAAAAACTGGATTTTCGAAAAATCTGTTGTTATTCTGTTTATATAGCTGAAAATTTTTGCTGGAGGGATTTGTTATCTGTCTTGGAATTCCCGGAGAAGTCGAAGAAATAATTAAGGAAGACGAGTTTGAACGAATGGCGCTGGTTGATTTTTCCGGTGTCAAAAAAGAAGTCAACCTCAGCTATCTGCCGGAAGCGGAAGTCGGCGACTACGTGATTGTCCACGCCGGCTGTGCGATCAGTATCGTGGATCCCGAGGAAGCCAGGGAAACCTTTAAATACATCGAGGAACTGGGCGCAATAGCTTCCAACTCCTAAAACCAAAGTGTGAACCGGCGTGGCCTTAACTAAAGTAATTAAACCCGACCATACGACTATGGTTCTCCGGCCGTTACTTATTCCCCTGCTGGTCGGCCTACCACTTACCCTCATATTTTTCTGGCTCTCACTGTTTGCCGGCGGATTTGTTTTGGCACTCTTGATCCTGGTTGTAGCGGTGCAGGCCGGCTGGGCGCAGTCCGAATACGGGAAGACCGAATACCACATTGGTCCGGATAAAATCCGGCTGATTTCCGGCACTCCGTTTACTTCCAACGACGTGGAATTGCTCTGGAGCAAGGTCGTCCAGGTGCAAAGAGAGGCTGGATTTATTCAGAAATACCTGTTTGCCGCCGGCGATATCGCCCTGGAAGCAGCCGGTCAGGCGGAAGCGGAAATCCGGCTCCGCCACCTCTCCAGGCCCGCGGAAAAGCTCGATTTGTTACTTCAAAAACTCCCCGAAAAGACAACTTTGCCCGGGGACGAAGTAATTGCTTCCTATTCCCAGTCTCGGCTGGGAATCTGGCTTGATTTTCTCTGGCCTTTCCTTGCCCTGGTATTTATTGGTGTAATTGGTGGTCTGGTTGCTTACCTTTTTCCCCTCAGCCGGGAAAATTACCTGGGATTATTAATCGCCGCCGGTATGCTTTTCCTTTTCTTCATCTGTCTTATTTTTATCCTTGGCTTCAAGGCTCTCGCTAAAATTTTTACAACCTATATGTTATATGACCGTTACGTAGTCAGTGAAACAAATTTTTTAGGGTTTGAACAACGAATTATTCCGCTTTCTATGCTCTCCGACGTAAATGTTTCTTATCCCCTGCACAAGCGGCTCTTGGGGCTGGGCAACCTTGTCCTGAGCGTGCCCGGACTGGGCGAGGAATTAAGTTTAAAGAACTTACACGAAATAGCCTCCCTGAAAACACGGCTTCAGGACCGCTCCGACCAAATCAAAGTAAACGGGGAAAGCCGCGAACCGGTTCCGCCGGCTGGAGAAGGGGGGCAACGATTCACGGCTTCCCCGCTCTTGCTCAGCTACCTGTCTCCCGTCCTCGTGGCCCTGGCAATCAGTGCGCTTATTGGTGGCGCAATCGGGACTTTTCTGCAGTTGAAGTTTACCGGTCCTTTTTACCTGGTTCTGTTGATAAGTTTGGCCCCCCCGGTGTTTCCTTTCCCGTTTTTCCTCTACCGGCTGGTGGTGGGCCTGGCCAGTTCTTTCGCGGTCGAGGGCAACCGGGTCGAGCTGACTTTTACTTTTTTAAATAAATCAATAACCAGCCTGAGCACCGATAAAATCAAGGCAATCGTCCCCAGCCAGGGAATCATCGAACGGCTGTTTAACACCTATTCAGTCACTTTCCACTCGATCGGCACGGAGCAGAACGTTAAATTTTTCAGTCTCCGGGACACCCACGAAAACCGGGAGATGATTCGCCAGATCAGGACTTACGAAGGCAGTACCGGCGGAGAGGAGAAGGAGCGGTTATTGCCTGATTTGACCCTGCCCGGAATTGTTTTTCAACATCCGCTTGTTCTTTTCGTCCCGTCAGTGGCGTTTTTTCTACTTGCTTTAATTATGGTCCCGTCCTTGCCCGAGATAAATCCCGTGTACACAATTGGTGGCGGCTTGCTTATCGGCGGCCTGGTTACTGCCGGTGATCTCTGGTATCTTGGCTTCTACTACGATAATTGTGTGGCACTAATTTTTTACGATGATTACTTAGCTTTCGAGGAGGGCTATTTTTCCACTCGCACTTATTACGTGGTCTACAAGGACATTCGGAACGTGGAATACGCCCGGGAACCGTTTGGAGAAGGGGGCTGGCTGCTGGTTGATTTTTCCGGCCAGGGGGGGAATAAAAAAGGTTCGCGGGGCCAAAAAAGTAGTAAAAAAGGATTTACCTTCCGTCACCTGCCGCAGGTCGATGAAACCGCCCAGGCTGTCGAAGAGATTTTTGCCGGTGAAATTTCCCCTCAAGAGCTGGCCCGCCGGCGTGGGGAGTTAGCCCGACAAACTACCGCCGAACTGGCCACCGCCCGTCCTTTTACTTTGCCGTATATTGTAATGGGTGCTGGCTATGGACTGCTTGCCTTAATGTTTGCCGGGGAGGCGTTACAGTACATTGGCTTTGTGATTCCCGCACTTGTTGCAATTTTTGGCGGGGCCCTGCTCGGGGGTATTTATCGATTTACAATTGTTTACACAATTAAAGAAAACCAGATTGAGAGCCGTCACTGGTTTATTTTCACCCGGACCAGGTCAATCAAATACCAGAACGTCGACAACCTCGAAATTAACCGCAATCTCTTCGATAAAATTTTAGGAACCGGCACCCTCCTGGTCAGCACTACCGGGGGCAGTGGAGTCGAACTAAAAGCCCGCTTTATCCCCAACTACCGGGAATTTTACGAAAAACTCCAGGACGAATACAACGAATCAACAACAGACAAAACTATTTAGCCTGAACTATTCATAAGAGTTCAGGCTAAATATTAAGTTTTCAAAATTTTTTGCTCATACAGTCTTGAGTACTGTATCGTAGATACACATTTACACGAAATTCTAAAATTTCGTGCATAATGTGGGCTAAATTGGGGGAACAGAGTATATTGACGCGGATGTATGTGGGGACCCGTCCTTTTCTTGTGAAGGTATATATGGTATATATGAATAGAAGATTAGGGTTTGATTTACACCATGAAGGGTTTGTGTCCACTGTTCCGGAACAACGATTCGTATCTATCCTTAAATAATCGGTAAAAATGAGAGATACGATTTTTTTGAGGTGCAAAGAAAGTACGATATGTTTTTTCGAGTCTGTGTGCGTAAGGCGCACTACCAGTATTAGCTTATTGGTCGCATGATAAAAGAGTGAGATTAGTAAAATGAGCTGCTGAGGTAAAAAATTAGTAATATTGCCTAATGTTGGTGGATATATTTAATGAAACACTACTATGATAAGCGGGATATCCTGTCAGAACCTTTATTTATGCGTTTATCCACCCGGACTGCCAGAATCTTGTTTAAAGCTGGGATTGACCGCGTGGAAGAATTAGTTCGCCGGAATCCGGACCATATCCTGGAAATGGCTGGAGTCGGTGAAAAGCGGCTCGAGGATATGGAACGTTTATTGCACGACTTAGGTTTGTCCTGGGGCACGAATATCTCTTATGAAGAAGAGTCGCCACTGCCCAAATCCGTCGATAATTTTCTTCGACGCGTGGCGAGCAATCGCTGGTTTGAACGTGGAAAAAGATACTTTGAACAGGGACGGGTTCTTGAGTGCGAACCGACCGAAGTTTCGAGTTTTCAGGAAGCCGACATCTTCAAAGCCCGGGTCGAAGGTTCGGACTACTACCAAATTTATCTGGATGTTCCAGCACAAGATTACGACTGCAGTTGTCCGGTAAACGAACAGTGGCGCCGGTGGGGCGGAGCCTGCAAACACGTAATCGCTACTACGCTTGAGTTGGCCTGCCGGATCCGGGAAGAACAACTCACCTCGGGGGAAGTATCCACCAACTGGGAGTCACTGGCCCGGAGTCTGGGGCAAGAACCCGGCTCATCCAGGGCCCAGTCCCCGTTTTCATATGTGTTGATTGAACATCAGCAAAGAATAAACATAGCGCCCGTCCGAAAGTCCGATGGGAAGCTCAATGAAATTTCTCTTAACAGTGTGGAGTCAACAGATCTTTCTCTGTGTCCGGAGGACCGATTGATCCTGGCTCGATTGGAAACTATCACTGGCCGTGGAAACAGAGCCTCTGTTGAACAGGGAAACCGGGCTCTCGGCGATGTATTGAGGATGTTAACTGATCGGGATGTTTATTACCGTAAAAAGCAGGCTGATCCCACTCCGATTGCCGTTTGCGAGGAGCCGGCAGAATTGCAGTTTATGTTTGGCACAGCTCCGGACTCGGGCTATGAATTTACCCCGTTTATTAATACACCGGCTGTAGATACCAAAGAAAACTCTCCCGGCAGAATTATACTCCGGGAACCCCCCTGGTTTTTGACAGAGGACAAGAAAATGTTTCCCGTTGAGGCCGGGCCGGTATCACGGAAGTTACTCGATTATACGAACGGAGATTCATTTACGGTTCCGGAGAAAGAAGCGGCTTCGTTTGCTCGTTCTATTCTGCCCCTGTTTCACAAATCAGAGACGTCTCTTTACGTGGAGAAGGGCATCCGCCAGGGAAAACAGGTTCCCCCGGAGGGGCGGCTTGAATTGGAAGAAAAACACCAACAGCTTCTCCTCCGGTTTCGGGTGCAATACAATTCCACTCCGGTAGAACCGGGTAGAGCCGGGGAGCTTTTAGTTTACGACGAAGCCCGGAAAAAATTTGCAGCCGTAAAGCGAGACCCGGAAGCCGAAACGGAATTGCAGAAACAATTCGAGGAGTCCGGCGTGGAACCGTCTTCACGTTACAAAGATTACTACCGGGTCAGCGGCGAACCACTGGAATGGCTTGCGGAAGAGCTACCTCAGTTGACTAAAGATAATTTCCAAGTTTACGGTGAGGAGTCTTTAACCCAGTTCAAGCGGCCGCAACAAATGACAAAGTCCGAGGTCGTGGTCCGGGGGAACATCAACTGGTTTGACCTGGACGGGGAAATTGAGTTTGAGGACGAGTCGGTTCCGCTTTCCGAAATTCGCTCGGCAGTCATGGAAGGCGACCGGTTTGTTCCACTGGGGGATGGCAAACGGGGGGCTATCCCCCGGAAGTGGCTGAATCGATGGGGGGAGCTGTTTGAGTGGAGCAAACCTCGGGGTGACGTGCTGGAAGTACCCAGGGCATCCGCGAGCTGGATTGATCAGTTCACTGAGGAAATTGACGAGACTCGGGTCGATGATGCCTACCGGGAGACACTTGAGCGCCTTGAAGCCACACCGGAGCTGGAACCGGTAGAAACACCGGTGGGATTTGAAGGCACTTTAAGGCCCTACCAGGAGGAAGGACTTGCCTGGCTCTCTTATTTGAACGAAACCGGACTGGGCGCTTTACTGGCCGACGACATGGGCCTGGGCAAAACCATCCAGGTCCTGGCCCTGTTCCAGCACCGATTTAATGAAGCCGGGGAGTATCCACACACTCTCGTTGTTTGTCCCCGGTCCGTGCTTCGAAACTGGGAACGAGAAGCGGCCCGATTTGTGCCTGACCTGGAGGTCTATCGCCACCACGGCACGGACCGCTCCGATCAGCTCGAAGACTGGCCCAACCCGGACCTGGTGCTGACTACTTATGGGACCTTGCTCCGGGACATTGAGACTGTCTCAAAACGGAACTTTGACATAGTGGTACTGGATGAATCACACCGGATCCGGAATCCACACACCAAGCGGGCTAAAGCAGCACGGAGCCTCGAAGCCGACCACCGAATTTGTCTTACGGGCACTCCCGTCCAGAATACAACTATGGATCTCTGGTCTCAGTTTCAATTTTTAAATCCGGGTTTTCTGGGGACCCGGAAAGGATTCAAACGGGCCCTGGCCCGGCCTATTGAAGCGAGTGGGGACCAGGAAGCCAATCGTACCCTGCAGAAGTTCATCCAGCCCTTCGTACACCGTCGAACCAAGCTGGAAGTGGCCGAGGAGCTGCCCCCGCTTAGCGAAATGAAGGTGGACTGTGAGATGGCCGAAGCCCAGCGCCGGGCTTACGAAGAGACTTTGAACCAATATCAGCGGATGCTCTCCGAATCTCTCGAAGAAAAAGGGGTTGAGGACAGCCGGTTTTTAGTGTTTAAAGGACTTACCCGCCTGCGGCAAATCTGCTGTCATCCTGAGTTGGCCGAACGGGATGAAACTGTTTCGGCCAAGTGTGAAATGTTTGAGGAAAAGGCGGCGGAAGCCATCCGAAATGACCATCGCGTGCTGGTGTTTTCACAATTTGTTCAATTTCTGGGAAAACTTATCCCCATTGCGGAGGAACAGGGTTGGGAATACGAATACCTGGACGGGCAGACAAGGAATCGCCTGGAACGGGTCGACCGTTTCCAGGACAACGAGGACATCCCCCTGTTTTTTGTCAGTCTCAAGGCCGGCGGCGAGGGTTTAAATTTAACCGGTGCCGACCTGGTATTTTTAATGGATCCCTGGTGGAATCCGGCGGTTGAACAACAGGCGGCCGATCGCACCCACCGGATCGGTCAGGACAAGCACGTTTTCGTCTACCGGTTCCTCTGTCCGAACACGGTTGAGGACAAAATTATGAGCTTAAAACAGCGCAAGAAAAAAGTTGAAAAGAATTTGCTGGAACCAGAGGCAGGGCTATTTCGCAGTCTGGACGAGAAGGATCTCGAGTCGCTGTTTGACCTGTCACCCGTTGGTTCCCACGTTTCGTCCGGGAGGAGGTGAAATTGTGGGCTTTACACCTATATCAATCGACGATTATCTGGATAAACACAATGAAAAGAATGCTAATCCCCCCCTGAAACGAGCTCGATTAGAATCGTTACTTGAGGATTTTAAAGAGGGGAAAGGCTGTGCCAATTGTGGGGCCCCGATCTGGGTGATTGGTTCGGCCCTCCGGGGTAGAACATGTTTCACCTGTGCAACTGGTGAAGCTGTTCCGTCGGAAGATTATGAAATTAAACAGGCCTGCGATAAAAAGCGATCCTCTAAAAAATATCATTGAACTGGGGTTAAGGTTTGGGGTCTTTTAAAATATGAAATTTTCAATTAAAATATTTTTTCCAAACCTCTGACCTTTTAAACATTTGGTCACACGTTCAGGGGTTTCACTTTTGCCGAGGGAGAGGATAATATCAGGAGGCAAATAGCTATTCGCGGAGTATGTTTATTGTTAATTGGACTGGTATTAGTTGGAGTTCTTGCTGCACCGGCTGCAGCTCAGCCTGTGTTCGGGGCGGACACAGAAGAGTTCAATGTTCTGCCCTATGGGCATCTGTTCCGGCCGCTGATTGCTGATCCGAAGCAGCCCCGGTTTTATATGAGTTTCCTGAATTACAATTCTGAAGTAGATCGATTTGTTATGGGAGCGGCGGGTTACGGGGAAAAATTTGGGCTTTATCGGTGGAATAGAGATAAGGGGAGCTGGCAATTGAATATGCTGGGGGGATTATTTGCCCAGTTCAATTTAGATACGCCATCCCTGGATTTGATCAATGCCGACTACACCGTGGGGTTTCCGCTCAGTTATCGCCGGGGGAATTTTTCGACACGTTTGCGGCTCTACCACCAGAGTTCCCATCTCGGAGATGAATATTTGTTGCGGGCCGAGACAGAAAGAATTAACCTCAGTTTTGAATCGATAGAGGCGTTGGCTTCTTTTCGGTTCAAGGACTGGCGCTTTTACGGTGGCGGGGAATACCTCTACAACCGGGAACCGAAAAACCTCGACCGCCGGGGACTGCACTGGGGCGTCGAATACCTTGGCTACGAGACAATTGGGGATGTGGCCTGGTTGCTGGGCGGTGTCGATGTTAAGTCCTGGGAGGAACACGACTGGCGTGGCGACATTAGCATGAAGCTGGGGTTTGAACTGCGGCATCCCCGTTTCCGGCAACGCCATGTGCGGCTGGTCCTTGAGGGCTACGATGGGTATTCGCCTTATGGGCAGTTCTACGAGGACCGGATTTCCTACTTGGGGTTTGGTATTTATCTGGGGCTATAAGGGAATTTATTTTTTGCAACCGGGTTAGAAGAAACAGAACGTGCCCCGGAACAAAGTGAATTTTTAAATCAGCAGTCAGTGCTGGTTAATCAGGCTATAAAGACGGCCCGTTAACAACCAGCGGATGATGCCGCAATGACGGCTCTGTTTATAGCACGGGATGAGAATTTGATTTAAACTTTAGATGTAGTATACTTTTAGGTGGAGTCAGGGATGAGATTAGTTGCACTCAGGGAGGGAACAAGATGGAAATTCAGTCCGTCAGCACATCAACTCAAACTTCTACTGCTGCTACTTCTGCCGAGAATGTAAAACTTGAGGCTGGAACTTCTTCCCTTGAATCAGCCCTCGAAATGCAGAAACTCGTCCTGAAGTTAATAAAAAGTTCAGGGATGAACGTCGACACCAGGGCATAGTCCCGCTTTCCAGACGAATTTTACCCGGGTTTAAATTTTATAACAGATTTTGCCCCGAAAATACCCTCCCCAAAATGACGCTTACCTGTTCATACCAGGTTGACAGGCTTAAAGGACTTGAATGGACCTGTTCTGTGCCTGAATATTGTATCCGGCCGGGACTGATCTCCTCCGCACGGTCCACCGAACAACGCGACTGTCTCGGCTGAGCAATTCTCGAAGAATCTGCCCCACCGCAGCAATTGAGAACCCGCTGGATATATTTTTCACGTATCTTGGAATTCCTGTAGTTTAAATAGTCCCGGAACCCGGCCAGAGAACTTGCGCTGAAGAACTTCCGCCCAAGGAGGACCTGCTTGGGATGAATTTTATTGACGGCCGCGGCCTTTTTAACTAATATAGCTTCTGAAAAGGGTAGGTTAGATTTAGTTGCGTTAGCCCCTCTTCATGCAGCAGTGGCCCAAGGCGAGTTCTCCAAAGTCCGAAATTTATTAAAACAAGATAACTATCACGTAAACAAGCGCCCCCGGCATGGACTTCTGCAAGGACTTACCCCGCTTTTCATCGCTGCTGAGAAAAATAGTTTAGCTGTAGCTGAATTTCTAATAAAACAGGGTGCAAACGTAAATGCCCGGGATGAATACGGTTGGACTCCACTTAGCTCTGCAGTTAAAGAGAATCATATCGAGATGATCGATCTCCTATTAGAACACAATGCAGATGTGAATGTAAAGAGTGATGGGGGCTATACCCCGCTTCACATGACAGCTATCTCTGGTCATGAGAAAATAGTTCCGCAATTGCTAAGATACGGGGCAGAGGTAAACGCAAAAACGAAAAATGGCTGGACGCCTCTGCACTGTGCGGCATATTTTGGCCATCAGAAAATTGTAGAAAAGTTAGTAGCACCGGGAGCTGACGTAAAACCGGCGAAGTTAGATGCCAAAACTTACCAAAAAAGGACTCCACTAGAAATAGCCCACAGCCGGGCAAATACTAAAACTACGTCAATATTAGAAAAATATATTAAGAACAAAGAGTAATATATTGAGGAAGGTATTTTTTTATGTGGGTTAAAAGACTTTTAGGAACTATCCTTATTGGTTTGGGAATATTTATTGTTCTTTGGGGGCTCGGAAGTTTTTATGGGATTTATATGGTGTTTCAGCTAAAGAGCCAAAATTTTTCTTACACAGCTCCGATTATTGTTTTTTTAATCGGGGGAGCAGTTATTGCAGTTGGAACTTACATGCTTATATCCGTTGAAAATATATTCTCGTTCTCCGAAGAAGTTATGAAAGAAGAAGCGTATGAGAGCTTGAATAAGAAAATATGGGGTATTATTTTTATCTTTTCAGGGATAATTATTATTATCTGGGCCGCAGGCAATCTATACATATTATCTCAGATACCCAGTGGTATGGCCGGCCAGTTAGTAAAACAATTATTGAAACAAGCTGGTAGTAAAATCTCTTATATGACTCCGTTAATCAAGCTTTTAATTGGAGCTATTTTAGCCGGCGGTGGTACTTACTTGTTGCGGGCCCTTGAGAAAAAGGATAATAAAGTCTCAAATCAATGAACTACGTTGAATAAATTGTAATAATCGACCTCGTCAAGCAGTAGAAATTCTACAATTATCCACCTGGGGGGAATTACATGAATTGTACTCTCCCAGGGTTCTGGTTACAGATTATTCCTTATCAGAAGCTCTCTCTACTAACCTCATTCTCGAACGCCATCGTGGCGTTCTCCGAGGTTTTGAGTCGTTTAAGAGCCATCCAGGCTCAAGACGACTCAAAAAATCCGGTTACCAGAAAGTGCTTCTGATTTGTAAAGGGAACTGTGGGAGAAGACACATGAATCGTAAAAAATTAAGCCTGATACTCGCCGGAGTTATTCCGGTGGTCATCGTTGTAATTTTAATAAGCGTCGTCTACCTTCCGCGGTATTTTGCTCCGGAACCAGGGTATGATTTTTACTTTGCCGATCACGATGAGGTCAATCCCTACTGTGATTATTCTTATGAATTGTCGCGTGATGAAAAGCTCCCCGAAAAGATTCAGCAAATGTGTGATTCCGGAGTACGAATCCTCCGTTATGATGTCAGACGTAACGAAGCCGAGAAAGTTAATTGTGCCAAGTTCGACCGGCAGTTGATAACTTCAAGTGAATCGCCCGACGGCTGGCAGGTAAAAGCCGGCCGGGAAGTGGATTCGCACCTGTTCTTTGCTCACACGGACAAAGATTACGACCGCAAGGTGCTCCAGGGGCACAACTCTGCTATTAAATTGAACATTGAACCGGAGGTTGCGGAAGACTTTCTTTTCTTAGGTTGGGTGAAAACGAATGGACAAAACTGAACTGCTGGACGGAGTTCGAGAGCTCGCCCGGGATTCCTCCTTGAGCAGGGCGGAACTGCTCAAGGCTTACGAGAGCGCCGCCAGTGAAACTGGAGAAGAGCAGGAGCCGGGTTTCTTTGCTTCCCTTTCTTTCTTCGATTTACTCTACTACATCGGAGGCCTGCTGGTTGTTTGCGGACTGGGAGTTTTGATTCATTTCGCCTGGGAGGGACTGGGAGCCACGGCGCGGATATTTTTAACCCTGGGTTTGGCCCTGTTGTCGCTAGCCGCCGCCCTGGTCTGCGAAAATTTTCGTAATTATGCGGGGCTGGCACTGGGTTTGCACTGGATTGCTGGACCTCTACTGCCAACCGGTATATTTGTAACACTGAACCAGCTCGGGGGCTCAGCAGAAGAAATTACGGTCAGCACCGGTGTCTCCGGCCTGCTTTTCTTGACTTACCTGGCCGTGCTTTATGTTTCCCGCCTGAACGTCGTGTTATTTTTTACCACTATCTTCGGAACCTGGTTCTACTACAGCGCCGTCTATTACATGCTGCCCGTGGATCAGCTAAGTAGAGAACTCCTGGAAAACATTTCTGCCTATCTAACTTTATTTTTAGGACTGGCTTACCTGCTTTACGGCTACTGGTTTTCCAAATGTAAGCAACTTTGCCGGTTAACCTGGTTCTATTACTTTTTTGGAACGTTAACAACCCTCGCGGGAGCCTATTATTTTGTCTGGGACTTGAACCTGTTCGGCTCCCCCGGCGTTCAAAGCTGGATCTGGGTAGTTGCTTATCCCCTGCTATTGTTTGGATTATTTTACACCTCACTGCAGTTAAACAGCAAGTCGATGCTTGGTTTGAGCAGTTTTTTTCTAATCGTTTATATCAATCATTTTGCCTGGATTGTCTTTTCCGGAGCTCTCTTTGGTTTTGCGATTATTATCTCTGGCTTTACGGTTATCGGAATTAGTTTCGGCGCATACCATTTACACAAAAATTACATGGTAAAATAATAAAAGTTCATAGGAGCATTGTAGTTTCGTAAAAAACTTATTTCATCCATAAAAATTATTTATAGCCTTATGAACCACTGTATTTTTCCTGAATTTAGTTTCGTATTTTCGTTGATCAACGAAATCTCGAAAGGTGATCGGAATGGAATATTTAAAGGCTGGAGTAATTGGATTTTTTGCTGCGGTAGTTACCTTTATCCTGGTTAAGCTTTTAATTATCGGCGGCTGGGCCCCGTTTAATCTCTATCCGCAGGCCGCGTTGTTTGCGGTGGCCGGGTTGGAGCTCTTTTACCTGCCGTTGATTTATTACTTTTTTACGGGGATCGGCTGGTCTTTGCTGGTCGCCTGGTTGTTTCAGAATAATACCAGCCTCGGGAAAGGGCTGGGTCTCGGGGTATTTCTCTGGCTTATTATGAACCTGTTGGGGGCTCCGCTGATCGGCTGGGGATTTTTCGGAAGCCGGGCCGGGCAAGAACTAGCGGTTCCGTTTCAACTGGACTCGACGCTGACTTTTTTACTGCTAACGCTGGCCCTCGATTTAATCTACGGCGGGCTGGTGGGCTGGTTGAACGGGCTCTGGTTGGATTTTAGTGGAGATGTCGGTGCTCAGATTCGCCAGCACTCCGAAGAGTAAGCTAAATCAAATTTCCAGTTTATAGTTAATTTCCGTTCCCCAAGTAAATTTTCTCCTTTCTATCTTTTTGGACGCGAAAACGGAGACGCCTATAGTTTAATTTCCATTTTCCTCCTGCAAACAGGTCTGCATAAAGGCGATTTTCCAGCTTGCGGACTACTGTTTCCCGTTCCAGCTCGGAGAGGGGTGAAAACAATTTGCTGGCAAACATGGCAAGCCAGAGGCGTAAACCTTCCTGGCCCTTGAGCTGGGCGTTTTTTTCAAACAAACGAATTGACTGAACCTGAAAGCCACTTTCATTCAGTATTCTAGCGTATTCTTTTCGTCCCGGGAAATACCAGGGATCCAGCTCTTCCGGTTTGTAGCCGGTTTCCGCGAGAATTTCGTGTAACTCCGTCCGGATCCGTGCAATGTTTCCTTCGCCCCCGAACTCGGCAACCATGCGCCCCCCGGAAACAAGCATCCTGTTGAGAGCTTGTAATTCTGCTTGCGGTTCGGGGATCCAGTGCAGGACATCATTAGAAAAAATAGCGTTAAATGGTTTATCAGCGCTATACGAGAGAGCGTCGCCCTGGATAAAGGTTAAAGAGGGATGTTTTTCCCGGGCCACCCGGAGCATTTCACCGGAGGGATCAAGTCCCACCACGCGGCTGCCGTGTTTGGCAATCTGAGCGGTCATTTTTCCGGTCCCACAGCCAAAGTCGAGAATCCGCTCGTGTGGCTGGGGGGCTAAGTATTTTACCAGGTTGCTCCCGATCAGAGGAGAGAAGGAACACATGTTCCTGTACAGTGAACCGTCCCAGTGATCTTGTTTTACAGTATTGGTTTCCGGTGATTGGGTCATTAAGGAAATTCCGTTCCAGCGATAAGCTAATTCGTCTTTCCAAACGGTGGATAATAATTATAGCGACTAAACAATAGTTTAAACACCTTATTAACCACAGATCCCCAAAAACAAAGCTGGAAGACTTTGTTACAATAATTGTAAGAAAAATTACTTCTGGAGCTGAGGTTGACCGGCAATGAAATATCTTGATGAATACAGGGACCCGGAGAAGGGGAAAAAACTGGCCCGGCATATCAAAGAAATCACAACCGCCGGCTGGAATATCATGGAGATCTGTGGCGGCCAGACCCACGCTATACTCAAGTATGGGATTGATGAGTTAATTCCCGACAAAATTAACCTGATCCACGGGCCGGGTTGTCCGGTCTGCGTAACTCCGGTGGAAATTATTGACAGGGGACTGGAGCTGGCCGGCCGGGAAGAAGTTATTTTTTGTTCTTTTGGTGATATGCTCCGGGTGCCGGGCTCCGAGTCCGACCTGTTTACCGTTCGCAGTCGAGGCGGTGACGTTCGTGTTGTCTACTCTCCGAGTGATGCGGTTGAAATTGCCCGGGAGAATCCCGACAGGGAAGTGGTATTTTTTGCGATTGGTTTTGAAACAACCGCTCCGGCCAATGCCCAGGCTGTTTTGAAAGCCCGGCGGGAAGAAATCGAAAATTTTTCCCTGCTTGTTTCCCAGGTCATGGTTCCCCCGGCGATGGAAGCTATCCTATCCAGCCCCGAGAACCAGGTCCAGGGGTTTCTGGCGGCCGGCCACGTCTGTACAGTTATGGGATTTGAAGAATACGAACCGCTGGCTGATAAATATAAAATTCCCATAGTGGTTACCGGCTTTGAACCGCTGGATTTGCTCCAGGGAATTGACATGTGTGTCCGGCAGTTAAAAAACAAGCAAAATGAAGTGGAGAACCAATACAGCCGCTCCGTCCGGCGCGAGGGAACGGTTCCCGCCCGAAAAATAATTAAACAAGTGTTTGAGGTTGTTGATCGTAAGTGGCGTGGAATCGGAGAAATTCCCAACAGTGGCCTTGATTTACGAGAGGAGTTTTCAGCTTACGACGCGGCTGATAAGTTTACGTTTAAAGAGGGAGAAACAAGAGAAGCGGAGAAATGCATCAGCGGAGAAATTCTATCCGGCACAAAGAAACCGCCGGACTGTCCGGCTTTCGGGAAGGAATGTACCCCGGAAAATCCCCTGGGAGCGCCAATGGTTTCCTCCGAGGGTGCCTGCGCCGCTTATTACCGTTATCGCCAAAGCTGAGCAAAACCGACTAAAAAATTTAATATCCCAACCCGCAACCCGCAATAGGGTTTAACCCTTTTCCCCCTCTCTAAAGGACTCGGCACTTAATACAGACTATTGTTCAAAACCGGCAAATCAAATTAAATCAAGGTCTCGTGTTCTCGGGAATTATCAACCGATGAATCCCTTTAATCGGGCACTTAATTACATAAATAGAGTAATTCCCACTCAATTCAAGAGGTGTAAACATAAATGGGTGGAGAGTATGAGAAATCGAGCCTGGGTCGGAGTTAAACTTTAAACTTTAGCTACCAGCCCTCACCGCCAGTGCCAGCCTCCCAGGTTGTCAACGAAAATAAAACTTCGGAGCTATTTTTTAATATTTTCTTAAAGTGGCCCAGAATCTTGATAAATAGTCTTAAATGGTTTATATTTGTTGTGAGGTGAAAATTATGGAAAATACAAAAGAAATATTGACGGCTGAACAGGCGGCTGATCATTTGCAGGTGGACACGGAAACAATTTATCGGTATATCAGGCGCGGCGAGCTTGTGGCTTCAAAACTGGGAAGAACTTATCGAATTCCCAAACAGAGTCTGAATTTATTTCTCTGGTCAAAGAGGACCAGGGATGATATTACCCTGCGTGAATATACCGGTGAAGAAATTGAAGGATTTATCGAGCAAGACAAAATGGATGAGGAGACAGAAGAAATTGCTGACAGGTTTCGGGAAACGATGAAAAACGATTAAATGGAAATCTATTCTGATACCCTTATCTTCTTTGACGCTTCCTGTCTTATTGCCGGTACTTATTCAACTTCCGGCGGTTCTCGCTTTTTATTAGAATTGTGCCGGCAACGTTACTTAAAAGGGGGAGTTTCTCAACCAGTTCTGGTGGCTCCGGGAAACAGCTAATCTGACGTTTCAGATAAATTGCCTGAATATAGAGCTAAGGGAAGGAAATCACAGGGAAGAGGAGGGTACATAAAAAATGAGCGGGTGTCCCCGCTTGTTTCCTTTTTCTTTGACTTTGCTTTTATCTTACCAATTTTGATGCCTCCGGGTCAACACCTTTCTTGAGTTTGTGCGCACAAATAAATATTAAGCGCGACTGATTGTTTTTCTTTATGTGTGTTCTCCCAGGATTCTGGTTACAGATTATTCCTAACTGCGGGGGAAGACAAATAATCAGTAATAATGATAGGATTTCAGTTATCGGGAAGGCAAAATTAAATAAGAACCAGAATAAGTATAATTAAACCAATAATTATCGGAATAAACCAGAATTTAAGAAGTAGTTCTTCAAAGTCCAGGTGTTCAAGCGAAACCCCGGTGGGGTTCTTTTTTGTTGTGGTTTCCTCGGGGCAAAGCAAATTAACGTTAGAACCACAGGTCAAGGTTCCGGTAACGTTTTTCCCAAATTGTATTTCTATTTGCAATTCTCCCCCGGCCTGGTCTTCAAAATTATAAATTTCCGCAGGCAGAAGGCCAGTTTTCTCATCACGGAACTTTTCCATTACACTGAGTACTTTTTGCTCCTGGGGTGAGGAGGCCGTATCATTAATTTCTACAAAAATTTTATCACCTACTGAAAGACGATCCAGGGACACCCCTTTCACCGGGTTAACAGAGGGCAAACAGGAAAAATTAATCTCCTGTTCTTCATCATCTTCCTCATTTTCTTTTTCAACCTGTAAAGCACGGAGAAGGCGGGGAACAATAGTTATTTCTTCTTTCCGACAATCAAACTTTTCTTGGAAAATTTCCTCCAGGAAATTAACGGCTTCGTCAAGGCTGGATTCCTCAACCAATTCCAAAAATTCTTGAGCTGGTTTTTTTAATTCGGCTTGAATAAGTTGATTTAGCTCTTCGGTGTGAAGGCCCATTTTCTGGCTGGATTCCAGGAGCTCAGTGATTTTGGATTTAAAAAGCTGATATTCCATTTCAGGATTAACGTCACCGACAGAAATATGTCCGGCCATCACGCCGTACGCATCTGTCATTTCCTGTTCATTCAAGTCCCAAATAAGCTGAAACAAGCCTTCAGGCTCCTGGCCGGAGCTAATTAACTTCCCCTGAAAAACAAGTAGTTGCGGTTGAAGTAGCTCTGCAGCCTTTTCCGCTTCTCCTTCGGCTTGCTCCCAGGCCTCCTCGACCAGAGAAGCCGCAATATTCTCGTGCGCCTCAATAAATTCTTTTTTCTCCATAACTTACCCCCTGTCGATTAACAGTATAACAATCAATCAAAAATTAAAATAGTGAAGTTTGTGTTTTTCGTCATTTACTTGTTGGCGATGAATTAATACAAAATCGGCTAAAATTTGAGATAATTAGAAAGAATCTAAAAAAAGTAAGTTAACCTAACTTTTTAATGCTTAAATGAGTCCGCTTTAAAAAGATCTCTAACTAAAATTTTAAATCCCAGAAGGTCTTTAAAACCAGTTTTTACCCCCATATGGATAGCTCGTACGCGTCACAGACCTTACCCCCGTCGAGGGGAAAGAGTTTTCCGAGGGGACTCTTAGATAGTTCTTGAAAACCAGTTGATTCGATATTTTAACTTTCGAAATAAAGGAAACCTGTTAATGAGATTTTTGAATCGTAACCATCTTTCGAAAAAAGTAATTTTTTCTCTATTTGTAGTTTTTTTGGTTTTTACAATTTATTATTCCTGGCCAGATGAAAGAGCTAAAAGGTCCCAGGTTACTGAAACTTCCTCGAAAAAAGGATCCCAAAAAAACTCCTTTGAGAATAAGGAACCGGGTTATTCTTTTGACACCGGTCCCCGCAAAACTGTGGAACTTAATTATCTCGGCCATAAAAAACCAGGTCAGCCAAAAAGTAATAGCTGGTATCTGGTGACTGTTCCCGTGGGGCAGGGAAATGCTAATATTTTACTCAGCCCCCGGAAAAATACAGCAGTAATTGACGTTGGTCCCCGGAGAAACGTTGGTTCTTTAATTCGTTTGCTCCATTACTGGGGAATTAAAAGTATTGAGACGCTGGTATTAACCCACCCTCATTCCGACCACATCGGTGGAGTTCAACGGTTTCTTTCAGAATTTGACATTAAGCAGGTCTGGGATCCGGCTGTTTCTCATCCAACTGAAATGTACAAAAATCTTTTAACCACATTTAAAAAGAAGAAAACAAAATATAAACGTGTTCAGCGTGGTGAAACCCGGCATATACTACCGGAACTTAAAGCAAGAATTTTCAACCCGATAAAACGGAATTACGATAATATAAACAACAGTTCAATCGTTCTGGAAGTCTCAATCAACGGGGTTGAACTTCTTTTTACCGGTGATGCTGAGAAAAAAGTAGAAGATGAACTGATTAAAGCGGGCTTGCTGCGTCCTGTTGAAGTATTTAAAGTAGCCCACCACGGAAGTGGTTCTTCTACTACCCGAGCGTTTCTCCGACAGATCAAACCCCGGCTGGGGATTATTTCTGTCCCCCCCCGGGGCAAAAGCCCTTATGGCCATCCTCATAAAGAAGTTTTAAAGACTCTGGAAAAATCCGGGGTAAAGACTTTGAAAACCGGGGACAAAGGATACATCGCAGTTGAAATCCCAGCCACTGAGACTCCGGAATCTTACTCTGTTTTTCATTTTTTTCTTCGTGATCTACAGCAGGAAATAAATCTTGGCGAGGGGAAAAATATATTTTCCTACCCTTCCGGTAATAATTGGCGTGATCAGGTAATTGCCCGGGCGCGTGAGGATAACCGGTGGAGGCTCAAAGAGACTCTATTAAAGCTTCAGGTGGGTTATAAATCTTGGTTATATTACAGAAGTAACCTGGCGCCGAAATTACTTTATAAAAAACAGTTACCGCCGTCAGGAGTGATGGAGACAAGTTTAAGCTTTAATACCCGGCCCGGCCGCGAAGCCGGATTATTGCTCTGGAGAGATGAAAAAAACTGGGTAAGCTGGGCTGAAACAGGGGATAGCAACACTCGACTGGTATATCGTCAAGGTGGCGAAATAAAGACGGCCCTGGAGATAAATAAAAATTATTCGCATATTGCTCTCCGGTGGAAGAACAAAGAGGTAGTCCCTTTGTATAAAACTGACCAGGGGTGGCGGAAAGTGGTTGATTCAGCCATTAAATTTACTACGGCCAAATTGTATGGAGGTATTTATGCCCGCAGTTGGCAGGGACAGGGAGATTATTCAGTTAAATTCTCAAGTTTAGAAATAAGAAGTTTTCCTTAAACATGCCGGAATTACCAGAAGTTGAAGTCATCAGATTAGATTTATTACCTTTGCAGGGCAAGACAATTTCATCCACCACTGCTGCCGATGAACGGATTTTTAATCCTCCACTCATTCCTGAAAAAATGGAAACACTGCTTAATGGAAAAACTTTAACTGCCCTGGACCGTTACGGGAAATATCTATTTATCGGGATTAATGATAACTGGCTTATTTACCATCCTCGGATGTCAGGGAAAGTTTTTCTAAATAGTAATCCGCCACCGGGCCCGGATAAAGTCAAGCTAAAGCTACAATTTGATTCATCTACTGACGAAAATCTATATTTAACTTCGCTACGACGTTTTTCCCAATTTTACTGGCATGAAGATAAAAATCCCCGGCAGTTCGGAAAAATCAAAAAATTAGGGCCGGACCCCTTCAAGAAAAACTACACCTGGGAAAATTTTAAAGCCGGACTAAAAAACCGGCGGGGGGCAATCAAAACACTCTTACTGAATCAAGATTTCCTGGCCGGCTTAGGAAATATTTATGCTTCTGAGGCCTGTTACCGAGCAAAGATTGACCCCCGTAAAAAGGTTCCCCGGGTCAAAAAAAGTGAACTAAAATTTCTCTTTCAAGTAATTCCTAAGTTACTTCGTGAAGCCATCCTGGCCCGCGGCTCTTCGCTATCTTCTGAAAGTTCGGCTACCAGTTACCGGGATGCAAAAGGAAAACACGGATATTTTCATGAATATCACCGGGTTTACGGGCGGGAGGGGGAGTATTGCCTTGACTGCAGCAGTCAGATTCAAAAAATTGAGCAGGCAGGGAGAAGCAGTTATTACTGTCCGATTTGCCAACAGTAAAAGGGGGTTACAGAAATTCATCGGGTACAAAATATATCAGTTTGTTTGAAAAGTCTTAATAATTCTGTTAGTGTAATCAAGCGAATTTGTTAACTTATTCTTCTAAAGGAGTGAGAAAAATGGAAGTAAATGAACAAAAGATCGAGGAAAAAGCAAAAAGTCTGGGCAGAGCTCTGGGACAGACTGACAAGGCAAAAGCTCTTAAAAGAGCTGAAGAAAACATTCAGGAAGAAGAGGAGGTAAGTGAAGAATTTGAAGAAGTTCAGAAACTGCAGGAAGAATTAATCTCTAAAAACAAACGGGGGGAAGATATCACCCGGGAAGAACAGGAAGAACTGCAGGAGTTGATGAAAAAGCTGGAAAAACGACCTACTTTTCAACAATTTATTTCAGCCCAAACTAACTTTGAAAAGCTTATGCAGCAGGTTAATCAGTACATCCAGGAAGGAATAGCCGAAGGCCAGGATTCACAAATTATTGAAATTTAACTGTTCCGTTAAACAAATTTTAGCTGACTTGTAATGGCACAATCTATTTCTGCTAATCCCGTTGATTTTCAACTGCGCAACCGGGGTCCATGGACTACGGTTGAAATCAATCATTGGAATAGTTTTTCCCTGGGGCTTACTACTGCTTTAACGGGCGGAGCCGGGGGAGAATTTGAAAATGCCAACAAGAGCGAGTTGTTTTGTTCACTTCTCCCCGGGGAAAGTTTTCACGAACCTGAACAGGTTCATGGAACAACAGTAAGGACGGTTAAAAAATACTCTGCCTGTTATCTGAACACTGACGGGTTAGTAGCGCGGGCGGGCGGACAAACACTTATTGTTCAAACCGCGGATTGTTTATCTATATTTATTCAAAGCCTCTCGGGGAATAGTTTTGCTCTTTTACATGCCGGCTGGCGGGGAGCTTGTGGCGGCATTTTGCCAGAAGCTTTGAAAACTTTTTTTTCAGAACCTGTCCGAATAATTGTCGGCCCCGGAATTAAAGGAAGCAATTATCCCGTGGGGACCGAAGTTACTACGGCAGCGGAAAAATCAGTTCAATTATCGGCAAAGGAACTACGTAAAAAAAAAGTTATCCGGGAGGGCGAGACGAATATTCACCTGGACTTGCTAAAACTATTAGAAGTTCAGGTTGAGCCGATTGCAGATAAGATAGCAGAATTTTACTATTTACCACTCTACACTGGGACTGAAAGGGGAGTTCCCCTGTTCAGTTATCGAGAAAATAAAACGCACCAGCGGATGTTAAATTGGATTACCAAAAAATAAGGAAAATATAATGGACAAGGAACATGGACCTGAATATTGGCAGGAATTTCTGGATACTCTTTCTGACAAGTGCGTAAAAGCGGGCCGACCACCGGAAGAGGTCAAAGTTATAGCTGTAACCAAGGGATTCTGGTTGGAGAAAATCAGGAATGCCTGGGACTTTGGATTTAGACATTTCGGCGAAAACCGGGTTAAGGAATACCAACAAAAAAGCAAACTGTTAAAAAACGAACCGGCACAGAATTGTAAATGGCATTTTATTGGTCATCTGCAATCTAATAAAGTGCGCAAAATAATCGATGAATTTGTATTAATACACAGTGTGGATCGCAGTTCTCTGATTCAAGAATTTATTAAAAGACTGCGCCCCTTTGATGGCCGCCAGAGAATTTTAATGCAGGTGAATGTTTCCGGGGAAAAGTCCAAACACGGTGTTCCGCCTGAATTGGCCCCTGAATTAATGGAGGAAATTCTGAAGTGTAAATACCTGGAGGTAGAGGGGTTGATGACGATGGCTCCTCTTACTGAAGACAAGGAAATTCTCCGGGGAACTTTTGCTGATTGCCGGAAATTACGAGACAAGCTTGAATCAAAATTTGATATTGATCTACCCGAACTATCGATGGGAATGACTAATGATTACGGAGAGGCGATTAAAGAAGGAGCTACAATATTACGGCTGGGACGAGCTTTATTTGGTGAACGCGATTAAAGGAGCGAAAATAAATGGGTTTTGAAAAGGCTGGTTTTATTGGTACCGGGAATATGGGAACTGCGCTGGTCGGAGGAATAGTCGAAAATAACTGGCGGCCAGAAAATATTTTTATCTACGATAAACTGCACGACAAACAGAATAAATTGGCCCAAAAGTGGAAAGTTAAATCCACAAATTCTCCCCGGGAATTGGCCGAGGAAGCTGATTTTATTGTTCTCTGTGTCAAGCCGGACGATGTAAAAACGGTCCTTGAAGGGATTAACTCAGAAGTACATCAGCTAATTTCAATCGCAGCCGGTGTCGAGCTAAAACTACTGCGGGAGTTACTTGATGGGGGGGAGCAGTTGATCAGGGTAATGCCCAATTCTCCCGTTCAGGTCGGAGAGGGCATGAGCTTTTTAGCGCCGGGGAAGGAAGTTGAAAAAGATTTCCTTGAGGTGGCCCGGAAAATATTTTCTTCAGTAGGAAAGGTTGAAATTGTTGAAGAGAAAAAATTGAACGCAGTAACTGCCCTTTCCGGCTCAGGCCCGGCTTACGTCTTTTACTTTTTAGAGGCTCTTCAGGAAGCGGGAGTTTATCTGGGGTTGGATCAGGAAAGCGCCCTGGAAGCGGCCTGCCAGACAGTACAGGGTGGGGCTGAATTAGCAGCAACAAGCGAAAAGGATTTTTATCAACTCCGCCAGGAGGTTTCCTCGCCCGGGGGAACAACTGTTGAAGCCCTAAAACATCTGGAAGAAAATGGAGTAAAGGGTAAAATCATCGAAGCCATCAGTCAGGCTAAAATTAAAGCTGATAAATTAATGGAGGAGTGAATCAATTTGTCCCTGGAACCAATTGACATAATGAACAAGGAATTTAGCCGTTCTTTTCGAGGCTTTAATCGACGTGAAGTGCGGCAGTTTCTTAATCAGGTGGCTGACCGAGTAGAGAATTTAAAGGAAAAAAACTCTGAGCTTGTCGAAGAATTAACGGAAATAACCCGAGAGAGAGATCAACTTCGCGAGCAGGAAGATCAAGTCAAGGAGTTGGTGGAAACTGCGAAAGATTTAACCGAACAGATCAAAGAAAACGCTCGCCAGGAAGCTCGTAAGATTAAGGAAAATGCCCAAAAGGAAGCAGAACAAATAAAAAATTCAGCTTTAGAAGAAACAGAAAAAATCAGGGAGGAACAAGTAAAATTGAGTGCAAAAAGAAGGGAGGCCCGGCAGAAGTTGAAAGAGCTGGCTGAAGAAATGAAGAGATTTGTCCGGGAAACAGGTGGTGAGAAAACTGAATTACAGCCTGAAGATAAAGGCTAATCCGGGGACCAGTCAATGTCGAGCCAAATGGCGCGGGGACCATTTAAAAGTTAATTTAACCGCACCGCCGGAGCAAGGAAAAGCAAACGAACAATTGTTTGCTTTTCTCGCTGATCTTTTTAACATTTCTACGGGGAACCTGGAGTTTAAAAGGGGGACAACTTCGGAATATAAAACAATTTTATTGAAAAATTTGGATCGTGAAACATTAGTTCGTAAATTAAATGAACTGAAGGAATGACAGGTGAAAAAAATGGCCAAAAAAGAACATAAAAAATTGGGAGAATTACTGATTGATGAAGGTTTACTCAGTGAAAACCAGGTAGATGAAGCCCTTTCTTTACAACAAAAAACAGATGAAAAATTGGGAACTATTCTAATCGAAGAAGGTTTGCTAACTCAACGAGAACTGGTTAATTTTCTCAGCAAGCAGACCGGTTATCCAGTAGTCAATCTTGACAGTTATCCTATCCAGGAAGGGGCTGTAAAAACCTTAACGGAAACTCAAGCGCTTGAATATCAGGTTTTACCGCTAATGATCGAAGAGGACACACTAACAGTGGCTATGGCTGATCCGCTGGATCTAATTTCCGTGGACGACCTCGAGCAACTGACGGATTTTGATATAGAGCCCGTGATCTCTTCACTGGACCAAATTCAGGAGTTTATCGCTCTTTGTTATTCCGAGGAAATTTCAGAAGGGGAGAAACGTCAGATAAAAGTGAAAAGTGCAGGTCCAAGCCAGGGAAAAGATCTGCAGGCAGCTCTTGAACGCGGCGGCGAAAAGCCGGTTATCCGACTGGTTAACAAGTTAATTGCTGATTCCCTGGAAAAGGGTGCCAATAATATCCATCTTAATCCACGGGAAAAAAGTACAAGAATTTTGTTTAGAATAGACGGGGTAAGTCGACATTATACAGATCTTCAAAACCGTCTTCACGACCCTGTTATCTCCCGTTTAAAATTAATGGCCGAAAAATCTTCCGAATCTCTAACCCGGGGTGAAGGGTATAAGATAGTCAGGGTTGAATTCGGAGGAGAAGACGTAATTTTCCGACTCCACACAACTTCTACGAGATTTGGCGATAAATTGATGGTAAAAGTTTGTCGGGGGAGTAATTATGAACGTGATTTAATTGACCTGGGACTGGATATGTCAGCCCTTTCAGTGTTGGAAAATTTTCTCGCCACTCCCAGGGGGTTAACTGTTTTTACCGGACCAGCCGGAAGCGGTAAAACAACTTCTCTCTATGCTTCACTGCGTTTTTTCGCCGACACCCCCAATACTATAATCAGCGTGGAAAATCCAGTGGAATACGAATTAGATTACTGTACCCAGCTTGAGGTACCGGTTGATTCTCCAAAAGGTCAATCAAAATTAGTTCACGAGGCATTAAAAGCTGATCCTGATATTTTAATGGTTGGTGAAATGGGGAATCCCGACGTAACACAGTCGGTGTTATATGCAGCAGCCACTGGAAAAAAAGTTTTAAGCACCTATTATGCTGACAACGCTGTGGATACCCTCTATCATCTGGCTAACACGGAAGGGGTAGACCGATTTCAACTGGCTAATTCTTTGAATGGAGTAGTTGCCCAGAGGCTTGTGAGGCTACTTGAAGAGGATTCTAAGGAAGAATTTTCTCCCCCCCGGGAAAAGCTACGCCGGTTAAACTTACCGGAAGATGAGACTTACTATCGTCCTAATCCCCCCACCCGGGGGAAAAGTGGCTACCAGGGGAGAACAGGCATTTTTCAACTTTTGCCCATAACTGATGAATTGCGTTTCTGCATTTTAAACGATGAACCGTATCAGGCTTACCAGGAAGCTGCTCAGAAGCTGAACATCTCTTCCCTCCGGGAAAAAGGTAAACAAAAAATTCTTACGGGCTCAACCACTATCGAAGAAGTTCTGCGGGCTACTTTCAGGGAGGATTTTGCCGCATCACTTTCTATTTCTTCGGAATGATACAGCTATGATAAATAGGGCGGGGAAAAAGAAAACACTGGTTGGGCGGCTTTCTTTGCTCTGTTTGTTAGTTTTTTTTAATTTTTCTTTCCTTTCTCAACTCTGGGCCCAGACTGGTGGGCTGGCCAGGGCCGAAGATCTGGAAGATAATCACAATTACAGCGGCGCACTGGTTCAATATCAGAGAGTTGTTAAATCAAAACCAAACAGCGCCAAAGCAGTGGCCGGAGTTTTACGTATATCTATTCAATTGCACAAATGGGCGGCTGCTCAAAAGGCCCTGGAACGTTATGAACGGCTAAAACCCGCCAGTCCTCTGGCGGCAAAATTGGCAACAAAATTATATTTTCAACAAGACCAGACGGATACTGCCTTAGCCTGGGCTAAAAAATACCACCAACGGTTACCGGGACACTGGGAACCCTTTCATTTCATGGCCCAGATATATTTCAACAGCGAGGATTTGATAAACGCCCGAGAAGCTATTAATTCGGCCGGTTTTCGTTCCCAGAATAATCCGTGGGTGTTGATGGATAAATTTTTGCTAAAACTTCGACTCCAGGGAATTTTTGATAAGAAATTATTCAAACGAATTTTGGGATTGGCCAACCACCCAAATATTTTCTGGCAACTTACCCGAGCAGAAAAGTTCAAAAATAAGCCGCTTCGCGTTCGAACCCTGCTGAAGCGTGGGCTAAAATTTTATCCGGCTGATCCTCCACCGCTTCAGCAACGGGTCAGTGAGAAAAAATATCGTTATGCTCTGGCCCGGATTATGCATCGAACAGGAGCTGATTCCCGGGCCCGTGATTTACTCTCCCAACTAAAAGACCCTCTTGAGTTTAAATGGTTGAATGCCATTTTACTCCCCACTAAAAAGGCTCAGCTAAACAAAATTGCTGAAATTCTGACTCGTAATCCGGATAATCTGATCTACCAGTGGTATTATTCTCAAATGGCAAAAAAGAGGGAGGGGCTGAGGGGAGAGAACCGGAATAAAATAGATGATTATTTCTTTCGCCAGTATCAAAATAATCGAATGCTGAACTACACAGAAGCCGCGCTCAGTGCCCTGGCCAGAAGTCTGGAGATGAATCCCGTAAATCCTCAAAGACAATTTGAATTGGCCCGTTTTTATGGCTGGAGAGGTTGGGAAAGAAAACAGTTTCAAACACTGCAGCGAGTTAAGGTTCTGGGCCTTAATCCACCTGAAAAAATTGATGATTATCTTGCAGGTCTGAATGTGGATACCCCTTATGCCAAACCCGATCCGGTTATTCCTCAACTCAAAATAAAACTTCATTTTCCCGCTTACTGGTCCGGACCCACTACGGGCCGGGAAGTTTTAAAATCAATGTTTCAACAAGCCTTCTTTCATCAACCGGCATTCCGGCTTACAGAAAGTTCATTTGTTTCCGGAGATACCAGTTCATTGGCTCGCCAGGTTCAATCAACTGAATTAGACGGTGCCATCCGAATTACTGTAAATCAATGGGACAAAGAACTGCAGGCGGACTTGAAATTTTTTCTTCCCCAGAATCGGATTGTTACCGGCAAATTTTATGACAACAGTAACACCAAGATCTGGCGGTTAATTAACTTTTTAATCAGTCGCTCCAAAAATTTCTGGCCGTGGAAGGGGCGAGTTTTTGCAGTAGACCGGGACGGGAGCCAGATCAATGTCGGGCGGATTCATGGGATTACCCGGGGCGATAGCTTTATTTTAGCCGGCAAAAAAATGCCGGCTGAAGAGGTCTACGAACAATATTTAAAGCTTGATTTCCCCACGCCAATTTATAAGGCAAGAGTTCAGCGGGGAGACCAGGCCAAAATTTTCAGGGAGGAGAATAATTCACAGTAAATGCGAAGTGTAAAAGAATACGGGACACCGATCTGGGTGATTGGAAATCCAATTGAACATACTCTTTCTCCGAGACTCCACAACGTCGCTTTTGACGAGGTCAAACTTCCGTTTCGATATTTTGCGCTGGAAGTAGAGGAAGCTGAACTCAACAGTTTCCTCACTATTCTACGGCAACTGGATAGTCCCGGGGGGAATATCACCTTGCCGCACAAGGAGTCAATCTGTTCGCTAATCCAGAACAAGACTGACAGTGTAAAGAAGCTGGGAGCAGCTAATACGATTTACCGCCGGACGGGAGAATTATGTCTGGCAAATACGGATATTCATGGTTTCAAAAAATTGATTGAACCCTGGCAGCAAATGGCCAGGGAAGAAAATGTTTTACTGCTTGGAGCCGGGGGGGCGGCCCGGGCCAGCCTGTATTCGCTGGGACAATTAGGTGTTAAAAACATTTATCTCTGGAACCGCACTAAGGAGAAAGCACAGAAATTGCGGGAAGAATTTTTGGAATTAAACATAAGCTTATTGTCAGACAAACAACTTCAAGGTGGAGAAGTTAATTTTCAAATAGTAATTAATGCCACCTCACTTGGTCTTAATCCTGGTGACGATTCGCCCTTCCCGAAAGCACGGGTGAATTCGAAAATGGTGGGAATTGATTTGATCTATAACCGGAAGACAAAGTTTGTTCGTATTTTTGAGGAACACGGAGCAGCAGCCCGCGGGGGGCTGCGGATGCTGGTTTATCAGGCCGCCCGGGCCTGGGAACTCTGGACTGATAGTAAGCCACCGGTGAAGACAATGTTAGAAGCCGGCAAAAATTATCTTGGTCTGTAGAACTAAATAAAGAAAGGAAATAATTGTTTATGTTCTGGCCCATTCTCGTAGTTTTATTTATGTTTGGCGCTGTCTTCGGTTCTTTTCTCAATGTTTGTATCTACCGGCTTCCCAGGGATGAATCTCTTATCTGGACGCGAAGTTATTGTCCGGAATGTGAGTCTAAAATAGCCTGGTATGACAATATTCCTCTGTTTAGTTTTTTATTTCTGGGAGGTAAATGCCGCCAGTGCGGTCGCCGGATCAGTGGCCGGTATTTTATTGTTGAATTACTCTCAGGTAGTATAGTTGCCGGTTGTGGCTTCTGGTGGTTGCGCCCACCACAATTGGCCTGGTTTAACTTTTTCTGTCTTTCCTTTCTTTTGCTTGTTTCCCTGGCTATTTTTTTCATTGATTTTGAGTTTTCTATTATCCCAAATGAACTCAACTATAGTTTGCTTTTGTTTGGCGTTTGTGCCAGTTTTTTCAGCCATTACCCCCTGTCGAAGGCTCCGCTGGGCTTTAACCCGGCTCAAATAAAAGTTTCTCTACTGGGAATGGTTGTCGGAGGAGGATTGTTCTTATTTCTTGCCCTTATTTCTCCCCTGATTTACGGTCAATCCGCCCTGGGAATGGGGGATGTAAAATTAATAGCCGGTTATGGTAGCTGGCTGGGAATAGAAGGGGCTTTATTTGTGATTATTTTTGGTTCACTACTTGGAGCTATAGTTGGCAGTACCGTGATGTTTTTTCAGAACCGCTCTTTGCGGGAAGAAATACCTTTTGGACCATTTTTGTGTCTGGCCGCAGCAGTATATCTTCTTTGTGGACCGCTGCTGGTTCAGTGGTATCTGGGGTTATTTCAACCAGCGCTATGAACCGTCCATGCCGGCTTTATTTGTTAGGATTCATGGGAGCCGGCAAATCTACTGTAGCTGACCTGTTAGCAGACCGAACTAACTGGCCCCGGGTGGAGTTGGACGCTCAAATCGAAAATCGGGCGGAAAAATCGATTGCGGATATTTTTGCTGAACTCGGGGAAGAAAAATTCCGAGAAATAGAATCTGAAGCGCTTGAGGATCAGAGCAAAAAGGAGCCGCCAAGAATAATTTCCTGTGGAGGTGGAGTTCCACTACGTGCACAAAATAGGAAACTTATGGAACAAACAGGTCTTCCCGTTCTGTTGCATATTAATGCACAAACTGCCTGGAAACGAGTGAGAAGCGATTCCGGGAGACCACTGGCCCAAAACAGGGAAAAATTATGTCAACTATGGGAAGAGCGCCAGGGTGTCTATGAGGCGCTCCCTTTTAAAGTAGTAGCTGATCAAAAAACGCCCCGGGAGATTAGCGACCGTATAATTTCCATCGTAAATAAACAGACAGACTGTTCGCTCTGACCTCTAACCGGTTTCAATTAGACGAATATTTGGATATGATTATTCAGTTAAAATCAAAGGTAAATTTAGCGGGAGGCCAGGAAAATGAAAATTGACGTCTACCATGGACCTAACTTAAATCTGTTAGAAAATCGATCATCTGATTTTTACGGTGAACAAAATCTGGCAGAAATCAATCAACAAATCAAACAGCAGGCTAAAGCACTTCAGGTTGAGGTTGAGTGTCGGCAGACTAATCAGGAAGGAGAGTTGATCGACTGGATCCAGGAGTCCAAGAAAGACGGTCTGGTGCTCAATGCGGCTGCTTACACCCATACCAGCGTAGGCATTCGTGATGCGATTGAAGCCATTAATTACCCGGTAGTGGAGGTGCACCTTTCAAATATTCACGCTCGGGAAGAATTTCGAAAAAAATCTTTACTGGCTCCAGTTTGCCTTGGCCAGATTGCCGGTTTTGGTCCCCAAAGCTACCTGTTAGCTCTGGAGGCATTGACAAGCCAGCTTGAAAATTGATTATTGCGGCCGACGCCAGTCCCTATACCAACGAATCAACGCATCTTCTCAGGGGGCCTATTACACAACTGATTTAACTAATATTCGTTATTTAACCGGTTTCCGCGGGACTGCAGCTACTCTGGTGGCTATGAAAAATAAAAGTGTAATTTTTCTGGACGGTCGTTATCCCGGGGGTTCACAAAAACAACTCAAAAAGGGCAACGACCTGAAAACTTTGCGAATTGAAGAAAGTAGGTTGGAGGCTTTAAATAAGCAGTTAAAAAATAAAAAAATAAATTCAGTTTACTTTGAAAAAAACAATCTTTCTTACCGGCAATTTAGGAAAATAGTAAATAATCTGACTGCCTCTGAGCGAGAGTATGGTAAGGACTGGGTGCAACAATTACGGTTAAGAAAAGAACCGGCTGAAATAGCCTGTATCCAGAAAGCAATTGAACGCACCCTTGAGGTATTTGAACTGGCCGGAGAGTGGATAGAACCTGGAATTACTGAAGAGGAATTAAATTGTTTTCTGCGACAGGAACTGGAAAGACGGGGAGAAAACCAATCTTTCTATCCACTTGTTTTAATGGGTAAAAGAACCGCTTATCCGCACGCACCTCCCACGCAATACAAGCTTCAACCGGGAGACCCCGTATTGGTGGATATTGGTTTAAAACATCGCGGATATTGTTCTGATTTGACCCGAATGTATTTCTGCGGCGAGAATGAGGCAGTTAAAAACCTCTATCAGTTATCGGAAAAAGTAACCCACTCGTTGTTTGAGTTGCTTGAACCCGGCGTGGAAATTTCTGAGCTGGTTAACCAGGCTAAACAAATTATTAGCGAGGCCGGTTACTCTAATAACATCCGGCACGGGCCCGGACATGGAGTAGGCCTTGAAATTCACGAGCCACCCAACTTAGGGAAAAATGGTGAAGGTAAACTAAAGCCTGGTATGGTTGTTACCCTGGAACCGGGAATTTATGTCCAAAATACCGGTGGGGGACGAGTTGAACACATGGTTAAGATTACGGATTCTAAAGCAAAACTGCTGGATAAATGGCTTGATTGAGACATCTGCTTAAGACAACTTCTCATAAAAGGAGAGTTCAAATTGGTTACTCCAAAAGAATTTGATACCGGAATGGCCATTTACTTTGAAGATCAATTACATCAAGTCCTTGACTATGAACATTCGCGCCAGGGCAGGGGAGGGGCTTTTGTTCGAACTAAACTGCGGAATCTTGAGACCGGGGAAGTCCAGAAAAAAACTTTGCAGCCCGAAGATAATTACAAGCAGGCAATACTTGAAAAAAGGGCGGCGCAGTTTTTATATGCTGATCAATTTTATGTTTTCATGGATATGGAAACTTACGATCAGGTTGAGTTAAATCCGGAAACTATTGGTGAAAAAAAAGATTATCTTGTAGAAAATATGGAACTTGAATTAGAATATTGTGACAATCGTCCAACTGGCATCAAGCTGCCGGGCCAGGTTACACTTACAGTTACGAATACGGACCCGGGTATTAAAGGAAACACCGCACAGGGAGGAACAAAACCGGCCACCACGAGTACCGGGCTTGAAGTCTCCGTCCCTTTATTTATTGAAGAAGGTGATGAAATAATTGTGAACACTGAAACCGGAGAATACACAGGAAAAGCAGGTGATTAAGGTGAATTCAGACAACAAATTGAGTGAAAAAATTGAGCTTGATTTAACCCGGGCTCTTAAGTTCATGAACCACTATCATCTAACAGAATTTGAATACCAGGACAAGGAAACAAACGAAGCAATCGAGATAGTCCGCAGTTCAAAAGACAACTCTCCCCCTTTGCTGGAAGGACGAACCCGGGAAAACAAAAATATCATTTATGCCCCTGCCGTTGGACAGATCGATTGGAAAGTAGAAAACGGCGAGGCTGTAGAAACTGAAGAGGTGGTGGCCGTTATTCACAAGCACCGGGAGGACGTGAAAGTAAAAACTTCTACCGGGGGGATCATTCGAGACTGTCTTTCAGCAGAACCGGTAGAATTTGGTGAAAAGCTGGCCACAGTTGAATCAACGGGAGATGAACAAGATGAGCAATAAACGTATTTTAATTGCTAACCGAGGAGAAATAGCCCTGCGAATAATTCGGGCCTGCAAGGAACTCGGGCACGAATCCATTGTAACCTATTCTCGGGCTGATGCTCAAACCTTACCGGTCCGTCAGGCAGATCACTCTGTTTGCATTGGTCCGGCTGAAGTTGGTAAAAGTTATTTAGATATTGAATCAATTCTGGCAGCGGCCGAGATTAGCGAGGCCGACGCCATTCATCCCGGCTACGGGTTGTTGTCGGAGAACACCGACTTTGCCCGGGCAGTGAAAGAGGCCGGTTACACGTTTATTGGTCCCAGTGCCGAGACAATGGAATTGATGGGTCAGAAGGCTGAAGCCCGACGCCAGTTAAAAAAGGCCGGGATTCCCGTTTTACCCGGTTCCGAGGAGAAATTGTATTCGGTGGAAGAAGCAAAACCAGTGGCCGAAGAAACCGGTTTCCCGTTGATGATTAAAGCGGCTTCGGGGGGTGGGGGAAGAGGGATTGCTAAAGTTGGTGATATGAAGGAATTTAAGGAACAATTTCCCCGGGTTCAATCCGAGGCAGAAGCAGCATTTGGTGACCAGGGAATGTACATTGAAAAATTCATTCCGGATCCTCGTCACATTGAACTGCAGGTTATGGGTGATGGTAAGGGTGAGGTGATTCATTTCTTTGAACGGGAATGTTCCATCCAGAGACGTCACCAGAAATTGTTGGAAGAAGCACCTTCTCCAGCAGTCCCCCAACAATTACGAGAGGAGCTTACCCAAACAGTGACCGCGGCTTTGGGCAAGCTCAATTACAACAATGCGGGAACAGTAGAATTTGTAATGGACGAGCAGAACAACGCATATGTTATCGAAGTCAACACCAGAATCCAGGTAGAACATCCGGTTACCGAAATGATCTGTAACGAAGATTTAATAGTAATTCAAATTAAAACTGCCCTGGAAGGCGAGCTCCCCCTGACCCAGGATGAAATATCTTTTCAGGGCCACGCTATGGAGGTGCGGGTTTGTGCTGAGGATTCTCTTTCCGGTTTCGCCCCACAGCAAGGGACAGTTGAAAAACTAATTTTTCCTTATGGCCCCGGAACCAGAGTGGACTCCCACCTGGAATCGGATAGCTGGATTTCACCTTATTACGACTCGATGCTGGGGAAAATTATCACCTGGAACCGCAATCGAGAAACCTGTATTAACCGCATGCTGCGCTCGCTTTCTGAGACTGAAATTTGGGGAGTGAAAACTACCATTCCTCTCTACAACTGGTTATTGAATAACGAAAATTTCCGGGATGGCAATTTTCATACCAACTTTTTGGATAATTTTAACTTAAAAGAAGAACTAACGACTTAAATCTTTCCCTTTTTGTCTTCGATTTTTTGACACTTGTAATTTTGCCCAGACTAATTATACTAATTTACTTATGATCCAGAATTTTATAATAACACCAAAACGTCATTCCGAGTGGAGGCGCGAAGCGCCGGAAACCCGGGGCTTGCGTCTCGTGAACTCGTTAAATCTATCGATATGGATTTAACGCGTATGCGTCATCTCAGGAGCCGGTCAAGCCCGGTCTACGATCCTGCGTACGTCAGGGCAATGACAGTTGATTAGAAAATTCTGTTTATGATCTAAATTGAACGATTCTGGCGTTGAGCTATAGTTCAGCAGGTTACAGAAAGATGATCCATTATGATCACAAATTACAACAAAAGTGAATTTAAACCAGATTCCCCTCAGGACTTTCTTTCCCTCTACCGGAATCAGGTAGCCGGGCAATGGCTAACTGATCCTGAAAAGCTGAAGGACAAGTCCAATTCTGAACTAATTGATCAATTTAATGAAAGTACCGAGGGTAAAAGGTTAGAAGCTTTAATTGAACTCTCACGCCGAAATGATCCGGAACTTCAACCGTTTTTTGAGGAAATTATAACTAATACCTCCACCGATCAGGAAAGAGTTCTGGCTATGATTGGTCTCGGCCTGGTCGCAGAAGCAGAAACTCGTCGGATCATTATCACCACCCTTAAATCAACTGACGATCCCCTTTTAATTTCGGTCGGGATAAATTTACTGGAATTTTTTGACGTGGGAGAGGCTGCTGATTTACTTCTTGATTTTCTTGCCCATGAAGAAGATCAGATTAAATTTCACGTTTCCCGAGCTTTAAGCCACGTAGAAGATATTGACAACCAGTGGCTGGCTGATGAACTCGATCAACTGCTGGAGGAAGAAGCACTTACCAGTTCTCTCAAATACTTTCTCATTCTAATAATCAAGGAACGCCCTTTGCCCGAAGCAACTCCGGTTTTGGAAAAACTGCTTGAAGATGATTCTTTTGGAGTCTTTGCCATTGAAGGACTCGGGGAACTAAAAACTGATCACGCCTACGAACTCGTAGTTCCCTACCTTGACTCTGAAGATCCAATCCACCAGTATTATGCTGCGGAAGCGCTGGGTAAAATAGGGGACGAACGTTGCTGGGACAAATTAAAAAAATTAAGTGATAAAAGTTCTGACCCCCGGGTTCGCTATTATTCCACCTGGGCTCTGGCCAACATAAACCGGGAACGATCAATTGAAATTTTACTTGAAAGACTTCAGGATGATGATCCCGACGTACGGGGATTTGCTTCCGACAAGCTGGTAGAATTTGGTGATGTTGTGCTTGAACCTTATCGGGAAGCTCTTGAAGCGGAAGAAAGAGAAGGGGTTCAGGAAGCATTATACGTGCTGGGTGAAATTGGGGATTCGCGGGTTATTCCCGACCTCCTGGATAAAGCCTATACAGTCGACAAAGAGATTGAACACTTTGCTCTGGAAGCGCTACATAAAGTGGCAACTCGAAACAACGAGGCCCGCCGACAGCTTTTGGATGTTCTCCCCGAGGCCGATCCAGAGCTTAAAGTAAATATAATCCGAACTTTGAGCGGCCTTGGAAACCCTGAACTCTGTGCTTACCTCTCCCGATATCTTAAGGCCGATAATACAAAACTTCGATATTATATAGTCGGAGTTTGCGGAGGTCGCGAATGTCCCAATTCTTTGCATCTTTTACGCCGGCTGTGCAGAGACGACAGCCTCTCAGTAGCCGCTTATGCAGCAAGCACACTTACTGTAATGAAAAGTTCCCAGGCCCATAAACTAGCACTTCGACTGGCCCGGGAAGAAATTCGCCCCCTTGTTCTGATTGCCTACCTGCGCGGCTTTTACCTCAATCCTTCCCCTGAATACGAAGAAATTGTTGTGAAAATTTTAGATGAGACAGAAGATAAGGCTGTTCGTTTTCACGCTGCTGCAGCTTTGAAAACTATCAACCAGGACCGCCTGGTCAAATATGCGGAAAAAGATGAGTATTTGCAGAATATCTTAGACAGAATTCAGGTGAGCAAAAATGAGTGAAACTCAGCCGGATGTTAGCGATTTTATGAACAAGGACGTTATTTCAGTGTTCCCCTGGGACACGATTAAAAATGCGTACGATTTAATTCTGGACAAAAACTTACGAGCCCTGCTCGTAATGAACGAGGATGAAGAGCTGGTTGGAATTGTCAGCGAACGTGATATAGTCCGTTATCGAACCCGGAACATACTTCCCAAACATGCTGAATTTTACATTAACGTCAGTGATTTGATGACCCGGGAAATCAATACTTTCACTCCTGATACATCCTTGCGGGAGGCCTGTGAAATATTCGTGGAGACTGGCAACAATCAGATTCCTGTGGTTAACAAAAGTGGAACCGTGGCTGGTATTGTTGCCCAGCATGATCTCCTTCAATTTTTCTCGGAAAACCTTGACGAACTGCTTGGAATAAACGTGGAATGGGAACGAAATTATGACTAAGCGAGCTATCGTTATTGTTCTGGATAGCGTCGGCATTGGAGCTGCTCCCGACGCCCTTGATTTTGGTGAGGGGGGAGAAAACACATTATTCAACACCTCATCCCGGGTGGCGGGAATCAATCTACCTAACATGGAAAGACTTGGCCTGGGCCATATATATCCGGCGCTTGGCGTTGATCCTCATCCGCAACCCGTGGGAAATTATGGTTCGATGGCCGAGGTTTCCGGAGCAATCGATACCACTGTGGGCCATTGGGAATTAATGGGAGTAAAAGTTACTGATCCATTCCCCACCTATCCAGATGGTTTTCCCCCTGAAGTAATTGAACCCTTTGAAAGAGCTATCAGCCGGCCGGTTCTTGGAAACAAACCGGCCTCCGGTACGGTCATTATTGAAGAATTAGGGGAGGAACACATGCGCACCGGCTCGCCAATTGTCTATACAAGCGCCGACAGTGTTTTCCAGATCGCGGCCCACGAAGAAGTTATTCCTGTGGTTGAACTTTATAGAATGTGTAATTTGGCTCGCGAAATTCTGACCGGTGAACACTCAGTGGGCCGAGTTATTGCCAGACCGTTTGTAGGAAAACCGGGAAATTTTGAACGTACTCACCGCCGCAAGGATTTTTCTCTTGATCCCATCGCTTCGACCGTAATGGATGATCTTAAAAAAGTCGGGCATTCCGTAAAAGCGGTGGGAAAAATCAGTGATATTTTTAACGGGCGGGGGATAACTGATTCTTTCAAAACTACCGATAATGCTGATGGAATTGAGAAAACCCTGGAGCTTATAAAAAACGATAACGAAAAAGGATTAATATTTGTAAACCTGGTCGATTTTGATATGAAATTTGGCCACCGCAACAATCCGCTTGGATATGCCCGGTCCTTAGAGGAGTGGGACCAGGCCCTGGAAGAAATCCTCGAATGTCTCGGGGAAGAGGATATCTTGATGATTACCGCTGACCACGGTAACGATCCGACTACTCCCAGCACAGATCACAGCCGCGAGTTAGTACCCCTGCTTGTCCATGGCCCCCGCTTGAAAAGTGGCCAGAATCTCGGGGTTCGAATCGGCTTTTACGATCTTGGTCAAACCATCCTCGATTACTTTAATCTCTCCACCCGCCTCGAAGGGAAAAGTTTTCTCCCCGAAATAACTAACGGCCAATAAATAACCCCCCCTCAATAGAGCTACTTTTATAACTCTGGCCGGGCTGGTATACTAAAAATTGTGATATTTTTTATGATGGATGAAAAAATAAAAGGGCAATTCGAGCATGGAAGAATTTCAGGTAAAGCTATTAAAATTACTTAACGTTTCTGATAAACGGGCTGCTCTGGAAAATTTCTGTCAGCAAACCGCTGAAATTTCTCAGTTTGATTTTCTCTGGGACCAGGAAAAAACCGACCTGAAACTCCCTCCATACGGCGGCTTTAAATTTTCTTCTGACGCAGGCCAACAGTTAAAAGACTTTTTTCATCATTGGGCAAAGCTATTTTTTTCTCGTAACCACTCAAAAAGAGACGAATTAACCGGTTTGATTTCCCGAAGTTTTTGGGAAAGTGAATTGAAGAATGAACTGCTTGAGCAAAAATTAATCAATAGTATAGCGATGCTGGATATAGATTACTTCAAGCATTTTAACGATAATTACGGTCACCAAATGGGCGACGAGGTCCTGGCAACCGTGGGAAAAACAATAAACGAATTCCTCAGTCAGAATGAAAAGGCAATCCGTTATGGCGGCGAGGAATTTTTAGTTGTTTCTCCCCGTCCCTTACCAGAACTAAAAAAAATGCTCGAGAGGTTTAGAGCATATACTGAAAACAATAAATTATTTCCAAATCAACCGGAAAAAATCACCATGAGTGTGGGTTTGGCTGAGTGCCCGGCCGTAGAATTTTCAACCGAGCTAACTATTCGTCAGGCCGATCTTGCTCTGTATGAAGCAAAGCGGGGTGGCCGTAACCTGTGCCGGGTTTATGCCCCCTTTATGGCGCGTTCGGAAAATTTTTATATCTGGGGAATTTACCGTTATCTTTGTGAACCGGAAACCTGTTTCAGCCTCAATAACAACGATATTTTAATTCAACAAAATAATCGGCTTAAACGCTATAATTGGCATAAAAACTACAGTAATTTCATTCAGCCGGCTTCCAACTTTACACTCCCGGCACGCCAGCTAATTGGAGGGAAAAATGTATTTTATCTGTTAGATGCTCAAGGAAAACTCTGGAACATACGAGATAATTCTGACTGGAATTTGATTTCCGCTGAGTCAACTCCGGAAATAGTTCGGCTGGTCGGTAACGAAAAAACATTGTTTGCAGTAGGAATTAATAATCAGCTTTACAAGCTCTCCGAAAACGAACTTCGACATTCTGGTTCGCTGCCAGAAAAATGGGAACAATTAATGGTTTCTAACGGTATGTATTTTTTAAAACATCGTTCACTTTATAAATTTAATGATTCTGGTACAGAGACAGATTTAACTTTAACCGCCCCCCCTACCCAGGTAACCGGGACTAAAAATAGTATCTACATTGTTGAAAACACCGGCTCTATCTACCGCTTTTCAACTACTAAAAATCAATGGGAAGGATTAAATTTCATCAATCAACGAGAAAAAATCAAAGTTCGAGAACTGGACGTCTACGAAGGGCGACTATTAGCCCGCGATGCTGCCGGGCGACTCCTTTTTGCCCGGCGCAAATGCAAATCCGTCCCCCAGCGAATGAATATCTAACCCGGATACTTCTCGACAGCGTGACTGTCGCAAATTATCCGCCCCGGCAAACGCTTTACTGAAACGAAAAACATTGTAGAATATAGAAGAATTTTTTGAACCTCTGATTGTTCTAAAAATTATTTATCCTATTAGATTGTGAGAAGGAGTTATTAATCCTATGGAAAAAGTTTGTGTAACCGGTGGTGCCGGCTTTATTGGCTCAAATATAGTTCGAACCTGTTTGGAAAGGGGACTGGCTGTGCGGGTGATTGATGATTTTTCCACCGGGCGTCGCGAAAATCTAACGGAAGTTGAAGCAGAGATCGAGTTGTTCGAAGGGGATATCCGGGATAAAAATCTACTGGAGAAGACGCTCGCCGACGTTGATACGGTCTTCCATCAGGCAGCTATGCCTTCCGTTCCTCGTTCTATGGGAAAACCCGGGTCGACCACGGAAATTACTTTCAACGGTACTTTAAACCTTTACCAGGTAGCCGCCGAACTGGACGTAAATCGTGTAGTTTTCGCTTCCAGTAGTTCAATTTACGGAAATCAACCCGGCTTCCCGCGCCGAGAAGGAATGGCCTTAGCACCCGCCTCCCCTTACGCTGCGGCCAAGGCCAGCTGTGAATTGTTTGGCCAAGTATTTGCCGAACAGTTTCCAGTGGAAACAATTGGCCTACGATATTTCAATGTCTTTGGCCCCCATCAGAATCCCGAATCCGAATACGCTGCCGTAGTTCCTTCCTTTATAACCGCTGTCCTGGCCGATGAACAACCGGTTGTTTACGGGGACGGGGAACAGAGCCGGGACTTCACTTTCGTCCAGGACGTAGCGGACGCAAACCTGGCGGCGGCACAGGAGGGGGAAAACGGACAGGTTTACAACGTTGCTCGGAATAAAAAAACCACGGTAAATAAATTGCTTGAGTTAATCCTTGAGTTAACCGGTAATGATATTCAACCCCGCCACGATCCGCCGCGCCCCGGGGATGTTCGCTGTAGTTACGGGGATAATCAGCTTTTCCAGGAAGCCACCGGATTCAGTCCTCAATATTCCGTTAAAGAAGGTCTGGAGCAAACAATTGAATGGTACAGAAATAATTCTCAACTGTGGGAGGGAAATTAATGGTGAAAATACGTAACCAGAAATTTTTAGTTACGGGGGCCGCTGGATTCATCGGCAGTCACCTGGCCGAAAAACTGGTAGAGCAAAATAACACTGTTATTGGTGTGGACAGATTCAGCGATTACTATTCCCCCAAACTGAAACGAAATAACATCGCCGCGCTCCGGGAGAAAGACAATTTTGAACTGCTGGAACAGAATTTGGTTAACCTTGATTACCAGAAACTATTTCCGGAGCTGGACGGAGTGTTTCACCAGGCGGCTCAGGCCGGAGTGCGAGCCAGTTGGGGAAGGGAATTTGACCACTACATTTCCGATAATATAAAGGCTACCCAGGTCCTGCTGGAATCAATAAAAAACTACGCCCCCCATCTACCGTTTATTATGGCTTCCAGTAGTTCTATTTACGGAATTCCCGACTCGCTGCCAATGCACGAGGAAATGAAACCCGAGCCTTACAGTCCTTACGGTGTAACCAAGCTTGCGGCGGAAAACCTGGCTCTGCTTTACGGTCAAAATTATAACTTGCAGACGGCAGCTTTACGATATTTTACGGTCTATGGCCCACGCCAGCGGCCTGATATGGCTTTTACCCGTTTTTTTACCTGGATTTACGAAGAAACTCCGATCACCATTTTTGGAGACGGGACCCAGAGCCGTGATTTTACCTACGTTGATGATATTGTTGCGGCTAATCTGGCAGTTTTCCGGGAAGAAGCATTTGGAGAGACTTATAACGTCGGCGGCGGGACCCGGATCACCCTGAACGAACTTCTGGAAATGCTGGAAGAAATTACCGGGCACCAAATAAAGAAAGAATACGAAGCTGATCGAAAGGGAGACGTCCCTCACACTTCCGCAGATACCGAATTGCTTCGCACCCGGACCGAGTGGTCCCCGGAAGTCGACTTAGAAAACGGATTGAAAGAGCAATGGGAGTGGATAACAAGCTCGCCTGAAGCTCGAGCCACGGTGGACAACGGTTGACGTGACTGTTGTGATAATAAGTTGATGCGCTCAATTTGCCACGTCATCACCCGAATGATTCTGGGCGGAGCCCAAGAGAATACTCTCTTAACCGTGCGGGGGTTACACGAGAATTCTGACTATGAAGTTACCCTGGTCACCGGACCGGCTCTGGGCCCTGAGGGAGAATTGATTGAAGCGGCCCGTAAATTTGGAGTTGAACCGGTTATCTTGGATGAGCTTCGCCGGGAGATTAAGCCCTGGGCCGATTTGAAAAGTTTGTTCAAACTTTACTCGCACTTTAAAAATAATAATTACGATCTTGTTCATACCCACAGTTCCAAGGCCGGAATCCTGGGCCGCTGGGCCGCTTTAATGGCCCGGGTCCCCCTGATTGTTCATACTATCCACGGCCTACCGTTTCACAAATACCAGTCAAAACCTGAATACTGGCTCTATAGCCGGCTGGAAAAATATACTTCCTATTTCACTGACAAGATAATCACTGTCTGCGACCGGATGGCTGAAAAAGCTCAAGCCGTGGGTGTAGCCCCCAAATCTGGTTTCCAAACCGTCTACAGCGGTATGGAACTGGAAGAGTTTCTGGAAGTTCCACCACCGGACAGCAAACAGGCCCAAAAATTAAGAAAAGAATGGGGGTATTCTAAAGAGGAATTTGTGATTGGTAAAATTGCTCGTCTTTTTCATTTAAAAGGTCATAAATACTGCTTGCCGGCTTTTCAAAAGGTAGCGGAGAAAAAACCTGAAGCCCGTCTTTTGCTGGTTGGGGATGGGATTCTCCGGGATAAGCTCGAGAAACAAGCCGCGGAACTCGGGATCAGGGAAAAGGTCCAGTTTGCCGGACTTGTCCCCTACAGGCAAATTCCGGAAATGCTAACGGTAATGGATTGCCTTGTTCATACCAGTCTGCGCGAAGGACTTCCGCGAGTAATCCCTCAGGCCCAGGCTGCCGGTCGCCCGGCAGTCAGCTATGCCATTGACGGAGCCCCGGAAGCTATTGATGACGGCGAGACCGGTTTTCTTGTCCCCCCAAAATCAATTGATAAACTGGCTGAGTCTCTGCTTACCCTGGCTAATAATCAAGAACTCCGTGAACAATTTGCAGAGGCCGCCAAGGATTGGGTAGTACCCCGGTATCGCTGGCAATACATGGCCAAAAAAACAATTTCATGCTACAATCGATTGTTTGAGGAATGAATTGATTTGCAAGGAAAAGAAAGGATAAATCAATGAAAACCTTAGTAACCGGCGGGGCGGGGTTTATTGGTTCACATCTCTGTGAACGTCTACTGGAGAGGGGAGAGGAAGTAGTAGTACTTGATAATCTTTCCACAGGTCGACTGGAAAATGTCACTCACCTCCAGGAACGAGCTAAATTTGAATTACACGTGGACTCGATTTTAAACGAGTCTGTAGTCCGTAATTTGGTAGAAAAAGTGGACCGGATATTTCATCTTGCCGCGGCAGTCGGAGTCCAATACATCATTGATAATCCGCTGGAATCAATTGAGACAAACGTCCAGGGAACAGAAAATATTTTCCATGCCGCCAACCCGGGAAAGAAACCGGTTTTTCTTGCTTCCACCTCAGAAATTTATGGAAAAAATGAATCAGTCCCCTTCAATGAAGACAATGACCGGGTTCTGGGTTCTACCAATATTTCTCGCTGGAGCTATAGC
>CAZVWJ010000018.1:34062-46169 GCA_964631325.1 uncultured bacterium | reverse complement strand
ATAAGGAGTGCAGTGAATCTGCTTCTTCCCCCGGTTTAACCGAAAATTCTTCTAAAACGGACTCCGGTATCAGAACTTTTGTATAAAGCCGGTCCAGCAAGGAAAGCCTTTTGATTTTGGAAAGTAAAATCAGCGGGGCAGTATTGGAAACAACTTTCAAGAGGAAGCCTCTTGTTTGGCTCTTTCTCTGGCATCAGCTATTTCATTGTTTAACTCAGCTTCAGAATAATTAAACATGGAAACTTGGTACTCCCCTAACCTATTCAGGAGTTCTGACCGTGTGACTCCGGCCATATCAGCGGCTCTCCCCGAGGAAATACGACCTAACTCGTAAAGCCGTGCCGCTGTTATGAAACGTAATTCTTGTTCAAATTCCTGAGGTGTTTTTCCTATGGTTTCAGGGAGATCCTCCGGATAAGGTATCCGAGCACTTTTTGTTTCCATTTTTAGCGCCTCCTGGCTCCACTGAATTGTGTTGAACTATACTAATAGAAGTTTATCACAAAATATCCCCTTTTTCATTTATCAAAGTATAAATTCTGCAATGAACTGGTGAGAGAGATGAACCCTGTTGCGTGTTCCGGGTTCCGAGTTTCGTGTTGATTTAAAGACAGTGATTGAGGGATTGAGAGATTAAGTAAACTCGGGACGAGGTGACTAAGGGACGAGGGGACGAAGGAACAGCGTAAATCGTGATTGCGTGATGAAGTTATGAAGTGATGAGGTGATGAGGCAAATCTAGGAAACCGGAAGTTAACGCAAAGACGCAAAGGCGCAGAGGCGGGAGTTCTTAAACCCAGAACAGCGTAAATAGCGCAAAAACGCAGAGGCGATATAGCGGAGAAGCAAAACACCGTAAAAACAAAGAGAAAATCGAAAAGATGGGGAGATGAAATTTGATTTTTACAGGACAGGGAGTACACTAAGAATAGACTTACATAGTATAAACTTAGTTTTGTGGAGGTTCTAACCAGTTGGAAAGTTTGCCTCGGAGGCCGGTTAGGCGACTCGCAGAAATCTCTCCGATAATTCCTTCGAAAATTTCCTTTTCAACAACCGCGAGACGAAAAATTCGAATTAAACTCTCCGCCTTCAGTCCCGAACTCTCAAAATCAGAATCCGAAGGGGAAATCACTTCATCAAAATTCTCTAATTTTTGATGAAGCTGAGTTGTTATCATACAGACAAGATAATCGTCGTAATTTCCAGGGAGTGAAGCAAGGACCAGAGCCGGCCGAAGTTTTCCCGGCTGTTGATCCGCGGCGGGAAATTCAAAAAGAACTACATCACCTGCTTTAACCATTAAACAGTTTCACGGATATCGGAATGGTTATATTCGGGAGCATTTTCTTCCTCAATCCCCTGCATTGCCCGGGCAAGGGAAAACTTGCTCCATTCTTTATCTTCATCCCGCTCTTTTTTCTGCTTGAGAAATTCGATAAAGTCGAGGACTTCACTCCGGGCAGATTCAGGCAACTGATCCAATTCTTTATAAATTTTTTGTGCCTGAGACATAACTTTGTACCCCCTACAAACTTCCGCCTGATTAGTGTTCCACAACCATAAAACGATTTTCTGAATGTTCTTTTCTAAGTATACAACAAATACTACTCGATTTCCAAAGGGATTGGGGGATTAACCCTGTTCCGTGTTCCTTGTTCCGGGTTTCGTGTTAGAAATCAAAGTCAAAACCGGGGGATAACGCAGAACAACAAAAAGTAATTAAGGGATTGAGAGATTGAGTTATTGAGGGAATTCAAGTTCAAGTTCTTTTTTAGCTCGCGGATTTGCGCGGAAAGGGCGGATTTTTTAAATAAATTCAAGGTCAAAATCAAGTGATAGATCCACAGATTATGGAGATTACACAGATTAAAAGTTCAAGACCTTTTAGTCCACGGATCTGCGGATCGGCACGGATCGGCACTAATTTTGGAAGCAAATTAGGATGGATTGCCGGTTGTTAGTGTGAAAATTTGAAAGAGCCAGGTGGGCGTTAGTTAACTAGTTTGCTGGTTTGTTAGTTAGCTGGTTAAATTCGACATCAAAGTCAAGATGGATTCCCGGATCGGGGTCCGGAAATGACGTCCTTTATGAAAAATTGTCTTAACGCGTACGTATCATTCAAGGAGCCACCTGGCCCCGGCAATGATGGTGCGTTTGAAAGTTGTTTATCCCGAAGATATTAAAAACATTAATAAATTGACCAAAATTATATAAATATGGTCAACTGATTGACCAAAATTATATAAATATGGTCAAAAGATTGACTGTAATTTTAATTGTGTTATAGTTATAGATGAATAAGATGTACTCTCCCAGGGTTCTGGTTACAGATTGTTCCTTATCAGAAGCTCTCTCTACTAACCTCATTCTCGAACGCCATCGTGGCGTTCTCCGAGGTTTTGAGTCGTTTAAGAGCCATCCAGGCTCAGGACGACTCAAAAAAACCGGTTACCAGAAAGTACTTCTGATTTGTAAAGGGAACTGTGGGAGAAGACAAATAAGAGATAAACTCACTCTAAAAACTTTTTTTGCCAGCCTTGGAAAGCAGGAATTTGGAGTATTGTAATCTCAAAATGGATTGCCGGGTCAAGCTCGGCAATGACGTCCTTTTCAAGGTGGAGAAATGATGGGGATGAAATAAATGGTTTTAACAACAGAGGTTACCCGAGACAATCCCTGGTGGAAAAACAGGCAGGCGATCGAAGAGGATCCGCAACTGCGCCGGTTGGAAAATCAGCCGTTTACTCACCGGCATGAACTTGAAAATTTTAACTACTGCCAGGATGCAGTTTATACGCTTCGCGGACCACGTCAGGTGGGAAAAACTACACTCCTTAAAATGATTATCCGGTACCTATTAAAATCAGAAAGTTATCGGATCCAGCCCAGGGATATACTGTATTTAAATGTACAGGCTGTTGATGTATCGACGCACAATGACCTGCAAAACCTTATCCAGGAATTCATTGAGGATCGACGGACTCTCGAAACGGACAACCGGTTATATCTCTTTTTAGATGAAGTTACCGGGATCACTGATTGGGGGAAGGCTATCCAATCCCTGCACGGACGGGGGTTAACAGAAAATGTTTTTATCCTGGCTACGGGGTCTCACGCCCTGGATATAAAACGGGGTGGGGAACGGATGCCCGGACGTCGAGGTAAAATTGATCACCCGGACTGGGTGCTTTTGCCGCTGTCATTTCAAGATTATGTTAAAGCACTGGCTGAACAATCAACCCTGCAGATCCCCGATAAAATCCCAGAGATTGATCTGTTTGACATTAAAAAAACTTATGAGTCAGCCCGAGAGCTACAGATGTATTCTCCGCCGGTAGATAATTTATTTCAACGGTATCTACAGACAGGTGGATACCCTTATGCTATTTCTGCTGAAATTGGCAAGGATATGATCCCGGAAGGGGTCTACCGGCAATTTCAACATGCAATCCGTGAGGAAATGCGCAAAGCCGGGCGGCGTGAAACATATTTCCGGGAGCTTGTAGCGTGGGCGGTGGATAAACACCTGGGAAAAGAGTTTTCCTGGAGCACGGCGAGCAGTGATACACATATAGGGAGTAAAAACACAGCCCGAAATTACCTGGAAGACGGCGAAGGAGTATTTATCTGGCACATTATGAATCGAGTTATAAATATTGGAGAGCCCACTCCGGCTCCTAAAAGTCCCAAAAAATTGTATACGCTTGATCCTTTTTGCTGGCATTCCCTGACAACGTGGGTTGAGGGGCAACCGGATCCGTGGTCACAGACCCTGGAAGTCCTGGCGAACAATAATTTTTTGGGTGATTTTGTGGAGTCGATAGTCGCCGATCATTTAAAGCGTCGGTTTGGACATTTTGCCCTCTATCACCGCTCCTCCCAGGGAAAGGAAGAAATTGATTTTGTCCTGCACAAATCTCCGGAAGAATATTCGCTGGTAGAAGTAAAACATCGCAATGAAATAAAGCAGTCGGATAGAAAATATCTCGATAAATACGGTGGGGGGATTGTTGCAACAAAGAATCAACTAAATTACAACGAGAAAAAAAATATAGTGGATATTCCTATTCACGATTTACTTTTGGGGTTTCCGGATGATTTGACCTTATTTCCATCACGAGAATAGTTTAAAATATCACCTACTCTCTGGCGGGATTTAGTGATCAAAAATGGATTTACTTTTCCTGGTTCAGACGCGTTTTTCGCTGACGACTACGGATGACAGCCAGATGGGGGAGTTGCTGGAGGCAAAGCTGGAAGACGGTTGCTCGGTGTTGAAAAGTTGTCTGGAACAGGTACGGGCGACAACTAATTTCAATCGGAACCTCGTGCTCTACGGGGCCGCGGAAGCGGAGGGGATTAAACAGCTTGAACCGCGTGGCTCTTTTCGCAAGGACTTCGCGGCGATAATTGACAAATACGAGCCAGAAACGGTCGTGCGAATTGCCGGCAATTCACCGCTGATTAAGCCGGAAATTATTGATGATTTGCTGACCAGCCACCGGGAAACCGGCGCAGATTACACCTTCTCACCGGATCTGCCCAATGGCCTCGGCCCGCTGGAAATTTTTGAGACTGCTGCGTTCAGAAAAGTTTCGGACCGGGGTTCCTACGACGAAGCAGCCATCCACATCTTTCCCGCTCTTCGCCAGAGCCCGGAGATAAATGTAAACGAAGTGGCCTGCCCGGAGTGGAAAAACTGTGGAATTTCCCTGAGTGTTTACAACCACCGCAACCTGGCCAATGTTAAACGCTATCAGAAAATAGTAAACAAGGAAGGTTACGCCGCTTTAGTGGACAGGCAACCGGAAGAGGATTTTCCAAATTTCGTCCAGCTTGAGCCAACCAGCCGGTGCAACTTAAGCTGTCAGTTCTGTTCGCGGGACAGCCTGGACAACTACGGGGACATGAAGCTTTCACAATTTAAACAAATAATTGACGAAAACCCGGGGATCAGACGGATGAGTCTGAACGGAGACGGCGAACCGCTGTTGAATAAAAACATCGGAAAAATGATTAGCTATGCCGCCGAACAGGGGATCGATCTGCGGATGGTGACCAACGGTCTGCTGTTGGAGGAAGAACTGATTCAGACTATTAACGAGCACCTTTCAATCCTGGTGGTCTCCCTGGATTCGGCGAGCCCGAAAACTTACGAGGAACTGCGGGGCGTGGACGGTTTTAAGCAGGTCACGGGAAAAATTAAAAAAATGACACAGCGCAAAAAGCAAACTGACGGGAAGTTGAAATTTATCAGCCTGAACTGTGTCTGCTCCCGGTTGAACACGGAGGAACTGCCTGAGATTATCCGGCTGGCCGGAGAGCTCGGTGTCGATAACCTGAATCTGAAGCTAATGAATACCAACTACAGTAAAGGAGACACGGAGGTTGATCCGGAGATAAAACGGCGGTTAGATGAGCTTGTTCCCGACTACGAAAAGTTAGAGTCCGCAATAAATAAGAGCCTGGAGTTGATTGAACAGAGTTCGGTGAAAGTGGAGTTTGACATCGACGTGGACAGCGGTTTCAGTTTCCAGGATTGCGTGCGGCGCAAGTGGTGTTTTATTAACCAGGCCGGCTGGGTGACACCGTGCTGTCTGCGCTGTAACCCGGAAGTGATAAATTTCGGGAACGTGCTGAAGGAAGACCTGGAAACCATCTGGAACAGTGACCAATTCAGGGAATTCCGGCGAAAACTGATGGAAGGACCGCCGCCGGAGGTTTGTGAGGACTGTCCGCGGCTGGAGACTTCGACGTTGGTGGAAGAGCTTGAGCTGGGGAAGGTCGGGACGAGGTGACTAAGGGACTAGGGAACAGCGTAAATCGTGATGCCGTGATTAGGTGATGGCGTGATGAAGCAAACCCGGGAAACCGGGGGATAACGCAAAGGCGCAGAGGAGATCGAAGAGGCGAACAGGCGAAGAGGCGAAGGTGCGAAACTCCGTAAGAGCGAAGAACAACTCGAAGAGGCGGGAGAAACTCGAAGATGCGAACAGGCGAAGAGGCGTGGATGCGAAGAGGCGGAAGTTCTTAAACCCAGAACAGCGTAAATAACGCAAAGGCGCAGAGGCGCAAAGAACACCGGAGAGGCGGGGAAGTAATCGAAGGGGCGAAGAGGCACAACAGGGCGAAGAAGCGAACAGGCGGAGGGAGACGCGAAGAGGCGAAGAGGCGGAAGTTCTTAAACCTGGAACAGCGGAACACCTTAATTAGCTTGCGGATTTACGCGGATGAACGCTGATAAAGAATATTTAGAAAACTGCGCATATCTCTATTTATCTGCGAGCTATATTAAGTGGGGGCGGAATTGAGGGGTTACAAATTTGATTCGGGGGTTAGTTATCCAGGGGGAGTTCCGATTCTATGAAACTTTCGATTTCCTCGGAGAAATTTGAATAAACAGCGGGGAAATTTTCAACGAGAGACTTCATTCTGTCCCAGCGGAAACGGTGCCCGTAAGCATGCCGGACTACGTGCCGGAAACCCAGGTATTCCTCTAATTCCTGCCGGAGATCATTTGAAATTAACGGGGGACGGGTATTATCCACGGGTTGGGAGACGTATTTAAGCAATGCCTGATGAGATTCTTCGCCTTCCAGAATTTCAGGATAGCGATCTATCCGGCGGACAACTCTTTCAAAAATATTTTCAACGCCATTATAAAAATCATGGAGAAGTCCGGCAAACACCCGGAGCTGGTCCCATTCATACGGGGGAGAATTATGGTCTGTATATTCTGCAAAATCTCGATACAGATTCTCAAGCTCTTCAAGTTCAGACTTTAATTCGGCGCGCAATCCTTCTGTTGTCATACCAGACGCCTTCCCTTGCGAATAATTCTTTGGACTCGCTTTTCCGGGAGGTCCCCCAGAAACTGGGCATCAAGAGGGTGATCTAAATCACGGCCAATTTCAGCGGTTACTTTCCAGGAATCAGCCGGATTAACTCCGCCGAGAACGAGATCAATGTCCGAATTAGAACAAAAAAGTTCTGGTTCCAGGACGCTCCCGTGAAGAATTGCAGTGGTGATTTTATTCTCAGCCTGCATTTTTCGACACCGGGAACGAAGAGTTTCAATAAGGTCCGCAGTAATTTGCCGGTTCCGGCGGACTCTATCTTTTTTATTCCTCTTGAGAGTTTCCTGAACAAGAGTCATTGGACTCACCGTTATTTTTGATTGATGGTTTATTTAAGTGTAGCACACAATGTCAATTTTTTCATAATTGGGGGATGGCCCCTGTTCCGTGAATCCTGTTTCGTGTTCCGGGGTCCTAGTTTCGTGTTATAAATCAAAGGCAAAACCCGGGGATAAGGCAGAGAGGAACGAAGAGGCGCAGAGGCGAAGAGGCGGGAGTTCTTAAACCTGTAACACGGAAGGTAACGCAAAGGCGCGGAGGCGCAAAGGAAAGCGTGAGAAAGGGACTGAGTGATTGAGGGATTGAGAGATTGAGGAATTGAGTGAAATTCAAGACCAAAGGCAGAACAAGGTCAAAAGCAAGTTCCGGCTCCACAGATTAGGGGGATTACACAGATTAAAACCTTAAATTCAACTTCATAGATCCACAGATTAGGGGGATTATACGGATTGGGACTTCAAATTCAAGTTCAAGGTCGGCTGGTCCACGGATCTGCACGGATCGGCACAAATATTGTTCAAGCCCGGGGATGATAATTTGTAGGTAACTGGAGGGCGGTAGCGAGGGCTTCATTTAATTTTTCTTTTTCCAGATCGAATAATTCACTCAGTTTTTCCTGTAATTTTTGCTTTTTTACGGTGAACAGATAATCAGCTTGGACCTTGGTTGGAACGGGTAAGTTGTGACCTTCAAGTAAAAGCTCAGTTGGATAAATCGTTCCCGTCCGGCGGGAAGTACAACCGGCCAGGATTACATTTTCCCCGTGAATATTTCGGGCCTCGTGAGAAACGATCACGCCGGGACGAAGTTTTCCATCCGGAAACCGGGTCTTCCAGATTTCACCTCGTTTTACCAGGGGTAATCACCCAATTCAGCGGCCGCCTGACGCTGGAGTTCCTCTTCTTCCTCCGTAAGTTCCTCTTCCCGGCTATATTTTTCTCGCAGTTGGTCCCACCTCTTTTGCTTCTTTAACTGGTGAAGTGCTATTCGGACGACTTCACTTTTGCTGTTGTAATCGTCAAGCAATTCCTCAATTAACTTTTTATCTTCATCTTTCAAATAAACAGTGGTCCCCATTAGAATCACCTTATTAAGAATCTATAGAAAAGGTACTACATAATTATATATAAATCAAGATTTCAATAAACGGAGGAAATCGTAAATATCGAAGAGGCGAACAGGCGAAGTGGCGGGGAGAGACTCGAAGAGGCGGAAGTTCTTAAACCCGTAACACGGAACAGCGAAGATAACGCAAAGGCGCAAAGTCGCAAAGGACAGCGGAGAGACAACAGGGCGAAGAGGCGAAGAGGCGTTGAGCGTGGGGCGTAAGGAGCGGGGGGCAAGGCGCATGGAGAGGGGCGTAGGGTGTAGGGAGCGGGGCGTGGAGAGCATGGGGTGAAAACCGTTAAACAGCGAGCTGGTGAGAGGGCGCAAAAGCGATACCGAATAAGGCGAAGAGCGGGGAAATAAATCAATCCGAACCTAAATGGAGCGATTCATGCAATCTGTGGACAAAACATTTTTTAATTAACGTAAATTTATGATTGAATTTTACGTAAAATGCCGATTTAGTGGTCGGGATACATTTACGTCGCAGAAAAATTAATAACCAACGACAGAGAGGATGTCCTGGACGGAAAACTGGTCGGGGAGGTCAGTCGGGCGTTCGGAGAGAAAAAAGGCGTCGGCGTAGGTGTGCTGGCCGGTAAACAATTCCTGGCCGAAAACCTGTTGTTTTTCGACCGTGCCGCGGAGGGAAAAACCGGACTCACAAAGAAGAACGAGGTCGGGGGCACGGTGAAAATACTCGCCTTCGTAAATTTCATCGCGCTCGTAGACTTCCTTAATTACACTTTCTTCCTCATATTCCAGTTCCGTGAACAACTGTTTTAACTGAGCCAAAACAGAACGGCGATTGGCTTCGTCTACCGCCGGGTCGGGAAAACGGTCGTCGTTGAGATAGATTCGCCCGGGGTCCATGCAGAAAGCACGACTGTCGGAAGCAAGCTCGTGAATTGAGTCGGGGGGCGAAGACTCCCAGTTGAGGTAGCCCGCTTCCTCGAGCAGGCGGTTGAGATAGACTTCCGTGCGGCGGCGTTCAAATCCGTGGTCCGCGAAAAGATACGTCTCCGTTCCGTTAGCCTTGCGCGCCAGCAAGTCACCAACAAATTCGTCAATCCGGGCAAAATGATTCTCAAACTCCGAGCGATACTCGTGGTCAGGATCTTCAAAGGCGTCCCAGAGGAAATGACCGAGCCGGTCAGTCCCGGTAAAGACAGGCATAAACGTCTGCCAGTCGCAGTAGTCCCAGAGCAGATCAATTGCCTTGATTCGAGCGCTGAGGACCTTATCGAGCTCCTCGAGGAAAAGAGGCAGGGACTTGTGGGCGAGGCCGGCGTCAACGTCAACGCTATAATCAATATCTTTTAGCTTTTTCAACAGGGAGTCGGGATAAACAGCCTTCTCCAGCTTGGGGGAGACAAAACCGGAAATATGAACGCCGTTCATCTCCCGGGGCGGATAAGTGGAAGGGACGTTAATAATAACGTGCTTATTTTCGGCCTGTTGTTCCCAGAAAGGGGACGCCTGCAGAGCGGGATAAAGATTATAGGTCTGGCGGTAACTGTTGGGAGCAATGTCGGTGAAACCATAAACACCGTGTTGCCCGGGATTCAGGCCGGTAATTGCTGAACTCCAGGCAACCGAGGAAACCTCGGGTAGGGTGGAGCGCATTTCAGTAAAAGTGCCAGAATCGATTAAATTCTGAAAATTGGGCATAATCCCCCGCTCGGCGAAATCTTTGATTAAGCGGTAGGGCATGCCATCGAGACCGATTAGTATTTTTTTAGTCATTTGAGCAAACACCTTTTAATCATAATTTTTACTCTTCAACCAGTTCGCGGAGTTGGTTGGGGGTCTGGGCGCCAATCAGACGTTCCTGTTCTTCGCCGTCCTCAAGGAGGACGAAAGCGGGGAGACCGTTGACGTTGAAGCGGTCGGCGGTCTCGGGATTGAGATCGGCGTTTAACCGGGCAAAGAGAGCCCGGTCGGAGAGTTCTGCGGCCAGTTCCTCATACATCGATTCCATCATTTTACAGGGGGGACACCAGGAAGCCCAGAACTCGACAACAACCGGCCGTTGAGCTGCCTGCACCTGCGAGTCAAAACTGGAATCGTCGAGTTCAACTACCGCCTCTTCACTCATCGTCAAGCAGTTCCAGTTGACGAGTTTCCCGTTTTTCACCCGACCACCAGGTCTTGGGAATGATGTGGTGTTTCTTCTCGGCAATGCGCTGTTTTACTTCCGGCCGGGTGAGTAATTTAAACATCTCGTAAATTTCCTCTTCCAGGGAGATGCTGGTTTCAAAATCATACTCCTCGGGCAATTTCTCATAGCGGGCTTCGTAGGGGTGCTGGTCGGCTTCCACCCGGGGGTTTTCCAGGCGCTGGATTTCCACGTCCAGGTCAAATTCTTCGCGGCCCACCTTAGCCACGGTGCGGGCCAATTCCTCGACCGAATGGACGCTGGAAATCTGGTTGACAACACCATACTGGCCGGGTTCGGGCGGGGAAGCAATCAGCCGGGTCATACACTCCATCGCGTCCCGCAGAGCAATGTAACCGCGGGTCTGGCCCCCTTTGCCATAAACAGTCAGGGGAATGCCGATGACCGCCTGGGCAACAAAACGGTTAATTACGGTACCAAACCACTCGTCGATGTCCAACCGGGTACGCAGACGGGAATCGGCGGCAACCTGGTCAGTATGAACGCCGTAAATTACCCCCTGCATTATGTCATAGGAACGGAGCCACCAGTATTTACAGGCCTCGTAAACGTTAAACGTATCCTGGACTTTGGAGCCGTGATAGAAGCTGGCCGGATCACGGGGAATCAACTCGCCGCCGAGGCTCCACTCCCGGTCGTCCCACTGGAGGACAGCGTCGCCGGGAAACATCCCCTCGAAGATAGGCCGGCCGGTCATTGGAGTGCCGTATTCACCCATTGTGCCCAGCTTAACCATTGAAGTCTCCGGGACCTTATCACGCATGGCAAAAAGAAGACCAAGGGTCCCGAGGACATTATTCTCCTGGACCATTTTGGCGTGGTCGACGTCGATCATGCTGAAAGGAGCGCTGGGACATTCCCCGTAGTGAACAATCGCTTCCGGTTTAACTTCGTCAATGAATTCAGCCAGGCGGTCCTGGTCGTTTATATCCATCTCACGAAAATTTATATTAATCCCAAGCACTTCCCGGGCCGCCCGCAGACGCTCGGTCATCCGGGAAATAGGGACCACGGTATGGGCGCCCCGGTTCTTGACCCAGTCCCGGCGATTATAATTATCCACTCCACTGATTTCACAGCCGAGATTACCCAGGTGAAGAGCGAGAGTCCAGCCCAGGTAACCGTCTATGCCGAGGATCATCACCCGCATATTTTCAAGCAGATAGCCGTATTCGGTTTCCTTCCACTCCGGACATTCTTCAAACGTCACCGACATCGGGTTGTAGTAACCAAGTTCCGGACGTCGTTTGCACTCGACCATTACCTCCGAGCCCTCACCGCCCCCGGACCGCAACTCGTCAAGTGACTGGCCGCAGGCGCGAAAATCAACTTCGGCGCTCAGATCAAGAGCCGGACAATTCCAGCAGGTACAATCTCCGTTGTGCATGTTTATCATCCTTTGTTTTCGTGATGGCATTATGGGGTAAAATCAAGTTCAAGATCAAGTTCTATTTTAGCTCGCAGATTTGCGCAGTAAAAGCGGATTTTTAAAAAAACTCAAGGTCAAAAGCAAGTTCTGGATCCACAGATTATGGGGATTATACAGATTAAAATCAAGATCAAGGTCGCCTGGTCCACGGATCTGCACGAATCAGCACTAATCTAACCAGTGAAAAATCAAGTTCTGTTTTAGCTCGCAGATTTGCGCAGTAAAAGCGGATTTTTAAAAAAACTCAAGGTCA
>CAZVWJ010000018.1:0-33962 GCA_964631325.1 uncultured bacterium | reverse complement strand
TTTTAGCTCGCAGATTTGCGCAGTAAAAGCGGATTTTTAAAAAAACTCAAGGTCAAAAACAAGTTCTGGATCCACAGATTATGGGGATTACACAGATTAAAATCAAGATCAAGGTCGCCTGGTCCACGGATCTGCACGAATCGGCACTAATCTAACCAGTGAAAAATCAAGTTCTGTTTTAGCTCGCAGATTTGCACAGTAAAAGCAGATCAATAATTTAAAATCAAGGTCAAAAGATGACAACTTTTGCAGAAAGGACTCAATTGACAATAAGCAAATCACTTGCCGAATGGGAGCGAATATGATGTAATGTTTTCCGTTCAGGTCAACATTGTAGATTTAATTATAACAAACGAGAAGTATAAAATGGAGAGAAGAAATTAGCAACTCGGGCAGGGAAATTCAGGAAGCTCAAAGCAGATTCTATAAGATCTTGGGAAATGGATTGCCGGGTCAAGCCCGGCAATGACGGTCGTTTTGGTGTGAAGTGCCGGACGACAGTGACTTGAGTAATTTAAAGCTTGGACATCACAAAATACAATCGAAAGGAGTTTATAGATGACATTTAAGGAATCGGATTTTCCCGCTGTGCTGGAGCAGATTGAACAGATCTGTGAACAGGAGCAGAACCCGGCCGCGGCGATAAAAATAATTGAGCAGGTGCTTAAAATCTACCAGCAGATTCCCCTTTACCCGGGGCTCGTTGAGCTGGTTTCCAACGCAATTGAAGAAGAGGTGGAAAGAGAGGAATTAGAGGCCGGAGATTTCATTTCACTCAAGGACGGCGGCGAATTTTACCTCGGCAAGATAGAACAAATTGAAGCCAACAAGATCAAACTGAACAACGTGATTCATACCGAATCAAGTGAAGAAAAGGAAATTAAGCTAAACAAATTTGCTGATTGTCGACGAATCAACAAGGACGCTCTTCAGCAGGAGTGGCCCGAGCTTTACTTCGAGGATGATGAATAATGGATAAATTAGAATTAGCCGAAGGTGAAATCTATTTGCTTGAAGGTCCCCAGCAATTAAAAGTGCTGGAGGGTGAAATTGAAGTGGTTGGCGCCAATTTAGAGGAAGGGGAAGAACTGGAGATCCCCCGCGGTAAAACCATTCCCGTGGAAGGGAGAGCGAAATCCGTAGTGCAGGGAAACAATCTCCGCCAGGATAAAATAGAAGAGCTGGAGGAGCGAACCATCCCTGAAAGCTGGGACGAGTTGACCGATGAACTGAACCGTAATGATTACGACTGTGTGCTGGTCGCCGGCGAGATGGACACCGGCAAAACTTTCTTTTCCACCTACCTGACCAACAGTTTACTGGCCAACTACGAACAGGTGGGGGTAATGGACTGTGACCTCGGCCAGAGCGACATTGGACCACCGGGGACGATCGGCCTGACTAAAGTTGCCGAACCGGCCGTGGCCCTGGACACCGTGGAATGGGACGAACTGGCCTTCACCGGCGCTCATTCTCCGGGCCTGCACCTGGTCCCCTTTCTCAGTGGTATCCGCCACCTGGCGGACCAGACCCTGGAAGATACCGACATCTTGATTGTGGACACCACCGGCTGGGTCCAGGGAGACGGGGGGCGGACAGTAAAACAGGGCAAGATCGACATGCTCGATCCGGATAAAATTGTCCTGCTCCAGAAAGACAACGAACTGGAGCACCTGGTGCAAACTGTCTCCGACGCTCGCGTAAAAAGAGTTAAAGTCTCCGACGCCGTGACACCAACTCCCCCCTCGGAAAGAAAGGGCCTGCGGGAACGGAGCATGAAAAGTTACATGGAGGAGCGGGAAGTGAAAACTCTCGACCTGGACAAATTCGGCCTGGAACGAGTCTATTACGACTCGGGCACTCCCCTGCAGATTGAAGCGGAAGAAGTCCTGCACGCGGAGAAATTATCCGGCTGGGAAGGTGTGCTCGCAGTAGTCGATGGAAAATTATCGGCAACCGCGGAGGAGAAACTTTCCGAATACGGCCAGGTCAAGACAGTTTCCCCGGATATTGTTGAAGGAGTCCTGGTTGGCTTTACGACGGAGGACAACGTCTGTATCGGACTGGGGATCATTGAATCGCTGGATTTTGAAGAAAGAAAAATAACTGTTCACACTCCCCTGGAAAACCCCGAGGACGCTTACCGAATCCAGTTCGGCTCAGTGCGCTACAAGCCGGACGGAACTGAAAACGGGTTTATCGAGCCGGGGGCCCTGTAAAGTGGAACGGTGAAAAATTGACCCAATCTCGCTTGTACCCCAATTGTTTCGATGAAAGTTAACCATGCCCTGATTCCCGCTGCCGGCCGGGGCAGTAGATTAGATTGTGCTCACACGGTTAAACCGCTCGTCCGCCTCGGCGGAATTCCGTTAATCGGCTGGAATATAATCCGGCTCACCGAGCTGGGAATCAATAAATTCACCGTGGTGACCGGCTACCGGGGCGCCCTGCTCGAGGATCGACTTTCCCGCCTCTTCCCTCAGACCAATCTCCAGTTTATTCACAACAACCAATGGCGCGAAGGACTGGGCCTGTCCGTTTTAAAAGGAGCCCGGGAAACAGGGGAGTCCTTTGTCCTCACCATGAGTGACCACCTGTTTGAAAAGGCAATTTTTCAAAAATTACTTGAAGATCCGCAAGAGCCGGTAAAACTCGCGGTGGATCACAAGCTCCACGAAATTTATGATCTCGACGATGCCACCCGGGTCAACACGGAAGCCGGCAAAATCACTGAAATAGATAAAGGCCTGGCCAAATACAACGCGGTGGACACGGGACTCTTCCTCGCGGACAACAAACTGGTTGAAGCGCTTGAAAAGGCCGAACAAGAGACGGGAAAATCAGTCACTCTCTCGGACGGAATAAATAAATTGATTACTTCCTCCGGAGTCGGGGCAGTGGACATCGGAGCCGGACAATGGATTGATATCGACGTGCCGGGAGCGCTGGTCCGGGGTGAAAAAATGGTTGACCCGGACGAAGTCCCTTGGGAGGAAACAGAGCTGACAGTCAGGGGGGTCAAACAGAAGCAAACCACGCAGGAAACTTCAATTTACCACTCCACACTGCATCCAACTTTTCATTTTACAACTGCCGAAGAACAGCTAACCGAAGTATTCTTCGGGGAAGGTATCCTGGAAAATATTGATCCGCACCTGTTAATTCCCGAGGCTAACAAAAATTCCCCCCACGTGTTAATTACTGATGCGACCGTCTACGAACTTTACGGTCAGGAACTGGAAGCTAGATTAACCGACGCCGGACTGGACGTCCAGGTGCTGGTGGCCGAAGAAGGGGAAGCGGGAAAGAGCATGGAAAGTTACGAAGAGCTGGTCGGCCTGATCTTTGACCGGGGAATCGACGCCGGCTCATACATTATAAACCTCGGGGGCGGTTGCGTCTGCAACGTTGGCGGCTTCATTGCCTCTACCCTTTACCGGGGAATCGGCCTGGTCCATATTCCCACGACCCTCATGGGCCAGTGTGACGCGGCAATCGGGATAAAACAGGGACTTAACGCGGGGCGGGGCAAGAATCAAATCGGCAGTTACTACGTGCCCGAAAAAATCCTGGTGGATCCGCAAGTCCTCCAGACCATGGACGCCTGGTTATTCCCGGACGGTCTGAGCGAATGTCTGAAACACGCGCTGGGCCAGGACAGGGAATTTTTTGAATTTTTCCTCGACCACGAGGGAGCAATAGACGAGCCGGATTTTCTCGCCCACGCCGTAAGCAAAAATATCGAGTTAAAAATTGAACTGATGAACACCGATCCCAAGGAAAAACGGGAGGGATTGGTCCTCCAGTACGGCCATACCGTTGGCCACGCTATCGAATACCTTTCCTCCTATCAGCTCGGCCACGGTCAATCGATCTCGATCGGAATGATGGCCGCCGCGGAAATCGGCCGGGAACTGGGGATTGTCGAAGAAGAGGTTGTTGATAAACACCGCCGGTTGCTGACAAAATACGACCTGCCCGTTCATATTCCGGAAGATTTAGAGCTCGAGGATATCGTGGAGATGATTCGCTTTAACAAGCGGTATCAATCCGAAGAAATGCGTTTTGTTCTCTGCTCCCGGATCGGCGCGATTCACGAAAAAGAGGGGCAGTATCAATTTCCCGTAAAGAAGGAAACCATTCTGCCGGCGCTCAAGCAACTGCACAAGGAGGGAGTTAGCTTATCGCAACTGAGCAAAAAGTAGCACTGGTCACCGGGGCCAGCTCCGGAATCGGCCGGGCAACAGCAAAACGCCTGCTGGCGGCCGGCTACCGGGTGGTTGGCGTGGCCCGCAACGAAAAGAAACTGGCAGAAATCGAGGCGAAACACGAGGCCTTCGAGCCGGTGGCCGCGGATTTAACTAATTTTTCCCACCTCAAAAAAAGGTTAAAACCATATCTGAAAAAGTATCTTTACCTGCTGGTAAACAACGCCGGGCTCTGCCGGCAGGCTCCGTACAAAGACGAAGAAACCTGGCGAGAAACCCTGGCGATAAACCTGGAAGCCGTCTATCAACTGACCCGGCACACCGCTCCCCACCTGGCCAACGGCGGCAGTATAGTCAACGTAGCCTCGGGACTGGCAAAAAACGGACGGGAAAATTATACCGCCTACGGGACCTCCAAGCACGGCCTCCTGGGCTTCACCCGGAGCTTGGCCCGGGAACTGGCCCCGGAGATCCGGGTTAACGCCGTCTGCCCCGGCTGGGTGGACACCCGGATGGCAGCCGCGGACGTGGAAATTTTTGCCGAGCGGGACGACTGTTCACCGGCGGAAAAACGCGAGGAAATCGAAGCGGAAATACCGCTGGAGCGGTTCGTTCGGCCGGAGGAAGTGGCGGAGTTGATTGAATTTCTGGCCAGCGACCGGGCCAGCGCGATCACCGGGCAGGCCTACAATATTTCCTGCGGTGAATTAACCACCTAAATTGAACGATTCTATGGTGAGGCTGTAAGATATCACCTGTTTCTATCATTCTCGCAATTAGCCATTGAGGCTGTCTCAACTACGGTTATAGATAAGGTCAATGTTATTCTGACTCAAAGCCGTACATTGAATACGTTGCCGGGGACTCCCCGGTCGTGTCGTCTCCGAGGTATACAGTTCTTGGACCGCCTCCTGCGGCCCAATACAGAACTGTATAAATCCAGAAACAGGACATCTTGCATCCTCACCATAGCGGTGAAGAAAAGAGCATGGAACACATACCCTGTCAAGTATGCAAAACAAGTCTCATCGAATTGCTTGATGGCTTGAGCTGTTCTTTGATTAGTCCTGCATACACACGGAAATGAATCCGGAGAGTTATGGGTTCTTCGATGGAAACCGTTCAATTTAGGAACCAGTTGATGATTAAGAGTTAAACATCAACTTCAAACCTCGGGGTAGCAAACCAAAATCTCAAAATACCCGATTTTGTTGGCGTCAAAATAATTCCGGTAGGTGCAAACAAAAATATATGAGTTCTCCTGAGTTACTGATTGCCGGGCATTTAACCGTTGATGAAATTAACGGGAAAACAAGACCGGGGGGCTCGGCTTTTTACGCCGCGGCGACAGCCGCCAATTTTGACCTGAAAGTCACCCTGCTTACCGCCGTCCCGGACGATTACTCTTTTTTTTCTGAATTGCCGGACGTGAAAGTTATAAACCTCCCGAGCGAACAGGCAACCAGGTTTTACCACCACTACCAGGACGAAAAAAGACAGATGCAACTGCTGGAGCGGGCAACGAAATTAAATTTTGAGCAGATTGATTTCTCTACTTACGAGGGTGTCTTCCTCGGACCGGTAGCCGGCGAAATTAACCCGAAAATTAGCAGGGAATTAGCAGAACACAATATTTTGACAGGCGCCGGTCTGCAGGGCTGGTTAAAAGATTCTACCGGCAACGGATTTAAGCCGGTTAAAAATCTACAAGAGCTCAAACTTCCCTGGCACGAAAAACTGGTGGGGTTCTGCAGTAGTGAAGATTTGCCAGGCAGTAAAATTGAGCTGGCGGAACCAGGACAATTATTCGTGACCAACGGGAAACAGGGAGCGACTTTATACCGGGGAAAGAAGACCAACGCAATCCCTGCTTACCCGGTAGAACCCCGGGAACCGACCGGGGCCGGGGATGTTTTTGCTGTGGGAACGATTATCCGGCGACTTCAACAACCAAACAGCACCCTCCTGGAAGCAGGGATTTTTGGCGCTGCCGCCGCTTCGTTAGTGGTAGAAAAACGGGGAATACGTTATGATTTTCCAACGAAAGAATTAAACCAGAGACAGAAGTGGATACAGAAGAGGATCTCTTAAACTAATGTTAAAAAAATACAGGAAATTACAACGTTCCCCGGACGGGCCTTTTTCCCAGGTTTTTATCAAGCCGGTTGAACTTCTGCTACTGCCGGTCGTGGTCCGTCTGCCGGTCTCTCCCCACGTCTGGACCGGCCTCTCTTTTTTGACAAAAATTGCGGCCGGACTGTGGATCTGCTCCGGATTTTCCTACCTCTACGTTCCCCTGTGGCTGGCGGGCGCGCTTGTCCTTGACGGATTTGACGGCGACGTGGCCCGCTGGCGGGGGCAATCCAGTTTTCTCGGCGCTTACCTCGACCGCGGGCTGGACCGGGTGGCCAACTGTTTTATTCTCGCCTGTTTTCTGCTCCGGCTTATGGTTCGGAATAGCAATCCCTCAACCTTTTACCTGGGCGCTTTTTTCCTGGTCACGGGAGAAATTTTGCACGAAACTCTGCGGGTCTGGATCAGCCTGACCGGCGGACTGTTAGAGAAAAATAAAACCCTGCCGGCGGCTGACCGCTGGCTGAGGAACCACGGAATTCTCCCCTTTTACGCCCAGGACAGCCTCTATTTTTTACTGGGGCTCGGGCCGTTTATTCTTCCTGGAATTAAGCTGATCAGCCTGTTGGGCGTGCTTATCTGGCTCTCTTTTTTCTATCTGCTCAAAGTGCACTGGCCAACCGGTAAAGACAAGTTAACAACTGAATGCCGGAGCGGACTGCTCCGCCTGCTGATTAACCGGTTCGCTTTCTTCCTGCTGTTAGCCGGCGGTGGAATTTACCTGCAGGAAGCAAGTGGCTACTTTCCGGCGGGTTTTTGGCTGTTTTCTGGCTGGGCTGAATTCATCGGTTTTTACCTCGGGGCGAATTACCTGATGAGCCTGAGCGCCCGCCTCCCGGACTCAGACCCCGAGCGGAATAAATTCATTAATAAAATGCAGAAGAAAGACCGCAACTTTCTCCGGGGCTGGCTGCCGTGAAGCCGCTGGCAATTATCCAGGCCCGGATGGGCTCAACCCGGCTGAAAGATAAATCGCTGAAGGAAATCTGCGGCCGGCCCCTGTTAGAATACGTGGTGCGGCGAACCGCCCGGGCCCTGCCGGAACCGGTGCTCGCTCTCCCGGACAGCAAAAAAGACGACGTGCTCGCGGAAAAAGCGGCAGACTGGCCCTGCCGGATTGTCCGGGGCCCGGAGGAAGACGTACTCGGCCGATTTATCAAAGTGCTTGAGCAGTTTCCCGGGGCGGATCCGATTGTCCGGGTAACCGGCGACAATCCGTTTATTTCTCCCAGATTGATCGAATCAGCAGTAAAAAACCTAAAAAAAGACTGGGGCGCCTTTAATCTTACTCCGCTCGGCACCGGCGCCGGCGTTTTCCGGCGAAAGTGGCTGGAAAAGGCTGACCGGGCGGCGACCAGCCAGCGGGAACGGGAACACGTAACTTTGTGGATCAAGCAAAAATCAGCCGCCCGCGGGATAAAATGGTATCCGCCGGAAGAATTTCGGGCGCCCGCTTATCGGCTAACTGTGGACACGGGGGCGGATCTGAAGCTGGCGCGCAAAATTCAGGGAAATTTCCGGGAGCACGGCTGGTTTACTCCCGTGCCCAAAATAATCGAACGACTGACCGAAAACAAGGGACTGGGGCAAATCAATTCTCCGGTCGAACAAAAAAATTACACCGCTCCCTCGAAAAGAATTCTCTACTGTCTGAACCGGGGCCAGGAGTGGGGCCACGGGCACTGGGAGCGGGCGAAATTCATCACTGAACGGCTGGCGCAAATTAATTCAGCTAACTGGATATTTCTCCTGCTCGGAGACGTGGGCGAGCCTCCCCTGGAAGTAAACCAACCAGTCTCCACCGAGGAATTTTTCCCCGCCACACCCCAGGTAATAAATCGTTCAACCTGTGAGCTGTCGGGGTCGATAATTAGAGAATGGAGGCGTAGAACTGACGCGAACGTGGTCATTCTCGATAGAAAATTTAGCTCAGGGGAGCTAATAAGGGCCATGAAAAAAGAAGACGCGCACGTAATCGGACTGGAAGAACGCGGCGCCGGGCGGCCGGAACTGGACGCCGTCTTTGATCCCAACCTCTACCCTGATTCCCTGGAAAATGAATCACTTCCTCCGGAGAAACTATTTTACGGGCCGGACTACGCGTTTTTAAACCCGGAGTTCAAACAACATTCAATTTCCGAAATCCCGCTTAAAATCACGGACGTCGGACTCAGTTTTGGCGGCACCGATCCCCGGAACCTGGGACAACTTTTCTTTGCACAGGTGGCGCCGGATTTTCCGCGGCTTACTTTTCACCATTACGGACCTGAGATGGACGGCATTTATCCTGAAAACGTAACCTACGAGGGCTACGTGGAACAGCCAGCGGAAGCTTTTGGAGCGATGGATCTGATGGTGAACGCGGGCGGTCTAACAAAATTCGAAGTGGCCTGCCTGCAGATTCCGGCGATGATTATTGCGCAAAACGAGGAGCAATACGAAAACAGTCAGCGATTTATTAACAAAAACAATTTAGGCTGGCCCCTGTTTATGCCCGAAACAGAACCAGATAAAATTTCAGCCGAATTTGCAAAGTTGTTGGAAGTTGACCGCTGGAAAAATATTCACCGGGCAACAAAGGAAGTTGTCGACGGCAAGGCCACGGAACGGTTAACGGAATATATTCGCAAACTGGACGTAGCAAAGAATTAAATCTACAATTTAGACAGGATTAACAGGATAAAATAATATTACCTAATTGTTTTTGGAGGTTAAATATGAATCCCAGGGACGAGCGTTTTTTTGACGAAGAACAGATTAAATTGCGGGAAGAGCTTTCTGGTTTGATCGAGGGAAATGACGTCTGCGTGATGAAACTGTCCACCGAGGACGCGGGAATGCCGTTCGAGGACATCCGCGAGCGCCACCGGCTGTTCGGAGACTTGTTGCCGCTCCAATTGAAAATTGGCGGACCGGAAGCCCGCAACGACATGCGGACGGGGGTGACCATCGGCTGTCGTTCCCTGATCGCCCCGATGATCGAATCCCCCTACAGTTTGGAAAATTTCCTCACCGCCTGCCGGGAAACCCTGGGCGCAAAGAAATATTCCTTCATCGACAAACAGATTAACGTGGAGACAATCCAGGCGGCCCAAAACATCGAGGACATCTTAAAAACCGAAGCCGCCGAAGAACTGGCCCAGATCACCGTCGGCCGCCACGATCTCTGCCGGTCAATGGATAAAAAACCAAATCATCCGAAAGTCCTGGAGATGACCAAAAAGGTCATCGACACGGCTCATTCCCGGGGTATAAGCACCTCGGTCGGAGGCCGTATTACCCCGGGCGACGCGGCACTGATCACCGAGGAAATCGAGCCCAAAAAAATAAACACGCGGGAACTCGGGTTCCGGGTAAAAGACAAGAAAACTTCGGAAGAAAACGTGGCCGCAATTATTTCCCTGGAAATTGAACTGCTCAAGCACGAGCGTTCCTTCTACCGGCGCGAGGACGAGAGGATTTCGGACCGGATAGAGAAATTAAAAGGACGGCGAGGACGGTGAGAGTGAATCGTGATTGCGTGATTAAGTGATGCCGTGATGAGGGAACCCCGGAAAACCTGAGAATAACGCAAAGGCGCAAAGACGCAGAGGGAAGCGAAGGGGCGGAGAACAACTCGAAGAGACGAACAGGCGCAGAGGCGAAGAGGCGAAACTCCGTAAGAGCGAAGAACAACTCGAGGAGGGGGAAGTTCTTAAACCCGTAACCCGGAACGAGGAACAGCGGGGTTAACGCAAAGGCGCAAAGACGCAGAGGAAAACCGTGAAATCAGTGGAGGTAAAGTAAATTGAGTGAAACGTTAATGTTGATCGGGGCCGGCAAGATGCAGGTGCCGGCAATTCGCGAAGCACAGCAGATGGGCTTGTCCACGGTAGTGCTGGACTACAACCCGGATGCGCCGGGAATGGCCCTGGCTGATTACCCGATCGAGATGAGCACCCGGGACTTCGAGGGTTGCGTGCGGGTGGCAAACGACTTCCAGCAGGAAGAGATAAACGGAGTTATCACGGTGGGAACGGACGCTTCGCTGTCACAGGCGGCCGTCTCCGAAGCCCTGGGCCTGACCGGAATTAAATTTACGGTGGCCGAACGGGCCACAAACAAGGTAAAAATGCGAGAACAATTTCAGAAGTATGGACTGCCCCAGCCCAAGTTTCGCGCGATCTGGAGTCTGGAGGAAGCACGCCAGGTCGCCGAGGACCTTGGCTATCCGCTGGTGATCAAGCCAGCCGACAACATGGGCGGGCGGGGCGTCCGCAAAATTGAGGACGAAGACGACCTGGAACCGGGCTTCAACCACGCCAAATCACTTTCCCCGCGCGGTGAAGTTATCGCCGAAGAATTCCTACCAGGGCCCGAATATTCCACCGATTCCCTCTTCTACGACGGGGAACTGGTTCACCAGGTAGTTGCCGACCGCATCATCGACCATCCCCCCTACTTCATTGAAACCGGCCACGTCCTGCCTTCCCAGGAAGACAAAGAGACCCAGGAAAAAATCCTGGGCGCGGCCCGTGACGCCGCCGAGGCCCTGGGGATAAACTACGGGGCGGCCAAGGGAGATATTAAAATGACGCCCGAGGGACCGGTCATTTTGGAGATGGCCGCCCGCCTGTCCGGCGGATTTATGTCCGGCTACACTTATCCGCTGGCCACGGAACGCTCGATTATCCGGGACGCCATTGAAATCGCGCTGGGAGAAAAACCGGATTGCCCGTTGACCCCCGCCTGTGAACGGGTGGCAATGGAAACGGCTGTCTTACCTTCCCCGGGCGAAATCAGAAATATCAGCGGCCACGAAAAATTACTGGAGACCGAAGGAATAGAAGAAATTTTCCTGAACTCCGAAGTCGGTGACCGGGTGGTAGAACCACAGAGCAACCTGGACAAACCGGCCAACGTAATCGTCACCGGTGCCCACTACAAGATTGCTCGCCAGCGAGCCCAGGAAGCCAGCGAAACGCTGGAATTTGAGATGGGGCCACCGCCCGAGCTAACCTGGGGGGAAATTGAGGACCGGGCGCGCGCCCGGTTCCAGGGAAGTTGTGCAGTCTGCGATATCTGTGACGGCCGGAGCTGTGCCGGCGAAGTACCCGGTGTGGGGGGAGTAGGCCGGGGCGAAACGTTTCGCGAAAACCTGCGGGCGCTGGAGCGCTGGAAGATAAATACACGCTGTATCCAGGAAAACGGAGCTCCGGAACTCAAGCAAAAATTATGGGGCTACAACCTGGAGCTTCCCGTGCTGGCGGCACCGATAACCGGGACCACGACAAACATGAACGGAGCCCTGCCGGAAAAACAATACGCCCGCGCCGTAATAGACGGCTGTCGGGAGGCCGGAACAATCGGCATGGTCGGGGACGGAGCGACTACAAATAAATATAAAATCGGACTGGAGGCGGTCGAAAAAGCAGAAGGCTGGGGAATCCCGATTTTTAAGCCCCGCCTAAATCCCAACGAAGTCCAGAAGCGTCTCCAACTGGCCGCTAAATCCGGTGCACGGGCAACGGGAATTGATATTGATTCTATTACTCATGAATGCATGGCACTCCGGAGCCAGAGAACAAGAGGCTACGGTGAGGAGACTCTTAAGGAACTGGCTGAATCAACGGAGCTTGATCTCATCTTAAAAGGAATTATGTCCCCCAAGGATGCAGAAAAGGCGGTTGCCTGCGGAGCTGACGGCATTATAGTCTCCAACCATGGGGGGCGAGTACTCGATCAGCAGCCGGGATCTGCAGAAGTTCTCCCTGAAATCGCCAGCACTGTCGGTAATAAGCTTCCACTGCTGGTTGACGGAGGCATTCGCAGCGGCCTTGATGTTTTTAAATGCCTCGCCCTGGGGGCTGATGCCGTTTTGATCGGCCGACCGATAATGATTGCGGCAGTCGGAGCTGAACATGTCGGGGTAAAATTTTACCTGAACAAGATCCGCGAAGAACTACTTCAAGTCTGTATGATGACAGATGTCACAAAACTGGAAGAAATAAATGATTCCCTGTTAAGATTATCAGGTGAGAGTTAAATACAATCCACTGGATTCTTTCCTTTCGTAGAAAACAGTTATTATTTATACTTACTGATAGAGAGTGGTTCATACACCGGCTGGCGACGACTTAATAATTTACCTGGAGGAAAAAATGAAAATTCACCAGACGGCCCTTGCATCTCTGTTAGCTTTTGCCATCATCGCTGCACTGCCGGGTGTTTATATGTACACCGAGGGAGGGCAAGCAGGAACAGCAACCAACCGGGCCCCGGCTAAAGATTTTAAAGTTGTTGACGCTGAGCCAGTCCCCAAGCCCGATCCTTCGGATCTGCCCAACACTTCTTTTCAACTACACACCTTGACCCCCCGCCAGCAAAAACAAGTCCAGTGGAAATTAGCCATTGACCTTAATACAGCCACCGCCAAACGACTACAATCACTCTCCGGTGTCGGGCCGGCTACTGCTCAGAACATTATCAGATATCGCAATCAGCACGGGGGGTTTCGAAGTATTGAGGGGCTGGATAATGTTTCGGGAATTGGGCCGGCAACACTTGAAAAATTCCGGGGGAAGGTAAAAATATCCGGGAAAATGTCCAAACGTAAACTAACCCGAAAACAGTCCACACGCTCACAAGCCCAAACCGGGAGTACCGGACCCAAGATTAACGTAAATACCGCCAGCAGCCAGCAACTTCAAAAACTTAGCGGAGTTGGTCCGGCTACGGCCGACAATATAATCTCTTACCGCGACAAACACGGATATTTTCGGAGTCCCGAAGATCTACAAAAGATATCAGGGATCGGGCCGGCCACAGTAAGCAAAATGGAACCGAGAATCACTTTTTAGGGTGACCTACCATGGAAAACTTTGATGATTACAGACGCGCCAAAGCTTATTATGGAGGACGAGATAAGACCAGCACAAACTGGCAGGGGTGGGGGATAGTTGGTGCTCTCCTGGTCGCGGCGGTTGTGGCGTGGGGTTTTGCTATCCCCGGTTACAAAACAATGGGCAAAACGAGCCAGGGCGGATCAGATTATTCAGCCGGCTCAATCCAGACTGAGCAGCCAAGCATGCCGGGAATGTTGTTAACCGAACGCAAGCCGGACGAACTGGCTGTCGTTTTCCTGGACATTGGCCAGGGGGACGCTATTTTTATCCAGACTCCGATGAAAGAAAATATTCTCATTGACGCCGGGGAGGGAAGTAATCCCGACTTTAAATTCGCCAAAAAAGTTGAAGCGGGAGAGAAAATGATTTTGCCTTTTTTTGCCCGCAACCAGATCAACCACCTGGATTATTTTATCGCTTCTCATCCTCACAGTGATCACATCGGAGGTGCTTACTCGGTACTCTCCAAAATTCCTGCTGATGAAATCTGGATCGCCGGGAAAGAGCACCCTTCCCCCTGCAGAGAAGATTTGCTCGAGATAGTTAAACAGAAAAACTATACCCTGCAGGCTCCAACTGAAGTAGGCGGAACTTTAAAGGAAGGACAACCACTGGCTCAGCTCAGCGGGGGAGTCAAGGCCTGGCTTTTGCGAACTGCCCCGAAAGATGAAAACATCAACAACTCCAGCCTGTCCATATTACTATATTACGGGCAGAACAGCGTCTTACTGACCGGTGACACCGAAAAAGAAGGAGAGCATGAGTTGATCCACAAGTGGGGTAACCAGTTGAACGTGGACGTCCTGAAATCAGGCCACCACGGAAGCCGAACTTCAACCGGCTATGACTTTGTTAAATTTGTTCAACCCAGGCACGTAGTATTTATGGTCGGGGACTATAATACTTTTGGTCATCCAACCGAAGAGGTTGTCAACCGGGTCAAAAAGGCCGGAGCCAAGGTTCACCGGACTGACAAGGACGGAACTGTTTTTATGTTCATGGACGGTAAAAATAATCGGGTGGTTCACCGGCGTGACCTCGGTGTAAAGGTTGATTGACATACCTAAATTGAGCGATTCTACTGTAAGGCTGCAAGATATCACCTGTTTCTATCATTCTTGACGACTTCGTGTCGTCTTCGAGGTATACAGCCCCTGGACCGCCTCCTGCGGCCCAATACAGGGCTGTATAAATCCAGAAACAGAACATCTTACATCCTCACCATAGCGGTGAAGATTCGATAAATATCGCTCAATTCAGAACATATCAAAAAGGAGCTCACAAGCAGATGAGTAAGTGGTACGTTTACGACGATGACGAAGTTATTGGACCTTTTGCAACGGATGAGCTGGTTGGCCAAATTGAGTCGGAAACCCTCGTGTGTCCAGCCGGAAGTGAAGAGTGGAAAAAAGCTGAGGAAATCGAAGCCCTACAGGAATTTTTCGGAAAACCGCAGGCCCCACCCTCAGCCCCACCCGGAGAGCAGGTCAAGGAAACTGAACAAACTGAGGCGGAGTCCGACCAGGCCCCGGGGGAACCGGAGAAACCAACGCTCAACAAGCTAAACGCCATCTGCCAGCAGGCCACCGACGACGAACTGACCCGGGAATACGAAAAATTCTGGGAAGAATACGACAGCCCGGAACAGCGCATCATCCGCAATGAAATGGTTACCCGGGACCTGTGGGAAGAAGTAACGGCCACTGAAGAAGAAGACTCGGAAATGCCCGTTTAATCTGATTAAAGAACAGAACCAAGAGTTTTTGGAGAACATCCGTAAATAATGGCCATAAAAGAGGCCCGCCGCCAGGGTTATTACGTCAAAGACCACCACGATCTCTCGCGCCTTCACTCCGCCTATAATCCACTTTCCGAAGCTCAAAAACTATTCCCCAAAAAGCTGCCGGTACATGAAAATTTTATTGTCGCCGGCGCCGGGCTCGGCTATCTTTTGCAGCTAATTGGACAGAAATGCGATAAACCCAGAGCTGCCATCTTTGAGCCCCACCCGGAATTATTACAAAAGGGCCTGGAACTGGGTATCTGGGAAAAAGAGTGTTTTAAACAACTGGAAATATTCAGTCCGGAAACCGAGGAACTGCTGAACCGGCTGGGAGAATTTATCCCGCTGGAAGAGCACAACCGGTTCAAGCTAATCGAGTGGCCGGATTATCAGCGGAAAAAACCGGAAGTTTTTCAACCATTTCTGGCCAGCCTGAAACAGCTCCAGACGTTTCACGAAATTAGTCTTAGGACCCTGCAGTCCACCGGGAAAACCTGGCTAAATAATTTGCGTGAAAATATAAAACTCCTGCCAGAACTAAAAATCCCGCGATTCGACCAATTCACGGCTAAGATAGCCCTGGTGGGAGCCGGTCCTTCACTGGATAAACAACTGGAGTGGCTGAGAACCAACCGGGAGCAGTTACTGGTCATAGCGGTCAATACAGCCGGCCCCGTCTTGAAAAAACGTGGGATCCAAGCGGACCTGCACGTGGCGGTAGACGCAAAGGAAATAATCCGGGAAGACCTCCAGCACAGCAATGTTTCCCGCCTTCTGCTGAGTCCGTTTGTTCCTCCGGAAATCGGCCACTTCACCGAGGTGCCCGTGTCATTGTTTGGGCTCCAGTCCCCCCTGACCGGATGGCTGACCACGGCTCCATTCTTACCCCGGGCCAATGCCGGCGGCTCAGTTACAACAACAAGTCTAAATCTACTACTCCAGACTCCGGCCGAAAAAATTTATCTGCTCGGTGGTGACATGGAATTCAAGGGACAGTGGTATTATGCCCGGGGAACCTGGCGGGAGGAAAAACTGCTCCAGTCGGTCAATCGATTTCAGCCGTTTGCCCAGGCGGTAATTGAATGGCAGAAAGAAGTAAAGAACTTAAACAAGGAGGAGAACCCTCGCCTGAAAGACGAACGGGAATGGTTCAATCAATTAAGTCAGCAGAAGGAACGGCTGGCCATCCCCCCGCCGGTACCAAGCTGGTGGGAAGGCAAATTGGCTCCGGATTCGCTATCCGGGAATAAACGGACAGAGTTAAAATTCACAAATCTGTCTAAAAATCAATTAAAAAAATGGCTGACCACCCAGCTAAAACAGCTCCGCTCCTGTTCTCCGTCAGACCGCCCCCAGACCGAATGGGAGAAATTCTATTTCTGGCTGGAAAACATCACTGATAATCCTGGAGAAGAATTTAGCCGGTGGCAAGACCTCCTCGAGGAGATATTCTACCGAGTTTCGTGACTTATCCCTTTAACCGCCTGAATATTCTTGCCAATCCCCGGTTGAAAAACTATAATCCTCTAATTCTGATTTTGAACCTCAAAACGCTCAAGTCATTGTCGGGCTTGACCTGACAATCTAATTTTTGATATTTACGAATTGACGGAGCTTGTTTCCAACAAATGTATGAAATTCAAAAACGTTAAAATGGATTGCCGAATCTGTGTCCGGCAATGACGGTCTTTCTTGTAAAATTGATTGCCGGATCTGAGTCCGGCAATGACGATAAGTTAGAAAATTTTAAGCTGATTTTACTAATATAAAGGGTGACTTACTGTGGAAGTACCTACACTTGATTTAGCCAAACAATATGAAAAAATCCAGGCAGAAATTGACGCGGAAATTGAAGAAGTAATCGAGGATACTGCATTTATTTTGGGTCCGGCAGTAGAAAAATTTGAGGGCGCTTTTGCTGACTACTGCAGTGCTGAGGAATGCGTAGGGGTTAACAGCGGGACTGCGGCCCTCCAGCTTATCTACGAAGCAACCGGTATAGAAGCGGGCGATGAAGTGATCACTACTCCTTTCACCTTTATCGCCACCGTGGAGCCCCTGGTTCACCTGGGTGCAAAACCTGTGTTTGCAGATATTGATCCGGATACTTATAACCTCGATCCGGAAAAAGTAGAAGCTAAAATCACTTCAGACACCAAAGCTATAATGGCCGTGCACCTTTACGGACAGCCGGCCCCGATGAAACAGTTAAGAGATCTTGCTGAAAAACACGATCTCCTCCTGCTGGAAGACGCAGCCCAGTCACACGGAGCCCGTTACAAAGGAGACCGTGTCGGCGGCCTGGGAGAAGCTGCCGCTTTTAGCTTTTACCCCGGGAAAAACCTGGGAGCGTTTGGAGACGCCGGAGCAGTTACCACAGATAATCCAAAAATTGCTGACCAGATCCGGGAACTGCGGGACCACGGCCGGGCCGGAAAATATGCCCACGCCACCCTTGGCCACAACGAAAGAATGGACGGCCTGCAGGGAGCTGTACTGGCCGCCAAGCTAAACCACCTCGATAAGTGGAACGAAGGACGGCGAGAAAACGCTGATTTTTATAACCGCCGGCTGGCCGACCTCCCCGTTAAGACGCCAGAAGTGGCTGAATATGCCGAACATGTCTTCCACCAGTATGTAATTCGGGCTGACAACCGCGACCGGGTTGTAGAAACGCTCCGCGAGCAGGATATCGGAGCCGGAGTGCATTATCCGGAAGCCCTTCACCTTCAGCCCTGCCTGAATGAATTAGGTTACTCGAAAGGGGATTTGCCGGTGGCCGAAAAGGCAGCCAACGAAGTTCTGAGCCTGCCTGTATTTTCAGCTCTGACGGAGGCGCAGAAAAACTACGTCTGCGAGCAACTGAGCTCAATCGTTGGTTGAGCCCCCTGGAATTAGCTTCAATTTCTCTGGATTTAAACCGAAACGAGCGCCCCTACGTTATCGCCGAGGTCGGTTTTAACCACAACGGAAACCTCTCAACGGCCAAAAAATTAATTCAAGAGATAGCCGCAGCCGGTGCTGATTGTGCTAAATTTCAGCTCTACCGTCCGGAACGCCTGCTCTCCCGGGAAGTGGCGGATGAAGTTTATCAAATTTTTGTGGAGCACCAATTTACCAAAAAGCAGTACCAACAACTTGTTTCGACCGGTGAAAAAGCCGGGATTGCCATAGGCGCTTCAGTTTTCGATCCCCAGATTCTCCATTGGTATGCTGAGAACACAGAGGCTCCCTTTATAAAAATAGCCTCCGGTGATATCACCTACAAAAGACTGCTGGAAGCGGCCGGGCAAACAGAACTTCCGGTGATCCTCTCGACGGGGGGAGCAACCGGGGCCGAAATCAAGCGGGCCCTTGGCTGGCTCGGTGACAGAACCAAAGTTTTCCTGCTGCACTGTTTGCCCGAATATCCGGTGCCAATTGAAAAATTAAACCTGGATCGTATTTCTCACTTGAACTCAAAATTTCAACTACCGAGCGGATTTTCCGATCACAGCAAATCAACCCTGGCTCCACTGGCAGCCGCCCGGGCCGGCGCCTGTATCTGGGAAAGACATATTACTCTTGACCAGCAACAAAAAGGTCCCGAACACTCGTTTTCCCTGCCTGCAGAAGAGCTCGCAAAGATCATTAAAAACTTTGAGAAGATAGATAAAATTCTAAACGAGCGTCAAGAGCAGGCCAGAAAAATGAGGGACAAACCCGGTGAACCACTTGAAAAGAAATGGGCCAAATACCGTCAGAACGGACGCCGGAGCCTGGCCGCAAAAACCGAACTGAAGGCGGGAGAAAAACTAACAGCAAGTAAGCTCAGCGAACTGCGACCGGCCACCGGAATAAGCGCCGTTGAAATTGATAAATACGTTAATAAAAAAATATCACAATCGCTTAAAAAAAGAGAACTTATCAGCCCGAACCACATCCGTTCAGGAAAATAAGGAAATATGTAGGAGATTAACGCCTCAAAACCTCATCCGCCCGGTTGTCATTCCAGGGAACGTTACACGTTTCCGACAAATGTCGAAAGCATTTTGAAATTCAGTATACAATGGGAACTTATTGACTGTTCACCCTTGTTTAAAATAAAATAAGTATAGTTTTATGAAATTCAAATTAGTTTGAAACACAACAGGAGTGTCAGAAATGAGTAAAAGCGAAGAAGAGAAAAATGTGAAAACCAAAACGAAACAACAAACAAAAATTTCAGGTAGACGAACTGAAAATGAACCAATGCGCGGCTGTGAAATTATTCGAGAATCCCTGGTTAATCAGAAGGTCAAACATATATTTGGTTATCCCGGTGGCGCCAGCATGGAAATACATCACGCTCTCAATAAAACTGATAATATCGATCTGATTCTTGGTCGGCATGAACAGGGGGTTTCTTTCGCCGCCGGAGCTTATGCCCGGGTGACCGGAAAAGTCGGCGTCTGTATGGCCACCTCGGGCCCCGGTGCAACTAACCTGGTTACCGGAATCCAGGACGCAATGATGGATTCAATTCCCCTGGTCGCACTGACCGGCCAGGTGCCAACCGATGCTGTCGGCATGGACGCTTTCCAGGAGTCGGACATTGTCGGAGCTACCCAACAAATGACCAAACACAATTATCTGATTCAAGACATTGACAATATTCCGGCTATTTTTGAAGAAGCGTTTTACCTTGCTAAATCAGGCCGGCCCGGCCCAATTTTAATTGATATTCCCAAGGACATACAGCAAGGTTATACCGTGCCGGACTTCAATAAAACTTTTGATCGCCCGGGCTATGATCCCAACTATGAAGCCAACCCCCGGCAGATCAAACAGGCTGCAGTCGCAATCAAGCAAGCCAAAAAACCGGTTATCTACTGCGGCGGTGGCGTGGTTTCAGGGGATGCTTCCGAAGAACTGCGGGAACTGATTGATAAGACGGGAATTCCGGTGACCACGACAATGACCGGGCTGGGCGCCTATCCCGAAGACAAAGACAACGCCCTCCAGATGCTGGGAATGCACGGAACCGAATACGCCAACCTGGCTGTTTCCCAGGCCGACCTGTTAATCGCCCTGGGAGTGAGGTTTGACGACCGGGTTACCGGGAAAGTGGAAGAATTTGCGAAGCACGGCAAAATTATTCACGTGGATATTGACCCGGCCGAGATCAACAAGACAAAACTGGCCGATATCCCAATTGCCTCCGACGTGAAACAGGCCCTCCAGAGTTTAAATGAGGTCATTGAACCGGGGGAATACGACTACTGGCTGGACCAGATCAAAGAGTGGAAAGACGACCGGCCGCTCCGTTACGAATCAATTGGCGACACGATTAAACCCCAGACAGTCTGTGAAAAGGTAAGTGAAATGACAGATGACGACACGATTATTGCCACCGGGGTCGGTCAACACCAGGTCTTTGCCGCCCTTCACTACACCTTCAAAGAACCAAGAACCTGGGTGAGCAGTTGCGGTCTGGGGGCCATGGGATTTGGCCTGCCGGCCGCAATCGGGGCTAAACTCGCCCTGCCTGACCAGGAAGTGATTAATATCGACGGGGACGGCAGTTTTATGATGAACCAGCAGGAACTGGCTACCGCGGTCCAACACAACATCGGAGCCAAGACAATTATTCTCAACAACCAGCACCTGGGAATGGTTGTTCAATGGGAAGACCGGTTTTACGGCGGCGACCGAGGCGATACTTATATTGGTGACCCCGAGGTTGATTTTATTAAAATCTGTGAAGGAATGGGCGTACCGGCCGAAAGAATCTCAAAACGTGATGAGCTCGAGCCGGCGCTCCGAAAGCTGTTGGACCACGATGGCCCCTATGTGCTCGAAGTGCTGGTTCCTTACGAAGAACATGTGCTACCGATGATTCCCGCCGGCGGCACCATCGACGACATGATCACACCTGACGTGTGAATGAGCATGTTCTGAGTTCTGGGTTATCCCTTTTATTTTATACAGCTCGCAGATTAACTCAGATTTTAAACCTTGTTATCAGCGTTTATCTGAGTTCATCCGTAAACTATAAAATATTTCAGGTTTTCCACTTCTCTCTCTTCGCTGATCCGGGTTTGAAAACTTACGCCCCTTCGCCTGTTCGCCTCCTCGAGTTGTTCTTCGCTCTTACGGAGTTTCGCACCTTCGCCTCCCCGCCTTGTCGCCTCCTCGAGTTTCTCTCCGCCCCTTCGCTTCCCTCTGCGTCTTTGCGCCTTTGCGTTCTCCCCGCTGTTACGGGTTTAAGAACTTCCGCCTCTTCGCTATGTCGCCTCTCTGAGTCTCTCCCCGCCACTTCGCCTCTTCGATTACCTCACCACCTATATTTCAATCACGTAAATCATATTCGTAATTCCCGGTTTGGCCAGGGGAAGACCGGCCAGCAGGACAATTTTTTCACCTTCCCTGGCTATTTTTAACTTTTTTACCACCCGTTTTACTTCTTCCACCAGGCGGTCGGTGCTGTCAATAACTTCCAGCGGCCAGGGATAGACATTTCTATACAGCGCTGATTTCTGCCGGGCAGTTGGGGAAGCACATAGAGCGATCAAGGGACAGGGAGTATAGGTATTGGAAAGCAAGCGAGCAGTGGAGCCGGAAAAAGTCGGAATGACAACTGCCCGGGCGGCGATTTCCCACGCACTGCGGGCCGCGGCATTCACCATACTGACCGCCACTTCCCGGCCCGGCTGTTCCAGATCAGCCGAAAGCTCCCGCAGTTGCTGTTTGAAATCACTTTCCGTGGAATTAATTATCTCGTTCATCGTTTCCACTGTTTCAACCGGATAATCTCCCACTGCCGTTTCTCCGGATAGCATTACAACGTCCGAACCATCAAGGACAGCGTTGGCAACATCAGAGGTCTCGGCCCGGGTCGGGGAGGAGTTTTTGATCATTGACTCCAGCATCTGAGTGGCAGTAATCACAATTTTTCCCCGGCTGTTGGCCTGCCTGATAATTTCTTTCTGATAGTAAGGAACTCGCCGATGACCGATTTCTACTCCGAGATCACCGCGCGCCACCATCACTCCCTCCACCTCACCAATAATCTCGGGTAAATTTTCCAGGGCCAGCCGGGTCTCGATTTTAGCAATTAAATCAATTGGTTTTTCAATTGCCTCAATCGCTTCCCGAACAGGTTTTAAATCCTCGGGCCGTCGAACAAAAGAAAGAGCAATAAAATCAAAATCAGCTTTAATTATCCCTTCCAGGTCAGCCTTATCTTTTTCCGTAAGAGCCGGGAAACTGAGCTCGCTGTCTGGCAGGTTCACCCCCTTTTTAGGGGCCACAATTCCCCCGCGCTTAACTACGGTCAGCAGAGCCACGGGGGTTTCCCCTTTAATTTGCAGTTGGATTTGCCCGTCGTTAATATATATGTTTTCCCCCGGCTTAAGATCGGTAAGAAGGGAAGAACAGGAAATCGGGATGGCCGGATTAAAATCTGGTTCTTCCGCCTCCCCGGCCGGATAAACTGCAACTTCCTGACCGGGCTCAACGCTAAGCTCGGAAGATAAGTTCACACCTATTCTCAGTTTGGGGCCCTGAAGATCAGCCAGACAAGCAACTGCCTCTCCCCGCTCCCGGCTGATCTCTCTTATTTTAGTAATCAACGGGCGAAAATCTTCAATTCCCCCGTGACTAAAATTAAACCGGAAACCGTTTACTCCGGCCTCAATCAACTGCTCGATTTTATCAGGCTCAGCAGTGGCCGGCCCCACCGTAGCCAGAATTTTACACCGTCTTTGCTCTGTCATATCATTACTCCCGATTTTACCTTTTAGGCGTGATTATCGGCAAGGACGGCGGCACAGTAAGCCTGGGGTTTTGTTCGGACCTTGTAGCCACTGCCCCTTATCATTCCAACTATTTCCTGGATCATATCCCGCGTCGGGCCATTTTGACCAATATCCACGTGAACCTCGAGGTTGAACTCCGGAACCGGGGAAAGTTCCCGAAAACGAGAATCGAGGTCGGCAGTCAACTCAGTAACTAACCGCAAGCTCTGTTCAGCCTCCACCTGTATTCGAGGCCGGAGAGCCTCAAAACGGCGGCGATAGAAACGATGCCAGTAATAGCGACCTCCACAACCCTTCCGGTGCAGGGCGACCACAGAAACAAAAGAAGACCGCTCGGGTAACTGCCGGGAATCAGTTCCCACAGCCAGCAAATAGGAACGCTGAGGATCAGCGCGAAAATAATCAACAATCTCAGTTAAAAACTCTTCGCCCTCAAATTGCCCGCGACTTGGACTCTCAAACGAATAATCCATTGTTTTCATTCCTGGGTTGAGTTGATAATTCTTGCAAAGCAACTTAACAATTATAAACAAAATCATTTCAAATTAATAAGAACTTTTTATATATTGTTACAGTAAAAATAATTAAAACCAGTAATTGTCGGCAAATTACTGGTTTAAGGTATGATAAAATAATTGATTCAAAATCAAATTGAAGGAGTTGTGACGTATGCAAATTGAAGAGAGTAATTATCTGAACAGTCTCGGGGGCTATGCTTTTGCCGAGGTGGACAAAGCCAAGGAAAAAGTTATCGCGGAAAAAGGTGAAGAATACCTGATAGATTTTGGTGTCGGGGACCCCACAGATCCCACGCCCCCGGTTGCCCGTGAAAAAGCAGCCGTGGAGGCGCTCAGTAAACCCAGCCAGGGATATCCCAGCTACAGCGGGGAAGACTTCTTCCGCGAAGCCGTGTCCGCCTGGTTCGAACAACGGTTTGAAGTTGAACTGAATCCGGAAACCGAAATCACGGCTACGCTCGGTTCTAAACAAGCAGTTTTCTGTCTCCCGATGGCCTACATCAATCCGGGCGACGTGGTATTGATTCCCGATCCCGGTTACCCTCCCTACACTACCGGAACCCTGCAGCGGGACGGAAAACCAGTATTTATGCCGCTTAAACCTGAAAACGATTTCTTGCCGGAATTAGAAGCGATTGACAGTGAAACCGCAAAGCAGGCCAAAATTCTCTGGCTGAATAGTCCGAATAATCCAACCACCAAAGTCATCCCCCCGGAATTTTATGAAAAAGCAATTTCCTTCTGTAAAAAACACGAGATATTACTGTGCTCGGACGAAGCCTACAGCGAGATGTATTACGACCGGGAACCGCCCACCTCTCTTTTCGCCGTAGACGGCGGCCGGGAAGTGGGGTTAATTTTTCACTCCCTTTCAAAACGATCCAATATGACAAATTACCGCGTTGGTTTTGTAGCCGGCCGGGAAAAATTTCTGGAGCCGTTTAAAAAAGTTCAGACCAACCTCCACTCCGGCCAGGCCCAGATTCTTCAGGCAGCGGCCGCAGCCGCTCTTTCGGAGGAAAACCACGTCCGGGAGATGCGAAGAATGTACGCCCGGCGGAGAGACACTCTGCTCCCCTACCTGGAAGAGGCCGGGTTCCGAGAAATATACGCTGAAGGAACTTTCTACATCTGGGCCCGGGTTCCGACCAACCAGACCAGCGTTGAAGTTTCCCGGTTACTCCTTGAGGAAACGGGGATCAACACAACTCCAGGCAAGGCCCTGGGACAACAACCGGAAAACGGAGCCGGATTTATTCGGTTTGCATTGATTCAAAACCTTGAAAAAACCGAGCAGGCCGGTAAACGTATCGCCAGCCTGCAACTTTCTTAGCTAAAGTGGGAATTAAAATGAAATTCTATAAACTTCATGGGCTTGGAAATGATTATTTAGTGTTTGACGAACGGCAAAAACAGCTCGTTTCTGAAGCTGACAAATCTCGGCTGGCCAAACAGCTAACTACACGCGGATTTGGGCCCGGCGCCGACGGAGTCCTCTACCTCGGTCCCAGCGAATCATCCGACCTTCAAATGCGCATCTTCAACGTGGACGGTTCAGAAGCGGAAACCTGCGGTAACGGTCTACGCTGTTGTGCTTATTTTCACCACGGACTGGAAAACCCGGGTGAAAGTGAATTCGAAATTGAACTCCCCCTGGCTTCACCGGTTAAGGCCCGGGTATCCCTTGACCAACCACCCACAGCCAGGGTTGAGCTTGAATTAAATGACGGGGGAGAATACCGGGGAAAAAGACAAGTCAGGGTCAAAAATTTAGAATTAACCTACCACTACGTAGACGTCGGCAACCCCCACGCTGTTCTTTATCTGTCTGAAAATCCGGGACTGGAAGCGGACCTGGAAACTGCTCCGGTCCGAGCACTCGGCGGAGAATTACAGACCCATCCCGATTTTGCCGATACAAATGGGATTAACGTGGAATTTGTTCAACCCGGAGCGGATAACTCTTTTAACATGAGAGTTTTTGAGCGAGGAGTGGGAGAAACTTCTTCCTGTGGGACAGGAAGTATTGCAGTTGCTCGGACCAGCGCCAAATTAGAACTCGCCACCCCGGGTTGGGTTACAGTTACCCAGCCTGGCGGCAGCCTGAAAATTGAAACAAAAGACGCTTTGCTTAAAGGTCCGGCTACCTATGCATACGAAGGTATCTTGGCACCAAACTATCTTGATAACAACCTCTAAACCTTTCTCTCAGGAGGAATAAATATGGAAAATGATCCAATGAATAATTCCCATCCGTGGGGCCAGAGAAACAAAATTGGCCTCTCCGAAGCTTTTCTCCAGACCGTAATTAACATTGTTACCGCTCCCGCCAACTTTTACGGCAAAATTAGCCGGGACTCAGAAATGGGACCAGCCCTGATCTACGGGATAATTATCAGTGTTTTTGGCGCAGCCACCGGTTTCCTGTGGCAATTTATTTTCAGTGGTTTTAATCTATTGGACGGAGGAAAGGAAAAAGCCCTGTTCGGACTGGCCGGGATGGGGATTTTCCAGTTCACTCTCCTGGTAATAGTCATTCCCATAGGCGCTGTTGTCGGAATATTTTTGACGGCCGCCCTGGTTCACTTTTTTCTCATTCTTACCGATTGGAATACTGCTCCCTACGGAGCTACCGTAAAAGTAATTTCTTACGCCCAAACAGCCTCGCTGGCAAACATCATTCCATTTTGCGGCGGCCTTATTTCAGCAATATGGCTGCTGGTTTTACAAGTAATAGGCCTCAAAAAAATGCACAGGTTAACTACCGGTCAGAGTATCATGGCCGCTTTGATACCCTTGCTGCTGGCTCTGCTTTGTTGTCTCATACCAATTATCGGACTGGCAATACTATTTGCTTTTGGTCCCCGGGCGGCCCAGTTTTTCGAGTCGACGGCCAGCCAGGGCATCGCAGTCCTGTGGTAAATAAATTTAACCACCGGATTTCTCACGACCCACTCTTTACACTCAGCCTTCTCGCCTGGCTGGGAATACCAGTTTTCCCGGGATTACTTATAATTTTTCCTTTTTCCGTCGATTATCACTGTCCGTTTAAATCACTTACCGGACTGCCCTGTCCCACATGCGGCACCACCAGAATGCTCCAGGCTCTGACCCGGCTTAACCCCGGAAAGGCTTTTTTCTATCAGCCCCTGGGGTTCTTAACTCTGTTGGGACTGCTTGCTTATTTTCCCATCTCATTCTTTTTTTCTTCGCAATCCAAATTTCCCTTCCCCGCACCCCGAACTTTCCTCGCCTGTTTTATCTTCCTTACCCTAATCAACTGGGGCTATCTTATCGTTCTCGGAATATAGAGCGCTTTCACCGCAAAAGGGGCAGTCAGGATCTCGGCTCACCCGGAGAGTCATAAAATCCATCTGGCGGAGGTCTATTCGGAGGAGATGCTTCCTGAGCAGATCGCCAAAATCCAACAAATATTTTACCGTCTCGGTCGCCTCAATCGTGGCTACCACTCCCGGCGCCGCACTGAACGGGCCGGGGTTCTCCGCCGCTTCCTGTTCCTCCCCAAAAATACACCCGTAACAGGGGCCCCGGCCGGGAAGAAAAGTAATTGCCTCGCCTTCGAAGCGATAAACGGCACCGTGAACAAAAGGCAGATCAAAATGGAGGGACAACCGATTAATCAGCCGGCGAGCGGCAAAATTGTCAACTCCGTCCACGAGAACATCGTATTTACCATTGCCAACAATTTCGTTGCCATTCTCACCGGTTAAATTTTCCGCATAAGTATTTATTTCAAGGGCGCTGTTTAATTCTAACAACCGGTCCCGGGCCGCTTTTACCTTAGGTTCACCAATGTCTTCTTCGCCGTATAATAGCTGGCGCTGAAGGTTGGAGCGTTCAACCCGGTCCCCGTCAACCAGGCCAATTGTTCCAACTCCGGCGGCCGCCAGGTAATAAGCGATAGTCCCGCCCAGTCCCCCGGCCCCCACAATAAGGGCCCGGCTTTCTAACAGCTTTTCCTGGCCTGCTTCACCAATTTCCGGTAAATCAAGGTGGCGGCTGTATCTCTTCCGTTGTTCATCGTTCAGACTCAAAATTATCCTCCTCCGAATTTATCGGCAACCTGACGGCCGGCCTTTTATCTTTCGCTGAACAGCGATCCACTGCCCTGCTCGCCCCGGTCCTCCCGGCTCAATAAAACTAAATTTCGCACGTAAATAAATCCGCCCATCCCCTGCCCGAGCATAAAAACAGGATCCAGCCTGTAAGTAGCATAAGAAAATAACATCAGGGTTCCGCCGAGGGACAAATACCAGAAGACGCGGGGAATCATACTGCGCCCCTTGTGTTCACTGATTATCCACTGGACCAGGAATCGACAGCCAAAGATAATCTGACCCAAAAAACCAATCGAAAGCCAGAACAATTTCCAGTAAGTTACGTTATAATACCAGCTCAAAGCGGTCTGCAGCCAGGTTTCCATCGATTAACACCTCTCCTTTATATTCCGTGCTTCATCAATTTCATAGTTGATAACTCGTTTTTGCATCCAGCGCACCGCCCACAGGTCCCAGACAGTTGTAAACAACCGCCCCGAGAGCGTATACTTGGTCTGACCCTCCTGGCGAGGCCGGTGATTGGTAGGATGCTGTTGAACCTCAAATCCTTTCATCCGGGCCAGGGTGGGGAAAAACCTGTGCATTCCCTCGAAAACGGGAAAGGACTTCACAACCTCCCGCTTAAACACTTTCAAAGAACAACCGGTATCAATGATATTATCACCGGTAATAAAATTGCGCACCTTGTTGGCAAGCCAGGATCCGAACTTCCGCGGCCAGTTATCCTCCCGGTTGGATCGATAACCGGCGACCATGTCACAATCCCCAAGTTTAGCCAGCATTGCCGGCAGATCAGCCGGATCATTCTGGCCGTCCGCGTCCAGGGTGGCCACCAGAGAAGTCTCCACGTATTCAAACCCCGCCGCAAAAGCGGCTGACTGGCCGTTATTAGCGCTAAAATGTATCGAGCCTACCTGCTCCCCACGTTTCTCCGTTAATTCCCTGATAACTTCCGTGCTCCCGTCAGTACTTCCGTCGTCAACGAGGAGAATATGCCACTTGTAATCAGTATTTTTACCAACTGATTCAATTTCATCACACAGGGGAATAATGTTCTCATGCTCGTTGTAGACAGGCAAAATACAGGTTACAGCAGTCATATATTCTTCTCTCCTCCCACGTTAACTTTATGCTTCAGTTTATGAAGGTAAAATTTCTGTCCTTTTAAAAAAGCATATGAAAAATAGGGTTGTCCAACTGTGAAATCGCTTTCCGGAGTTAACAACCAGCCGGATGAGCAGTCAGCCCCTGTCTCTTTATTAACTTTTATTCCCTGCTTGATTAAATAGTAAGGAACAACGAGCTGGTCTTCACTGGCCCAAGCAACTTCCGTGATTCCATTTACTTTCAGATGCCGGCCAATCTGCGCAACTTTATCCGCCGTCTCAAAAAACTCCGGCTCGTCCTGGGGAAGATAGAAGAACAGGTATCCCATTTTTACTGCCAGTATAAAAACCACAAAAACAGTTAACAGCCGTGAAGTCGACGTTGAATAAAGAATTGCCTGGAGGACAATAAAAATTCCACAGAATCCCAGGATAACACCGCCGGCCAGCAACTGCTCAAAATTCAGCAGGCCCTCCGGCTCCGCTAATATTTTCGGCAGAAAGAACATCACCATCAACAGTCCACCGAGAAAAATTCCACTCCACTTGAATAACTGCCGACGCAGACTCTTCCGGGTAGCAAGCAGAACCATTCCCGACACGAGGGCCAGATAAGGAAAAAGGGGCAATAAATAACGAACCCGGTCGGCCGGATGAAACCAGAAAATTATCCCCGGAACAAGGCCGGCCAACCCCAAACGAAATAACTCATTTTCCACGGCTAACGAGTAAACAGCCCGGCGAGTCCGGGTATAAAACAGGCTGATAAAAACAACCGTCCACGGAAGAAAAGCAAGCAAAGTCCTCACGGGATAAAGAAAAAACTGTTCAAAGTATTTACTCAGCACCAGACCGGAACCCCGGTTCACCGCCTCGGACCAGACTAAGCCAAAAAACTCGCCCGGGGGGACCTGCTGAAAAACACCGAACAACCAACCAGACACCCCGAGATGGGTAAGAAGAAATCCACCCAGGAAACCTTTTAAACCAAATTTTCGTTCTGTTCCGAGAACAAAAATAAACAGCGGTAAATAGAAATAAAGGTAAGCCAGCGGTCCCTTGGTCAACAGGGCCAGTGTTAAAAACGCCTGGCCAACCAGCCAGGCCCAATCCGGGTGCCCGGCCCTGTAAAACTCGAAGAAACCGGCCACAGCAATTAATAAAACAGCAGTAAAAAACAGGTCAAGTTCGGCCAGGGCCGCCTTTTCAATAAAAATAACCAGGGGAAATAAGCCAGCCAGCACCGTCCACACCCGGGCCAGGTAATCATCCAGAGTCCGGGTCAGGTAAAATAACAGTCCTCCTGTTAATAACCAGCTCAAAACAGCAATCCCCCGCCCCGCAAACCGGTTTACCTCTCCAAATGGCACTGCCGCCAGAGCAACAAACCAGTTATAACCGGGCGGTTTGTTCAAGTAAATTTCCCCCAGGATATGGGGGACTAAATATTCTCCACCGGCCAGAATCGAGTGAGCAACCAGCAGACGACAGGGCTCCTCAAAATTCAAATCGAGCAGGTAAATTTCATAGGCCAAAAGAGTTAACCCGGCGGCTATTGCCACTAATAACAATAGACTCAACTTTCTTCTCTGTTCAATCATCATTTAAAACTCCAGCAAGATATTTTTTGGCAACATTAAAGACTTGTTCGGGTGAAATATTACGTAAACACCTGTATTCATCCCGCTCTCTCGGACAACGAGGCTGAAAACACGGACTGCAATCAACCGGTTCATTCAAAACTTCAACCGCCTTTCCCAGCGGTCGCGTCAATTCAGGAGAAGTCGAACCAAAAATACCCACAGTAGGAGTGTCCAGCCCTGCCGCCAGGTGCATCAGGCCGGAATCGTTGGCCACCATCAACTCACTCCCGGCCAGGACCTCCATACACTGCCGGAGGGTCGTCTTCCCGGCTAAATTCAGGCTCCGCTCAGCCGGCAGATCCCCCAACAATTCCTCAGCCAGCTCTTTTTCTGACTCGACCCCCAGCGCCACTATCGCTATTTCAACCTGTTCAAGCACCATCAGCAAAAAATCCCGGAACTGCTCAACCGGCCAACGTTTTGCCGGCCCATAAGCCGCTCCCGGATGAACGGTCATATATTTTACCCCCTGAGGTGGATTCCTTAAATCCTCCGGCCAGGCTTGAGAAATTTCAAGCTCCGGTTCCGGCAAATTTTCCGGTGGCGGCCCTCCTGATTTTCCGGCCGCGTGGAAAAAAAGCCGGGCGTGGTGAATCTCTTTATCCTTGTTCCCTAGCGCCATTCGATCAGTAAAAAATACTCCTCGGCCCCGGGTCGCAAATCCAAACCGCCGGGGAATTCCGGAGCGGCCCGCCTGGAGCCCGGTTCGCCAGGACTTGGGCAAAACTACAAGAGCTGAATATTCTTCCTTAACCACCTCCGGAGGATAGGAATAAGTTTTTTCTTTCAGCTCCCAGACTTTACGGACCACCGGTGAATGTTGATAAATAGCTGCCACCGAATCCCGAGCAACAATGTCCAGGTCACTTTCCGGGTATTTTTCTTTTAACCTCTGCAACAGCGGTAAAGACATCATAACGTCACCGATCCAGTTTGGACCCCGGACCAGGATTTTTTCTGTCTCCAGCTCAGATATCTCCCTCTGCTTGCCCCAGTAAATAAGATCACTGAGCCTGTTTTTCAAACTCCAGAAAGGCTTCTGGAGCGCATACCAGAAAGAAAGTAGAAAACTACCCCACTCAGCCTCATAACCGGCTTTAAACGACTGAACACGTTTTTTGGAAAAACCGTTTTTGGTCAGGGAACGGGCAAACCGGTGAAGACGAAAAGCAATTGTTTTCGCTGAAGGGACCCGGAACTTAACCGGATCAAAATCAACTGCATACAGCTCTTGATCATCATTCACTAACAAGTTATCAATATGAAAATCCAGCGGATCAATCCCCGCCCGATGAATCCGGGCCAGCAATTGTCCCGCTTCCCGGAGATAATCACGCTTTATTTTCCGGCCACGCAAAATTTTGCTCACCGGTTGGGCCGCCAGGGCAATGGAAAAATAATAACCCTTAACACCGGCGGCTGAAGTAGTGGTGATAACCCCGAGCGGTGGGGGGACTTTACCCGGACCCTCCCGAACAAGAGTAGTCGCTTTTAACTCTCTCAGGAATCGGCGTGGCGACCGGTAGGCGGTGTCCTCTTCCCCGGCCAGCAGGCCACCGTGATGATACTGTTTTAAAAACACGGAACCAAGCCCGGGCAATTCAAACTGACAATGCCGGCTACCCCGACCACCCGAATCTTGAAGCTGGCCTAATTTTTCCCGAAACTTAGAAAAATTATTCTCCACTTCCGACCGCGAATTCTCTTGCACGAGGATCTGATAATCCTTCACCTGAATATAATCATAACCGTGCGAAATTAACCATTCGTATTCTTCAGTCTCAATCATACTTTAACTTCCCGAAACTTTTAAAATGTCTGTATTACACCAAGAATAATAATTGATAACGAGGTAAGTAAAGAATCTCATAAGTTAAAACAGAAACCAAGCCGAAGGAATCTGTTTCTTCCCCCACCAACGGGGAAAGAAGCATTTTGATGTTCTGATTTTATTGAGGTTTATGTTGTCGAACCGGTTTGAAAAGGCTATATTTTATAATAACTGTAATCATCACGGAAAGGAAACATTTCAAATGAATTTAAACACGTCGGAAATAGATTCTCTTAATTTCCGGGTGATCCAAAGCTATAAGAAATTACTGCCGGCTCCCAAATGTTCTCTTCAAGCTCAACTCGGAGCTCTGGATTCCCTTCTCTTAATCCGGCTCAGTGCTATCGGAGACGTGGTGCGGGGCCTGCCGGTGGTCAGTTACCTGCGAAATAACGGATTTACCGGTGAAATAGGTTGGGCCGTTCATCCGCCCTGTGACCGTCTACTGAAGAATTATCCGGGGATTGATTACGTTCACCGGATTGACCGCAAAAACTGGTTGAGACATCCCCTGCGTCTGTACCGACAACTGCAGGCCGTCGGCAAACGTGAATACGACTGGGTCTTTGACCTTCACGGTCTGTTGAAGAGTGCGCTGGTCGTTAAGTCAGCCCAAGCTGAACAAAAAATTGGATTTGCGCCACAGAATTCAAAGGAATTCAACTACCGTTTTCAGGACTATACCATCGATTTCCTCCCCCGGAATTTACCACGCATTCTGAAATATATCCAGCTCCTCCGGCCTTTTACTCCAGATTTTACCTTTACCCGGGAGATAATCAGACCTGAGTCACCGGAGTACGAAAATTTAGCAGAGGAAGTTGTAGAAGCCGGGGAAGCGGCGCCACTGTTAGTCCATCCGGCGACCAGTCACGACCGCTATGGAAAAGAGAAAGAATGGGGGACTGAGAACTTCCGCGAGTTGGTCACGGAAGTGACTAAATTCTTTGACGGGCCAATTCTTATTACGTGGGGACCGGGGGAAAAAGACCGGGCACGGGAAGTGGCCACAGACTGCTCCGAACAGGTCAGGGTTGCGCCGGAAACTTCTGATTTGCTGGAACTCTGTTACTTGATTGAACAGGCGACTGCCGTGGTCAGCGGGGACACCGCCCCCTGTCACTTGGCCGACATGTTGAACACACCGCTGGTTGCAATTTTCGGCAGTTCGGATCAGCGGGTGAGCGGCCCACTGCTTACCAACTACCGGCTGTTGACCACCCGGGACGGCGAAACAGGCACAGCAGATATCCCTGTGGGGCGAGTTTTAAGAGCGGTTGAGGATTTGCTGGATGAGGAAAGTGACTAAGTGACGGAGGGACTGCGGGACGAAGGAAGAACGTAAATCGTGATTAAGTGATAACGTGATGCGGTGATGAGGCATATTCAAGCCCTAACCCGATTAATTCACGACAGTCGAGCTGTCATGAATTAATCGCCCGGAGGGACGCCTTCAATCGAGCACTGATTGCAATTGGTAACGCCTGAACAGTATTAAATCGTATGATATAAGCCACACATACGTGATTTTGTTACTCGATTGTAGGCGTGGTTAGCCCAGCCGGCAAGCTGGATGGTATTGAATCACGAGTACACCCTGTAAATTTGGATTATGAATTACAACTTGATTTATCTGTCAATTCAAGCTTGACTGCTGTCTTATAGAGACAAATAATTCAAGAAAGCAAAACTTTCATGAATTATTCGGGCTAACACCGTAAAGATAATGTGAAGGCGCTCAGGGATCGAAAAGGCGAGGGGGCGAGCCAGCGAAAAGACGTTGGGCTTGATGGCGGTAAGGAGTAAATTCAAAGTCAACTTCAAATTTGAAAATCTGGTTCCACGGATTTCACAGTTTACACTGATTCGGCCAGGACTTAAGCTTAAAACAACTTAACCCGGATAATTCGTGACAGCGTAACTGTCGTGAATTATTCGGCCGAGGGACAGCCTTCAATCGAGGCATCATATTTAGCGTTTATTGCTGGCAAAGGACTCT
>CAZVWJ010000017.1:0-46425 GCA_964631325.1 uncultured bacterium | reverse complement strand
ATAACCAGGATCTTCAACAGAATATTGAGGTTACGATTGGGACTGCCGGTGATTTATTGGGCTGGTTTCCCAGGAAGGTGAAGGAAAGTGGAGAAAACGTTTCAATCTCCTTTTGACCACGTCCAGAGTTTGAAGCGATCCGGAACAAAATTAACGAGGACTAATAGAATCCTTGCAAATATCCAGAGGAATAACAGAGCCACGGACAGGTAAATAGCCAGCTGAATCGCATAGAGAATGAGCAGGCCGAGATTGGCGGGAGTGGTGACCAGAATTTTCCAGAATGTCTCGGTCATATCCCGGTACCGTTTCACCCACTGGCGATACTCGTCTTCCGGCCAGGCAAACACGTGAACGGGTTTCGGCTGGGTCATCTTCAGTCGGACAGTGGCGTAGCGGCTTTGTTTACGACTTTTGGCCAGCTCTCTCTGGTAGTGTTTTAAATTGCTGACCAGTTCCATCTTCTTCTCGTTTAATTTCATCAGCAGATCGAGCAAATCCTCGCTTACTTCCCGCCTGTTTATGCGTTCGCGCAAGCGCTCCATATCAGCCATCGTTTCGTTCAGCACATTTATTTCATCCTTCGAAGCCTGGATGGAAATTCGATAGTTCTTGAGGTTGAGCGAGGTTAATTCAACGGTTGCTTGCAATTGTTCGATGAACGTATCAAAGCGACTCGAAGGGACCCTGAGAGTTGCTTGCCGGCGGATCCTGTAGTCATTTTCGTTTTTATTTTCGGTTGCCGCGTATCCCCCCATGTTTTCGGTGAGCTTATTAATCGCTTTGTAGTCCGCCTCGATTTGTTCGGTTTCTATTTTGGCCCGGGCTTTTTGGACTTCCAGGGTGGAGCCTGCCTCCGGGACATCAGCTGTTCTCTTAGCCTTTGCTTCATTGTAAACTGCCCCGCGCAGGGAAGCCTGGCCCTCGCCCACGGCTTTCTGCGAAACCTGGTCGGAACCGCACCCCACCGCAACCTGGAAAAGCAGTAAAAGGATCAGGATGTAACCCCATTTGGAATTTTGTTGACCGCTCATAGCTATTTGACTCCCTCCCGGGAATAAGATGAAGGTATTCTCAGCTTTCCCGGTCGTAGTTCTGGTGGGGACCGGTTTTTTCCTCCTCAATTGGTTCTTCCTTCTGGGAAATTTCCTCTTCCTTTTCCTCGGACATTGTATACTTGAGCGGGGGTGATTCCTCCGCCCGCTCTTTTTCCCCGGTCAAGACGTTGTCCACATGGGCCTGGGCCCGTTCAATTGCTTGCTTGGTTGAGGTCAACAGGCTTTTCTGGGCGACCAGGATTTTGTCCCGGCCGATTGTCTTGACGGCTCCCGATTCCTTAAGAGTCTCTTTAATGTGTGGTGTCGCCCCGCAGATCATCAGGGTCCGTCCCTGTTCGCGCAGGTTCTCAGCCATGTCTTCCAGTGCCAGTGCTCCCGTGATATCCAGGTTCATGGCATTTTTCATGCGAAGGATAATTACCTTCAATTCGGGTGATTCTGAAGTTAATTTTTGAATCCGGTTCTTGATTATATCGGCGGAGCCGAAAAACGTTTCGCCGGTAACGTCGATAAATGCAACCCGGGGATGAACCCGTTTACCGGCTTCGTGAATAGTTTTTAGCTTACCCCCACGGGTCACGACCAGTTCTTTTAAATCAAGCCGGGCGGCCTTGCGCACGTGAAGAATCAGGGAAACTATCACGCCGAGATAGATAGCCTGGTCGAGCGTGAGCATTATTACCGAGAGCATTGTCCCCAGGAAAACGATCCGGTCCCGGCGGGTCGTAGAAATTATCACTTCGACGCGTTCCCAGTCGACGATATCCCAGGCAACGACGACAATAACTCCGGCGAGCACGGGGTAAGGGATAAAAGCAAACAGCGGGGCAAGCAGAAAGACCGAGGCGAGAATAATTAAGCCGATAAATACTCCGGATATCTTGGTTTGCCCCCCGGCCGTGTAATTGAGAAACGAGTTGGTAAAAGAACCGGAAATCGGAAAACCGCCGCCCAGCCCGCAGCAGACGTTAGCCGAGCCAAGCGCCAGCAGTTCCTGGTTTTCCTTCAGGGGCTCAGAAGTTTTAATGGCCAGGCTTTTTGCAATTGCCAGGCCCTGGACGCTGGCCAGCAGGGCGAGAGCAAGGGCCGGCCCGAATAGCCGGGAGTAAAACACCGGTCCGGGCACGGTTAGTTCAAGCGCCGGCAGACCGGCGGGCAGACTGCCGACGACCTCGATGTCGGACAGTTGATTCCACTGGTAAAAATAGGTGAGGCCGCTCAAACAAAGCAAACTTCCCAAGATTGCGGGGAACCGGCCGGGCAACAGGCGGAGGAGGATTATTAACCCGACGGTGGCCAGCCCGAGGGCCAGCGGGTGATAGTTAATTTGTTCAATAATCTGGAGGCGGGCGATGAGATCAATTATTCTCCTGAGAAAATAGGGGGAAGTGGATTTTTCGACGCCAAATAGGGTGGGTAGTTGATCGCCGATAATAATTAAGGCACTGCCGCTGATAAACCCGGTCATCACCGAAAGCGAGACGAACTGGACGAGCTTGCCCAGCTTGAGAAAGGCGAAAGCGACCTGGATCAGGCCCACTAAGAGGGTCAGGAAAAATAACACCGTGGCTGGAGAATGTACTGTCTGGCCCCATTGAAACATGACCCCGGCGACGACCACGGACAGAGTGGCGGAAGGACCGGCGATGTGTCTTTCTGAGTTGCCAACCAGGGAGCGAATAATCGCTCCGAGCAGGGCCGCGTATAAACCGTAAATCGGGTTGACCCCGGCAATAACCGCGTAGGCCATGGCCTGGGGGATGGCCAGGAAGCTGACCACCAGTCCGGCGTAAAGATCCGCTCCTGCTTTTTTAAAAGAGTAATTACGAACCGTCTTTTTAAATGGCAAACCCAGCGGTTCCCGGGTCAGCTCTTCAATAACCATTTTATCCCCTGGGAGTCAGGATTTTTTTGATAACCGTCTTCACTTTCTTCAATTACTTCTTAATTCTAACATATAATTGAATTATCGCCGATGAACCGGGGGAGTCAGCCAGTGATATTCGACAGCAAGCCTGTACAGTGGATTTTTATGCTTTCGTAAGCTACTATAATAGTCTTCTATTCTTTCCAAAATTTCTCTTTGGAACTGAAAAAATTGGTTTTGAGTTGCCCGGGAGTGTACTGTTTATGTCCGTTGAAACTGAGTTGAGGTCCGACATTCGAAATATAGCGGTTATTGCCCACGTTGATCACGGGAAAACTACCCTGGTTGACCACCTGTTGCGACAGAGCGGGGTTTTTCACGCCCGCCAGGAGGTCCAGGAGCGGGTGATGGATACCCTGGACCAGGAGCAGGAGCGGGGAATTACAATTGCCTCCAAGAACTGTGCCCTTAAATACGGGGAGACCAAGATAAACGTTATTGATACGCCGGGTCACAGTGATTTCGGCGGCGAGGTGGAGCGGGTCCTGAACATGGTCGAAGGAGCGCTGTTGCTGGTCGATGCCAGCGAGGGGCCTTTGCCTCAGACCCGGTTTGTAGTGAAGCGGGCGATCGAAAAGGAGCTTAAGATTATCCTCTGCGTGAACAAGATTGACCGCAAAGATGCCCGGGTGGATGCGGTGGTGGATGAGATTTTTGAACTTTTTATGGAACTGGGAGCCAGCGACGAGCAGTTGGATTTTCCGATTCTGTACAGCGTTGCTCCCGAGGGATTTGCAGTCGAGGATCCCGAGCTTTCGGGGGAGGACCTGGAGCCCCTGTTTGAGGTGCTTAAAAAGCAGATACCGGCGCCGGAGATTGATGCGTCCGGGGAACTCAAACTGTTGGTTTCGGATTTAGATTACGATGATTACCTGGGCCGGCTGGCCCTGGGTAAAATCAGAAGTGGTGTCCTTGAAAAAGGGCAGAAGGTGCGTATACTCCAGGAGGATAATATTATTGAGTCAGAAATATCGGCCCTGTTTGTCCATGAAGGGCTGGAAAGACGAAAAGTTGAACGGGCCGAGGCCGGAGAAATTGTCGCCGTGGCCGGGGTTAAGGGAGTAGAGATCGGAGATACGGTTTCAGGTCCTGACAATTTGGCGCCATTGCCCCGGATCAGTGTTGCGCGGCCCACGATCAGTATCTCAATTCAGGCTAATGACGGTCCCTTTGCCTCCCGGGAGGGCGAGTTTGTGACCGGGCGAAAATTGCTTGACCGGTTGCGCAAAGAGGACCGGAACAACGTGGCCGTTTCGCTGGAAGAAACCGGCAAACCGGACCAGTGGCTCCTGAAGGGACGGGGGCAGCTGCAGCTGGCAGTGATCCTGGAAAAAATGCGGCGGGAAGGTTATGAAATGTTGATTGGCACCCCGGAGGTGCTGATGAAGCGGGATAACGGCCAGGTGAAGGAACCGGTGGAGCGGGTGGTTGCAGACGTGCCGGCGGAATATGTGGGGGCGGTGACCGAAAAACTGGGTAACCGCCGGGGAGAAATGGAACTTTATCAGCCCCTGGGCGAGAACCGGGTGCGCCTGGAATTCAGGGTGCCCACCCGGGGCTTAATCGGCTACCGTTCCCAGTTCAAAAACGATACTCGTGGCGAGGGTATTTTTAGTTCCCGGTTTGAATGTTTTCAGCCTCGTGAGGGGGAGATGCAGCGACGGACCAGCGGGGCTTTAATTGCCGACCGGGAAGGGCCGGCAACCCCCTACGCCCTGGAGGGGCTTGAGGCCAGGGGACGGTTGTTTGTTCCTCCGGGCACTGAATGTTACGAGGGGATGATAGTGGGCGAGCATTCTCGCCCGGCTGATCTTGATGTGAACGTGACCAAGCAGAAACAGCTCACCAATTTCCGGGCGGCCGGCTCCGATGACGGAATTCAGCTTGAACCGCACAAAGAGATAACTATTGAGTTTGCCCTGGACTGGATAAAAGACAACGAACTAATCGAAATTACTCCGGAGTCGGTGCGTCTGCGCCGCCGGGAGCTTGAGAAACGGTGGCGCTAATTATTTAAAATAGACAACCGCCATTGTAATGAAAATTGCTGTCGAGATCACAAGCTGGACCAGCGGTGCGCCGAGGGCTCCGAGCAGAGTGGCGAGCGCCGCCCGGCCGCCCTTGCGCCAGCTTCGTTGGCGGTAATATTCAATTCCCAGCGCCGCCAGAAAAACTACGGCGAGCATGCCAGCGGGTCCGGTAAAAAGGAGAGCGACCAGTCCGAGCAGAGCGGAGATTACTGCTGTTTTTGTCGAGGCTCCGCCAAGCCGGCTGGCCAGGGCGGGTCCGAACCAGTCGACGCTAACTGCGAGCAGGCCGGCCACGGTCAATAAGCTTAAGAGGATCACTCCGGGTTCCCGGTAACTACTGGTGAACCAGTACAGGTAGACTCCAACCAAAGAAAGGGCCGGGCCGGGGACGGCCGGCAGTAGACTACCAACAATTCCTGCCAGCATAATTAAAAAACAGAGGGCAATGATGACTTCAATTGCCAATGGAAAAACCTTCCGCTAAATATTTTAAGTCTGAAAACAAGTAAATATGATTTTAAAGATAAATTCCGGTTGGTGTAAATGATTTAAACTGGTCGTTCTTAACCATCGAATATTTGTGACGTGCTTTTACTGCGAGGATTGACAGTATAAAATTAGTGATAGCCGGATTTTCCCGGGGAAAAGGGTGATCTTTTCAAACGGGTGATTTTGAGGATGCGAAAATTTATTGGTCTGTTGTTAGTCGGAATAATAGTCTGGCCGGTTGTAGCTGGAGCCGGAGATACCACGACGGCTTACGAGATTATTGATCGCGCTGATCGCAAACTGCGGGGGAAGTCCAGCCGGGTTCGTATGAACATGAAAATAGTTCGCCCCGATTGGTCCCGTAAGGTTAGTTTTCAGGCCTGGAGCCTGGAAAGGAAGTATTCGTTAATTGTTATTGAGGCGCCGGCCCGGGACGAGGGGAACGCCTTTTTGAAGCGTGGCCAGGAGCTCTGGCACTGGGTGCCGTCTATTGAGCGAATTATTAAGCTACCCCCGTCTATGATGATGCAGTCCTGGATGGGCTCCGACTTTACAAATGACGATTTAATCCGCGAATCATCAATTGTTTATGACTATAATCATACCCGGCTGGGTGATACGGTGCTTACCGGGACAAACCTTGTGTGGGGGGATACGAAGACTGAGAAGCTGGATTGCTTCCTGTTAAAAGCAGTGCCCAAACCGGAGGCCCCGGTGGTCTGGGGAAAACTTTTAATCTGGATTTCAAAAAAGTATTTTGTTCAGGTAAAAACAGAGTTTTACGACGAGTCCGGGGAACTGATAAAAAAACTAAAAATGGGAGAAATCAAGCAGATGGACGGGCGAATGATCCCCTCCCACCTGGAGATGATTCCCCTTGATGATCCCGGACAAAAAACTGTTATAGATTACCGGGAAATTGATTTTAATATTGGGCTCAGCCCGGATTTTTTCTCCCGGCAGAATATAAAGAGATTTAGCAAATGATTTACCTGAAGTTGGCCTGGCGGAATATCTGGCGTAACCGCCGGCGGACCCTGATCACCCTGACCTCGATAATTTTTGCCATGGTCCTGGCCCTTGCCATGCGTTCTTCACAACTTGGTTCCTACCGTCATACTATAAATTCTGCGGTTTCCACTTACACGGGTCACGGGCAGATACAGGCGCGTGGTTACTGGGAAAATCGCTCGATAAATAAGTCCCTGACCTATGATACCAGGTTGAAAAATATTATCCAGAACCAGGCGGGCATCAACAGTTTTGCCCCCCGACTGGAGAGTTTTGTTCTGATTGCCCACGATACAAGTACACGGTCCGGGCGTTTGATCGGAATTGATCCCGGGAGGGAAACGGATCTGACTTCTCTAAGAAAGCGACTGGTGGAGGGTAATTATCCGCAAGCCGCTGAAAATAAGTTGCTGTTGACTACCGGGTTGGCCCGGAGCCTGGGAGTGCAAGTAGGGGATACGGTAATTTTACTGGGGCAAGGATATCACGGGCGCAGTGCCGCCGGCAAATATCCAGTTGGTGGATTGGTAGAATATTCAGTGCCTCAACTCAACAATCAGTTAATTTATTTGCCGCTGAAAGAGGCGAGCTGGTTTTTCTCTACCCCGGGCCGGATAACTTCGCTTGCCTTCCTACTCCGGGGAGATGCTGACTTGTCCACGGTCCTGGCCGGACTGAAAAATAAGCTTGGTTCGAAATACGTAGTTAGAAGCTGGCGAGAATTGATGCCCGAATTAGTCCAGGCGATTATGCTGGATAACGTCAGTGGTTTAATTACTCTGGCCATTCTGTATCTGGTGATTGGTTTTGGAATACTGGGTACCATTCTAATGATGATCCAGGAGCGCCGCCACGAATTTGGGGTTCTGGTTTCTAATGGAATGCAGCGGTGGCAGCTCGCTCTCATGGTCTGTTTAGAGTCGCTGTTTCTGGCCGGGATTGGGGTATTTATCGGGGTGGTAGTGGCCTCCCCAATTTTACTCTATTTGAACGCCAACCCCATACCTTTTACCGGTACCGCCGGGGAGGCAATGCTGGCTTTTGGATTTGAACCTCTGATTGTATTTTCGGTTGCTCCGGGAATGTTTTTGAGTCAGGCCGTCGTGGTGCTTTTTATCTCCGCAATTGCCTCACTGGCTCCGCTGTGGACTATTTTTCGATTTAAAATTGTTGAAGCCCTGGAATTTTTTGCCTGAAGGTGAGCTGAGATGACTGCACTTATTGCCTGGCGCAACGTGTGGCGCAATAAAATTCGTAGTCTGATCTTAATTGGAGCGATTGCTTTTGGTTTGTGGGGGGCCCTGGCCTTCATGGGATTTTCCCGGGGAATGATGGACCAGATGGTGGAGACCCCGATTCAAACTTATCTTACCCATATTCAGATACACCGGCCCGGTTTTCGCTCAAATCCCGAAGTTCACAAGACAATTCCGTCGGGGCCAGCAGTGCTGAAAAAAGTTAGAAACATGGCCAAAATAAAAGCGACTGCAGGGCGCCAGGTGGCCCGGGGGATGGCTACTTCTCCCACTTCGAGTTCGGGGGTGCGGATTAATGGGATCAAACCGAGAGCTTCCCGCCGGGTGACCTCCCTGGCCGCAACCATGGAAACGGGAACTTATTTTAACAGTAGGGTGCGAAATCCTATATTAATCGGGCGTGAACTGGCCGATCGACTGGAACTTGCGGTTGGTTCCCGGATGGTCTTAAATCTTCAGGATGCCGATGGAGAGCTGACTGCCGGGGCTTTCCGGGTGGGGGGGATTTTCAATACCGGGATTACTTCTTTTGATGAAACAAATGTGTTTGTTCGCCAGAAAGAGCTTGGTCCATTGCTGAAGCTGGAGAAAAAATTTCACGAACTGGCCATTTACCTGAAGGATAGCCGCCAGCTAAAAACGGTTGCCGGGCGGCTCCGGGAGAAATATCCCGAGCTGGAGGTAGCCACCTGGAAAGAACTTAGCCCGGCTCTGCGTTACGTAGTTGAAAGCGGTGCAATGATGCTATATATCTTTCTGGGAATTATTCTGCTGGCCCTGGGCTTCAGTATTGTAAACACTATGTTGATGGCGGTTGTTGATCGGTACAGAGAGATCGGGATGCTTTCCGCAATTGGAATGTCCCCGGGACGGCTGGCTGGGATGATTGTCCTGGAAAGCCTGTATATTTCTGTAACCGGCGGGCTAACCGGCCTTGGGTTGGGATTTCTGACTAATTTCTGGTTGGGTAAGGTAGGTATTGATCTTTCAATAATTGCCCGGGGGCTGGCGCGATTTGGTCTACAGCCGGTGATTTATCCCCACCTGCCGATAGATTTTTACGGTTGGACTTTGATTCTCGTGGTAGTGATGGCGGTTAGTTCCGCTCTTTATCCTGCCTGGCGTGCTTTGCGAATGGCACCAGCGCGGGCACTGAGAACGTTTTGAAGTAGTGTTCCCGGAGTAAGGGAGTAAAGTAAACCACGAAAGATTTTATGGAGTGATGAAGACGATGAGTGTAATTCGCACTGAAGAGTTGACTATGATTTATAAAAAAGAAACCCGGGTGCCGGTGAAAGCGCTGGAAGAAGTTAGTTTTAGCGTTGAGAAAGGAGAATTTTCTGCGGTAGTCGGGCCCTCCGGTTCGGGCAAGACAACCCTGTTGAACCTGGTGGGTGGGCTGGATAAGCCCACGGCCGGGGATGTCTGGATAGATGGTTCACGACTTTCCACAATGAGTGACGGGGAACGAACCCGGTTTCGTCTCCAGAACATTGGCTTTGTCTTCCAGGCTTTTAATCTGATTCCGGTGCTTTCTGCCCGGGAAAACGTGGAGTTTATAATGCTTCTTCAGCACTGTTCCGCGGCTGAACGCCGGGAACGGGCCCTGGAATTACTGGAAGCCGTGGGCCTGGCTGACCAGGTAGATCGCCGCCCGCCCGAGCTTTCCGGTGGACAACAACAGCGGGTGGCCGTGGCCCGGGCGCTGGCTTCCCGCCCTCGTTTTGTTCTCGCCGATGAGCCGACTGCTAACCTGGATACGGAGACGGCTGACAATCTGCTTGATGTAATGGCGGAATTAAATCGAAAATATGAAACCACTTTTATTTTTTCTACCCATGATCAACGAGTGGTTGAGCGGGCCCGCCGGGTGATCACGCTTCGGGATGGGCAGATAACCGGAGACGAACAGCAGGAATGAAAAAGTGGCTGGCGCTCGGCTTCTGTTTTCTTTGTCTGCCTGTTTTTCCCGTTTATGCCGGGCAACTGGTTGATCTGGGGGGTTACGTAGAAAGTATTACCACCTTGAGCACCGGCCATGATTTTGATCACGGGCAAGGCGATCATCTGCTGCAGGGACGGGTGAACAGTTCCTGGGATTTTAGCCGGACCTGGACCGGGGAGCTTGACTTCCGGTTGCGTCATTTCCAAGGACACGGAGTGGAAACCAACCGGGGGCTGGAGAAAAAACTGGAAAATGATCCCGGCTATGCTGATCTTTCTGCTGTGCTTGGTCGTTCCGGCAACGAGTGGCTTATCCAGGGACAGTTTGATCGTGCCTATGTAACGTATAGTCAACCAGATCTGCGGGTGCGAATTGGCCGCCAGCGAATCAACTGGAGCGTCACTACTGTCTGGAATCCTCACGATCTGTTCAACACCTATACACTCTATGATTTCACTTACAAAGAACGGCCCGGGGCAGACGCCCTGCGGGTAGAGTATTACACCGGATTTGCCTCAGGCTGGGAGTTGGCTGTAAGACCCGGTGGGCACAGCGATGAGTCCGTGGTTGCCGGGCTTTACAGGGGACATGTTGGTGAATACGATTATCAGCTCCTGGCCGGCCATTACCGGAAGCAAGTGGTCGGGGGAGTTGGCTGGGCGGGTCGGATTAAGGAGGCCGGTTTTAAGGGAGAAATTTCCTATTTCATGCCGGAAGTATCAGGAAAAGAAAATAGCCTGGTAGGGTCGTTTGGTCTCGATTATATTTATCCCTCTTCGCTGTATTTACATGGCGCCTATCTTTACAATGAACGGGGGACTACTGATTCGGCCGGGGGTCGGATAACTGCGACTGAGATTGCCGCTGACAATCTTTCACCGGCTCGTCATTCTCTGTTTGGCGAGCTTGGCTACGAGTTTACTCCGCTGTTGAACGGCAATTTTTCCGCGGTCTACAACCCGGAAGATCATTCTGCTTACCTGAGTCCGGCACTGAGCTGGTCGGTCTGGTCAGATTTTGAGGTAACCGGCTTGGCCCAGTTTTACCGGGGAAAAAGGGAGACGCAGTTTGGCGAATTAGATCAGCTTTTTGCCGTTACCGGCCGGTGGTCCTACTGAAGGGTAAACTATTAGCTGGCGAGCTGGCCGCAGGCTCCCTTGATATCGAGACCGAAGCTTTTTCTGATACCTACGTTTAAGCCGGCTTCTTCCAACTTTTCTTTAAAAGTATGTAATTTTTCCGGGGAGACCCCCGTAAATTCTCCCGTGGGGTGATAGGGGATCAGGTTCAGGTAATGCAGACGGTCCTGCAGTAATTCGACCAGGTTAACTGCGGCGTCATCGGAGTCGTTTATCCCGGCGAGGAGAATATACTCGTACATGACCTTCCGGTTGGTTTGTTCGACGTAGTAATCAATTGCTGAGAAAAGTTCGGCCAGGGGATACTTATTATTGATTGGCATCAGGGAGGAGCGGGTCCGGTCGTCGGCCGCGTGCAGGGAAATGGCCAGGTTAGCCTGGAGATTCTCGCCGGCAAATCTTCTGATTTTACCCGGAAGGCCGGCGGTGGAGATAGAGATGTTTCGGGCGCCGATGTTAAATTTATCGGTGGCGTTGAAAGAGCGGACAGCCTGCAGGGTTTCCTCGTAGTTGAGGAAGGGCTCGCCCATCCCCATGAAGACCACGTTGTCGACGCGTTGCTCGGCAGGCAAGCGACGCAGGAAATAGAGCACCTGATCAAGCATTTCGCCGGCCGATAAATCACGGCGAAAGCCCATGTGGCCGGTGGCGCAAAATTTACAGCCCAGTTCACAGCCGACCTGGGTGGAAACGCAGACCGTGTTGTGGTCGTCCGCATGACGCATAAGGACGGTTTCAACCGTCAGGTTGTCCTTGAGCTTGAGTCCGGCCTTCAGGGTGGAGCCGTCGGTGGATTCCAGACATTCGGCGGGAAGTTCCAGTGGGAGTTTTTCAGCTAACATTTCACGAAGTTCTGTCGGGAGCGTCGATGCTTCTTTCCAGGATCTTATCCCGGTTTGGAAGAGGGCCTGCTTGGCCTGGTCAAGCCGGTAGTCCGGTTCGGAATTGAGCAGGTTCTTCAGTTTATTCATATCCATTGCGAGTTACCACCGATCCAAGGATGTATTTAGCTTAATAACCCTAACAGAATCTGTACTACCACAAAAGGGCTGGTCCTGGATGAGGAGGTGATGAAGGCTCTGCAAGTTTGTTTACTACAGTTAAGAAGGTAAAATTATAACACTTTCAAGCCTCAAAAAATTAATGGAGGCCGGTCAGATGCCGGAACTGCCTGGCGTGAAATCCGTTAGACGTTATTTTGACGCTAATGTGCTGGAGCAAAAAGTAGCCGAAGTAAAAATTTATGAAGCTGACCTGCTGTCAGGAAGCACCTAATTGACAAGAGAGGTTTTTATAGCCGTTAAAACTTTCCCGGGAGGAATTTAGCAATGAGCAGTATTATTCGGTATGTAAAGCAGGAAATAGAAATTAAAGCTGATCGAGAACGTCCTTGTGAAATTATAGATGAATTGGAAGATGATTTGTTTTCCGGCCGGAGCCGAAAACTGGAAAAAGCGGAACTTCTGGGAGTCCTGGCTTTCGGCTGTGTAGAAACTGAAAAGGCCGCCTGGGAAATTCTTAATCATTCAGCGACTGAGTCCACTGAGCGGCTACTGGAATCAATAGCTGAAGCGGAGCAAGAAAATTTATCCGAGTCAAAGTCCACCCGAATTTTGGCCACAGTCGAACTTCTCCGCCGCCTTCGGGCTGGGGATTTAGGGTAAGATATAAAAAGAAAGGTTAGAGCCGGCTATTCTTCGACCTGGATCATTTCCGGTTCGGAACCGTGCTCGTCGATTCCCGGCAGGCCAGTCTTCCGGCAGTATCTCTTCAGAATCCGGAGCATCATCGCGCTTTTTTCTTCAAAATCTCCCCGCCGATAGTCAGAAATTCTTAGCATAACGTTTTTATTTTTATCTTTTCGATGGCTTAACTCAAGTGTGTGGCGGTGAACTATATTAAAACCTTTGTACCTGATTATTAAGCCTAACTTGTATAGCTTGATACGGTAAACGATTCCGCGGTATTCGGACAGCGGTACTGATTGATATTTTGGGCCGAATAGTCCTTGTCGTTTAATATGTACCTGGCCGGGGTCGATTATCGTCTCAATTTTATGAAGAAACAGGTGGAGCCCCGCAATAACACCGGGAATTCCAACAGCGCCGGTGAACAGTAATACGTATGGTTCTTCAAAAGTGATCCACTGTCCCGCTTGAAACACCTCTACAAGTTTAGTAGAGATCATTAAGCCAAAAATCAGGCCAAAAAAGCCACAGACCACGAGGAGAAAGATGCCCAGCACTTTGTACTGGCGGACACTTTTGTGAAGCAGTTCATCTTCCGTCTCAACCGCTTCAAATTTTTCCTCGAACGGGGATTTATTCATTGTATTTGTTCACCAGTCGATTTTGAAAATCAGTAACAACCAGGATTTTCACAGTTACTTGTACCAGGAAATAATAATTAGCTACAGCATCGCTGTCAATTATGTTCTGTTAAATCTTATCGGCAACGGTTAAGTTGCGTCGGAAAAATTGTTTTTCTATTTCCAGGGTGACTTCCTCCAGTATTTCTGCTCGCTGGCGATAGGAAAGGAAGGTGGATTTGAAGCCGTTTATAATCAAGCGGCGGACGTCTCGCAGGCTGAAGCTGTATTTTTCAATGGCTTTCAGGTATTCGTCGGTGACCGTGGTATTACTGACAGTTCTGTTATCAGTGTTGAGTGAAACTCGGATCCCTTTTTCCAGGTATTCCGGCAGGGGATGATTTTCGTAGGAGTCAACTGCCCTGGTCTGGATATTGCTGGTCAAACAAATTTCCAGGGGAATCCGGTGATCGTTCACATAATTAAGGAGATCATTATCCTCGCGCAGGCGCACTCCGTGTCCGATTCGATGGGCACCGCAGTAATGAATCGCCTGGTGGATGCTCTCGGGACCGAAGTCCTCGCCGGCGTGGATGGTCAGGTTAATGTTTCGGTTGCGGACGGCGTAGAAAGCTTCGAGATGATTCTTGGCGGGGTGGCCCCGTTCAGCGCCGGCCAGGTCCAGTGCAACCACTCCGCGGTCCCAGTATTCAGTTACCTTTTCAGCCAGCAGAGTTGTTCTGTCCGGAGGCCCCTGGCGGAGGCCAGTGAGAATTAAACCGGTGGCGATGTTGTAATTATTTTCAGCCCGTTGAAAGCCGGCCAGGACACTTTCAATTACTTCATCAAGGTTAAGGTCTCCTTCGAGGTGCAGGAAGGGGGCAAAGCGGGCTTCGAGATAGCGAACGTTTTCCCGGGCTGAGTCTTCGGCCAGCTCATAGGCGGCTCGTTCTAGCCGCTTTGCTGTCTGCAGGAGCAGGCCCGGCAGTTCGAAGGCTTCGAGATATTCTTCCAGGCTGGCATTGTCCTCGGCGACCTGCAGTTGTTTTTCCAGTTCGCCGGCGACTGATTTATTGTCCTCGCGGAGAAATTCCCGCACCGTTTCCGGCCGCAACGAACCGTCGATGTGACAGTGCAGGTCAGTTTTCGGTAATTCAAGCACAGTTTGACGATCAATTTCCATATATATTCCCTTTGATGGTAAGCTGATAAATAACAGATAGTGACTCGAACAAATTCTATTTATTAATGATAGCTCATACCGGCTACTGGTGAAAGAGCTTGTTTCAGAAAGTACAAATAATTTTTGTCTGTTTACGAAAATGTTTCAAAAATTCGGTAATTAATGAATAATAATTTTCAAACATAATTTATCGATTAAAAATTTATCTGGAGGTATCAAGCATGAATCTATTGTTAGAAGGAGCCCCGCGTTCAGGTAAAACAACTATTTGCAGTATGATAATTGAAAAGATTGACCTGGAAATCAGGGGATTTATAACCGAGGAAATTCGGAGTGAGGGAAAGCGAGTTGGTTTTATGGTTGAGTTTGAAAACGGAGAAAGCCGGGTATTAAGTCACGTTGATTTTGAAGATGGGCCGGTGGTCAGTAAATATACCGTGGCTCTGGATACTATGGACTGGGTAATTGAAATATTGGAAAAATGGCCAGACTCTTCAGCAGAATTTTGTATAATCGATGAAATAGGGAAAATGGAACTTAAACACGATGAATACGCTGAAACTGTAGAACGGTTATTAGATTCGAAATTGAAGATACTGGCGACTATTCCTGTCAGTGGGCCTGGATTTATGGAACAAATCAGGCAAAGGGAGGATACTCGAGTTATTAAATTAACCAGAGAAAATTGGGAAGAGGTTCTCTGTAAGCTCGTTGAAGAGCTTGAAATAGAACAGTCGAGATAGAACCTGATTTTGGATGAGGTTTCTTGAAATTATGGAGCTGGGTTGGAGGTGAATTATGTCCGTCATTAGTTTTGATCGAGATAATACAGTTGAGACGGGGTTGGGACCGATTTCACTGGAAATTGTCGAGCGGTTTATTAAGCACCCAGAGTGGCGGACCTATGCTCATGGGAACCAGATGCTGGTTGGGGAAGTGGAAGGGATTATTGGCATGGAGGAGGTTCGAGAACAGACTAATGTTGTGTTTGAAAGCGGTGAGTTTGCGAGCCACGCAAGTGAAAGTTTGCGAGAAAATCGCCTGCGGGCAATAAAAACCCTGGAAGCCGGGGCAGATCGTTTTGTCTGTGTGGACGACGTTGATTTGACTCACCTCGAGGTCTGGGAGTATTATTTCCCGGCCAATTTTTTAGAAGCTTACCCGGAAAATTTCCTGGAAACAAAGTAAAAATTACTCGAGAGGAGTAGAGTGTAATGAAATTAGCAGTTGTTTTGACGACCGCTGATCCCGAGAAGGCCTGGAGTGCTTTGCGGCTGGCTAATCACTCAGTGGAAGCGGGGGATGAGGTGCAGTTGTTTTTGATCGGGGAAGGGGTGGAGGCTATTGAAGTCAGTGAAAAGCAGTTCAACGTGCAGAATTTAATCGGTGAATTTGCCGCCCGGGGAGGAACCTTGCGGGCCTGCGGCACCTGTCTTAACCGCCGGGATGGTGAAGTGCCCGAAATTTACGAAGTGTCAGCAATGGCAGATTTGCGGCAGATGATTGCTGATGCGGAGCGGGTGATCAGCTTTTAAAGATCAATAAATTCAAGCTGGCCGGATTGAAAATTAAGGATTGCGGCCGATTCCCGGGGAGGTTTAGCGGCTCCCGGGTTGATAACGCGGGAAGCTTTAATTTGCTCGTCGCGGCGTTCGTGGGTGTGGCCGTGAATTAGATAATCAACTTTTTCACGGCGCAGTTGACGGAGAAAAGAATCCTGGTGGCCGTGAGTTATTCCGAAACTTGAGTTCCGGACTTTCAGGTGTCCCGCCGCGCCGTGGACCGTCAGGTTGGAGGTTTCGGTTATGTACTGAAAATCCGCCGCCCGGGTGTCCATGTTGCCGAGAGCGAGGTGTATTTCCCAGCCGGATGCAAGCAGGGGTTGCAGGTGGCGGGGCCTGGTCACGTCACCGGTATGGATAACAAATTCGACGTTTTTGACCCGGAAAATTTCCGCGACTCGTTCGACGTTTTCCGTCGCCCCGTGCGAATCCGAGATTAGACCAATTTTCATTTTTCTTCACCGGTTAACCAATTTTTCAACCAAGTTTTTGGATTTTTACGAGAGGAAGTAGTTATAGGGTGCTAATCTCAAAAATAATGTTTAAAGTTTTAGCTGTAGGGTTTCTTGTATGTTTTAATAGCACTGTGAAATAAAAAAACTCCTACCCCGGGTGGGGTAGGAGTTGGTTAGTCAGCTTTAATTAAGCCGTCGCTGCAACGGGTTTCACATCAATAGCAGAAAGACCTTTTTCAGTCTCTTCCAGTTCAAATTCAACTTCTGCTCCCTCGTCGAGGGACTTGAAGCCTTCGGACTGGATCTCGGAGTAGTGGACGAAAACGTCCTCGCCGAGTTCCTGCTCAATGAAGCCAAAACCCTTGTCATCATTGAACCACTTAACTGTTCCGGTAGCCATTACGGTTACCTCCTCTTAAAACAAAATTCTTCCCACTGGGACAGCAACCGTAATTACCACTAATTACAACTGCATCTACCTCGAGAAGTTATTGAACGATAGTAAGCATAACATTAAGTAATCCCGCTGTATACCATGTCATCGGTAATAATTAATTGAAGGCAGTAAGTGTTATGCTTAGACCTGGTGCAGATTGCGGCTTTCGCAGAAGTTGTTGCCGCCCAGGTGGTGGATGATGCCGGTCTTTTCCACCTGCCAGATGTCGTCAAATTTATCGGCTTCCGCGTAAGCGGCGAGAACCTCGCCAACAAAGATGGAATGGTCCCCGGATTCTGGCTTGTCGACCAGCTTGCACTCGAGATGGCCGACGCATTCCTCGACGATTGGCGGTTCAACCTCTTTGGCCGGGGCCGGGGTCAGGCCGGTTGCTTCAAATTTGTCGGTCTCGCTTCCGGAGATTGTGCCACACCGGAAGGTTGGCTCAACGATCCGGGCGTCCGGAACATTAAGTACAAATTCCTCCGTTTCCAGGATAACTTCGTGGGAAAAATTGCTTTCTCCACAACTTATTGCAACCAGCGGGGGCTCGTGGCTGACCGGCATGTTCCAGGCGACGGTGAAGACGTTGGGCTGATCTTCCTGCTGACAGGTGACCAGGACCACCGGGCCGTTATTGATCAGTCTGTTTGCGCTGGTTAAAGTAATTTCTTCTTTCATCGGTTAATGCCTCCTTGGTAGCGGTAGAAGATAGTCCAAATTAATCAGAGTTTGTTTCAGTTTCCAGATTTTCAAGGTGCTTTTCTAATTCCGCAATTCTCTCGTCGATGCGGGAGACTTGATTTTTTAGTTCAGTATTATCCTTGTTGTCTGCCGCGTTGAGTTTTTCCTGTAATTCTTGCTTATGGTTCTCCAGCTCTTCCAGGACCTGGCGAACTTTTTCCACTTTTTCTACTTCCAGGGCCTTCTGAAAAGCTATTTCTTCCGCTTGATCATTTCTGGTTGAAGTCGCTGGCTCGGCCGTGGTCGCTTCAGGGATTACCGGCTGATCGGAAGCCAGATCCCGGCGATTCAAATAGTCCGGAGAAACAATTTCCACCCCCGCGGCGTGAAGTTTATCCAGCACTGCTCGGCGAAAGTTTGAACGGATGGTGAGCAGGTCCTCCACTTCTTCAAGCAGACCGGAAACCCGGTAACGGACCCAGAAATTGCCCAGTTCCAAAAGATGAACAAACGGTTCTTCCAGATCCATTTCTTCGGCCGCCGTCAGCAGGTGTTTTTCTACTTCCTGGTGGGGAATATCGTAGCCGAGGGAAACTTCGACAGAAACCAGGGTGCCCGAGGCCGGGATGGTCTTGAAGGTATCGGAAAGTAGCTTGGCGTTGGAAAAGGTGACCAGGGAGCGGTCAATAGTCTGTAGTTCAGTGTGAATTAGCCCGAATTCTGTAACCCGGCCAAAATAATTGTCGGTGGAGAGGTAATCACCGGGGCGATAGGGGGAGAAAAAACGCATGGCTATACCGGCGGCCAGGTCACGGATAACCGTGGTCGAAGAGAAGATGACCAGAGCGGAGAGCAACAGTCCACCGATTTTTAATATATTATCCTGTGTTTCCGGAGCAACCGGAAGCACAAGGACCAGTAAAATACTGCCGGTCAGTGCCAACCCGGCCAGCACGCCAACCCGGATTATTTCAATTTCCGGTTGATATTTGAATTTCTTGCCGATAATCCAGCCGACAAGGACCATCAGAAAAAGTGTTCCAAGAGCTACAAAAATAGCCGGACTGAGTTTAAATAATAATTGATTGTCCATTGTCCGCACTCCTCCTGAAAAAAATAACTGACAGTTACATTATATCAAAAGTTGAACTGGTACTGGAGGCGGAGTTTTTTATCTTCTTGCCAACTGCCATCGGTGAATTTTTCTATCCTGGTTAGTTCGGTTACCAGCTTGTTTTGATGGCCCCGGAAGTAATACTGGCCGGCCAGGGCAATTTCTTTCTTACGTCGTTTCTTTTCTGCCTGGTTGGGTTTGGAATGTGAAATTCGGCAGACACTATAGAATTTTTCAGGCAGAAACAGGTAACCGAGTTCGCCGTTGAAGCCGCGGCCGTTGTAATCTTTCCCCGGCTGTTCCGGTTCAATCCGGTGATAGAAACCTTCGGCCAATAGAGAAAAGCGGCCGGTCTGGAACTGCAGGTCGGCAGTCAAAGAACTTACCCGGCCGCCGGTATCAAAGCTATTGTTGGAATACACGTTCCAGTCCCGGACCGTGTTGTCGTGGGCGAGGTAGCCGCCGAGCCCGAACGAAAAATTTATCCCGGCAGTTGGTTTAGCCAGGGCGCTGGCTCGCTTATAGCGTCCCAGTGGTGTGTAAACTGTCCGCAGAGCATACAAATTGCCGCTGGTTTCCGCCTGTTTTTCCAGCCGTCCCTGGCCGCCAAAAACACCGAAGGCGTAGTTCAGAGTGCCGTGCCAGGCGGTTTTCCCATGAATAGTAATCCCGATGTCTTTATCTCCACCGCCCGGCCACTGGAAGTGGTTGTTGGCCGCGGATAATTCTAAGAAATTATGACAGCTCGAGGGCCGGTCTCGTTCCAAGGAAAAAGGGACACTGAACTGGCCGCCGCGAATTTGCAGGCCGGGCGAAAATTTATAGTTGAACCAGCCGACGTTCAGGTGCAGATCTTCGTCGGCAAGTTCCGGATTTATTCGGAAAGTTAACCGGGGGTTGTGCAGATGGCCGCGCAGGTCGAGATCCAGCCGCCGAAAGAGAAAAGAACTTTTGTCATTGCTGTTCTCGGCGTCCAAAAATTCGTAGCGGAATTGGCCCAGTCCGCGCAGGGAAAGTTTAAACTTTCCGTCGGCACTGCGCAGTTGCGGATGTTTGTCCCAGCAAAACAGCTCTCGGTCCTCCGCCTCGGTCCGGGCGGAGGTAAGAACGGGGAAGAGGATAAGAATCAGGCAGAAAAAATAAACTACGGAATTTTTTGAATTATTACGAGACAGCATTATAATGCCTCCAGTCTTGCAAGAGGTTTAAGCTTCAGTTTCATTAAGGGGCTTTACCCAGCCTGTTTGAGTGAGATTATTAAAGCTTATTAGTAAAATCCCGACAAACATTGAACCGAGAAAGGCAAAAATAATTCGCAGAGTTACTATTTCAAGGCCGAAAACCGCCAGGCCGCAGAAAAGCTGGGCGGTTTCAACAACAGTGGTTGTAATCAGCATTACAAGTAGTCCGGGCAATGAAAGCCCGCCGGCCCGGAACCCCTGGACAACCGGATAGGCAATAAACGGGCAGGGAGGGAGGAGACTGCCGATGGAACCGGCGGTGAAAAGACAACTTCTACCGTTCAGTAATTTTTGCGGAGTGTAATATTTGAGCAGGACCCGTGCAGTGCCGCCAAAAAATATTGCCAGCACCAGGGGCACCAGCAGTTTTTTAATTTCAGCCAGAGCCTGCCAGAAAGAAGCCAGGGCCAGTTGAGATTTGAAAAGAAAAAGAACGGTATAGACAATGCCCGCCAGGAGCAGCATAAAATACTTATCCCAGGGGAATTTTTTTAATTTATCCATCTTGCTTTCATCCCTCCGTTTATCTTACTCGCCAGAAAATCTTGGCTCTTCAGGAAGTTATGAACTACTTTGTCCTATCTTCAAGGTTATGTGTTACGAGTTGCGGGTTACGGGTTTTCAGTTTCCCTCGTCCCTTCGTCACTTTGTCACATCGTCCCGTTTTACAAATTTGCCTCATCACCTCATCACGGCATCACGTCCCACGGTTTCTGTTTTTCCTTCGTCCCTCCGTCCCTTAGTCACCTCATCACGATTTCTTTCAATCCCTTAATCACTAAATATTTTCAACCAAAATACGTCCCCGCAAAGAAAAATAGCAGTCCGGCTGTTATAGCGGCCAGCCAGGAGAGAACAATGCGAAGCACGGAAATCTGCAGGTTAAAAAACGTAAGATCGGCGCTGATAGTGCAGATGAATCCCAGGCCGGCTCCAAACAGCAGGGCCATTACCCCGTTAAAGCCGGCTCCGGCCGAGTAGAGGGCGCCAATTATCGGATAACTGATGAACGGGCAGGCCGGCAAAAGAGCACCAATGCTGACGCCGCTGAAGACGGCGACCAGGCCGGCTTGCTCACCGAGCAAGCTGGCCAGCAGTTTGCCGGGGATAAGCTGAACGGCCGCCCCGGCAATCAGCAGTGCCCCCAACACATTGGGTAGTGAGGTTTTTAACGCAGAAATTGAGCTTTGAGTGCTCTCCCGGGCTAACTGTGGCCGGGAAATGTTTAGATGCAGATAAATTGCCAGGCCAACAATTATCAGGAGGTGAATACTTGGATTTTTTCCCAAGTAAGGGGCATAAGTGCCCAGGAAAGGAAGTTTACGGTAAGGAAATAAGACAAGCCAACCGAGAATAATGGCCAGCAGAGAAGTTCCAACGAGGCTTAACCGGCGAACATTCGTTTTGCTCATACGTAATTCCTCCTACTAAATCCCTATCGTTATATGAGGTTAAGGATAACGAACAAAACCTTTCCCGACAAGCAGTTTCCCGGGATTCCCCATCCCAGGCCATCAAAATATTAAAAAATAAAATGAATCATTTCCGCATAACCGGAATTCCGGAATTCCGGTTATACGGAAATGATTTAAAATAATATTAATTAAATTAAAACTATTGAGTCCCCTGCTAACATTACCCCCCCTCACCCTGACGATCGCCCACCTGGAGAGCGGAGATTCGTTTTAAGGTTTTGTTGGGAATAAATTTTCCCTTGGCATGGTTTACATAGTGTAGTAGAATGAATATATATTCAAAAAAAGAAAGGAGGGATTGTTGATGCCTGCCAGAGATGCAACAGGTCCACTTGGTCAGGGCCCGATGACCGGTCGCGGACTGGGCCCCTGTGTGGCTACGAATATGGCCGCAGGAACTCCGGTTAATCAGCCGGCCGGTACTGCCAGCATGGCTTCTCAGCCGGTAAACACAGTTCCGGTTCAAAATAACGTGGTTCCCTTTGGCCGTCCGCGTCGCTTTTTCCGAGCTCGTGGCCGAGGATTTCGTGGGGGCCGCGGTCGAGGCCGAGGTCGCCGGTAAGTCTCGTTTGAATTGACTTTTATTGTGGAATACAAATGTGTTTATCAGGGTAAACTAAATTACGGAGGTGTTAAAAATGGGACAACATGGTCACCGTAACATGTATTACCAGACCGGCCTGCCCGGCTGGGTGCGGATGGGTTACAGTCCCGGCTGGAATGGTCAGCCACCCATGGCCCAGTATTTGCAGGATACCGGTCAGCTGGAGGAAGCGCAGAACTGGTTCCGCCAGAATGCGGCTCAGACTCAGTCTGCCTCCGAGGCTCAAGATACTGGCCAGGCGACCCAGCAGTCCGCCCGGGAACCGGCAGATCCGGAAAAACAGCAGTTGAGACAGCAGGTCCAGCAACTGCAACAGCAGGTCCGTGATCTGCAGAATCAACTGAATAATCAGCAGTAAATTTTTACTGGCTCATTAACTGGCTGGACATTGGGGAAGGGTGTAATTACCATTCTTTGTTCGGTTTGATTTTTTCACCCCTATTTTATACCAACTAATTGAGGCAAAGGTAATTCAATTTATCTAAGGAATTGGTCTGGATTAATAAATTTACAGGAGGATAATTTATGAAAACTGAAACAAATTTGTTAGTAATTGGTGGTGGCCCGGCCGGGATGGTCTGTGCCACTACAGCCCGCAAAAACTATCCGGAAAAAGAGATACTTCTGCTTCGGGATAAAGAAGAGGGAGTTGTCCCCTGTGGTATCCCTTATACTCTTTCTTCCCTGGAGTCGCCGGAAGATAATAAAATGAGCTATGATTCTTTGGCTCAAAAAAATATCGAGACTGAGGTTGGAAAGGCGGTTAGAGTTGATGAAGAAAAACGGCTTGTTGAGACAGCGGATGGCAAGAACTATAAGTTTGAGAAATTAGTGCTAGCCACCGGTTCTTCTCCCGCTCCTCCACCTATTGAAGGGATTGATAAAGATAATGTCTTTCTTATTAAAAAGGATATGAATTACCTTGAAGAAGTAGTGGAACAAATGCACCGGACAGAAGAGGTTGTTGTGATCGGGGGAGGATTTATCGGTCTGGAGATTGCCGATGAACTGCTCAAGGAAGGAAAACAGGTTACTATCGTGGAAATGATGTCCGAAGTTCTGCCCAATTCGTTTGACCCGGAATTTTCTGCGCTTGCCCGGGAACAATTAGAAGCACGCGGTGCGAAAATTATCACGAACAGTTCAATTGAACAAATAAAGGGCGATAATCTGGCTGAAAAAGCCGTCCTTTCCGGTGGCCAGGAAATTAATACCGGGGCGGTAATTGCGGCGGCCGGCGGCGTCCCTAATACTGAACTGGCCGAGAATCTTGGTCTGCTTTTGACGGATAGTGGGAGGATCTGGACCGATGAATACATGCGGACCAAAAAGGAAGGAATATTTGCTATCGGGGATTGTGCCGGCAAGCGTGATTTTTTCACTCGCAAGGACAATTTGACGATGCTTGCTTCCATGGCTACAGCCGAGGCCCGAATTGCCGGGGCCAATATCTATGAACTAAAAACAATTCGTGAGAACAAGGGAACGGTGGGCATTTATTCGACCTATCTTGATGGGCTTGTGCTGGGCTGTGCGGGATTGACTGAGAAGGTGGCCCGTGAAGAAGGTTTTATCACCGTTAACGGTGAGTTTGAAGTCATGGATAAACACCCGGGGAAACTGCCGGGAGCAGCTCAACAGAAGGTTAAACTCATTTTTTCTAAAAACTCGGGTATAATTATGGGCGGTCAGGTTGCGGGAGGGATTTCCTGTGGAGAATTAATTAATACCATTGGCATCTGCATCCAGCAGCGTGTTTCGTTTAATGAGCTGTCCACAATGCAGATGGCCACCCATCCGTATCTTACTGCAGCTCCCACCAAGTATCCACTGGCCCGGGCGGCCCAGGACGTGGCTGATAAAATAGATCTTTCGTAGGTTTACGATTTTTTCTTGTATTCCTCTTTTAGCTCTTTTATTTTCTCAATTGTCTTTTCGGCAATTTTGATGTTCTTGTTAAAATGATTCAGGTGTTTCTCAAAACACTGCTTGCCGGCCTCACGGGACTCAAAATAATCCTCGCTTTTCTCCACGTGTTCTAACGTCCACTCCACATTTTCCTCGACCCATTCTGGGATTTTTTCCCCGTCGTGCCTGACGGCTTCCCGGGGACAGACATCGTGGCAGACCCCACAGCGAATACACTCATCCATGTATATCTGGGTCGTTTCATTCTCCGTCCTAATTGCTTCCGCCGGACACTCCTCCACGCAGATTCCGCAATTTACACAATTTTCTTCATCAATCCAGGGCATCTCAGTTCACCTTCCTGGTTGTTAGGAGTAACTAAACGCTTCCGAAAACAGTTGTTAGCTTGCCGTCTGCTGTGCGTCAGTTAAGTTAAAATGTAATAACATTGTCACTTTCAATTATCCATTCCGACAGCTCTCCCATAGTCGCCTTTTCTGCTCCCTCAAAATAAGGTTTGTTTTTATAGATTCCACAGCGGACCTGGCAGGTCCCGCAAACTTTAACCGGGATTCCTTTGCTGATAACTTCTTTCAGGTGTTCTGAGAGATCCTGGTCGTAACTATCCGGCGGTTCACATTCATCGCGAGCCATATCGACGGAATCATTCATCAGAAATAATCTGACCTGTTCGCCCTGTTCATCCAATTTCTCTGCCAGCCGCAGTCCGTTCCAGGTAACGTCTGTGCCGTCATATGGTTGCCGGTTGAAAATGATCAAAATTTTCACAATTTAAACCTCCTAATTTCGTAAAAAAGATTTTTTAGACACGTATAATGAATATATATTCAATTGTACTAAAGGGATTGAGGGACGGCAAGTAATCTTTTAAACAGCATCCCCGATGAGTAGATAATGACCGGGATCAAAAATGTAAATATATTTGGGTTTGGTGGCTAATTTATCGGGTTGGGCCTGTTTTACAATCCGGCGTCATAGCTTATTTAAAATTTTCTGTTGCCTTCGCCGCTGCCGCCGCCCCGGCCATCTTTTGGCCCCCGGGCCTGTCCGCGGCCCCGACCTTTTCCCAGTCCTCGGCCTGAGCCGGGTTGCTGATTGTTCCGGGGTGAGAAATTAGCAGGTTGACTGGAGTCTGGTTGTTGCTGGAAATTGGCTTGATCTGTCTCACTCTGTATTGCACCTACCGGGCATACTTCAGCACAGGCCCCGCATTCAATACATTCTTCTTCCTTAATTTTTGCTTTCCCTTCTGCAAATGTTATTGCCTCGACCGGGCAAACTTCACTGCATTGCTGACAGCCGGTACAATCTTCCTCGTTAACCGTAAACATAGTTCCACCTCATTGTTTATAACAATTACTCTTCGCGTTCGCCGAATATTTTGGTCCCAATTCTAACTATATTAGCTCCTTCTTCCAGGGCGATTTTGTAGGAATTTGTCATTCCCATGGAGAGATACTTCATCTCAACTCCGGGTAAATCTTTATCCTGGAGCTGTTTGAATATTTTGCGGGTTTCAACAAAGTAGGGTCGTGATTTTTCCGGTTCTCCAAACCGGGGACCCATTGTCATCAACCCTTCTATTTTGAGGTAATCCATTTCAGCAACTTCCTCAACGTAAGTTTTGACTTCCTCCGGCATAATTCCGTATTTTTGTTCTTCCCGACCGCTGTTAACTTCCACCAGGACCGGCATCACTTTATCTATCTGTCGACATCGTTTATTTATCTCCCGGGCCAGTCGTGGTGAATCCAGGGATTCAATCATGTCAAACATTTTTACTGCTTTTTTTACCTTATTTCGCTGCAGGTGTCCGATAAAATGCCAGCGAACCCGGTCGCCGATCTGGGGATAAACATCTTCGGCCTCCTGCAGATAATTTTCACCAATGATTTGTAGGCCGCCGCTGATTGCTTCCTCAATTTCTGCGGCTGTCCGGGTTTTTGCGGCCCCGACCAGTTGCACGTTGTCGGACAATTCAGAGAGTATTTTTTCCACGTTTTCTTTAATCATTCTGTTTGGCCCCCGTCTGTAATTTCAAAGTTAATTTTTCGTTTAAAGATTTTTCAGGTGCTCATCAATTGATCCGTCGGGCAGCATATAGTCGGGATGTGGTTTTCCGTTTTCTTCCATTTCATAACGGACACAGTTTTCCCAGTTTCCCCAGCAGTAGTTTTCAACCCACTTTTTGTCCAGTTTCCCCATCTCGTAATAACGTTTCATCGGACACATTGAATACCATTTGCATTGTTCAGTCATAAAAATTTTCTTCCGGGCAAATTAGGATTTTCAGCCTGGTTATCTTAATGACTTCGGTGTTCCTCCCCGGAGAAGAGTAGAGGAAAGACAATGTCGCTGGTACAACAGGGGATCCAGACGGCGAGAAATAAAAAGAGCCCGATAACAACTACCTGGGACAGGCTGATCTCAGTTCCCAGGGCCATAGTGATGTGGAACAACGAGGTGTAAGTGCTCAGGAGGACGTGCCCGGTGTGGGGGAATTTTGTCCGGGGCCACAGCAAAGCCAGGCCAATTCCGGCAAAAGCAAGCGGGTTAACCAGCCACCATTTTTCAATAAAACCGATATGGACTCCCTTGTTTGGGAGATTCAGTAAATACTCACCCGCGTAAGGAATCAGAGAATCACTGAGCGTGGCGATGAAAATTGCACCGGTATAACCGATTAATATTGCGTAGAAAAAGTTATCCTTTTCACTGTGCAATCTGTACATTCCGGTCGTAGCAAGAGCGCTTAAAACGACGTGAATAGGGTGCAGAGTCCAGAATAAGCGTCGCGACAGTGACCTGGGCAAATTAAAGTAAACAATGGCCAGGAAAATTAAAATTCCGGATAATGTGCCAACTACCGTAAAGTAAATGTGGTCCCGTAATTCTTTGCCAATTACTGATAATTTCACTGCAAACCACCGAATTATAAAAATTCTATAAATATTTACTACAAGGATAGTATAACAACTTGAGCCGTCTATTATTCCAATAAAATTCTAACTTTTGCTGTTGCGACTCTAGCTAATTTATAGTACACTGAATATATATTCAGAACAAGGATCATGATTTTTAAAGGAGGTTCAATAATGGGTAAAATAGCAATTGCTTCTACGCAGGGCGGACTTGATGACCAGGTTTCGCCTGTGTTTGGACGATGCCAGAATTATACTATTGTGGAAACCGGGGGGCAGGAACCGGAACAGGTGGAGGTCCTGCCGAACCCCCATGCCTCGGCGGCCCGGGGAGCCGGAATGCAGGCGGCGGGGATGGTTGCCCAGCAGGGAGTCGAAGCTGTTATTGCCGGCAATTTTGGCCCGAACGTTTTCTCTGTCTTTGAGCAATCCAATCTTCAGGCCTACATAGCCGGCCAGATGTCGGTTGGCGAAGCTGCTCAAAAATACATCGACGGCGAGTTGGAAGCTGTTTCTGCTGACCAGGCTTCTGCGCCCCGGCAGGGTGGAGCTGCTCCCGGTGCCGGGGGAGGTCAGGGCGGTGCTCAGCCTTCGGCTGGCCAGAACCAGGCACCTTCCGACCAGGGATTTCAACCCGGCCAGGGAGGTGGCCGAGCCGGTGGCGCTGGCGGAGCTGGAGGCGCCGGTGGTGCCGAAGGTGGCCGTGGCCGCCGCGGCCAGGGCCAGGGAAACCGCTAATTCACCTTAACCGCAATTGTGCAATTGCGCAATTGCGAGAATACGCAAATTTATTACTGTTAAGTATAATCTTTAATTTATTTAGAGTCGGATTTTCTACGGAGGAATTTGGGGGCGTTGTAAGATAGTTATATTGATTTAACGGACCATAAGTGGTTCAAACTTTTTACCTGGAGAGGGTGTTAGTATGAAAGTAGCTGTAAGTACCGGAGGCCAGGATATAAATGCTCGTGTTAGTCCGATATTTGGCCGCTGTCAGAATTTTGTGATAGCGGAAATTGAGAACGGTGAAATAGTCTCTGAGCGGACAGTTGAAAATTCGGGTCGTGATCAGACCCGGGGAGCGGGTTCTGCGGCGGCTCAGATGCTCGGGGAAAACGGGGTGGAGGCTGTAATTACGGGGAAAGTTGGAACGACCTCACTTATGGCACTGGATCAGCTTAACGTGGACCTTTACAAGAGTGAGGGAGGAACAGTAGAGGAAAATTTAGATAGATTTATTACTGGTGGCCTCGAAGAAATAGAGAACGCTAACGCCGGGCCGGGGGGGCAGCGTTTTTCCCCTTGAATCTGGTTTTTTAGAGGTTAAATGGTAATCACTTGCTTAATATTATTATCTTAACAGGAGGTTTGACTCTTGCCCCCACGACGACGTAAAAGACGTATCGAAGGGCGACCACAGTTTGAACGATTTGGTCCCCACAGCTCTCAATCAACCGGAGAAATACATTTGACCCTGGGTGAATACGAGGCCCTGCGGCTCAAGGATCACCTGGGCTTTGATCAAGAGAAAGCGGCTGAAAAAATGAATGTTTCCCAGCCGACTTTTCATCGTATCTTACGGGCTGGCCGGAAGAAAAGTGCCATGGCCCTGGCCGAGGGTAAGGACCTGTTAATCCAGGGAGGCGACATTCAGGTTGGCGGTGAATAGGGTAATTAAGCTGATCTTCAAGAAAAATAATAACTACGTGGGAGGAAAAATTTCGTGGATATCCTGACTGAGGCTTTAAATAAATTCGAAAAGAATGTTACCGAGCTCGGGCTGAGAAAAGAAGAAATTAAAATTGAGGCCCGGGGGCTAACAAGTGAAGAGGCAATCGGTGATCCCGGCCGGGAAGATTTTCCCCTGGCCGAAGGTCATGAGGTGATGATCCAGGCCGAATTTCTCGGTCACCACGGCCAGGCCTTCACTGATCACCCGGGTAATTTCCAGGGGAGTTTGGAAGAGTTGTTGAGTTTGCCGATGGATAGCAATTACCTGCGGGCCTTGCGGGTTGCGGCAATGAATGCGGTGCTTTGCAGTCAAGATTTAATTGAAAAAACTAAACACTGCCACGATGAGGAACCCCAGAAATGTGCTGAAGAAATTGTAGAGTGGCTGGAGGAAAATCAGCCTGAACTTGAGAAACTGGGAATAATTGGTTACCAGCCGGCGATCGTCGCCGAGTGCCTGGATCACTTTGGAGCTGACAATGTGGAAGTAACGGATATTAATGAGAATAGAATTGGCCGGGAATTGACCGGAGGCGCAGTGATTAAGTCCGGACGGGAAGAAAATAAGTCCCTGATTAGACGAGCTGATTTTGTTTTGGCTACCGGTTCCACGGTGATTAATGGTTCGATGGATGATTTATTGAATTATTTCAACGACATGGAGACTGATTATTCTTTTTTTGGAAATACCGTTGCCGCAGTCGCCTATTTATTAAATTTACCCCGCCTCTGCTTTTTTGCTACCTGATTTTATCTCTATAAATTTTGAGTAAAGAAAGGAAGTTTTTCATTATGGACCAACAACCTCCTGCTAATCTCATTAAAGAAAAATTAAAACAGATTAATTTTCCCGGAATGGATCGGGATATTGTTGCGCTTGGTTTTATCAAAAATATTTCCGTGGAGGCGGGCAAGGCAGAAATAATTTTTGCTCCTTCAACAAAAAAGCCGGAACACCTCCAGGAGTTGGAAAAGCAGATCAAACGTCTGGCTGCCAGTGTTGACGGAGTAGATCTGGTTGAAGTTAATTTAAAACAGCCTGCCGGCGGTAAACAGAACCAGAAAAAACAACCGGAGCCGGAACCGGTTGAGGGGGCTGACGAAGTAATCGCCGTGGCCAGTGGTAAGGGGGGAGTTGGTAAATCAACCGTGGCCGTTAATTTGGCCTGTACTCTTTCCGAAGAAGGTTACAAAGTGGGGTTTGCTGACCTGGATCTCTATGGACCCAGTGCCCCGACCGTGTTCGGTGTTGACCGCCAGCCGGAAGTGACAGAGGAGGAAAAGATTATCCCGTTGGACTTTGAAGGTCTTAAAGTAATTTCAATTGGTTTTGTTTTGCCCTCCAGTCAGCCGACTATCTGGCGCGGCCCGATGGTTGGTAAAGGGGTGGAACAGTTGCTCGGGGATGTCCAGTGGGAGGGACTTGATTATTTGATTCTTGATTTACCTCCGGGTACCGGTGATACCCAGATTACTCTCTGCCAGAAGGTGGAATTCACCGGTGCGGTCCTGGTCACTACCCCGCAGGAGCTGGCCGTGGCGGATGTGCGACGGGCAATCAATATGTTTGAAAAAATGGACGTTGATCTGCTTGGAATTATTGAAAACATGAGCAGTTATATCTGTCCGGAATGCGGCGTGGAAAATAAAATTTTTGGAGAGGGGGGTGGAGAAGAGCTGGCCCGGGAGCTGACCGTCCCCTTTCTCGGTGATATTCCCCTGGTTGAGGATATTCGCCGGGCCAGTGATGAGGGGCGTCCGCTTGTCTTCCAGGAACCGGAGGGAGAGGTAGCGCAAAGTTTCTCGGCGGTTGCCGCCAGGTTACAAAAGCAAGTAGAAAGAAAATAACAGCAGTAATTATTAAACTGGCTTCCTTTCGTACTTTCGGTGATCATCGAAAGTACGAAAGCTATTTGTATTTCAAAAAAATCTTTTACTTAACTGGAATAATTTACGCTTTATGTTTGGTTTAATCGTTTTTCAGGAGGTAGTTAGTTATGTTGGTTGCTGTGCCCGCTGAAGGTGAAGGAACCGGAGCCTGGGTTAGTCCGCATTTCGGCCGGGCGCCGGGATTTGTTCTTTACGATTCGGAGACTGAAGAAGTAGATTTTTTAGAGAATACGGGTGAACACATGGGGGGGAGCGGTAAACCTCCCGATTTGCTGGCGGACGCGAATGTTGACGTGGTGCTTTGTGCAAATCTTGGCCGTCGTGCAGTAGCAATGTTTAACGACCTGGGGATTGGGGTTTGTTCGGGCGCCGGTGAGACTGTCGGCGAGGCAATTGCCGCCTGGAAAGCGGATGAACTGGAATCTGCAACCGAGGACGGTGCCTGCCGGGGAAAGCATTAGCCCGGAAAAAAGACAATGAACTTATCAGTCGCCGGTGGTAAAGGCGGAACCGGGAAAACCAGCGTCGCTCTCAACCTGGCCCTTTCCCTGGGTGATGTGCGGCTCCTGGATTGTGACGTTGAGGAACCTAATTGTAATATTTTCCTGGACGCTTCGCTGGAAGTCGTGGAGCGCGTTCATACCTTTGTGCCGGAAATAAATTCCGATAAATGTACAGTTTGCGGCGAATGTGCCCGACGCTGTCAGTTTAATGCGCTGGTTGCCCTGCCGGAGTCGGTGCTGGTTAACGAAGGTCTCTGTCACGGTTGTGGTGTTTGTTCGTTAGTTTGTCCGGAAGCCGCAATTGAAGAACAGAAGAAATTGTTGGGGGTTGTGGAACGTGGGGAAACTGATCTTCCGTTAGAATTTTACCAGGGTCAACTGGAAGCCGGTGAGGCTCTTGCCGCCGGTATTATTGATCGGCTCAAGGAGAATCACCTGAGCGCGAAAAAGACCACCATAATTGATGCCCCGCCTGGCTGTAATTGTGCTGCAGTCACTGCAGTGGAGTCCACCGATTTTTGTCTGTTGGTCACTGAACCGACAATTTTCGGTCTGCACGATTTACAGCGTGCCGCCGCGATGCTGGAGGATCTCGGGGTTCCGGGGGGAGTTGTTGTTAATCGGGAAGGATTTGGCGAGGCTGATATCGAAGGTTTTTGTCGGAAAAATGACCTGCCCCTGTTGCTGAAAATACCGCATGACCTGGAGATTGCCCGACTTTATTCGAAGGGGATCCCGTTCGTTAATGAACTGGCCGGCTGGAAGGAAAAATTTAAACAACTTTTCAGTGAAATAGAGATGCTGGTCCAATGAAAGAAATGACTGTAATCAGTGGAAAAGGCGGCACGGGAAAAACTACAGTTACCGCTGCTCTCTGTTCGTTAGCTGCTCAAGAAGCAGAGATTGTTCTTGCCGACTGTGACGTCGATGCTTCTAATTTGCCCCTGCTGTTGGACCCGGAAATTGAAACGGAGAGGGAGTACGTGGGTTCCGGTGTGGCTGTCAAGCTAAACCAGTGCAGTGAATGTGGTAAATGTGCTGAGGTCTGTCGGTTCAACGCAATAAGTACGGCCGGTGAGGTGGACGAAACGGCCTGTGAAGGTTGTGGCGCCTGCACTTATATTTGTCCGGAATCGGCCCTGGAGCTCCAGAGCCATTCGACCGGAACCATCTATACTTCTCGCACTCGCTTTGGAAAACTTGTGCACGCTTCTTTACACCGGGGGGAAGAAGCCAGCGGTAAACTCGTTGTCAAGATTAAACAACAGCTTACCGAACAGGGAGAAACCCCTGAATACGCTCTGATTGACGGTTCACCGGGCACCGGTTGTCCGGTGATTGCCTCCATCCGCGGTTCGGATATGGTGCTGATAGTTACTGAACCGACCCTTTCGGGAATGCACGACCTCGACCGGGTAATTGACCTGGCCCGTCATTTTGAGTTAAAAATGGCCATTTGTATTAATAAATATGATTTAAACGAGGAAAATACGGCGGAAATAGAAGCCCGTTGTGAACGACTCAATATTCCCGTGGTCGGGAAACTTCCCTTTGACCGGGTGGTCCTGGAAGCGGTAACTGCCGGCCAGACAGTAATTGAAGCCGGGGAATCCCGATTGTCTGAAAAGATAAAGACTCTCTGGAGCAATGTTAAACCTCTGCTTTCGGCCGGGTAACTTAACCCGGATAATTCACGACAGCGTAACTGTCGTGAATTATCCGTCCGAAGGACAGCCTTCAATCGAGACACCATATTTAGCGTTTATTGCTGGCAAAGGACTCTCAACGCAACTTTAGCGGTGAAGCTTCACAATAAAACTACTCGATTGTAGGCTGGGTTAACCCAGCACTCAAGTAGAACAAATATATTCCCTTAAAACAGTCTGTAATTTTTCGGGCCAATATTACAACTTGATTTATTTGCTCATACAGCCTTGAGTGCTGTATCGTAGATACACATTATGCACGAAATTATAGAATTTCGTGCATAATGTGGGTTAAGGAGCTAATCAAATGATTATTGAAGAACTGCTGGAAAAAGTTGAGCCGGAGTTAGCATCAAAAACTGTGACCGATTTACGGATTGGAATTAGCTATACCGGTGTCTGTTTGGACGGGGGAGACCTGGGGATTGCCTATACGTTCAGGGAAGAGGTGGGCCACTGTTGTGAAGTGAAGGATCACGCTGGGGAATTAATCGGGGGCGATGCCCGGGAGCTAGCCCGGCTTGCCCTGAACCCGCGGCCGGTTGATTCAGCCGTGGGGCTGGCTACGATTAATGCGGTTTTAAATCAGGAATTGGAAGGTGAGACTGGGGACATCCTCGAATTTGTTGAACTCCAGCCGGAGGTTAAACTGGGGATGGTCGGTTATTTTGGGCCGCTGATAAAACAGTTACAGGATAAGGTTGACCTCTATGTATTTGAACGGCAGATCCAGGAAGACGGGGTTTACCCCGACTGGGCGGCCGAGCAGTATTTGCCCGAGATGGAAGCGGTTATACTTTCCGGGACAACTGTAGTGAATCGAACTCTTGAACACCTGCTGGAAAAATGTGGCCGGGCCCGGGAGATAATGGTCCTTGGTCCGACAACGCCCCTGGCTCCGGAAATCTTGAAGTCGCACGGGGCAACCGTGCTGGGCGGGACAGTTATTCAAAAACCCGGCCAGGCCCTGGACATTATCAGCCAGGGGGGAGGCACACGAACGCTCCAGCGGACCGGAGAGAAGGTAACTCTGAGGTTGAAATAATGAAAGCAATTTTACTCTATGATAATCAGGCCCGATCAGGTTACCTGGAGGGGTGGGGTTTTTCCTGCTATTTACCGGAATATAAATTGTTGTTTGACACCGGCTGGGACTACACGAGTTTGCGCCACAACATGGAACGGGCCGGAGTCGAGGAAGAAAAAATAGAAAAAATATTTATTTCTCACCAGCACTGGGATCACGTCGGTGGGCTGGCTCCACTTTTACGGTCAGATCTAAAAATATATCTTCCGGCTTCTTTTTCCGAGCATATGAAAGGCGAGATCCGGGAAGTTTGTGAAGTGATTGAAATTGGTAATTCCCGGCAGATTGCTCCGGAGCTGTGGTCGACCGGCGAACTGGGCAATGAGGTAAAAGAACATTCGCTGATTGTAAAAAAGGATGATTCGTCAGCCGTAATTACCGGTTGTGCCCATCCCGGTGTAAAAAATATATTACGAGCGGCCAACAAAATTGCTCCAGTTAAATTTTTATTGGGTGGTCTGCACGGATTCAGTCAGTTCGAAGAGCTGGAAGCTCTTTCTGCTGTGGTTCCAACTCACTGCACTCAGCACGAAGAAGAAATAGCCGAGCTTTACCCGGAAAAGTATATCCAGGGGCTGGCCGGTAAAACAATTGAATTTGAGTGGTGAAAATATGACTTCTGAAGTTCTTTATGGTCCGGTTTCTTCCTGGCGGCTGGGCAAGTCGCTCGGCGTTGATATTATCTGCAGTAGAAATATTTGTACTTATAACTGTATTTACTGTCAACTTGGCCCGTCGGAAGAAAAGACAATTGAACGCCGAGTTTTTGTTCCAACTGAAGAAGTAATTTCGGCCGTCCGGGCGGGTTTGCCTGAAGTTAAAGATGAAACCGAGGTAGTAACTATTTCCGGTACCGGTGAACCGACGCTGGCTAAGAATCTCGGAGATATCATTGACGGTCTTCACCGGGTCACCAATTTTCCGATTGCCGTGTTGACCAATGGTTCCCTGTTTACCAGAAAAGAGGTCCGGGAAGAGGTGGGGCGGGCCGAGCTTATCATCGGCAGTCTCGATGCCGGCTCCGCTGAAGTCTGGTCGAAAATCAATCAGCCGCACCCGGAACTTAATTTTAATAAAATGGTCGAAGGATTGCAGAAATTTAGCGTTGAGTATGAAGGTTTTTTTGGTCTGGAGGTCATGTTTACCCCGGTCAATACGGAGTCGGCCGGGGATATTGCCCGGTTGGTTGGAGAAATCCAACCGGATGAAGTGCAAATTAACACACCCACGCGGGGAGACGAAAATCTTAAGTTGTCGCCGGCCGAAGTTGAGCAGGTTATTGAACCGTTTTTACAGCAGGATCTTAAAATCCGTTCCGTCTACAAAGCCTCGCCGCCCAGAGTTAACCACCTTATCGGAGAAGATAAGCTCAAACACCTCAAACGCCCAGACGGCTGAATTTTCTTCCTCTCTAAATTTACCATCAATTTTATTTCAGGTGGATATTATTATGACTGAACAATCGAAATCAGGTGATGAAACAGGCTGGGGGAAGGTGCTGACAATTGCCGGTGGGCATTTTTCTCACGATCTTTATACTAGTTTTCTTGCTCCCCTGTTGCCGCTGTTGATTGATAAATTTTCGCTGACTTATACCCTGGCCGGCCTGTTGAACATTGTTCGTCGAATTCCCTCGCTGTCAAATCCCTTGATTGGCTCCCTTGCCGAAAGAACCAGCTTGAAGTGGTTCGTAATTCTCAGTCCCTCGGTGACGGCCCTCTGTATGTGTTTGTTGGGCCTGGCGCCAAATTACTGGGGACTGGTTATTTTACTTTTGGTGGTGGGATTTTCGTCAGCCTGTTTTCATGTTCCCCTACCGCTGATTCTTGCTCGACTTTCGGGCGACCGCACCGGAACGGGAATGAGCTTTTTTCAAATTGGTGGTGAGCTAGCCCGGACTGTTGGCCCCCTGATAATCACGAGTGCAGTTTCTCTCTGGGGGTTATCTGGTATTTATCGATTGCTCCCGATTGGCCTGGGAATGTCCGCTGTTTTTTTCTTTGTGCTTGATGATTTTCCCCGGACCAACGGTGCAGAAACTTCTACCTGGAGACCGGTATTTGATACCGTGGTTAACCACAAGAAAACTTTTACAGCGATTTTTGGCGTCCTGGTTACCAAGGCTTTCGTCGCCTCTGTTCTTGTTACTTACTTGCCCACTTATATGAATGAAGTTCACGGGAGTTCTTTGATCTGGGCCGGTTCCACGCTGTCCATTGTCCAGGCCGCTGCGATGGTTGGGGTAATGATGACCGGTTACCTCTCTGATAAGATTGGCCGCCGTAAAGTTCTTTTTCTGTTAACCGCCGGAGCCCCGGTTTTTATGCTGTTTTTTTTGTTTTCATCAAAATGGTTATTAATTCCCGCTTTGATCCTTGTAGGACTGTTTGGTTTTACCAGTACCCCGGTGTTACTGGCTCTGATTCAGGAACTTAATGCGGACTATCCTTCCGTGGCCAATGGTATATACATGACGACAAATTTTGTTTTAACTTCCCTGGTAATTCTGGGAATTAGCAGATTATCCGATTACGTCGGTTTGGAAAATGCTTTTTTGACCAGCGGACTGCTTTCCTTTTTAGGAGTTCCCTTTTTGTTGTTGCTTCCGGGAATTTAGGGTAATTAAGATTTGAGTTTTACTTTTATCTCCAGGGATTAAAAGTTATAATGAATATATATTCAAGGAGTGGGGTTGGTTAAAACATCGCACCGACGTAAAGTGTTAGGATAGTTAGACGATGAAAATATTTATTTTTGCCCTGATTGTATTTGGGCTGGCTACATTAATGGCTATGACCGGGCGGGGTGGGGGTAATTTTTACGTCCCCCTACTTGTCCTATTTGGTCTGGGTGTGCATGTGGCGGCGACTACAGCACAGTTAATTCTGGTCGCCAGTGCCGGTGCCGCTATGTTGATTTTTCATAAGAACAAGAGGGTTGATTGGAAGTTGGCCCTGGTTGTGGATCCGCCGACTGATTTGATGGCCCTGGTCGGTGGTTATTATGCTCATCTGTTTCCGGAACAGATCTTAAAAATAATCTTTGCCGGTCTTTTGTTACTGGCAGCATATTTTATGTTTCAACCCGTCAAAACAGCCGCTGAATTTAAGGGAGATAAGCTTGGTTTCTGGACCCGTAATTACCAGGGTGATACTTATGTGGTGAATTTGTGGATGGTAATTCCAATTACTGCTCTCACCGGGTTTGTAGCGGGAATGGTTGGAATTTCAGGGGGCTCTTTCAAAGTGCCTTTGATGGTCCTGGCCTGTGGCGTGCCGATGGGGGTTGCAGTCGGGACTTCTTCGGCGATGGTTACCGTAACTGCATTAATGGGTTTTATTGGTCACACTGCCGGTGGCGATTTTCGCCCGGCAACCGCCCTGCCATTGGTTGTTGCTGCGGTTTGCGGGGGATTACTGGGGGGCAATTTTGCCGTTGAAATGGAGGACAGGAAGTTAAAATATATTTTTGCTTTTATTACGCTGGCGGCGGCAGTTTTTATGCTCTTTAACGCCTGGTTGTAACTTGCAGGGATAGAATTCTGGGTGAGCTCATTGTCGGAACCATACGACGAAAACGCTGAAGCATACGATAGCTGGTATGATAGTTCACTTGGCCAGACTGTTTTAGCGGCGGAGCTTTCTTGTTTTCGTTCGCTTCCTGTTAATTACCGGGGACGTTGGTTGGAGGTGGGAGTTGGCAGTGGACGCTTTGCCGCCGGTCTGGGCCTGGAGTTTGGGCTTGATCCGGCTTTGTCTCTACTGCAAATAGCCGCTTCAAGAGGACGAAAAGTAGCAGCCGGGGAAGCAGAAGCTTTACCCTGGGCGGATAATAAGTTCGCGGGAATTTTGATAACTTTTTCTCTCTGTTTTTTCTCGGCCCCTCTTGTTGCCCTTGAAGAATGTAAAAGAGTACTTGGGCCGGAAGGGAAGTTAGTTGTTGGCTCAGTGCCGGCTGAAAGTGCCTGGGGTCGGCTTTACAACCAGAAAAAACAGGCCGGCGAACCGTTTTACGCTGAAGCTGAGTTTCGGACTTCGGATGCTTTGATAGATTTAGTTGAGTCAGTTGGTTTTAATTTGCAAACGGCGGCCAGCACCCTGTTCTGGGAGCCAACCGCCGAGCCGCCTTCGGAGCCCCGAGTTGAAACCGGACGAGTTGCCGGGGCAAATTGCGTTGGTTTTCTTTTTTCAGAAGAGATCTAATTATCCGCCCCGGCTCTCGTTTACTTTCATAAATATAAAGGGTGAATAAAAATGAGTGACTGGATCCAATTGTTGGAACAGGAAATACAGGAAGTAATGGGTTGCACGGAACCGGCGAGTATTGCTTTTGCCGTGGCCCGGGGCCGAACAGTGCTGGAGGAACGGGCAGAAACTGAAGTTATCCCCTCGGAACTGGACGTTGAACTTTCTCTGTCCAGGGACGTCAAGCGCAACACTTCTACCGTCAAAGTTCCGCGAATCCGGCAAAAGGGAATCGCTCCGGCTACCGCCTGTGGACTCTATGCTGACCCTGATTTGTTTAATTTGTTTGCTCCGCTCGGTGAACAAAAATTGGAAAAAATAAATGAAGTCCTCAACCGAGAGAACTGGCTGACAATTAATGGCCTGGAGAAGCGGGGGATTTACGTCCGGGCAGTTGTCACGAATGGGAGCGAAACAGCCACCGTGGTGGTAGAGGAAAAGCACGATCGGGTGACTGAGATAAAACTGGACGGGGAGCAGATTTTTGAGTTAGAGCCGGAACCGGAAATAGAAATAGAAGGTTATCAACATGCTCGGGAAATAGTAAAAAAAGATAGCGGAGAGCTGAAAGAGATTGTTAAGGAATTTTTGCTGAAGCAGGGCAAATTTAGTGAAAAATTTGGCCACGCTGATGAATTGGAAGCAGTGGAAGACGTAACTCAGCGACGGATGGAAGGAGAAGCAGTGCGGATTCAGACAATTACAGGGTCCGGGAACCAGGGGATATTTTTAGCACTGCCTCTTTATCATCGTTTCCTGGACCATGGTGAAGATTTTTTATCCGCCGCCCTGTTTGCTGTCCTGGTCCAGATATATTTAACCCGCCAGAAGGAACGAATTTCAGATATTTGTGGTCTGGCTACTAAGGCGGGACCGTCATTATTGGCCGGGTTATTGTATTATCAGCAGGTTTCACTTGGGACAATAAAAAAAGCGCAGGAGTTGCTGGATGAAAGTCTGCGGGGGCTTCGTTGTGAAGGAGCGATGAAGAGCTGTGCCCTGAAATCCTACCTGGTTCTCTCGATGGTCAATAAAATAGCCACAGACTACGAAGATTATATTTGACTTAAATTGAACGATTCTACAGTGAAGAGAAGAACATATTGCTCTCCGGTGGATTTTTGTATGCCTCAGGACTCAGGGTGAGTCCGGGTTGAGGTATACAAACCTCAGAGCAGCCTGGAGGGCTGCGAGAATGAATCCGGAGAGTTATGTGTTCTTCGATAACAATCGCTCAATTTAGTTTTAACTTAAATTACATATTTTTCATAGACTGAGGAAAGGACTGGATAAGATGGAGCCAACTGTAGATTGTATTCCCTGTTTTATTGACCAGGTCCTGGGGATGACCAGGGCTCTGGCCCTGGAGAAAAATCCACGGGATCAGATTGTCGAACACGCGCTGGAGGAAAGCCGGGGAATTATCCAGGGTCAGCCGACCCCGGTAGCAATGCGGAACGTAATGGAAAAAGTCGATAAAATTTGCAATGGTCGGGATCCTTACCGGGAATTTAAAAAAGATTCGACAAAAGCGGCCCTGGAACTTCTGCCCAGGCTTCGCCGGCCGGTAGAAGAAAGCTCGCAACCCTTTGTCCGGGCCGTAGAATTTTCGATTGCCGGCAATGCCATTGACCTGGCCGTGGTGGAAGAGGACGAGCTGGGCGAAATAGTTGCGGAGCTGGAAAGCCTGGAGGAAACAAAATTTTCCACCAATCATATTGATAAACTAAAAAATGAACTGCAGACCGCTAAAAAAGTGCTGATCCTCGGGGATAACGCGGGGGAAACGGTCTTTGACCGCCTGCTTCTCGAACAAATTAATGCCCCGGAAATATTTTATACGTTCCGCGGTTACCCGATTTTAAACGATGCCACTGAAAAAGAGGCGAGAGAAGCCGGGCTGCACGAGGAAGCTACTTTGATTTCTACCGGCCAGCGGGTGCCCGGCGTTCTGCTGGAAGAAGCGCCGGAAGAACTTTTAAAAATCTTTAATGAAGCGGACGTAGTTATCGCCAAAGGCCAGGGGAATTTTGAGACTCTGCGCGAGCTTCCCCGCCCGGTTTTTCACCTTTTTAAGGTGAAATGTGAATTAGTGGCCGACCAGGTAAACAGCGAAGTTGGCGATTTTATGGCCTGGAAACGAAAAGTAACGCAGTAAAAAACGATGGATTAACGGTTTAGATTGGTTAAAATACATTTTTAACCAACTAACAACCAGCAACTTGTTGTTATAAATGGAGGGATTAACATGCCCTGGATTAATACTAATCGGTGTACGGGTTGTGGGAAGTGTGTGGAAATCTGTCCGGAGGACGCAATTGAGCTTGTTGACGGTAAAGCTGAGTTAACTTATCGCGACTGCCGGCGGCTGATGTGTGGAAAATGCCGAAATGTCTGTCCCTTTAATGCCATAATGCCCGGGTTTGAGCAGATTTAAGTTTTTCTGTTAGCGAAGAGAAGGGGTCGGAAAATTTAAATTATGTTCTTTCCAGCTTTTTTTCACCCGGCTGATTACCTCGGTTACCTGCTGATTTTCCCAAAAATCACTAAATTCTCGCTGGCGCGGAGTAAATGACTCCGGCTCATAACTAATTCCCTTTCGGCCGGCTAACTCTTTAACCGTCTGTTCACTGTTCTCACCAAAATTTACAGTGATTATTTTTTCTCCGTCAACTCCGCTCCGGGCCACTTCCCGGTAGTATAATTCCCAGTAAATTAAGACTTTCTCCTCGGCTGATTTTTCTTGCCACTTGGCTTCGGACATTATTGATCTGCTCTGGACAAGCGCCCCGATTCCTTTCTCCTGGGGATCGGTGAAAGTATCGGCGAATAAATCGTAAAGCTCTTCGCTGGAGGCGGCAATTCCCGCCGGGTGCCGGACTGTTACCAAATACCTGGCCCGGTCGCCAAATATCTCGTCCAGGATGTCGAGCGCGTGACCGAAAGCAATTCGTTTTTTGACAATATTGACTCCCATGTTGCAATTGGCCCAGTAGAGAAACTGGGCGAGTTCGAAAATCAGGGGAAGCCAACTGCCGGGGTTATCATTAAAAGCGAGGTATTCAGGCGTGGGAATGCTGTCGTGAAGCATCCGGTGGTTTAATTTTTTCCAGTTGTGGCCAAACAGATTGCAGAGTTCGGTTAAAAGATATGTCCCGCCTGTCCGCTCAGGGCCGACCACAAAATAAAGCTGGTGTTCAGGAAAATGTTTCTCAATTGCCTGGCTCTTGGTGAGGATATCATTAAATATAGGGAGGATATTTTTGATATAGGATTGTAGCTTTTCTTGCCCCGCCTCCGAGTTGATAAACTCATTGGCCCGTTTCAACTCCGCTTCGAGTGCTTTTTCTGCTTCTTGTCCCTTTTTGTGTCCTTTTAATCCCTGTTTTTTCCAGCGCAACTCCGGGTCAACCCCGGCAACCACCTGGAGAGTCGCCTCGTGGACAGGCAGTGTTAGTCCGTTCCAGTCGAATTGAAATGTGTACATGACATATATTAACTCTATTTAGCAGGGATTAAGGGTTCCAAGTGTACAGAGGAGTATTATAGACCGGGATTGGATACGAAACAACCCGTTGCATTTTATTACCGTTATCTTTTTTGGACTACCAAATTGTCTTGGCGTTTCTCCTGATCTAATACATAAATTGGAGAAGTCGCTAATTCCCGGTAAAGTAGTTAATCGTCTCGCTCCAGCAGTGGCTTAATTTCCAGCGCTTTTTCTATTAACTCTGGTCGCTTAATCGTATAATAACGAAAACCACCGTCGGTTTCCGCCTCCACGAGATCATTGTAACGTAGAATTTTGAGTTGCCGTGAAATTGATTGCTGGGTGCGCTCCAATTCTTCGACTACGCTGCTGACACAGAGTGTTCCCGCTTTGTGCAGTAGCTCAACAATCTGCAACCGCACACCGTTACTCAGAGCATCAAAAAATCGACTTAACCTGTGATCTACTTCATCCATCAGAATCGACCTCCTAAAATAGTTTTAGTTTAACAAATATTAGTCTAACATATTTCCGCATAACCGCAATTCCGGAATTCCGGTTATGCGGAAATGTTTAATTTTATTTTGTAATTAAAGGGGATATTTTGTGAATGGGGATAGTGAGCCGTGGAAAGCTGCTTGTCGGGTAAGGTTTTGTTCGTTATACTAAACCGCATATAACGAGGGCGAATGCAGGATAGCAAATTAAAGTAGTGAGGTTGACTGATGATTACCAGGTTTCAATTTTGTCTTCTTATTTTACTGGTGCTTGTTTTACCATTAATTTTTGGTTGTAGTATCTCCAATAATCAGGAACAGAAGCTTCAGATTTCTGCGGCGGCCAGTATGACTGATGTGCTGCGAGAATTGACCGCTGTATTCGAAGCGCAAACCGGTTTTGAAACACGGACTGATTTCGCCAGTTCCTCAGTGCTCGCTCGCCAGATCGAGCAGGGCCGGGAAACTGATTTATATTTTTCCGCCAACCGGCACTGGATTGATTACCTTTTAAAGCATAATCCGTTAACCGAGTCGGCTGTTGAAAAAATAGCGAAGAATACCCTCGCTGTGATTGCTCCAGCCAGAAGTAAAAACAACTGTATTTCTTTACCTGAACTTCCTTCCGTTGAAGGGAAAATAGCTATGGGAGATCCTTCCCATGTGCCGGCTGGGATGTACGGGAAGCAAGCTCTGCAAAAAGGCGAGCTCTGGGAGAAAGTCAAGGACCGGATTGTCGGCGCGGTTGATACCCGGGCGGCGCTGGCTTACGTTGAGCAGGGTTCGGTCCCGCTGGGAATAGTTTACATGACTGACGCCCGTGCCGGTAAAAACCTGCGCATTCTGTTTGAAATTGACCCAAAATTTACACCGGAGATTAACTATTACCTGGCAATAATTCAGGAGAAAAAAGCCCAAAGTAAGAGTCGTCGACAGTTTATTAAGTTTTTACACACCGAAAAAGCTAGAAAAATTTTTAAGCAGCACGGATTTACGCCGCTAAAATGAGTTTATCTGAGCTGGAAATTTTTGCGATTTATTTTTCGTTGAAAGTTTCTCTAACCAGTGTGGCAATTACTCTGCCACTTTCTATTTTCACGGCTTACTGTCTGACCCGTCATAATTTCCCCGGGAAAATTTTGCTGGAAACACTATTTCACATTCCCCTGGTTCTACCGCCGGTAGTTACCGGTTTTTTACTGCTCTGGTTTACCGGAAGTAAGAGCACTCTCGGCCATTTCTTACAGTCTTACTTCGGCCTGCAGATTCCGTTTTCTTTCTGGGCGGCGGTGCTGGCCGCTGTGGTAGTCAGTTTCCCCCTCGTCCTGAGACCGGTCAAGCTTTCCATGAAAAGTATTGACGAGAAGTATCTCAAGGTCAGTCGAAGCCTGGGCCGTGGTCCCCTGGAAACTTTCTTTCATATTATTTTGCCCCTCTCATTGCCCGGTCTTGTTGCCGGTGGCGTGCTGGGGTTTGCCCGCAGTTTCGGGGAGTTTGGCGCGACAATTATGTTTGCCGGGAATATTCCCTTTGAGACGACAACTTTGCCCCTGGCTATATTCAGTTTTTTTAACCGTGCCGGTGAAAGTGCAGCCACCGTCCGGCTGGTCGGGGTCGCAATTTTGATTGCCCTTGTTTCGCTGGGAATAAGTGAATATATGCAGAGGAAAATAGAAATCGATGCTTGAGGTAACGGCAAAGCTGAAGCTGGAAAATTTTCAGCTCCAGGTGGAGTTTAAAATGGACCAGGAGATATTTGCTCTCCTGGGGAAATCCGGTGCTGGCAAAAGTTTAACCCTTGATACAGTGGCTGGATTTGTAACTCCGGACCGGGGAAGCATTAGGTTGGATGGTGAAATATTGCTTGATACCGTCCGAAAAATTAATCGTCCTCCGGAGGAACGGGGGATTGGTTATGTACTCCAACAGGGCTACCTGTTTAACCACTTAACAGTTGCAAAAAATTTGGAATATGGGCGGCGATTTCAAACCAACGGCCCGGATTATGAAACAGTAGTGGAAGTGTTAAACCTCCGGGACCTGCTGGCGCGCGCCCCCGAGAATTTATCCGGAGGAGAAAAACAGCGTGTTGCCCTGGGCCGGGCATTGCTGACGGCGCCCCGTCTGTTACTGCTGGACGAGCCTGTCTCCGATCTTGACCAAAAGGCCCGGGCCCGGATCCTCGAGTATATTAAAAAAGTCCATCAAGCATTTGAACTGCCAATATTGTATGTCTCACACGCTTACCGGGAAGTGGATTTTTTAGCACAAAGAGTGGCTTTGATTGAATCGGGAAAAATAATTGAGATCCAGCCAGCCGAGCGGCTGGGACCCCGGTTCAGCACCTTCCCCGAAAAAGGCAACAAGCGATTATAAAACTGTGCTTTTTTCCGCCTGGGCCTGCCAGAGTGATGAATAGAGGCCGTCTTCTTCCATTAGTTCCGTGTGAGTCCCCAGGTTGATGATTTTGCCCGCCTCCATGACGACAATCCGGTCGGCTTTTTTGACCGTGGACAGGCGGTGAGCAATGACAAAGGCGGTTCGTTGTTCGCAGAGCACGTCTAAACTTTTCTGGATGAGGACTTCCGTCCGGGTATCAACGTCCGAAGTGGCTTCATCAAAAATAATAATTGCCGGATCGTTGAGCAGGGCCCGGGCAATTGAGAGCCGCTGACGCTGGCCGCCGGAAAGTTTTACTCCCCGTTCACCGATCTGGGTTTTGTATCCCTCGGGCAAATTCTCAATAAATTGATGGGCTTCCGCGGCCCGCGCCGCTTCCTGCACGTGGTCCTTAACTTCCCGTAGAGTTTTGGTTGAACTTTCCGGACTCAGTTGAGAGAGCAATTCTCCCCGTCCGTAGGCGATATTTTCCAGGACAGTGCCGGAAAACAGGTAAGGATCCTGGTCAACTATGCCGATTTTGTCCCGGAGCGTCTCAAGATGATAGTTACGGACATCGACTTCATCTATCCGGAGTGTCCCTTGCTGAACGTCGTAAAACCGGGGAAGCAGCTTGAGCAGAGTTGATTTGCCCGCTCCGGTTTCCCCGACTAAACCAATTGTTTCACCGGCTTCAACTTCCAGGTTAACGTCTTCAAGCACTAATTCACCGGGATGATAACTAAAGCTGACGTTGTCAAAATCTACGTGCCCCTCCACCTCGTCCGGGGTATAGGGGTCGACCGGAGTCTTGAGTTCCGGGTCCAGGCCGAGGAGGCCAAAAACCCGTTCGGCGCTGGACTTGGCAAGCTGGTATTTGTTGGCAGTGCGGCCGATCCGGCGCATTGGTCCGTAGAGCCGCCGCAACAGCAGGAAAAAGAGGGTGAAGGTCCCCAGTGAAATATCTCCCTGGATGGTGTCGGTTCCGCCGACGTAAAGCAGGGTGACGAACACCGCGCCGGTGGACAGCCGGAGGAAAGAAAAATAAGCCCGCCGGATTTTAATTGCCGCCACGTGCTGGTCGTGGTATTCTTCGCTTTCCCGGGCGACACGTTCCTCCTCGTAGGCGTAGCGGTTGAAAGCTTTAATTACTTTCATTCCGCCGAGGTTATTGGCCAGGCGGCTGTTAAGCCGGCCGACAATCCCCCGGATTTGCCGGTATTTCTTGTCAATCCAGATGAGAAAACTACCGCTGGCGAGCCCGATCAGGGGAACGGGAATCAGCGCAATAATTGCCAGTTTTGGTGAAACGTAGAGCATGATACCGCCGATTCCCAGGACAATTGTGCAGACCCGGACGATCTGATTTAGTTCCGTGTTCAAGAACTGCTCCAGGCGGTTGATGTCGTTGTTCAGGATGGACATCATCCCGCCGGTTTCGTTGTTGTCGTAGAATTGCATGGAGAGGGTCTGCATGTGCCGGTAGGCATTATTTCGCAGGTCTCGTTGAACCTTCTGGGCGGTTGATTGGAGCAGATAACGGGAAATAAAGCGGGTCAGGGCCCGGATCAGATAGGCGACTATTGCGATGAAGGCGAGATGTTTAAGCAGAGTAAACCGCATGGCAGTATCAGTGGCCGGAATAGTCTGTTTGGTGAGCAGGCCGAGTTGGGCAAGTGTGCCCGGTTGGCCGGGGGCGGCAATTATACGGTCAATGGCCGCGGCGACAACAAGTGGAGGGACGAGCCGGCAGAGCCGGGTGATCATTGCGGTAATCACTCCGCCGCTCAGCCGCCGCCAGTAGACAAGGCAGTAGAGAAAAAGGTGCCACATGGGGTGGCTGTCGACTGCTTCCCGAACCCGCTCGAATCCCCGCCCGGAGTTCTTAGTAATCATTGAATATCACTGGTCATAGAGATTTTTTTAGTGAGCAAAATGTCAAGTATTATAACAAAAAAATGAAAGAATTTTTCCGGAAGATTTATAGTACTTGTTTAGCGTGCCCCTTTTAACTGCGAATTATACTCCCTGTGAGACTCATTCTCGCCCAGCAGTCAATCGGGCGTCATCAGAGGAACCATAAGATTAATTCTGTAGGTCCCCTATTGACTGCTGGGCTCTGAGGGTTACA
>CAZVWJ010000016.1:0-46452 GCA_964631325.1 uncultured bacterium | reverse complement strand
TCGCTTATCCCCGGTTAGATAGAGGCCCCTGAAAAAGAATAAAATCTCCTCCCCCCCGATGGGGGCGGGGTACCCAACCAGAGGTTGGGTCGAGGTGGGGGTGAAATGGGTTATGAAGGCCCTAAAGCACCTTTCAAGTTTTATCCCCCTCACCCTAACCCTCTCCCACCAGGGGAGAGGGGATTTTTCGGATAGGGTCTTCACGATATTTTAACTGTTACCTTAAATATGAAAAAATTGAACGACGTCCGAATTTGTCTCTTTAAAAGCTTCAACCAAATAAAAATCCCGGCACGAAAAGGCTGATTTTAATGTCGAGTTCAAGTTATGCCTCTGATAAAATTAAGGTGTTGGAAGGGCTTGAGGCCGTGCAAAAACGGCCCGGTATGTATATTGGTAGCACTGATTCGCGTGGCCTCCATCACCTAGTGTTTGAAGTGGTGGATAACAGTATAGACGAGGCAATGGCCGGTTACTGTAATCAGCTCTCCGTGACCATCAACGAGGACGGTTCGGTTACGGTTGAGGACAATGGCCGTGGAGTTCCGGTCGGTGAACATCCAAAATACGGGGTTTCCGGTGTGGAAGTCGTGATGACCCGGCTGCACGCGGGGGGGAAATTTGATTCCAGCTCTTATGAAATTAGTGGTGGTTTGCATGGAGTTGGTGTTTCAGTAGTTAATGCTCTTTCCAGTCAACTCGAAATAACCGTTGAAAAAAATGGCACCAGATACAGGCAGGAATTTGAGCGAGGAAAACCTCTTGGCCCACTGGAGGAAATTGGTGAAACAGACTCTACAGGTACTACCATCCAATTTTATCCGGACCCTGAAGTTTTTGAAACTCTTGAGTTTGATTCCGAAAATCTTGTTAAAAAATTTAGAGAACTTGCTTACCTGAACGAGGGGCTGGAGATTGAGTTCCAAAATAAGATCGATGGAATCGAGGAGAAATTTCATTTCGAACGGGGAATAAAAGCTTTTGTCAGTTACTTGAACCGAAAATACAAGCCGCTCCACGAGGAAATCATTCATTTTGAAGATAAAATTGACGGAATTAAAGTTAAACTTTCAATGCAGTATGCCCGGGATGCTTATACGGATCGAATTTTTGCTTTTGCCAATAATATCAATACCCATGAAGGTGGTACACACCTGACTGGTTTTAAGACTTCATTAACCCGGGTGGTCAATCGTTATGCCGAGGAAAACAATTTAACCGGAGATAAAAAACTAACCGGGGAGGATATCCGGGAGGGCTTGACCGCGGTTCTCAGTATACTCGTTCCGGAGCCCCAGTTCGAAGGGCAGACGAAGACCAAATTAGGCAACAGTGAAGCACGTGGAGCCGTCGAATCGGCCGTGAACAAGCATTTAAACACTTATTTGAATGAACATCCGGCCGTCGGCAAGAGAATTGTTAAAAGCGCTCAAGCTGCTGCTCAAGCCCGTCGAGCGGCCAAAAAGGCCAAACAGTTAACCCGCCGAAAGTCAGCCCTGCAATCCACTTCTCTGCCCGGTAAACTGGCTGACTGTTCCAGCCGGGACCCCGAAAAAAGCGAGCTGTTTATCGTCGAGGGGGATTCGGCCGGAGGGAGTGCCAAGCAGGGGCGCAACCGGGAATTTCAAGCTGTTTTACCCCTTAAAGGAAAAATTTTGAACGTTGAGAAAGCACGAATTGATCGGGTTCTTGACAACAAGGAAATCCGGGCAATGATTACCGCACTGGGTACCGGAATTGGTGAAGAAGAGTTCGATATTTCAAGACTTCGCTATCATAAAATTATTATCATGACTGACGCTGACGTGGACGGGGCCCACATCAGGACTCTTTTACTTACGCTTTATTTCCGTTATATGCGGGATTTAATTGAAGAGGGCTACTTGTATATTGCCCAGCCTCCGCTCTATCAGCTATCGAGCAATGGCAAGGTAGAATACGTCTACAAAGAGCGCAATCTTTCACAGGCACTGGAGGAATTTGGGGGCAGTCCCTCGGTTCAGCGCTACAAAGGGCTCGGAGAAATGAACCCCGAGCAGTTGCTTGATACAACTATTGACCCCGAGCAGCGGGTTCTCCGCCAGGTCCGGTTGGAGGATGCTGTTGAGGCTGACGAACTGTTTACCACCTTGATGGGAGATGACGTTCAGCCCCGACGTGAATTTATTCAGAAACATGCCGATGAGGTTACTAACCTTGACATATAATCACCCCAGAACAGATTTACCGGGAATGACTAAAAGATGACGGATAAAATTACTGAAACAGCGGAAAATGAAGAAAACATTGAAACTGCCTATGTCGAAGAAGAAATAAAGGATTCGTACATTGATTACGCGATGAGCGTGATCGTTGGCCGGGCTCTGCCTGACGTGCGGGACGGGCTTAAACCAGTGCATCGTCGAATTCTGCATGCAATGAACGAGCTCAGCCTCTATTACAACCGACCGCACAAGAAAAGTGCCCGGATTGTCGGGGAAGTACTGGGAAAATTTCATCCGCACGGTGACTCAGCCGTCTATGATACTCTGGTGCGGATGGCCCAGGATTTCTCGCTTCGCTATCCGCTGGTCGACGGCCAGGGCAATTTTGGTAGTATTGACGGTGATAATCCTGCCGCCATGCGTTATACCGAGGCTCGGCTCGCCCGGATCTCCGAGGAAATGCTCGCCGATATCGATGAAGATACGGTAGAGTTTCGGCCTAATTTTGACGATTCTCTCCAGGAACCAACTGTCCTGCCTAACCGTCTCCCCAACCTCCTTGTTAACGGGACCTCCGGGATTGCCGTCGGCATGGCGACTAATATACCTCCTCACAATTTAAGGGAGGTCATCGACGGAGTTAAACATCAGCTTGCGAACCCGGATTGTACGATCGAGGAACTGATGGAGCTTATTCCCGGTCCTGATTTTCCAACTGCCGGAATAATCTGTTCCCGGGAGGGAATAGAGGAGATGTATAAAACCGGCCGGGGAAAAATAATTATTCGGGGCCGGATAGAAATTGAAGAGCGGGAGGGACAAAAGTGTGACCGTTTGCTCATTACGGAAATCCCCTACACGGTTAATAAAGCGAAGTTGATCGAAAAAATTGCCGACCAGGTTAACAAAGAAAATATTGAAGGAATTCGCGATTTGCGGGATGAATCCGATCGCCACGGCATCCGGGTGGTGATTGAGTTGACCAAGGGAGCTAACCCGGAAATAGTTCGTAATCAACTGTATAAGTTTTCCCGGCTTGAACACACGTTTGGCGCCCATATGCTGGCCCTGGTTGATAATGAACCCGAGGTGCTCAGCCTGAAAGAAATTATCGGTCATTTTATCGAGCACCGATTTACCGTGATCCGCCGGCGGACTCGTTACCGGCTGGATAAGGCCCGTCGCCGTGCCCATATTCTTGAGGGCTATCGGATTGCTATTGCTAACGTCGATGAGGTAGTAGAAATAATTAAGGAATCGGAGAGCCCCGACCACGCTCAGTCTACGTTGATTGAAACGTATGAAATTTCAGAAAAACAGGCCGAAGCTATCCTTCGTATGCAGCTTCAACGACTGACTTCTATGGAAGTTGAAAAAATAGAGGAAGAATACGAACAGCTTCAAACCGATATCGAACACTATGAATCTATCCTGGAGAGTGACAAAAAGGTTCGGGAAATAATTCGGGAAGAATTAGAAGAAATCGATGAAAAATACGGTGATGAGCGGCGTTCTACCTTTTCTGATCAGCCCCTTGATGTCTCCCGGGAGGATTTAATTGAAGATGAGCCGGCAATATTTACTCTATCAGATGAAGGATACATCAAGCGTACGGCTCCCGAGAATTTCAGTCTTCAGCACCGGGGCGGGCGTGGTATTTACGGGGCTGATCCCAAGGAAGGGGATTACATCAGCCGGGTTTTCTCCGCTTATACTCACGACTATCTGTTAGTCTTTACTTCACAGGGGCTCTGCTATTGGTTGAAGGGCTACGATGTGCCGGAGGGGGGGCGTCGGACCCGGGGAACACCGATAATTAATTTAATTGATATTGATACTGATGAACAGGTGCGGGCGATGATCCCTCTGAGAGAATTGAACGAGGGGTTTCTTGTAATGGCAACCGCTAACGGCCGGGTCAAAAAAACTGACCTGGAGGCTTACAGCCGGCCGCGTCGCGGCGGGATAATTAGTATCGATATGCCCGAAGGTGATGAGCTCGTTTCAGTCTGTCATTCTACCGGAGACGAAGACCTGGTTCTTGCCTCAGCCGGCGGCTATGCAATCCGCTTTTCTGAGGATCAGGTTCGACCAACCGGGCGAGACACTCGGGGGGTAAAGGGGATTGACCTTCGCTCCGGTGACCGGGCGGTGGGGATTGCTCCGGTTGAGAAGGGTAAACAACTTCTGACAGTCTGTGAAAATGGGTACGGTAAGCGAACTAATTTTGAAAAATATCGAGCCCAGACACGCGGGGGCAAGGGGCTGATTAACGTTAAAAACCTTGAACGGACCGGAGACGTGGTGACAGTTTGCCAGGTTGATTCCGAGGATGAACTGGTTATAATTTCAAACCGGGGAATTATTCTTCGAATTGCCGCCGAGGAAATTAGTTTGATCGGTCGGCCAACCCAGGGCGTTAAAGTTATGAGGGTAATGGAAGAACAGTGGATTACAGACCTCGCTATCAGTGCTCGAAATAAGTGTTCCCCTGATTCCGAGGAAGAGTAGCTAAAACCTAAATTGAGTGTTCCTGGCGTGAGTGGCAATATCACCTGTTTCTTTTAAGATTTTACTCAATCACTCAATACTATTCGGGAGGAATAATTGAACGTGACCGACGAAACTTATGAATATTACCGGACGGTTCAGGAAATTCCAGCCCGGGGGGAAGCAGTCAGTATTTACGAATGTGAACCCGACGAGAATCATCTCTGGGTTAATAGATTTGTCACCCACATTCCTGAAACAGATGATTACGATCGGATGGAAGTTGACTGGGCGATGGAACTTACCAACGACGAAGCTGATCCGGTCGACGCAGATGAATTCCGGGAGTTGTGGAATTTAAAAAGTGATTGACGAGCGTGCCCTCAATTTAACCGTTGATTCCCTGGAAGAAGCTGAAGCTTACTGTCGCCGGTTGGCATCCAGCCACTATGAGAATTTTACCGTTGTTATGCCCCTTATGGATAAAAAACGGCGCCAGGATCTGGCTAATATTTACACTTATTGTCGCTGGGTTGATGATCTCGCCGACCGTAACCTGCCGAAATCCCAAATTTTAGTTGAGCTTGAACAATTTGAAGAAATGTTGGATGAGCTATTTGCCGGTATTCCTGCTCCCCACCCGCTCTTCTTGGCCCTGGCTGAAACAGTTGACCGGAGAAATCTTTCCTCAGAACCGTTTCGAGATTTAATTTCTGCTTTTCGCCAGGACCAGCACAAGAAAAAATACCAGACCTTTCAGGAACTGGTTGACTACAGTCAACGCAGTGCTGCTCCTGTCGGGAGACTTGTCCTTGCCTGCTTTGACGCAGGTAGCGAACTGAATGAATATTACGCGGATGCTACTTGCATTGCCCTGCAACTGGTCAATTTCTGGGCGGACGTGAAAATTGACCTGGAGCTTGGCCGGATCTATTTACCGCGGGAGGACCGGGAGCGTTTTGAAGTTAGCGTAGCTCAGCTTGAAGCCGGTGAAGTGAATGATAATTTCCGGCAATTAATGATTTTTGAAGTTGAACGAACCCGGGACTGGCTGCGGGTCGGTTGGAATCTTGTCGATGAAGTGAAGTTTCCACTTTCTCTTTCCGTAGAGCTGTTTAACGCCGGTGGGTGGGCGGTGCTCGATAAAATTGAGCAGCACAATTTCGAGGTTTTTGAACAGCGTTGGACTTTGAGTAAAATGGATAAAATTATCCTTGGTCTCCGGGGAGCGTGGCGCAATTTTGTCGGCTACAAGTGTCCACCGGCCGGAACTTGAGTCAGCCCTGGCGGAGTGTCGCCGCCGCAGCCTGGAGGCGGGCAGCACTTTTCACTTTGCCCTCCGTCTTTTGCCGGAAAAAAAAAGGCAGGCGATGTTTGCGGTCTATTATTTTTGTCGCCGGGTTGACGACGCGGTTGATGAACCCGGAGATGAGCAGACCAGCCGGCAATTGCTTAATTCCCTTAAAGAAGGTTTGAACGATAACAGGTCGGGTAAACTGTGGACTGCTCTCAACTGGGTGCGGGCCCACTTTTCGATTCCCGAAAAATATTTTTATGAACTCATAGCCGGGGCCGAACTTGATCTTGGACTGGTTCGAATTCCCACCTTTGAACGGCTGGAAAACTACTGCTATCATGTCGCGGGTACGGTCGGTTTGATTACCCTGCACGTTTTTGGAGAGCCGGATGAACAACAGTTATCAAGGGGAAAACATCTGGCCCGGGCCTTTCAGTTGACTAATATTCTCCGAGACGTCGAGGAAGACCATGGCCGCGATCGTTGTTATTTACCGATTGACCTGTTGAAAAAATACTCGGCCCTCGAGGCGTGGAAACAAAAAAATATGACTCCCGGTTTCCGTCACGTCTTAGTTGAGGTAGCTGACCGGGCTCGGGAGAGCTATCAGCAGGCTCTGCCTTTGCTGGGACGGTTAAACTGGCGCTGTCGGCTCACTCTTGCTTTGATGACCGCTGCTTACAGTGAATATCTGCGCCAAATTGAGGCGGTGGATTATGCTGTCTGGTCTGATCCGGTGAAAATTTCCGGTAGTTGTTATCCACTGCTTTTCTGGCGTGGCCTTCTGGCTACTCTGGGAGATTCGGAAAATTGTCTGAGCGTGTAATTGTAGTCGGGGGTGGTTTGGCAGGGCTGGCTGCCGCTTACCGGTTGAGTCAAACAGAAAGGCAGGTAACTCTTTTCGAAGCCCGGCCGCAGGCCGGGGGACGCTTCACTTCTTATCAAGTATCCGGTTTTTCGAATCCGCTTGATAATTCACCGCACATTATTGCCGGCAGTTTCAGGGAGTCACTTCAATTTTTTAATGAGCTTGGTTCCCGGCGTTTGCTGCGGCGTTGCCGGGAAATTAACGTGCTTAACTCAAACGGAAAATTCGAGGCGGTGCGGCCACTTTCTTTGCCTCCACCTTTGCATTTACTCTCCTACCTTTACCGGTGGTCGTCAAATTGGAATTCTTTTTTGCAGGCCGGCTGGGGACTTTTTAGGCTCTTAAGATTGCCGACGGATAGCTATTTGACCGTGGATCAGTGGCTAAAAGAACACCAGCCTGCTAATTTAGCGGCGAATTTCTGGCACCAGTTTATCGGCAGTGTATTCAATGCATCTCCGCAACACATTTCTTATGATTTATTTGCCCGCTGGTTACGTCAGGTTTTTCTGTTGCATTCTCGTTCCGGTGATTTTTACCTGCCCCGGGTTCCACTGGAGCACATAATTAGATTAATAACCGATAAGATAAAAGAAAGTGGTGCCGTGATTCGGACCGGCTGTCGGGTAAAGGAACTTGTCCCCTCACGGCGGGGAGTTGTTACCGCCGCAGGTGAGCGAATTAATGCGGACCGACTGGTTGTGGCTCTGCCGCCGCGACACCTGATCCGTCTTCTCCCGCCCCAATTGCTAACAGAACAGCCGTTTTGCAGGTTAGCTAATTTTGGTGAAACAGAGTCCATTATATCACTGCATTTTGAGTTTAATTACCCGGTTAATTTGCCGGTCCTGTGTTACCTGAAGGAAGAAAAATATGATTGGTTAATAAATACGCCCGGTGAAGGAAGAGAGCGAAACATTCAGTTTTTGAGGAGTGTTGCCCGGTCTGAACTAAATTGTTCTGATTCCGAACTTGTTAGTGCGGGGTGCCGCATTTTAGAACAAATACCCGGGCTTGACCTTGAAAAAAACTCAATTGCCGCCTCGCAGGTGCTAAAAAACAGGCATTCTACCGTGACCTTGTCTCCGGCAGCCTGTGGAGCTCGTTTTGGGCCTAAAACACCTTGCCGTGGCTTTTATCTTGCCGGTGCCTGGACGACGGTTAACTGGCCAATTACCGTCGAAGCCGCAGTCCGCTCCGGTTTTGCCGCCGCTTGTGCTATTTCTAACTCAACCTGACAAAATCTCAAAACGGATCTTCTCTTCCTTGGTCTCGATAGAAATCAAGGGAATATTGGCAAAATCCCCGGCCTACTTCAAACTGTTCCGATTTCTTTCGGAGTTGGGCGAGAGAGCTAAGGTAAGGGAAAAGGTAACTACTCACCTGATCTTTTCCCCCTCGACGGGAGGAAGGTCCGTGACGCGTACGCGTTATTCAGATGGAGGTGAATTATGGAAGAAATTTTAAAACAGTTTCCCTCGTCCGAACAGGTCCTGGAAAAAAACTGGTCTGAATTTGTAGTGGCCGGGGATATCCACGGCTATCTTGAGTCTGCTCAGATGGCCGTTGAGACCGGTAAAGAGCTTGAATTACCGGTTGTATTTCTGGGGGATTACGTGGACCGAGGAAACAAGCAGTTAGAGACCCTGAAATATTTACTTGAACAGGCCAACCAGGAGGATGTAGTGCTGTTGCGAGGAAATCATGAAAGTGTAAAGATCAATCGTCGCTACGGTTTTTTGCGAAAATATCGAATTTCCGGGGGGAGTGAGAAGACCCTGGAAAGTTTTTATAATAAATTACCCCTGGCTTTGATAACAGAACAGGCTTTTCTTGTCCACGGTGGTCCGCCCTTTAACTCCGGGCTTGATAAGTTAGACGAGGAGGCCCGGGAGGATATGCTCTGGAGTGATCCTGATCCGCGCGGCGAGACAACTAAGGAAAATTATTACCGTGGTGCCGGGAAGTTATATGGCCGCAGAGCAGTGGTAGATTTTCTCAATACACACCACCTTGATTTCATTATTCGGGGCCATCAGCGTCCGGATACCGGTCATAGGTCTTATTTTGACCGTCAGTTGATCACCCTATTTTCAGCCCCTGATTATCGCCGTGGTAAAAAAGGCCAGATAGCAGTGATTAGAGGTCAGAAAGTGGAGTATATTACGGTCTGATCGTTTACGGAAATACTCTAATCATTTTAAATATCCTCCTCCAATTCTTCCCTGTCTACTAAAATATTTTAATCTTAAAAATGGATTTGGGATGCTAAATAGCGTATACTTTTATCAGGAGGGGATAAACATATTCAGGAGGAATTAAAATGGCGAATGCAATTGAATCAATCTTCCGGGGAACCGTAAATTATTCTCTGCCCTCAACCACACGTCTGGAGGAAATAATAGCGGAGACAGAGGAACAGCAGGGAATTGAGGAAACTGCGCGCTCGGGAACGCGGGCTCTGGAAGCAGAGGCCACTGCAGCCCGGTCGGCAAGGGAGTATTTTCAGGCCAGGGAGGCCAGAACAACCGAGGCTCGGGAAGAAACGGAGGAAGAAACGTTTACTGAAGAGGAAACATCTGTTGGAGAAGAAGAGTCTACCGCTGAGACAGATGAAGCTCTGGCTGAAGAAGCGGTGGTAGAAGAAATAGTGGAGGAAGAAGAGGTTGTTCCGGAGGATTTAAGCGAGGAAGCAGAAGCGGCTTTTGAAGTAGAAACGCAAGTGGAGTTGGAGACTCTGGCATCAGAAGAGGCAGTAGTAGAACTTGAAGCTGAAGCAAACAACGAAGAAGATATTTTGGAGGAAGAAGAAAAAGTTGTCGCGGAGGAAGCAATTGCTGCAGAAGAGGCTGTGGAAGCGGAAACGGAAACGGAAAAAGAAACAGAAACAGCCATGGAAGAAGCCCGGCTGGAGGACGAGGAACTGGCTGAAGAAGAAGCCCAAGAAATAGAGGAAAATCGGGCTGATGAAGAAGAGATTGCGTCGCAAGAAGCGTTAGCTGTAGACGATATTGCCGCTTTTCGGGAAGCGCTGGCCGAAGAGGAGGCCTACGAGGAATTCTTGCTGGCAAACGCTGAACAGTCAGCCGCCCAGGCCGTCGCCGACCGTGAAATAATGCTTAACCGGTTAGGATTTGGCATTCTCCTCAATACAGCCGCCTGAATGTAATGAATGGCTCTGTAAAAAAACTTATTAATTTTCTGCTTCAAACAAAAAACTGAGGTTTGAACCCTTCGCAGACGGATTTATCGAAATAGATGGCCCTGGAGGGGCCGGTTATATATTTCGATACCTCGGAGCCCAGCAGTCAATCGGGGAGTTACAGTATAACACTTATAGCCCCCACTGGTGACGCCCGATTGACTGCGGGGCAAGCTTGCCCTGCGTACGTCAGGGAATGAGTCTCGCAAGAGGTTTAAGCCTCAGTTTTATTTAGGCTCTCTAAACAGCTTAATGAAATTACTCGTTTTTGGTTCGTGAGAACTTGCCCGTTTGAAGAAATCTGCGGGTTGCATTTATTACTTCCCGTTTTCCCGGTAGGAAACTGTGTAGCCCCCCCACTTTAAGAAAATCCTGTGCCCCTTTCAATTTCGTTGTTTTTACGCTGATTGTCCCGTCGTCGTTGCCGCTGACCAGTGGATTCCAACCCTCACCTTCGTCCAGACTGCCGGCAATTATTCCTATTTCTACGTTGGGAACCGGCAGTTTACGGACGTATTCTTCCGTTAGTTGCTCGCCGCTTTTGCCGGCCAGCAGTTCGTAGGGCAGGAAATCCTTCATTAGTTCTGCCATCTGGGAGCCTTTGTTGGGCGGCGCGATCATCACTATCCGTCCCGGTTTGACTTGTTTCTGCCAGCCGGACAGCTCAAATAGCTTGCGGACAATGATTCCACCGAGGCTGTGGGTGACAAAGGAGACGGTTTCCGCCCCGTCCGCCCGTCGAATTAGCTTTCTCAACTGGCGAGCGTGGTCTTCAATTGATTTTTGAGTACTCGGGTAATTGACCGTATTGGCTTCGTAGCCGGCCCTGCTCAGGTCTGTTTTCAGGCTGGCCATTGATTCTTTGGCTCTGAACAGCCCGTGTATCAAAAATATCCAGTGACTGCTGTTTGCCTCAAGCTCTTTTTCCCGGCGGTATTCCGCAAAAGCGGTCCGGCAGGCCGCGTAGTCCCCCCAGGCTTTCCGCACCTCTTCCGAATCCAACAGCCGGCAGTGACCGGTAAACACATTGCGCTGGATCCGCCAGCCGTGGTAGATAAAAACGTCCGCCCAGAACTGTTTGCCCCCCAGGGTCCACAACGGCAGATTTAGCTGACCGGTCCCGTATTTTCCTTTTAGCCGCTTCAACAATTCCTGTTCACAGGTTTCTAATTTACCCTGCCACACCGTCCGGACTTCAGTTCCACTGCGGTCCACCAGGCGGCACTCCTCCGTCCCCCCCGCACAACTTATATTGTATCCGAGAACCGTTTTTTTAATTTGATCGGGATTATTGTGTTTTGCCTGAACCGGTTTACCTTCCGTTCCAACGAAAATAAAAATTAAATATATTCCAATAATTAAGATAGGTGAGTTGAAATTTATTTTGCCCACTTTTTAACCTCCGGTGATTGTAGTTATAAAAATATGAGGGGCTGTTTTATTAACAAAAAACTTATCTGAGGTTACACTTATTCTAACAACTGTGTTAGTAAGCGTGAAATAGTGGCGTAAAACTTACGATATTTTTTGCTTGATGGTGAGAAATTATGCTTAAAATTGCGCACCGGGGAGCCAGTGGCAGGGAGCCGGGAAATACCCTGGCCGCTTTTGAGAAAGCAATTGAAGCGGGGGCGGACATGGTGGAGATGGACCTGCAGTTGACTGTCGACGGTAAAGTGGTCGTCTTTCACGATAAATACGTTGATCGGATGACCGGGGGAAGCGGCCCGCTGGCGGAGAAAAGTCTGCCCGAGATTAACAAGCTGACCATCAAGGGCGGCGAGAAAATACCAACGTTGCGGCGGGTCTTGTCTGAGCTGGCCGGCCGGATTAAAATAAACCTGGAGTTGTGCAGTGCGGGGTTGGTCGAGCCGGTGAATAAAGTCCTGCGTTCGGCCCTGACCGCCGGTAACTGGTCGGAGGATGATTTTTTAATCTCCTCTTTTCTGCATCCCCAACTGGCGAAATTTGCGGGAGTCAGGTCGGAACTAAAACTCGGTGTCAATTTTTCCGGGGTTCCGGCGGGCGGAGTTGATTACCTTCAATTGCTTGATTTTGCGCCGCATTCCTTTCACCTCTCCAGGCGGTTTTTCGACGAACAGTTTGCCGCTGAACTGCAGGAAGTCGGAGTAAAAGTGTTTGTCTGGACAGGGAACCGGCCGGAAGAGATAGCCAGGTTTAAAAATCTTCCTGTGGACGGTTTGTTCAGCGACTTCCCGGAGCGGCTTCAATCAGCAGAAAAATAGGTTTTATTTTCTGCCAGTTTTTTCATCCCAGTAACTTTTCGAATCATCGTTTCCTTTGTTTTCTTCAGTTTTCTCTTCTCCGGGCTTTTCTTTTTTACTGCGGGCTACTGATTTTTCGTTCAGGTGGTTGACGATTGTAAAAGTCCACAGTGTACCCCCCAGGAGCAGGAAAAATTCTCGGTAGGGAAGAGATAATCCGGTTACAAAAAGAAGAGTATGGGCCAGGGTGACCGGGGTGATAGCATAACAGCTAATTAACAGGACCTGGTTCCAGTCCAGCCCGGGGGTGTTAGAGTCCCGGTTACGGGCTATCATTCCGCCGAAACTGATCAGGACGGTTCGGAGACCGGTGATAAATATTAGTTCGGCCGCCACCAGGGTAAGGAAAAGAATTAGAAAGACGAAACGGATGGTGGGCAGCCACCGGTCCAGGGTGCTGGAGTTAATTGTAATTACCGGGGCCTGAGTGTCTTTTGAATAAAAACTCGTGGACAGATATCGAAAACTATTGGTTCCCTGGCGCACAAACAGGGCCCCGTCCACGGCTACCACAAGGACATCAGAACTGAGTCGAGCCCGGTTTTTCTGTCCGCCTGGATCAATAATCATTTTGAAGTCCTTATAAAGTGAAATAGCCAGGGGGGTTGAAGCGGTAGTTTCAATTTTTCCGTTCTTAAGCTTGAGTTCCGGCAGTTGCCGGCGAAGGTTGCGAGAAATTGTCCCGCTGAGGTTCCAGGTGAAATAACCTGTTGCCGCCCCCTGGATTACGATTATAATGAGCAACAGTTTAAAGAGATAAATCAAGGTGCGGGTGAATTTTTCCTCTAGCGGAAGCACATACATGTTTGGATTGTAGCAGGAATGCAGGAGTCGGCTAAAAAAGCCTACCGGATTTTTTTCCCTGTAGTCAAACTTCAAATTTTTATTTTCAGAATCAGAATTCATTTCAGTGACCTCAGTATTTTGTGTGAAATTTAAGAGAGGGTCTAGAGTTCCTTGCATCTGACCGAATGACGCTCGCACTGAGACTCACGACCCCTTTTAAGAGAGGGTCTATTTAACGGACAAAATAAATTGTATAATAAAAGCGCTGAATTAGCTAATTGACTCTGCTGAAAAATAGAATCTCAAAACGTCATTCCGGGGGCCCGTCCCCGGCCTCCAGCTTGACTTTTCATTTTATAGCTCGCAGATGATCCCGGATGTTCGCAGATAAACTTAAGTGAATCAAATTCAAAATGGATTATGGGGTTATCCAGTACTCAACAGGACGTTACCAATGGTAATTATAGCACCTTTCAGCAATTCCCCTATTGAGTGCTGGACGGCGATGACAAAAGTATTTTGAAGTTCTGACTGAAAGATGTGATTATAGTGTCTGATGGAGAGCCGCTTGCGGATGTTCAAGGGAGTCCGGCTGAACAAGCTGTAGGTGTTAACCGGGTTGGAATTAGTGATTTGAAGCTTCCTCTCCTGATAGCTGACCGGGCGGAAGGAACCCAGCAGGTCGTGGCCAATGCTGAACTGGGAGTTAATTTAACTGAAGACCAGAGAGGTGCCCATCTCAGCCGGTTTATTGAACTGGCTGAAAAGTATCGCCAGTCACGCTTTTCCCTTGATTCAGTGGAAGATTTTCTTCATGAAATGCGGTCCCGCTTGAATTCTACCAATGCCTATGCCCGGTTTGATTTTGATTATTTTGTCTCTAAGCTTTCTCCCACCACCGATAAAGAAGCCCTGGTTGATTTTAACTGTGGGTTTGGGGGAATCCTTCAAGAAGACGAAACTAAAATTTGGATTCGCACTGAGGTCCCCCTCACTTCACTATGCCCCTGCAGTAAAACGATTAGTGAAAGCGGGGCCCACAATCAGCGGGCTCTGGTGAAGAGTAAAGCTGTTATCGACGGTCTGCTCTGGCTCGAGGAAATGATTGAACTCGTGGAGGCCGAAGGAAGTAGCCAGGTTTATTCTCTTCTCAAGCGGGAAGATGAAGCCTATCTTACCAATGAGGCCTACAACAATCCCAAATTTGTAGAGGATATTGCTCGGGACCTGAGCGTAAAATTTAATCAGCACGAGAAAATAAAGGATTTTCAAATCGAGTGTAAAAGCTTTGAGTCAATCCATAACCATAATGCCTTTGCCTCCGTCACCAATGGAGAATTCTGGAAGAGTGGAGGGGTTGTTTAAAATTGGCAATAGAATTTGAAAGCGGTTTTTTGAAAAACGGCGGAATAGATTTGCACACCCATTCATTCTGCTCGGATGGTCAGTATCAGCCCCGGGAACTTGTGGAAAGGGCCAGCCGTGCCGGCTTGCAGGGCTTGGCGTTAACGGATCATGACACGGTGGCCGGGCTGGATGAATTTATGGCCGCCGGTGAATCAAGAGAGTTAACCACTGTGCCGGCGGTCGAGATCAGCAGTGAAATTAACGAGGGGCGGTTTCATATCCTTGGTTATTACATTAACTGGGACAATCCCCGGTTGCGTCAGCGGCTCAATTATTTTGAGCAGGCCCGGGCTGATCGTGTTTACGGGATGCTTGATGTTTTGGAGTCTGAAACTGGAATACAAATTGAATTTGAAGAGGTGGCCGACCTGGCCGGGAAGAACTTGATCGGCAAGCCGCATGTAGCTCAGGCCATGGTGGAAAATGGTGTGGTTTCTTCGGTAGACCAGGCGTTTGTTGAATATCTTGCTCACGGCCAGCCTCTGGACGAGGTGCCAAAGGAAAGGATGGGGCTCAGGGAAGCAGTTACCTTGATAAATGAGGCCGGGGGAGTGCCGGTGCTGGCTCACCCAATTCACTATGAGCCCGAAATGAACCTCGCCCGTTTTACCTCCCTGGGTCTGAAGGGGCTTGAAGTGTTTTACCCGGACCATTCCCGGGAAGACTGTGAGCGTTACTATGAGTTGGCTCGTAAGTATAACCTGGTAATTACCGGAGGAAGTGACTTCCACGGCAGTGTAAAACCGGAGATTGAGCTGGGGAATATAAGAATTTCGTCGAATTTCCTGACTCCGCTTCAAAAAGAGTGCCGGCTGGCCGGTGGCCGCTTTGATCTTTATGCAAATCAATTTGAGTCTGATTAGTTTAAAAAAGAATAAGGGAAATTAATTTATTGTGGTCGAAGAAGAGCAGATAGAATGGGCTGATAATTTTGAATCACGGCGTTCGCCCCGGTCAGTTAACCGGCTGGAGGAGATAATCTGGCGGGGGGAGGAAAGATGGGCCAGTGAAGTTGCCCTGGAGTTCGATGGGGAAACCTGGACTTATAAAGAGCTGGCTGAGCAGGTGCGCCGGTTGGCTGGAGGAATTTCCGACCGGGGATTACAGCCGGGGGATAGAGCGATCATCCAGGTTAAAAGGGGGCCGGCCTGGCTGATTCTATATTTTAGCCTCCAGGCGCTGGGAGTGACGGCAATTCCGGTTCCCACGGAATCAGGCGAAGATACTGTTTCCCGGGCCCGGCACCTGGCCGCTCCCGAGGCAGCTTTTGTCGACTGTAGTTTACTGGAAGATTACGAATGGCCCAATAATTTTACCGGCCAGTTATTTGAAGTGTGTGGACCGGAGCAGTTGCTCCGAAAATACGCCGGTTCTTCAGCCAGCTATAAACCACCTGACCTGGATTCAAAACAGGTGGCCAGTATATTTTTTACCTCCGGAACTACCGGGGAAGCTCGAGGAGTCTGTTTAACCCACGAGAATTTCATTGCGGACCTGGATGGCCTTTACCAGTTGGGGGCTTTTGGTTGGAAAGATAGGTTTTTATCTTTACTACCCCCTTATCACGCTTATGGTTTTACCGGTGATCAGTTGCTCCCTCTCTATTCCGGAGCAACTATTGTCTATGCCCGGCGGTTGGCCAGCTCAGTTATTATGGAACAGTTGCGGGAGGATGAAATTACTATTCTTCTGGCCGTGCCGCTGTTCTTTCAGAAAATGCGCGAGGGGATTAACCAGAAGTTAAGCCGGTCCGGTTGGTTAAAAAAGTGGCTTTTCAAGCTGGGCCTGAGGGTAGCCGGGAAAGAAAACTTGCTTGGTGAAATTGTTCGGAATAATATCATTGGCCGGTTAATGCGGAAAAAATATTTTCCCACACTGCGTTTTTTTGTTTCAGGTGGAGCGCCGTTGAATCCGGAAATACCCCGTTTCTTTTCAGTCCTCGGAATTGAAATGCTCCAGGGCTATGGTCTGACGGAACTCAGCCCCGTAATTACAGTGACTCCCCCCGGGGAAAAAGATTATGCCTCGGCGGGCCAGGTCCTGCCGGGTTGTGGGGCAGGAATCTTAAATCCCGATGAAGATGGGTTGGGGGAAATAGTGGCCCGGGGACCGGTTGTTTATGAACGCTATCTGGAGAATGAAAATAGTAGCGGTGACCTCTTTCGCACCGGGGATATCGGTTATGTAGAAGCGGGTAGCTTATACGTCCGGGGCCGGAAGAAAAATACAATTGTTACGGCGGAAGGAAAAAATATTTTTCCCGAACGCGTCGAAGAAGTTTATCTGCAAAGCGACTATATCGAGGAATTAATTGTGGTTGCGGCCCCACGTTCGGATGGCAGTGGTAGCCAGCTAAAAGCAATTGTGTTGCCGGCTGAGGAAAATGCTGCCCGCGACCTGGGAAATGAGGTCCTGGAAGAAGGAAAAATGGTTGAATTAATTGGGGAGGAATTGAAAAAATACGGTGAATCACTTCCGGATTTTCAAAAAGTCAGAGATTTTGAGTTGCGCTGGGAACCTTTTCCTCGCACGCCAACAAAAAAAATTAAGCGTTATTTATTCGATCACCAGGTACATTCAATTTAATACCTAATTTGAGCGATTGTTATCGAAGAACACATAACTCTCCGGATTCATTCTTGCAGGCATCCAGCCTGCTCCGAGGTATGTATTCTTTAATACGGGTTCATCCTGAACCCTAAAGAATACAAAAATCCACCGGAGAGCAATATGTTCTTCTTTTTACCATAGAATTACTTAATTTATGTAATTTAAAAGGAGTTTGTTCTATTGACTGAACGAGTTAACCTTGGTCTTGAGCTCACCTCACTTCATACTGAACATCGGACCCGGGGTTTTGGCCGGGTGGCGCAGGCTTATCTGGAAAGGTTAAGCGAGCGGGATGAGTTCGAAATTATCCCTTATACAAGTGCGGACTTTCCCCGGCGGAATGGTGAGGACGGGGCCTGGAAAAATAAACTCTGGGAGAGATGGCGCCTGGCCTGGAGTTATTACCGGCAAGAGCCGGACCTCATTCAAATTATTGATCCGATGAAAGTGCCTCCCTTCAGCTCCGTGCCGGTAGTTACTATGGTTCACGACCTGATTCCCTATATTTACCGGGAACGTTATCAGCCGGATTTGCTCTCCTGGTATCTTCACTGGCGGATGAAAGGCCAGATAAAAAAATCCGCCGGAATTATTACTCCCTCTCGAAGCACGGCGGATGACCTGGTAATGATGTTCGACATTCCAGCGGAGCAAATAGAACAGATTCCGCACGGGATTGACCACGAGCGGTTTTATCCCCGGTCGGACGAAGAAATCGTTGAACTCTGTGAAAAATACGAGTTGAATTTGCCCTATTTCATTATGGTGGCCGATTTAAGCACTTATAAACCCCATAAGGGACTGGAATCAGTTGTTAAAAAATGGACAGATGAAGCCCTGGCCAACGTTTCTCTGGTGGTGGTTGGAGAAGACGGCAAGTATTCTGATCGATTGCGTCAGGCCTGGCCGGTCACTCAGGATCGCCTGCTGTTGCCCGGCTATGTTGATGATGCTGAACTGGCAGCTTTTTATACCGGTGCTTCCGGCCTGATCTTTCCTTCGCGCTACGAGGGGTTTGGTTTTCCGGTACTGGAAGCAATGGCCTGTGGCACCCGGCCTCTGGTCCGAAACGTCGGTTCGTTAAAAGAAATAGTGGACACCGAGGCAATTTGTCTGGAAGATAATGAATTTGATTCGCGGCTGGTTGAAGCTCTGGAAGTACTGCTGGATAATAAAGCGAAAGATACGGACTGTATAAGTCACGCTCAACAATTCACTTGGGAGAAGACCACTTCTAAACTCAAAGATTATTACCGCCAATTACTGTAACCTACAGTTAATCTTCCTGTTTGCTTTTGTTGTTCTGGCGACTGATTTCGTGGAGGTATTTTTTTAAGCGTGCTTCTTGGCCCTGGTTGGTGGGCTGGTAAAAAGTTTGTGGTTCGGCCAGGTATTGCTGGGGGGTGTAGTGGTTTTTAAAATTATGAGGATACTTATAATCTCCAGACGCTTCTTTTGCTTCTTCGCTCCCGTAACTACTGTCTCGTAGGTGGGCGGGCACGGGCAGATCTAAGCCCTCCTTAACGGCATTACGAGCCTGATTGATTGCTAGATAAGCGGCATTGCTCTTGGGCGAAGCGGCCAGGTATGTGGTGGCCTGGGCCAGGGGGATCTGGGCCTCGGGCATCCCCACGTATTCAACCGCCTCCATTGCCGTCACTGCCAGATTCAATCCAAATGGAGCAGCGTTCCCGATGTCTTCGGCTGCGGCAATAATCAGGCGGCGGGCAATGAACCTGGGTTCTTCCCCGGCCTCCAGCATTTTTGCCAGGTAATAGATTGCTGCGTCCGGGTCTGAACCCCGGATACTTTTGATAAAAGCGGAAGCGACGTCGTAGTGATGGTCCCCTTCCCGGTCGTACTGGACGTATTGTTCCTGAAATACATTTTCAATTTCTTCTAATTCCACCGGTGGGGAATCCGTAGTCCGAGCCGCTATCTCAAGGCCGTTTAGTAGTCTTCGGGCGTCCCCGTTAGCAGAATTTATCAGGTGTTCCCGGGCTTTTTCTGTTAAAGTTATGTTTTCCCGTAATCCCTGTTCCTCGCTTAATGCCCGATCCAATATTTTTTCTAAATTACCTTTGGAAAGTGGTTCGAATTCCACCAGTAAAGAGCGGGAGAGCAGAGCATTATTCAAGTAAAAGTAAGGATTTTGAGTGGTGGCGCCGACCAAAATGAGCAGGCCACGTTCTACCGAGGGAAGCAGGGCGTCCTGTTGGGCTTTGTTGAATCGATGAATTTCATCGAAAAATAAGACAGTTCGTTTGTTCTGAGCCCGGAGTCGCTGTCTGGCCCGGTCAATTACTTCTCGCAGGTCGTCTTTCCCGGCCAGGACAGCGTTTAAGGTTTCAAATGCTGCTTCAGTTTTTTGAGTGATAATATTGGCCAGTGCAGTTTTGCCACAGCCCGGAGGACCATATATTATCAAGCTGGTCAGGCGGTCGGCTTCCAGCGCTTTGCGCAGCGGTGTGTCCGGACCGATTGATTCTTCCTGGCCAACAAATTCGTAAAAATTACGGGGGGCGAGCCGATGGGGTAACGGTGAACTATTTTTGTCTGCGTTCTTCTCCGCGGAAGCGATTTCAGAATCATGTTCCGTAAACAGATTATCGGTGGGTTCAGCCGCCACTCAACTCTTCCTCGCATTCCTCGACAAATTGTTGAAGATCCGGAATTTCAGTCCAGGTTCTAATCTTTGCTCCCTCTTTAAACAAAATCATGGAAGGAAAACTGGGCACGTTGTGTTTTTTCACCAGGTCGGGAGATTTGCGTGTATTTACCAGGGAAAGCCTAATCTGGCTGGTGTGATTTTCCTTTATTTTTTCCAGGACCGGGCTGAGTCTCCAGTTAGTTGGATCCCCCGGCTGCATGAAAGCGGTCAGATGGTAATAGGTGCCGGTATTGATCAGGTGAGGCATTGAAACCGAGTCCACCACTTCAAAGCCGGCGTAATTAAAAAGAAAATCTCCGATAAGAAATTTTTTAAAATCCTCTTTGAAAGTATCGGAATATTTAAATTCAGCCAGCCGCCTAATTTCTTCGCTGTTTTTAAAAATAAGAAAGGCCGGAGAGCTGCGAATTCGCCATTGATAAAAGTAATCCCGAAAATTAGCTACCCGGGCCCCGATAAAATTAAAGATGTTGACATGATTCTGAGCGATTTCTGAAATCGCCGGTTCAATCAATTGACAGAGATTTGTCTGCGGTTCGATAAAGTAGATAACTACCGGTTTTTCTGTTTCTTCAAGGACTTTGTTTAAGTCTTTTTGCCGGGGGGGACGAAAAGGAGCGGGGATTGACATTTAGTTAAAATCCTCAACTTCTTTGAGCTGCTGATGAACTGCTTCCAATCGTTCGATTGTCTTTTCACTTATCCCGGGCGGAGTAGATTCTCGGTCCCGGGATATTACCTCGCCGGCTAAATTCAAGGCACTGAGCAGGGCAATTTGCATCCGGCTGGCCCCGCTTGCACTTTCCTCAATTGCTTCAATTTTTTCTTGGACCAGTTTCACTGATTGCTCGACCAGTTCCGGGTCATCTGAGGTTCGGGTTGGAAGCTCCACTCCCAGTAATTCGATTGATTCTGCCATGCTGATCACTTCCTCAGGCCGCTGGCGATTTTGTTTATTTCTTTGAATCTTTTTTCCAACCGTCCGGCAAATTCGACGGTTGCCTGTTCTTGTGACTGGAGTTCATTTTCTAACTTATCCTTCTTATTTTGGGTTAACTCCAGTTCTCTTTCAAGTTTTTGTTTCTCTTCCTTAAGTTGCCGGTGCGTATTTTTTAATTGTTCATATCGGTCAATTAATTCTTCCACATCCGTCAAAAAATCAGAGAGCGCAGCCTCATGGTAGCCGGGCCTGTCATTCATCCCGCAGTTCTGCTCCAAAATTTTCCCGCAGGCCGTTGAGGATGTTTTCCTGGATTTCATTGACCTCACGGTCGCTCAGGGAACGCCGGTCCGCTCGAAATTGGAGGCTGAAGCTGACACTTTTTTTGTCCGGAGGCAGAGGATCACCGGAGTAGACGTCAAAGATGACCAGGTCCTCAAGCCACTTTCCCCGCTGGTGAATCATTTCTTCCATTGGCCTGACCGGTTGAGTTTTATCCACCACCAGGTCAAGGTCTCTTTTTACCGGTGGCTGGGTGGAGAAGGGGAGATATTCCCGGGCGGGGGGAGCGGGTAAAGTCGCCAGGTTCAATTCAGCTCCAAATACCGGGAAGGTATATTCGTATTCCAGTAATTCAGGTTCAATTTTTCCTAACCACCCCACCGGTTTGCCAGCCACTACAATTTCAGCGGTTTTAGCTGCCACAAATCCCGGCCGCTCAGTTTCCCGGAACAAAATATCTTCGTACCGTAGATTCTGAAGCAGATGAACCGTTAGCCCCCTGGCGTCGTAAAAATCAAACTGCCTGTTTTTGTCGTCCCACTTTTCCTGATATATCTGGTCGTGGATTAACCAGGCGAGATGCTCCGGCTCTGCTTCCTTTTCAGGGGGGAACACCCGGCCCAGCTCAAACAGCCGCAGATTTTCTTCGCCGGCGGCATAGTTTTTCTCCAGGCTTCCCAGCAGGCCGTCCAGGATGGTCTGGCGCATTGTGGCCTGGGTTTCGGCCAGCGGGTTGGTGAGCCTGCGTGGATTGCTGACCAGTCCAAATTTATGGTGGTCTTCGTGAACAAAACTAAAGGTTATATTTTCATTGAAACCGTGGGCCACGAAGTAATCCCGGATTTCCTCTTCCTGTTTGTCTGTCCGGTCGGGTGTTCGCTCCAGGGTTAATTCTGGATAGGTAACCGGAATATTTTCATAACCATCCAGCCGGACAATTTCTTCGATCAAATCTTCTTCCCGTTCCAGGTCGGGTCGCCACGAGGGAGCGGTTATCTTCCACTCGGAATTACTATTATCAACAGTCAGCCCCAGCTGGTTAAATTTCTTGAAAATTTGTTCGGACTCGACCCTGTATCCGATTAGTTTTTCAAAAGAGTCCGGCTCAAAAGATATATTAACCGGCGTATAATTATCTGTCTGGCTAATCACCGGTGATTTTATAACTAACTCCTGGTTGCTCTGGGCTGGATCTTCCTGGAGCAGTTCAAGACACCGGGCCAGGGCCCGGTCACAGTTTCGGGGATCCGCCCCTCTTTCAAACCGGTGCGAGGCTTCCGTATGCAGCTTGTGCCGGGAAGCCGTGGTCCGGATTCCTGTGGGCTCAAAATAGGCCCCTTCCAACAGAAGGTTGGTGGTCCGGGAGGTTATCTGGGTACCTGCTCCCCCCATTACCCCGGCCAGGGCCACCGCCCGCCGGCTGTCGGCGATAACCAGGTCGTCGTCTACAAGATTGAGTTCTTCTCCGTCCAGGGTTTCTAATTGTTCGCCGGGGTTAGCTCTTCTGATTATCACGGGATAGTTTAGCTTATCAGCGTCAAATGGATGAAGCGGGTGGCCCACCTCGAACAGGGTATAATTTGTGGTGTCTACTAAGTTGTTTAATGGTCGCAGGCCCATTTTGAGAATTCTTTTTTGGATTGCGAAAGAGGCGGCTGAAACAGCCAGGTTTTCAACCTCAATCCCGGTGTACTTCCAGCATTTTTCGGGGGCTTCTATCTTGATTTCAAAATTGGCCTGTTGACCTTCCGGAAGGGTTTCGGGGCGCGGGTCATTGAGGGTAAGATTTTCAGCCGCCGCAAAATCCCGGGCTACTCCGAGGTGCGATAGACAGTCGGGACGATTGGGAGTTAAATCCAGTTCTAATACCGGTTCATTTAACTCCAGGACCTCTTCCGCCGGTCGACCGGTTTCAACTGAATCCGGTAACTCCAGCAATCCTTTTGCTTCCCGGGTTAACCCTAATTCGCGGGAAGAACAGAGCATTCCCCTGGACTGAATACCGGCAAATTTTTTCTTTTCAACATTACCGGAAGCCAATTCACTGCCGGGAGGTGCCCAGAGGTAAATTCCCCCGCGTTTGACCCGGGGGGCGGCCGTGACTATTTCGGCTTCCTGTTCTCCGTCGGAAACCAGGCAGATTAACAGCTCGTCCCGGTCCGGGTGGGACTTTTTATCCAGGACCTTTGTGGTTCGAATCCCCCGGTTAAGCTGACTGAAATTTATTATCTGGTCGACTTCCAGCCCAATATCCGTAAGCCGCCGTGCCAGTTCCCCGGTTTTTTCTGGCAATTCAACAAATTCTTCCAGCCAGTTAGTTAAAATTCTCATTAGCTGTTTTCACCTGGATAAAACCTAAATTAAAAATTGCTCTAAAAATTTCTGCTCGTTCTGAAAGAAAAGCTGTAGATTATCAATTCCGTATTTAAGCATAGCCATTCTTTCGACCCCCATGCCAAATGCATAGCCCTGCCATTTATCGGGATCGTAACCGACCGCTTTAAAAACTTCCGGGTCGACCATCCCGCCGCCGAGGATTTCCAGCCATTCTTTTTCGCCGGCGGTTTCTTCAAACGCAATATCAATTTCTGCCGAGGGTTCCGTGAAAGGGAAATAACTGGGACGAAATCGCTGATCGGTCTCCGGGCCAAAGAAACGTTGAACAAACAGCTCCAAACTCCCCTTGAGATCTGCAAAAGTAACCTCTTTATCAACCCATAACCCTTCCACCTGGTGAAAAACCGGGGAGTGGGTTACATCGGCGTCGCGGCGGAATACTCGTCCCGGTGCAATTATCTGGAGCGGTGGTTTTTCATTTTCCATAACATGAATTTGTACCGGCGAAGTGTGGGTTCGCAAGAGCCGTCCGTCTTCCAGGTAAAAGGTATCGTGCATATCGCGGGCGGGGTGCTCTTCAGGAGTGTTTAAAGCGTCAAAATTATACCATTCAGTCTCAATTTCAGGCCCCCCTACAGATTCAAAACCCATCCGGGTAAAAATTGTTTCGATTTCGTTCATTGCCAGATTTACCGGATGTTTGCTTCCGCGGGAAGGAGCGCGGCCCGGCAGAGTAACATCCAGCCATTTCTCCCGTGTTTTACGGGCCTGCGCCTCTTTCTCTAACTGTTCTTTTTTCGCTTCAAACTCTTCGGTTAATTGTTGCTTGAGCTGGTTGGCCCGTCGGCCTACTTCCGGCCGTTTTTCTTCCGGCACTTCGCCCATTGAACTGAGAATTTCACGCAACTTACCACTGCGGCTGAGGTATTTCAGTCGAAAATCTTCGAGCTGGCCTGGATCCTTACAATCAGCCAGCTCCTGGGGCGCTTTTGCTTCTAATTCTTCCAGCAGTTCAACCGGGTTACTCAAGTTTCGGCAGTCTCCCGGGCAAGGTCAACGATTTCGGAGAAAGTTTCCGGGTTGCGAACTGCAATATCCGCGAGCATTTTTCGGTTCAATTCTACATTTGCCTTCTTCAGGTTTCCCATGAGCTGGCTGTAGGACATACCCTCCTTGCGGGCGGCGGCATTAATCCGGGTGATCCACAGGCGTCGAAATTCCCGTTTTTTCTCGCGCCGATGACGGTAGGCGTGCTTGAGTCCCCGCTCTACCGACTGTTTTGCTTCCCGGTAATGATCACTGCGACCGCCACGGTAGCCCTTGGCTTCCTTAAGGATTTTCTTGTGGCGGCCTCTTCTGATTGTGCTTTTTTTGGTGCGTGCCATGGATTGGCCTCCTTTTTTAATTCAGATTGATTGCAGAATTTAGTTGGACTGATTCAGCCGTAAGGCATCATATTCTTGATCCGCTTGAGATCTGAGTTGTTTACCTCTTTCGCGTCTTTGAGCTGACGCTTGGATTTACTATCCATCTTAGAGAGAAGATGGCTCTTTCGCGCCCGGTGATGCATCACTTTTCCCCGGGCGGTAATTTTGAATCTTTTCGCTACAGCTTTCCTGGTTTTCATTTTTGGCATTACTATCCCTCCTGAAAAAATTAGATAGATATGGCCGGATGGTTTAACTTAAGCCAGAACTTACATATGAATTGCAGAAGTGATCGCTAAGTTCCCCCGGCATTTTCCGCTGATTACTTGTCGCTGTTGGGCTCCATAACCATGGTCATTGTGTGGCCCTGGAGTTCGGGCTCTTTGGTCACTTTCCCTAACTCGGATAAATCTTCTCGGATTCGCTCCAGTAGATCCCGGCCGAGCTCGGGCTTGGTTATCTGACGTCCCTGGAAAAAGACCTGGAACTTAACCTTGTTGTTGTTCTTTAAAAAACGCCGCGCATCATCTTCCTTGTAGTCAAGGTCGTGGTCGGCTATTTGGGGCTTAAATCGCAGTTGTTTTAATTTCATGGTCTGCTGCGATTTCTTGGCACGCTGCCGGGCTTTCTGCTGTTCGTATTTGTATTTCCCGTAATCCATCATCTTTACGACAACAGGATCAGCCTTGGGCGCCACTTCGACCAGGTCCTTGTCCCGGCTTTCTGCTTCTTCCATAGCCTCTTTAAACGGGACTACACCAACCTGCTCGCTTTCCTCGGTGACCAGTCTCACTTCATCTTCTTTAATTTCTTCGTTAACACGTACGTCTTCCTCGGGTTTACTGCTTATTAAGAGCACCTCCAGGTGATTCAATAGGGTTTAATGCTTCACAAGCAATCTATAATACTATCCTATACTAACCAAAAAAATAAAGAACTTTTTGTCAGCGCCCCCCTGAATTTAGGACACAGTTTTATTAAGGGTTTCTACTCCGCCTTTTGATTTGTTGTTTGACTTGTTTAACGGCTTCTTCAAGTTTAAGAGTGGTGCTCTCCTCTTCGCCGTAGATTCGCATTTCTACTTCGCCGGAATTCTCTTCATCACTGCCCACTATCAGCGAATAAGGAATTTTTTGGGTAATTGCCGTATGCAACCGTTTTCCGAGGCTTTCTTTTGGGGACTCCACGTGAACAGAAATATCCTCGGCCTCAAATTTTTGCTTGACCTGCTGAGCATATTCGGTGTTTTCCTCGCTTATGGGCAGGATCCAGGCCGGAGTTGGTGCCAGCCAGGGAGGAAATGCTCCCGCGTAGTGTTCTACCAGACAACCGAAAAATCTTTCTATCGATCCAAATAGGGCCCGGTGGATCATAATTGGTCGTTTTTCCTCTCCGTCCTCGTCCACGTATTCAACGTCAAATCGCTCGGGAATGTTGAAATCCACCTGGATAGTACTGCACTGCCATTCTCGGTCCAGTGAGTCCTTGATTTTTAAATCAATTTTCGGGCCGTAGTAAACACCTTCCCCGGGATCTATTTCATAGGGCAACTCCGCTTTTTCCAGTGCATTTTTCAGGGAATCCGTGGCTAAATCCCAGCGTTGTTGACTGCCTACGTAATCATCCGGTTGTGTGCTCAGGAAAATTTCGTATTCCTCAAAACCAAAGGTGCTGAGAATGTCAGTGGTAAATTCCAGTAAATTAAGCAGTTCTTCTTCCAATTGTTCCGGCTGGCAGAAAATATGGGCGTCGTCCTGGGTGAAACCCCGCACCCTTAAAAGTCCGTGTAAAACACCGGAACGTTCGTAACGGTAGACAGTTCCCAGCTCCGCGTAACGAATCGGCAGGTCGCGGTAACTGCGGGTGTCGGAGTTGAAAATTTTCATGTGAAATGGGCAGTTCATCGGCTTGACCCGGTAATTACGGTTGTCCATTTCCATCCGGGGGAACATGTTTTCTTCGTAATGGTCCAGGTGGCCACTGACTTCCCAGAGCTTTTCCTGGGCGAGATGCGGCGTCTTAACCAACCGGTATCCGGATTCCCGGTGCTGCTGGCGCCAGTAGCTCTCTATCTCTTCCCGGATTTCGGCTCCTCGGGGGTGCCAGACTATCAGCCCGGGGCCGACGTCCTCGTCAATGTGAAAAAGGTCCAGCTCTCTGCCCAGACGCCGGTGATCCCGTTTCTTGGCTTCTTCAATTTTTTTCTCGTAGGCTTCCAGTTCTTCCTCTTTCTGAAAGGCAATTCCATAAATACGCTGAAGGTTGGCCCGCTCCGGGTCGCCGCGCCAGTAAGCTCCGGCCAGTTTTGTCAGTTTAACTTCGCCCAGCTCGCCGGTGGAGAGTAGATGTGGACCGGCACAGAGGTCCTCAAAATCTTCCTGCCGGTAGAAGCTTGGTTTTCCTTCCAGCTCTTCCAGCAGTTCCAGTTTATACGGCTCGTTATTTTCTCTGAATTTTTCTTTCGCTGCCTCCCGGCTGAGGTAATAACGTTCTAATGGCAGGTCCCGGTCAATTATCTGTCTCATGATATTTTCAATATTTCCCAGCTCATCCCTGGAGATGGTTCGTGGCAAATCAAAATCGTAATAAAAACCTTCCTCGATTGCCGGGCCGATTGCCAGCTTTACTTCCCCATCAATGTAGTAATTCACTGCGTGGGCGAGCACATGTGATGCTGTGTGCCAGTATATCTGCTTACCATCCGGATCTTCGTAAGTTACGAATTCTATCTTTGCCTCTCCCCCGGGTTTATCCCGCAGATCCATCAGTTGTTCGTCCACCCGGGCCCCCAGGGCCTCTCCATAGTCAAATTCTTCAGCTATATCAGCCAGGGTAGATTCTGCCTCAATAGTTTCCTCTTTTCCTGCGATAATTACGCGTTTGCTCTCGCTCATTATGATTCACTTCCTATTAAAGCCTGTTAAAGTCAGCCTTAAAATAAACCCAACAATGATCTCATGTAGGAACTATAAATTCAATGACCCGGAAATATTGTCGGAGCTCTGGCTTGTCACTGCCCCCAAATTTTGATTTTCCGCCGGACTCCCAGTTTCTCCAGGGCTTCCCCGACTACTTCTTCCGAGCGTCCGCCCCCGTAAACCGGGGCCGTGTCAATTAGGTTAATTCCTCCGCGAATTGATGTCTTTATTGTCTCAAAAGGTTGAGTATCTCCGCTCCACATTCCTTCGCCCAGCACCCAGGTCCCCAACCCCACGTCAGTAATTTCCTCCAGCTCAATCATAAATTTATGCCTCCTTGATTGGTCTCAAACTTAAGCTAAAGTAAACTTTTATTAGAATAAAATTGGCAGTGGCTTGTAATTTCTCACTACCCCATTTTTGTTTCCTATTAATTCTATCGAAGTTAGTCATAAACTATCAACTTTTCTCAAGTTAAGACCTGAAACCAGGCGCTGTATGGGGCAAACTATAACGCAAAAATCCAAACAAATCTGTATACATCCCCATTAGCTTTCTTATTAATCGTATTACACATTATCTTATTAAATTTGCGTATCCCCGCAATTGCGCAATTGCGGGGATAGGTGGGGGAAAAAAATTGCACTTGTGTCCGGATGTATCTACAATTTAGAAGGAAAAATTAACTTACTGGTAGAGGGACCTGGGGATTAATGGAATTGACCGAGTCTGATGTTGAATTTGAGAATATGCGCGCCGGTGGCCCGGGTGGTCAGAACGTGGACCGGCGGGCAACTGCAGTTCGATTGCGGCTGGCGGTGGAAAATTTGCCCCTTTCCCCCGAGAAGAAAGACATTTTACGGGAACATCTACCGCCCCGCCATCTGACGAAGGACGGGGAAATACTGGTCGAGAACGGGGAATTTCGCTCGCGCCAACAAAATAAACGGCGCGCCCTGGAAATACTTAACGAGGAGCTGGAAAAAGCGCTTGAACGCGGCCGGCAGAAAAAGCGTAAAAAAGCCCGGCAGGAACGGGTCTCCAAACGGGGAGGCGGGGGTGGGGAAGAGGACCTCAAGGAGAAGCTCAAGAAACGGCGGCGGGCTGAAACAACTGACGACCTTCTTGAGCGGGCTTGGCGGGAAGCCCCCGAGGAAATGGAAGATTACCTGAAAATTAAAGGAGATGAGGCTCAGCAAGATGACTCGGAAGAATAAGCTTGTTTTTTTGGCTCTTATCTTTATTTTTTGCTTTATCTCTGGTTTTACCCGGCCGTTGTGGGCGGCCGATACTGCCGCCGGCCTTAGCCAGGCCCGGGACCACGGGGAGACAGTGACCAGGAAAATCGATACCCTGAAACAGGTGGGCGAAACTGTAGTCACCCGGGTAAAAAATACTGGTGAGTCGGTCACCCGCTGGGTGCAGAAGAACGTCAGTGAAACCTCATTTCAAAAATACGGTCAACAGGCGGGCAACACTATTTCCCGGTTTTCCGGCCGAATTCCCGGCAAAATATTTGGCCTTTCCTACGGCACCTGGGCCGTGATTTTCTTCGTCGTTTTTGTCCTTGCTTTCCTGGTCAGCCTCGTTATTGGGTTCATCACTAAAGTGGCCTGGTATCTCTCCATTTTATTTTTCATCCTTGCCCTGCTCGCCTGGTTCATAGGCTGAACCGTATTACTTAAAAAATCACTGGAGGCTTAATTAATGGAATTGAAACTCACTGAAGAATTCGAACGGGCTTATGATTTAATGTGTGCCCCGGAGGAAAATGTTTTTATCACCGGGAAAGCCGGGACCGGTAAATCCACACTGCTGGAATATTTCCGGGACCGGACCGACCATAACCTCGCCGTGCTCGCCCCCACTGGCGTCGCTGCGGTAAACGTCCGGGGCCAGACCATTCACTCCTTTTTTGGTTTTGGCCCCGATATAACAGTTGAACAGATAAAATCCGGCCGGGTAAGACCGCACGATACCCAGGTCTATGAAAATTTACAGACCCTGGTAATTGATGAGATATCAATGGTCCGGGCTGATCTGCTGGATTGCGTGGATACCTTTTTGCGCAAATTCGGCCCTTCTCCCGGCGAAGTTTTTGGCGGCGTGAAAGCAATTTTTATCGGTGATCCCTTTCAGCTTGAACCTGTCTGTACAGCCGATGAATCTGAATTTTTTGAGGAAGAATACGCCAGTCCCTGGTTTTTTGACAGCCACTCTTTTGACGAATTAGATTGTACAATGATTGAGTTAACTACCATCCACCGCCAGAGCGACGCGGAGTTCATTCGGATTCTAAACGGAATTCGAAGCCGAACGATAACGGACGACCAGCTGGCCCGGTTGAATGAACAGGTGGCTCCGGACTATGAGCCAGCCGCCGGCGCCTATTCCGTATATTTAACTCCGACTAATAAACCGGCCCGCCAGATTAACGAGGATCGGCTGGAACAACTGGACGGAACGCCGGAGTCCTTTACGGCTGAGATCACGGGGGATTTTGACCTTTCCCGGGCGCCCACCCAAAAAACTCTCCAGTTGAAACGAGATGCCCAGGTAATGCTTCTGAACAATGATCCGCGGGGCCGCTGGGTGAACGGTACCATGGGCAAGGTGCGTGAACTTCGACCGCCGGAGGATGAAAAACCGGGCGTGGTAGTTCACCTGGAAACGGACGAGGTGGTCCGGGTGGAACCGTTTCAGTGGGAAATGATTGAGTTTGATTACGACGCGGCGGCCGGGGAGCTGGTTCCCGAAACCCTGGGGACTTTTCGCCAGCTTCCTCTCCGCCTTTCCTGGGCGGTAACTATCCATAAAAGCCAGGGTAAAACGCTTGAAAACGTGATTCTCGACACCAGTAAATCCGGGATGTTTGCCCACGGCCAGGCTTACGTTGCTCTCAGCCGGTGCACCAGCCTGGACGGTCTGGTCCTGAAAAAGCCCCTCCGAAAAAAGGACGTCTGGATGGACTACAGGGTGGTTAATTTTTTCAAAGAATACCATCTCAACCAGACTGAAGAGATGGACGAAGAGGAGACTGTAAATCACCTGGAAAGAGCGATTGAGACCGGAGTGGACGTCGAAATAGTTTACGTGAACAGCCGCGGCGAAAAATCAAGACGAACCATCGGCCCCCGGCGGGTTGGTAAATTTAGCTACATGGGCAATCCCTACCAGGGGGTTGAAGCTTACAGCCATAAACATGACGAACTGCGCCAATTCTCTTTAAATCGAATAGCCCGCGTTCATCCACGTCCTGAACAATAATTACTTGCATATTCCTCACTATTTAGAGCCTCTCCGAAAAGTCCCCTCTCCCCTGGTGGGAGAGGGTCAGGGTGAGGGGGAAAAAGGTCAAGGGGGAGGAGATTTTAGACCCTTTTCGGAGAGCGTGTATTTAGACTTTTTTCTCAGATGCAATGTATTAGTAAATCCAGGTGAGATTAAGAAAATACACGAAAATTTTCATTTTCAAGTGGGTATCGTGAACAAAGTTGCTGGACTGTTGGAGGGTAATTTGTTTAAATCGAATGAGCTAGATTTTCGCACAAAATGTGAAAAATCAGTAAATGTATATAAATACTTTCAAGTCTGATTATCAAAAGTGATCCGAAAATGGATAATTACGATAAAAATATAATTACTAAAATAATTAATCATAACCTTTTATTCGAGATCAATAATAATTTTCTTTCCGGGTTCATGAAATTTGGTTTATTGCCATTATTGTTGTGGTTTGTTTTTATAATCACACGGTGGGAAGAAACCACTTTATATTTCTCTACAGCTTACTTTTTAGGGGTATTGTGGGTTATTATAGGTCCCCTTCTTATTTTATTCTATGATGGATATGTCTTGCCGGAATTTTGCGTAGAATCCAGGGAATTAATTAAAAATCCCGATCAAATTAAAGAGCTGGGAGTCAAATATGATCATTTTTTCAGTCACAAATGGGGATTGACAGTTTTTCCCTGGATGGTGTTAGGTGCTCTCTTGATATATTTCGATCTGAATTTTTTTAAAACAGTAGGGTTTCATGGATTTGATGATGTGTTGTTTTTGTTTTTTCTTGTTTTTTTATTTGAAGCTCTGTTTTTGACAGGGATTGGTTTTACGGGAGTATTAACCACTCAACTTTTTATAAAAGACTTTATTAAATTGGACTTAAAAATTGATCCCTTGCATCCGGATAATCTAGGTGGAATGAGCATAGTAGGTAATTATGCTATAAAGACAACCATACTTTTCTCTTCCGGTTCTCTCTTTTTTCCTTTTGGATTTCAATTAGCCTCAACCAACTCCGTAGCTGCAAATTGTTTTTATGCCATGGTCATTTTGTTTATTGGTTTTATATTATTGTCTTTCATCTATCCCACTTTAAAAGTAAATCTCCGGGCTTCGGAAGCACGAGATAATAAATTAAATGAGTTAAGAAGAAAATATCACCAATTAAGAGAAGAAAACCTGGAATTGAAGAAAAATACCACACAAGAACAACAACTGTATGAATTAAAACGACAAAATATCAGGGATGAATACTTTGATTATCAGTCTATTAAATTATATCCGCTTGATATCGACATTATAATTCAATTGAGTGGCTCAATAATTCTTCCGATTGTATTTTTGACCTTCGAAGTCGTATTCCAAAATTACATTGAGCAATTCATCTGATAATTTGTCTTCTCCCACAGTTCCCTTTACAAATCAGAAGCACTTTCTGGTAACCGGATTTTTTGAGTCGTCTTGAGCCTGGATGGCTCTTAAACGACTCAAAACCTCGGAGTCCAGCAGTCAATCGGGGAGTTACAGAGTAAATTCTACAGCTCCCACTGGTTGTGCCCGATTGACTGCTGGACGAGAATGAGGTTAGTAGAGAGAGCTTCTGATAAGGAACAATCTGTAACCGGAACCCTGGGAGAGTACACATAATTTGTAACACACCTGGTTAAAGAAAGAAGTTTCCACCCGTCGTACTTATATTTCTGTGTGGACTTCTCTTTTTATTTTCTTCAATAATTTATAACTTCTATGACCATGTATAACATCAATAAGTTTGTCTGAACAAAGGTTAAGCAAAAATTTTATCAAGGGATACCTGATACATTCAGGTCCAAAATAAAAGAGCGAACGAAGCCATTTAGAAGCCGAAATTTCTGGAATAATATATTGTGATAATTTATTACAATAATTATCCCCAACATTTTTTTTCGATTTCGAGCTGTCATTATTAATAGCGTGTGCTGCCAGTTCACCACTCCTTTGTGCATAAAAAATACCTTCGGCTGTCATTGCATCAACAAGTCCCGCCGCGTCGCCGGCTAACAATATGTTCTCGCTGACTGGTTTGTTGATAAAATTGCCATAAGGAACCGGATGTCCCTGTATTTTACAGTCGATTTCCGAAATATTTAAGAAATTCAAATAATCATACATAACTTCTCGAAAATTTTTGTTTTTTGAAATTAATCCCCCTATCCCGACCACGTATTTATCACTATTTGGGAAAATCCATCCATAACCCCAGTTGACAATTCCAAGATGAAGAACAGGACAGTTTTGCTTCAATTCCACTTCATCACGTTCAATACTAACTTCCAGAGCCATAGCTAAATTGTTATGCCACTTGTCTTTTGTGCAACCTAATTTATTAGCCTCTATTAAATCATTTCTTATAACACTATTAACACCATCGGCCCCGATAATGTACTCTCCGACGAAAGAAATCCCCTCGTCTGTGATTATTTCTTTTTTTTGGGGATTAATTTTTGAAATGGTTTTGCCTTCAAAAACTTTCGTTCCTGCAGTTTTAGCTTGCTTCAGAAGATATTCATCAAAAAATTCCCGTTTTACCAAACAAGATTTGTAAGCTTGTTCCCCTTTTATGATTTGTTTATCTTCAAGCCATACCTCAAATTCGTCAGCCCAAAAATCGATAATATTTTTGTCTCTTAAATTTTCAAAAGAATCATTAAAAATTCGATTCATCAATACTAAGTTTTTATCGGTTAAAATTCCGCCGCAGAGCTTTTTTCGAGGAAAATTTGCCTTATCAAAAAGAAAAACTTGATGCCCCCAGTTGGAAAGTAAATAAGCGGCAGTTGAACCGGCAGGACCGGCTCCTACAATGATAACTTCACATTTTTTCATGGTATTAATAGTACACTCCCGAACACACTAAGTGTTTTTATCAGGTTCCTATATGAATTTGATAAATTTTGAATATAACTTTTAATTATAACAAACAAAATTAGCAATAATATAGCAGAAGTTAATCTGTCAGAACTTCCAAATGATTCTTCCCCCTTGATGGAGGAAGACACAGATGGGGGTGAAAGGGGTTTAAAAAGCCTGTTTACCCCGCCCCCCCTCACCTTAATAACGCGTACGCGTCACAAGTCCTCTCCCAACGGGGGAGAGGAGATTTTAGACCCTTTTCGGAGAGCGTGTAATTAAGATTCCCGTGGCGGCAGATCCGGAAGGATTGTCTTTCTCTCAGGAAGATTTTGGCTTAGGTGCGAATGAAAAGGATGGTAGGCGCGGGCGGGTTCGAACCGCCGACCCGTCGCCTCGTGCTCCTTGAGGGGGAACACCTGCTCCCCCTCAACGCTCCCTGCGGTCGCTGCTCCCCCGCGCCACGTCCTGTGGCTGAGTGCCTGAGGGAATGCTCCCTCAGACTCCCTGAGGTCGGCTCGCTCGAAGTATTTTCTGAGTCGAAGACTTTGACTTAGGGGGTAAGGAAAAAATGGTAGGCGCGGGCGGTGTCGAACCGCCGACCCGTCGCCTCGTGCTCCTTGAGGGGGAACACCTGCTCCCCCTCAACGCTCCCTGCGGTCGCTGCTCCCCCGCGCCACGTCCTGTGGCTGAGTGCCTGAGGGAATGCTCCCTCAGACTCCCTGAGGTCGGCTCGCTCGAAGTATTTTCTGAGTCGAAGACTTTGACTTAGGGGGTAAGGAAAGAATGGTAGGCGCGGGCGGTTTCGAACCGCCGACCTCTACCGTGTCAATCTGCCTCGGCCAAGTATGGAAATTGACAACAACGGCTTCAGAATGGTTATATTGGCCGATATAAGCTGTTATTACAAAAGATTATATTCGTGGCATTTGCCCCGAATAGACCCCTTTTGACGACCTCGTGCCACGAAATGTCACGAGATTTAGGGGATAATTTTAGCTTTGGATCATTTGATTTTATAGACACAAAATTTGACTTTCGTCTCCGGTGTTGTATACTTAATGTTGAAGAGTAGGAAATACCCATTAGGCTAACTTGGAGGTCTTTCTAATGGCTACTGATATTGACTATGAGACAGTAAAAGTTGATGACCGCGGAAGGATTACTTTACCCAAATCTATGCGTCAGAATCTGGAGATTAAAAAAGGAGAAACTCTTTTTGCTCGACGTGAAGGCCAGAATATTGAACTTGCCAAAACAGAAATAAATCCTTTTGGAGTTCTTGCAGAACATGCAGCCCAAGAGCATCAAAAGGGGGAGACAAGAATAATTAGAGAACCTGGTCAGAAGCAGAAGTAAAATCATTATGGATTATGGAGTATCTTTAACTAATTCAGCTGATAGTGATTTGAATAAGCTGGATCCTCAGATTAAGAATGAAGTAGAAGATGAACTCTTTAATCTTGGGGATCAGCCCGAAGCCGGTCAAACATTGGCAAATACACCAAATAAAATTAGAAGTTATCATTTTAAACATTTATCTGTTTCCGGAGAATATCGGGCTGCTTATGTGATCGATTATGAGAAAAATTTTTGTTATGTATTTGCTATTGGGTCCCGAGAAAATTTTTATGAAAAAGTGAAACAAAGAGCTCAACATGTTTTGAAGGAAATTTAATTTTTGTAATATAATTAATCATTCTGTTTGGGAGGTTGTTATTGTGGGTTGGCCAGAAGCGAATAAAAAAGTGGATAAAAATATTGATGGACAATTTGTTGCGTGTTCCGAGGACTATGAACTTGATTACATAAAAAAAGCTATCCAAGATGAAGTAGATGAAGATTATTCTGAAAAAGAAATTGAAACCGCTATAGAAGAATGTTGCAAAGATGTTGACGCTCCGCGACCCCGCAAAGATTTTATGAAATGTATGAGATCCAAATTAGAAAAATAAAAACAACCCCTTATACAAGGTTTTCTTATGAATAATTTCATGGATTATTTTTGCAACCTAACTTTAAGTAATGAAGCTATTGCTGTATTTTTTCTAATTTTCATGTTTTTAGGAGTAGGGAAATTACTTTATATAAGATCAAACGACGATAAAAAGTTTGGTGTGGGCTCAATTTATATGGTCAGCATTTTAACTTTTCTACCAACTATAGCCATTTTAGGATTAATGCGAGTAATAGAATCACAAGCTATTACTACTATATTAGGAGCAGTTGCAGGTTATATATTCGCAAGCATGGATTTTCCTATAAAAGACGATTAAAAAAAGAATATTAGGATCTTTTTTCCAGCCCTGATAATAAAGATTATCACTAACTGTCTGAAAGTCCAGGGGACTGTATATAATACAATACCGATTCTGTCTATTTCCGGGCTAAAAATTCCTCGATTTCAATATTCTCATTCTGTAGCTTCCGGATCAACCTGGTCAATGCGAACCGGGTGAAGCCGGACCGGCTCAGGTTTAAACCCTGGCTGTTTAACTGCTTCCGGGTCTGATCGACCGCTTCCAGAAGCTCATCGTCAATCCGTAAACTCAAATTTGCGATTTTAATTACCTCCTTTCGTGATGTGGTTGTATCTTATTTGTATTACAAATTTACCACGTGCAGCACACTAATTCAAGTTCTTTTTCTAAAACTAACTGAAGTATCACCGGGCCAGGGCCAACCTGCCGGTGTAACCGTCCAGCTCACTCGCCGGCCTGACAGTCGGCCACAGGACATGCTGATAAGAAGGGAAGGGATATTATTATCCCTGGCATTTTCTGGCCTGAAAAATGGTTTCAAACAGTTTTTGTGTTAACAACCCTTCACGTTATTCCCTTTTGTTAACAACCCTTCACGGTTATATAAGGTAAGAAAAAATATTCCGCGAAAAAGCACCTGCCCCCCGGGCTACATCCCGGGGCCTTGGGGGTTGGGGTGAGGAGTTTTTTGCCATTTTTTTCCGGCTAAAAAAATGGGAGTCTCAACTTTCTCCCCGCGAAAAGTCCTCATTGCTGCTATCCAGGGCGCTAGCTCCACCAGCGGGGAGAGCTTCAGAACCGCTGCCACTGCCGGCGGAAGGACGCTGTGACTCAGAACCGCTCATTCGACCGGCGGCTTGAGTGGTGCTGCCGGCCGCAACAAAACCGGTTTTTACCTCTTTTTGTTGTTGCTCTTCGCCGAGTGGCTGTATTTGCTGGCCAATCCAGCGCGGGACACGGTTGGCGAGCACAGTTACCAGGGCAAATATTTTCTGGGCTGAAACAATTATAAGTCCGGTAAAAATAACAGTAAATATACTGGATTCTATAATTCCTTCCATACCGGATGATATTGTCGTTTTAAAGACCATAAAAGCTTCACCAAGGAATGCGAAAACCCCGGAGAAAATTAACATTGCGGCCAGAAATCCAAAGATCATAAGCAGGGGCCGCACAAGAACGTTGAAAAACATCATATAACCTGTCTTCGCGTGTTTTCCAGCTATCCCCCGGCCTTCCGGCATGCTGTGCGCTGCCGCCCATAGCGGCGCAGCAACAAGAGTCTCAATAAACAAAATCACCCAGGAAACAATTCCAAGATACCAGTAAATAAAGGGGATAGAGGGGAGATAATAAGCCAGAAATATTCCCGCAAATAAAAGCGGTATAAGAATCCACTGCAATAAGCTCCAGGTATCCGCAAGTACCACTTTTATACTTGCTGCAATAGCAGCAGCTAAGCCTTCAGCCTCCCCCCAGCCGGGAACCAATGAGGACGCATCAGTAGTGGTATTAAATACTTGAGTGGCCTTGGCAGCTCCCCGCAGACCAACAAAAATTGATGCCGCAGAAAAATAAGAATTCACAATAACATTCCCATACCATTTAAGGTTACGAATTGGATCTCCCTTGGTCATGGCCCGGGGCATGTCTTTTAACGGATTAACATAATCCGAAATAGGTTTTATCCATGCCTGTACATATTTGGGTCCAAAAATATCGCTTTGATTAGAGGAACGCTCTGCATTTTGAATTATATCCTTTGCCGAAGTAATTCCGCCCATATTATTACGAATTTTTTCCATACACTTGCTATATGGTTCTCCAAAGAACTCAGAAATTGCTTTAAAATTCCCTCCTGTATATGTAGGAACTGCTCGTGCAGTTTGAACTCGCCGTTTAAAATGAGCCGAAAGAGTCCAATACCACATACCGGCAGAAGCCCAGCCCAGTTTCTTAGCTTTTTCTCGGAAAGCCTCAGTTTCTTCAGAACCGGTGGGGTTAAGTTCACCATCGTTTAGCGAATTGGCAATTGCTTCTCCCACTTTCTCATTATAGTCTTCAACAATACTGTTGAAATACATTCGCCCTACTTTATGTGGTCTATCAAATTGCCAGACGTCTGATGTTTTTTCGGAAACGATATCATTCATATCAAGATAATATTTAGCCACTGGTTCAGATTCCTCAATAAAATCTTTCATTGCCGATACCCGAATTCCGCAAGCAAGACTATCCAGATCTTCACAGGGAACGTCAATATAACCGATATCAGAGGATGTTGGCCCTCCATATTCATTGTTATTGATTATTTTAAACCTGGCCACAGAACCTTTATTGCCAGAAGTTTCAAGGAACTGGGGGGCATCCCCCGTCCAATTTTTTTGATAATCGGACGGCGCCGGCCCCTCGCTGAGAGCCTCTTGAGCTATATCTATAGCCGTATTACCAATTTCTGCTCCCGGTACATAATTTGCCGTAGCAGTGGTATAATAACTCCATTCGTCATCATTAACGTAATGATTAACTATCAGAAACAATAAAGTTTCACGAGCATCGCCTTTCGGCCAGTTTTTTACGTCTTTGGCTGTAAATTCTTTTTTCTCTTCCAAATTAACTATATTTTTTGTCATATAGTCCAGTCCTTTAGCCCACATTAAATTAGCAGCACCGATGGAGAAAGAGAAAAAAAGCAATACAATTCCCTGAAGGATTGAGAAACCTCCGCTTCCCGGGATCGGAAGTAGAAATAAAACGGAAAGTCCAGAACGGACCGGCACCCATAAGCTATGCAATTGCTGTCCCAGGGGGGTGCCTTCGTGGGCGGTGGAAACTATTCCTTGAATTAATACCCAGGTTATAAGCAACCCGGCCATAACAAGAACCAGGGCATTAAAAACCTTAAATAGTTGCATAAAAACAGTCTGTTCAACGTCCACAGCAGGATTAAGCGCATGCTGCCAGTTTTTGCCGGCAATCCGATTGATCAACTGGACGCTCATATCCTGAGTCCCGTGTTCAGTAAGATCCCCCGCAGCTATATCGGCATAAGGATTTGAATATTCGGATCCAGAACCAGCGGCCAAGGTCCCGGCCGGACTCAAAACTAAAAGAACCAGAAAAATTGCTGTAAGTTTTTTCATTTTATCCTTCCTTGAAGAAAAACCAATTTATCGTTATATATACGGTTATATACCCTTCAAAGCAAAAGTTCAAAATCCTGAACCTCTCTCAGAGCGGTTTGAGCAGACCCACTTGAAGGATAGGACATTCAACACCGATATACTCGAATTAACAGAAGCACCACAAACGGGTGCCGTCCGTTTCGGGGCAAATTTCAATTTGCCCCGCATTCTTTTTTGTAAAATCTGTCATAATGCAGTTGATTTCCAAGCAGATATTCAAAAACTTCTTCCGCTTTCTCGATAGTTTCAACGGCGTAGACCGTAGGCCTATTGCCAGCCGCCACCAGCTGGACGATCAGATATTTACTCTGTTCAACGAGATCCTCAACACCTGCCTCATCCCATCTGGTGATATCTTCTACGGAAGGGCCGGCGCTGAAAGAGCCATTTTGCTCATATTTTAATTTGCAGATTTTCTTGTAATACTCCAGCCGGTTTAAATTAATTACGCCTTCTTCAATGTCAAAAGTTAGCATCATCCCATCATTCTTTCAATCTTGTATATAGCCTGCCAGCAGTTCCGGCCGGAAAATTCCTCGGCCGCCTCGGCCGGCACGGCCGTTGCGTCCTCCTGGGAAATAAAGAGAAAATCTGGATCAATTTTTCCTTCCAGGAAATCATGTCTAACTGGCGCATTTAAAATTTTATCTTCCACAGTTCCTTCAATCCCCCGCGATTCGACCAATTTTCTTTTTTCTTCGGCCTGGGGGTCATAGTACCAGGCCCGCAAACTCTCAACCTTTTTCCAGAAATCTTCCTCAGAAATTTCCTCATAATCAAAGTTAAAGTCTTCCATTAAAATCTCCTCCTTGGAAAATTTTTGAAATTTCTTCTCAGGTTCTTCTTTTTCATTTTCGGATTCTTTTTCATCATTATTTTTACTGTCAAAAAGTGGATCGCCAGAATTATTTGGGGCCTGGCCCTCACGGGGTTCAGTTTCTGATTCCGGTTCCGGATCCGCAGAAGGATCACCGGCGGGTTCATCCATCCAGCCAGCTTCCTGATACCGGTCGCCCGTGGACTCGAGCTCAACAAATGGCCACTCCAAAATATAAGCCGCGTCAGACGCGGAATTAAGGATTCCTCGGACGCCGGAATCAGTTACTCCGAGACGATTCCGGATGTATTCCGGTTTGATTGCCGGCTGTTTATCTTCTTTCCAGCGGTGGCTGACCGACCGGCCGCCGCTGCCGGTGTCGGTGGAGTCTGTGGAGTAGCGTTTAATTTGCTGCTCACCAATCATTTGAGAAATTTTTTTCGGGGTCTGGCTGCCGCCGCATTCAAAAATTATTTTTGTTCCGATGTTTGAATCCAATATATCCCGGAAAGTTTCGTCATATACCCTGGTTAGCTGTTCATAGTCCTGGAAAGCCAGAATTCCGCGAATTCCCTTTGAACGGCCTGTATCCCAAATTTCGCCAATCTGGTTAATGTGCCCTAATTTTGGGAATTCATCCATTATTAACCAGGTCCCGTGGTCGCGCTCCGGGAGCTGGGGACTTGCTGCCAGCTGGGCAATTACTCGAAAAATTGATTGGGCCGAAACCGTCGAGAGCTGTGGCAGTCGTCGATTAGATTGAAGCATAATTATCCTGGGGGCGTCGGAGTTTCCCCGGATCCAGTCCTGGATTGAAAAAGATTTTTCTACCGGCACCTGAGCATACCCCCGGGCCAGCCTCCGGAGGGGCCGCATGTATGATTCAGCATTTATCAGAATACTTTCCAATGTTCGGCTCTGCTTACCGCCTTCTTTTTCATTGCTTCCGGAAGGGCTGCCGCCGTATTCGAGCAGGTCTTTTGCTTCTTTGTAGCTGCCACTTATTGTCTCCAGCCGGTCGAGAGGATGCTGGTCAAAATAATTGAGCAGGTGCTGATAATTCCAGCCGCCCCGGCCGTGTTCCTGTTCAACGCTCATCAAGCTCCCGGTAATGATTGTTTCCGCAGCCTGGGACCACATTGGATCCGAAATTTCATTTTCTGGGGGCGTAAGCTGGCCGGCGAATGCTTCAATTTCGGAAAGTCCCTGGATGTCAGCAGACAGATCCCAACGCCAGGTTCGACGGTCCCAGGGGGCGAGGATTCCGATATCATCCCGGCCGCCGAATGCTTCTGTTAGTTCTCCCTTATTATCATGAATGATTGCCCGATCGCCGCGGTCGATCACCTCCCGGATCACCTGGAGCAGGGCTTGAGTTTTGCCACTGCCCGGCCGGCCGATGTAAGCTATACCCTGCCGCTCCAGCCGGCGGGAAATGCTGACTTCCGGATGGATCCGGACGCCGCCTCCGGGGAGATCTGATTCGGCGTTTTTTTCTGCTTCTTTTCCTTCATATGATCGAGTGCCTGAGACAAAAATCACAGGTGGTCGGGGCCCGGAGTAAATGAAACCGAAAATCATGCCGGGGATAATAAAAATCAGCCCGGCCTTATATGGCAGGAAAAATTTTGCGGAAATTTCGCTGAATTTGTGATAATTTTGAAATGGAATATTTTCGCCGAGTTCAGTTGATTTTAAAAAAGATTTGATTATTTCCGGTTGTAGTTGGAGGTAGCCAGACGTAGACCAATTGAAGTCTGATAGGTATGAATACCCGGACATCAAAAAAGAAAAAATAATGGATCCAACGAAAAAGGAAATAATTCCGGTCAGAATAATTGTGATTATAGTTTCCCCGGGGTTACGTCTCGGCTGGATATCATTCTCATCGTGGATGATCATCTTTCTCGCTCCCCTGAAAGAATATTTTTAAATGCTCGCTCGGCTGTAGATCGAGCTTGTTTTTCTTTGGATTTAAAACTCTCATCAAAAAGAATTTCGCCGGTATCTCTATCTTTGATTTTTTTAATTCCCCGCTGCCGGGCGGCTTCAACAAATTTTTCTTTGAATTTCCTGGATCCCCAAATTTGCAAACTTTCACCGAATCGCTGATGGAGGACGTCGGCCATAATTTCGACGTCCTGTCTTTGATAGTCCCCGCGGATGGAGACCTGGTCCTCGTAGTTCATTAAAGCCACATCGCTATTTAAAACGATGGTCCCTTTGTCTGAAACGTATTTCACCTGGTCAATGAAATGGCGGGACTCAACCCCCACCCGCTCTTTAATCATTTTAGCCTTGTGCTCGTCGGCCTGGTCAGTAACCTCCAGGCCAGCTTCCTGATCGTAAATTTCATTTGCGGCCAGGCCCGCGCCACCGGCGGCCGCGGCCAGGTGGATGAAATTATTTTCTTCCTGGGCCTCAGCCTCAGACTGCTGTCGCCTGGCCTCAAGTTCTTTCTGATAAGCCTGAAATTCAGAATTGATTTGTTGAATCACAGCTTCGTTCAAATGGTTCCGTTCGTTTTCCAACTGCCGGGTTAAATCTTTGCGGATACGGCTGTATTCTTCCTGAATATTCCGCGCCCGATCAACAGCCTGATTGAAAAGAATTTTTTCAGTTTCTTTTTGCCGGTTATTTACTTCTAATTTCGCCGGGATATTTTCCGGATGATCAAAATTAAATCTCGTTTCAGAATCAATTTTTTCAAGCCGCTGATTTACTCGTTCAGCCAGATCTTTTTTTAGATTTTCCTGCCAGCTTTTTTTCGTGAATTTTCTTTCCTTCCTGGAGTTCAATTCCTGATTTTTTGAATTCCATTTTCTCTCTGTAATCAGGACGTGGGCATGGATATTTTTCTCGCCCTTCTCCCGATCATGAACGGCCAAATCTGCCGGGATATTTTCCTCTTGGAAATTCTCCTGAACGAATTCTTGGGCTAGTTTAATATTTTCTTCGTCGCTCAACTCAGCCGGCAGAGAAATTTTTATTCTACGCGCCGGCCGGGCGTCTTTTCTGGTCTCGAAATTTTCGACATATTTCCAGAAATTTTCCCGATTCATTTTCAGATTTTCTGGGGTCATCATCTCCTCGTGCAGAACGTCATTCCGGCTATAAAAATGTTCTTTATTTTCGTCCTTCAATTTTGCCCCGGACTGATAGGCTGCGGCGGCAACGGCAGAACCTCCCGCACTCCTTTTTACCGGGGCTGTATTTAAATAACCAGAAAAACTCATTTCGCTCTTCCTCCTTCTTAGTGAGCCAGCGGCGACTGCACAAAATTTAATTTAGTGAGGGGCAATCGGATTGCCCCGTCTGCAACGATAGCCCCCGAAGCCCTGAAAGGTCCCTCCGGACCGATAGGCACGATCACATTGCTTGCAATGTGTATCGTGCCCTTACTAAGGTATGAGGGGGCTATCGTTTCCCGTTCTGGCTATCGATTTATCACGCTCTTTCCTGTAGTGGCAGGCTTTCTGATTGTGACCGGCTTTCTGTTTCCCGCCGGCTTTCTCTTATTGCCGGGCTATTTGTTGTTCAATCAAATTCGGGAAAAAGTTCCCAATCGTCGTTTTCGGGGCCTAAAATATTTTCCAGCAGACTTTTATATTCGTCCGGATCTTTGTCTCGCAATGTCAGAGCACCGAGGGTGGCGAGAAGTTGATTGTAATTTCCACGAGCCTCCTGGACGTCCTCAATCCAGTCTTCCGGAGCGTGCTCCTGGAGGTAATCTTCCAGGGCTAAATCCTTATCATCTAACTTCTGCATAAAGCCGGCCCCAGTTAAAATTTTCCGGCGGGTCTCCCGCCGCCGTTTCTCAGATTTTTTCCGCTCCTTCTTCTTTTTAATCTTCGCCTCGATATCTTCCAGCCGCCGGGGGGCAGAGCGATATCTGAACAGCCGCCCATCTCGCTGGTGCGGGGGCAATTTCATTTGTTTTTCAATTTCGTTTTTCTTCTTTTTTAGCTTTTCGATTGTGGACATAAAAACCACCTCGAAAAAAATTAAATTATTCCGGCATTTTTGAGTTGTTTTCTGAGACTTTCTGGACAGCTTCCGCCCTTGTCTTCGTAGAGTTTTTTTGTGTATTGCTCTTCGTTTTTTTGGCCGCTTAGACTGCTAAGTATCTCGTTTATTTTTCGAAACGCGATTGTAAAATTAATCCAGCAGTACCCCTCAACTGATGACAGCTCTATCTCATAATTGATCTGCGAAAAATTCTGAAGAATCTCTCTTATCTTTTTGAATTCTAACTCGATTTTAAAGATCACCTTTCCGAAAAAATTGAGCCAGGATAGAGATAATCCTGCTTTTTTAATTTTTTCTCGAGCAATATCCATGGCAAACCGCTTCCAGCCGGGTTGGTTTTTAAGATATTGAAGTCTTTTATTAGAAGGATTATCTGTACAGTTCATCCGCTCTTTCTTAGCTTTTTTTTGGTTCTTTTTTTTGTCGCACTGCCTTTCTTTCGTTCGAAAGTCCCAACGAATCCGGTATTTATTAGCCTGATTGCCTTTTGTCTCAATTTTTTTAAAGAAAGGTTTTCCTCTGGTGGACTTAACCTTCCCTGGAGTTTGGCACAAATCTAGAAATCTCTGGATCGTCTTACGCGAGAGATCAAGCTCCTCAGCCAACCTTGAAACATTAATTTCCAGTACGGGGTGATATTTTTCTTGAGATAGGTCAGCCAAATGATCAAAAATTTTTTTAAAGCTTGCTGACCAGGTGAAATAAACGTCAGGTAGTTTCTTACCGATACTCTACCCGGGAACAGGGTGTTAGAAGCGTAATTTTTGATTTTTCCCCTGTTTGCCGGTACACTTAAAGGTGTCTAGGCTTAAGTGTTCCGGGGTGGGGGCGGCCTTAGCGGGCCGCTACCTGCTCCGGTTCTTCACCTCCTCCCTCCATCTTCTCCTCCAACCATGTTTTTAGCTTTGGACGAGGAACGCGAACCCGTTGTTCGGAGATCTTAACGCGGAGCCCTTCCGTCCGCACCAGGTCATAAGCTCGCCTGCTGCTCATACGCAGCAGATCTGCTACTTCGTCTACCGTAAGAAGGTACTCGTCGAGCTCAGCTAGGTCGGTGATCGTTTTATCCAATATACTCAACCCCCTCGACCTCCTTCAGAGCTATCTCTGGATCAAGATCAAAATAATCGCACAATTTATGAAATGCAGGTTTGGAGATGTTAAACCCCCTCTCAATAGCGCTGACCTGCTTCTCTGCTACGCCTGCCTCTGCCGCCACCTCAAGTTGAGTCAGATCTCGATTTAATCTTTCATACTTAAGCTTGGTAACCATTGACATAACCTCCTCTCAGTATTAACATCATCATTAGCCTGTTGTTAAAAGCATAACAACCAAAATAGGGGTTGTCAAATAAAAAACAACCCAAAACATAATCTCTTTAATGGGTGAGTATAAAATGGAAAATTTACGTGAACTAAGAAAAACGGCTGGTTTCTCTCTCCGTGATGTTGAAATGAAAACCGGCGAATCCAGAGCTAATATTTCAAGATGGGAAAATTATAAGCGCCGGATCACTGGTCCAGGCGCGGAGAAACTGGCGGAGTTTTATGAAGTTTCTTCACTTCGTCTGAAAAATATTCAGACGCTTCGTTTTAGTCTTTCTGAATACGAACAAATCAACGAGTCTGATATTCCCCCTGAAGAAGCTATAGAAAAACTCTGGACAGCTGAGAAAGTCTTGAATAAACACTGGCCGGCCGATTCTACTGTCCGGTATCCCCACAAAGATTTAAGTGAGGAAATAGAATTCTGGCGCCAGAAGTTGCTGTGGGTTATCCAGGACGCTAAAGAAGCCCTCAGGGAAGGGAATAAACTGCTGCCAATGACTGAGGATATCCTGGAGGGAAGCTTTGATCTCTTTGAACATCTGGGGGAGTTTGAAAAAGAAAAAAATCAGACTAACGATTATTTTTACCTCGACAGGGCGACCGCAGAACTGATCGACCAGGTTAAAAAATTCCGTTTTGTTGATAGAAATCGTCCAACATTCCGGGAAAGATATTCTTATGGACTTTATATCATCCGGGAGAGTATCCCGGAAGTTATCGAGGATATTGAAACCCATCAGTGGGATGAATTACGCAGGGAAGAGGTGATTATCGCCGCTGAAAAGGACAACAGGAATTTAGAAGAATTAATGGGAACTGATTCTAAGAATCAACCTGATCAAGAAGCTGATACTGCATAATTTTAATACACTAAAAGGGGTGTTTATTAGGACTATGGTAAAGAATAGTTTGAGCTCTATTAAAGAAAAAATT
>CAZVWJ010000015.1:0-51438 GCA_964631325.1 uncultured bacterium | reverse complement strand
CAGCGCGCGCGCCTGGGGGGCGCGAGGTCGCCGGTTCAAATCCGGCCGTCCCGACCAATACATCAATCAATAGCGAAAGTCCAAAAGCTGAAAACCGGCTTCTGGCAGCTTTAACTGGAAAGTAGGTTGGGAAAAATGAATAAAGATTTTACGCCCCATAATCCCTACCTTGCAGTTGATGCTATTATTGATTACGAGGGGCAGATAGTTCTGGTTAAACGTAAAAATCCTCCTGTGGGCTGGGCTCTTCCCGGGGGCTTTGTCGAATACGGAGAAGCGGTTGAAACGGCGATTGAGCGCGAGGTAAAAGAAGAAACCGGGCTGGATTTCTGGGATTACGAGCAATGGCGAGTTTTCTCTCACCCCTCCCGTGACCCCCGCCATCATACGGTGACAGTCTGTTTCACCGGCCAGGGAAAAGGGAAGCTGGAAGCCGCTACTGACGCCGCCGAAGTTAAATTACTTGACCTGGATGAAAAATGGCCGGAATTAGTATTTGACCACGAAGAAATTTTAACTGCATACGCAGAAAAATTATTGGCTGACGAAGACCGGTAATGGAAAAGGTTGCCCTTATTATGGCCGGGGGTACGGGAACCAGGTTCTGGCCTCTCTCGCGCCGGGACCGGCCCAAACAGGTTCTTTCCCTTGGCCGGCAAAAATCTATGCTGGCCGCTACCATCGATCGCTTGCTTGCCGCGTACAAAAAAGAAAATATTTTCGTTATTACGGCGCGGGAACATCAGGCACCGGTAACTTCTGCCTGTCAGCAACTCCCGGCCGAAAATATCCTCGGTGAACCCGAGGGAAGAGATACTGCCGCCTGTGCGGGCTGGGGCGGGCTTATTGTTCGCCAGAAATTTAGTTCGGATGCGGTTATTGGAGTTTTTCCCGCGGACCACCAGATCTCTCCGAGGGAAAAGTTTGTGGCTGCTGTTGAGTCCGCTTCCCGTGCCGCCTCTGAACAAGATTGTCTGGTAACTTTTGGAATTCGTCCCGACTTCCCTTCAACCGGCTACGGTTATATAAATTATTTTTCCGATAATTATGAACAATTTCTGGAGAGACCTGTGCACAGGGTTAACAAATTTACCGAAAAACCTGAGCGGCAGCAGGCACGTCATTTTTTGGAACAGGGAGATTATCTCTGGAATAGCGGGATGTTTTTCTGGTCGGCCGGCAGAATCTTATCTGAAATTGAATCCTTTATGCCGGAGTTGTATTCTGGCCTTGAGGCAATTGATAGCACGTGGAAAGAAGAGAGAGACTGGGAAAAAGCAGCTTCTGAACATTATAGTTCACTTCCGGAAATTTCAGTTGATTACGGTATCCTGGAGCGATCTGCGCGGGTTTGGACGCTACCGGTAGACTTCAATTGGACTGATCTTGGTACCTGGGATGCCCTGGAAGACCTCTTTGAAAGTGACGAGGATAATAATATTAAAGTAGGTCCCCTGGAGACCATTCAAAGTGAAAATAATATACTCGTTTCGGCCGATGGCCCTTTCATTGGGTGTGTGGACGTTGAAGGTTTAATCGTAGTTTCCACTGAAGACGCTGTTTTAATCTGTGATCGTGATCAAGCACAAAAAGTTAAAACACTGGTCAATAAACTTGACGCTAAAGGCTATCAGGAACTTCTCTAACCCGATTAGTTCAGGCTAAATTTCCCTTTCCTTTCCTTTGATTGGACAAACTACCGCTGAAGTTTTAACCCCGGGAAGTCGATTCTAATTATTGAAGGGTAAAATTAATAGCTGACCGGGTGAATAAGAATGGAATTTAATTCCGGGAGCGAGTTCACGGAATTTATGGAGACACAGGTCCAGGAAGTGTTAAAGTTTAAAGAAAAACTGGAGGCCCGGCTGGACCATGATGTTTCCCCGGAAAAAGCAGCTCAAATCTGGGCCAGGGAAAGAGCAAAAGATTTCAGAAATTCCTACTTAAACCGAACTCGTTGATTATACTTAATCCCCCCTTTTTTTATAGTAAATTCTATCTTTGATAATAAAACCTCAAAACGAATCTCCTCTCCCCTGGTGGGAGAGGACTAAGGTGAGGGGGAATCTTGCCTGAGGCGGAGTGAATGGGCTCTGGAAACCTCCTTTTCACACCCATCTGTCTTCCCCCATCAGGGGGAAGAAGCGTTTTGAGGTTCTGCCTTGATAAGCTCTGTGCTTGAACTGGCCAATAATTCAAGTTATTATAAACGCGCTTACTTAGAATAATCAGCGTTACTCCTTAAACCTGATTAATTTTATTGCTTTTAAAATACGTGGGAGTCCTGGTAATCATCGAAAAACAGCGTCTGTTTTTAATAGTGACTTTTCTGATATTAATAAGTTTGTCTATTTCTCTTGGTTCGGCCTTAGCTCAAACCCCTCCTAACCCCAAATCACTTTACCAGAAGGCAGAACAAAATTTCTGGAATAAACGGTATAAAGAAGCCGAGAGATACTATCGAAGGTTAGTCAATAGTGCTTCTGAAAGTTCTTACTTTAATGACGCCTTGTTTGGACTTGCTCGAAGTTGCTTCAAGCAAGGAAAATTAATTGAAGCAGCCAGGCGATACAGGCAAGTCCGCCGTCAACATCCTTCAAAAAAGGTTCGCGCCGATGCTCTCTTTGGAGGAATCGAGGTAGCACTTATGCAAAACAATAAGAGTAAGGCCCGGAAGTTGCTGCAAAATTTTCTTCAAAAATATCCCGACCATGTACTGCACGAGGTAGCTCAGGAAAAAATAAAAAAGATTGCCGCCGCGGGAAAGAAAGAAAAACCCGATAAAAAAAAGGAAATCACTTCTAAAACTGAACTTGTTGTTCCGGCTGATACCACGGGGGAAGAGCAGGAATTCTCAATTTCTCCCGGCCAGACTTCAAAACTGGAGGAGGAGCGAGATACTTCTTCGGGCCCGGTTCCAGAAGATTTACCGCCTCTGAAGCTATCCGTCGTTTCGGAGACTATGACTGCCCGGGAAACTACTCCGGTTAAGCCGGGGATACCTGAACAGGTTTCTGATACCGCCGCGGATACCAAACCGGCTAAAATTGCTCCTCTCCGTAAAGAATTGGAGCGTTTGCGCCGGCGCAATCAAGATTTGCTTTCTGAACTAAGGCAGAAAGTGGAGCAAAATCGTAAATTTATTTCACTCAGTAAAAAATACAAAGATCGTCTGAAAAAATTACAAAAACAAAACAATGAACTGCAGAAAAAAAATGAGCGCCTGATTACTGAACTTTCCAGGAAGATTTCCACTGCTTTCATGGATACCCGTTTGTATCATCTGCCTGATAAAATTGATTTAAATGATACGGCTATGAAGTCGTTGAAAAAGAATATTCAAAACTTACGAAATCAGGTGGAAAAAGCTATTGACCTGGGAGAATATGAAATTGCTCGAAACAATATCCATAAAATACTCAGCCGTCAACCTGAGATAACGGATTTTTTTAATGCTGCTCGTATTTATTGGAAGCTCCAGCAGGATACTCAACCGGCTCTGAAATATTTGCGGGAGGCCCTGAAAAGATCCGAAACTGTGCCTATTGATCATTTGTTACTGAAGGCAGAGATTCTTTCCCGGACCGGGCTGGAGGACCAGTTGGATCAGTTTATGTCCACCTGGTCTGATAGAATTACTGATAAAGCCAAAGGTGCTGAGAAAGCTCGTTGGAATTTAATTCTGGCGCGCCGGCTAATTTCGGCCGGAAAAAAAGGGGAGGCCTTTTTTAAGTTGATGTCGGCTGTAAAAGCAGCACCGGAAAGTAAGTGGGCCCGGCAGGCCCGTAAAATTATTAAAAATGAGTTGTGAATAATTGTCTCGTATTGCTCTGGCCTGTGGTCCCACTGGCGGCCACCTGATTCCCGCCCTGGTTACCGCCGGTCGTTTTAGAGAACTGGATGTTGAAATTTCACTCTATTCCACAGCCTCTTCCTCCCATCCGTTGTTCAAGGATTTCCCCGGGAGTTACCGTCAATTAAAGCTCAAACATTGGCCCGGCACAAATTTTTCTCAGAAAAGTCAGGCTTGTTTTGAAATGGTCCGGTGTTTTTTTAAAACTTTTAGACCACTCGCTTCGTTTGATGCCTTGCTTTCCTTTGGCGGTTATCCGGCCGTTCCCCTGCTGGCTGGAGCAGTATTTAGGGGGGTGCCAATCTATTTGCAGGAGCAGAACCGGTTGCCGGGCAAAACTACGTTACTATTCAGTAATTTTGCCACTCAGGTTTTCTACGGTTTACCTCCCTGTAAGAGAGGAAAAGAAAATAATAGTTTGATTGTCGGGAATCCAATTCGTAAGTTTATTCCCAGGGAAGATCCGTGGTTTACCCACGCTCCTTTATTGGTGGTGATGGGTGGTTCCCAGGGCTCTCGGGAGCTTTCCCGGAACCTGGCTCATACAGCCGGAGAATTGCTGGAAAATGACTGGCATATTTATTATGTTAAGGGTAAATTCGGGTTGGATCTTGCCGATCGCTTTACTCGGGGGGATAATTTCAGGCAGGTGAAATTTGATCGGGATTTACTGTCGGCGCTTGCTCAATCACAGTGTGTCTGGGCCAGAGCCGGGGCGGAAACCATAAGTGAGCTTGTCGCTTGTGAATTACCGGCAGTAATTTTTCCGTATCAAGCTGCCGCTGATTCACATCAGCAATATAATGCGCGTTGGATTTGTGAACGGGGCCCGGCTCGGATTGCCGGCGAGATTTCGGAGGAACAACTCGGTGCGGTTACTCAAAAATTGAGTGAATCCTCGGAAAGTTATCAGTATAATGATGAAATAAATGATTCATCGGAAAATGTTATCGTGGATCAAATATTATCCCGGATAAGTTAATTAAATCTGAACAGCTAACAAATATTTACAAGGCGCCAAATTTCAGGTAAAGTTAGTAAAGAAACTTTAAAATCATTTTGGGAGGTTTGTCTAATGTTAGAATTTGCTAATGGGAAGCAGCTAATAACTACCTTTATTATTGTTCTCGGGGGAATTTATTTGTTTACCCCGGCCCTTTCTTTTGCCGGCGATGATGTTTCGTATCAACTGGTGAAAAATGATCGTAAAAATCGAAAATCTTTGCCAAAACTTGAATTGCCTCCGGATGATCAGCAATCTTCAAAAAAGAAGAAAAAAGAAGAAACAAAGCCATCTGCCAAAAAACAGCTACAAACGCCACAGACGGTTGAAGAGTCTGAGAAAAAATCCGCGAACGAACAATCTACTGCGCCCAAAAAAGCGGGAGAAGAGTCCCGGGAAAAACCTCTCCCCCGGAAAAAATTAAAAAAAGAGCTGAAGATGTTGAGGAAAGAACTACGAAAATTGACAAAAGAACGTGAGGAAATGCGCAGTCAAAAAGAAAAAATTAGAGAACAAAAAGAAGTAAAAGAGAAGAAATTGAAGCAACTTCGCGCCGATTCAGAGCAGATGCGAAAACAATTAAACTCCCTCCGGGCGAAAGTGGGTAAGTTGGAAGAGCAGGTTGATCGCCTTCAATCACAGCGGGCTTCTGTCGATACCCGGACCGATACTGTTTCTAAAGCCAAACAGGCCCAAGATAAACAAACCTCGATTTCAAAAACTGGCCGACAGAAACCGCGCGAGAAAAAAATTACTCGGAAATTTAATCCCAACACTGCCAGTTTAAAAGAGTTGAAGTCTGTTCCCGGGTTATCAGACCGCCTGGCTGAAAATATTACCTGGTATCGGAAGGCGATTCGACCGCTGGCCCGACGTCAGCATTTGAACCGGGTTCCTGGGATAAGTGCTCAGAAATTGCGGAAAATTAAAAAGTATTTTAAAAAAGGTCCGTATCAGTAATCAGGATGAATTATGAGGGCTGAATTTTCCGACAATAAAACTTATGGCAGGCGAATTATTTCTCCGCTAATTGTAATTTTTGTTTTATTCACGCTCACCGGCTGTGTTAGTTTTTCAAAACCAGGGAATCAGAATTCTTTACAGCTTCAATTTACGACCGGCCTTGCCTATGAAGCATTAGACAATTTTTCTCAGGCTAAGACCAAATACGAAAGCGTGTTGGCTTTCCGGAGACCATCGGGATTACTTGAAGGGGATACGGAACTGAAAGCAAGAAGTCAGCTTCGTCTGGCTCATCTTTATGCCAATCACCTGCTCAATCCTCGCAAAGCAATTAATAATTACCAGCTTTATATTTCTGAGTTTGCAGTTGGTGCGGGGAAGGAGGCTGTCCTGTTTGAATTGGCTCAATTTTGCCTGGATCAAAAAAAATACGAACAGGCGATTAAAACTTACACGAGGTTGTTAGAACAATTTCCCGGCTCGGAACGGGAAGCGGAAGTACATTATAATCTCGGGGAAATTTACGCTAAAAAAGATCAGGTATCAAAAGCAATTGAAGAGTTTAAAAAATTGGTTGAGGAATTTCCCCGGAGTGGATTAATTGACGGGGCTTATTATAAGCTCGCGAAAATTTATGGGAAACGGGAAAATTACTCGGCCCAGCTTAAATATTACCGAGAGTTAATCACTAAATGTCCGGATAGCGATTTACGAGGTTACAGTTTGTTTGAGGGAATTAAGCTCGCCTTGAAGTTAGATAATTCCAAGCTTGCCCGGGATCTCTTCAAACTGTTGAAAAAAACAAAGGAAAGCAATTATTTAACTGAGGCTCGGAGACTTTTAAGTACATCAGAAATAAACGGTGAAAAGAATGAGTGAAGAGTCTGATGAAGTTGCTGAAACTCTGGCCCAAAAAGTTGAGTCAGTCCCCAGCTTACCGGAAATTTCCACGAGAATAGTTAAGCTTGTAAACAAAGAAGAGACAACAATCGAAGAACTGGGGAGAGCAGTTCGGACAGATCCCTCTTTGTCATCTTTGATTTTCCGTTACGCTAACTCCAGTTATTATGGTTTCTCAAAGCAGATTAATAACATCCAGCGGGCAATTACTGTGCTTGGTTTTAATACGGTCCGGAGCCTCGCCTTGAGTTACGGGGTTGAAAAAAAATACACTGCTCCGGAAATACCGGAATTTCCCCGTGAAGAATTCTGGGATTATTCCCTGGCGGTGGGTGTAGCCAGTGAAATAATTGCCCGTCGGCTTGGATTGAATGTTGAAATGCGTAATGAAGCTTTTAGTGCAGGTCATTTACACGCGGTGGGAAAAACAATTATTGACCAACATTTGCACCGTGAATTTGTCAAAATATTCCAGAGAAAGAACAAAGATGATATTTCAATGTATGAGGCAGAAAAACAGGTGCTGGGAATGACTCACTGTGAAATCGGGGCCACCGTGCTGGAAAGTTGGAACCTTCCTGAAGTATTTAGCGCGGCTGCCCGCAATTATTATTATCCCGGTGAAACCAACGAAAAAATAGTTATAATGGTTCACCTGGGAAGTGTGCTCGCTAAAACCAGTAAGCTTGGCTTCTCCGGTGACTATGACCTCAGCTATTTACAGGAAAATATGGTTGAGGATCTGGGTTTGTCTGAGAAGTCAATTCAGAATATTCTCCGGGAGGAATTACCGGAAGAATTTGAGAATATTCGTGAACTGTAGGTTTTATAAATTAGCCGATAGGAGGATTAAAATTGAAAGCAGGTGTAATTGCAGATACTCACGATAATCTTGCGGCGATTAATTTTGTTGTCCAGGATTTAATAGTGGAGGGGTGTGAAATACTGCTCCACGCTGGTGATTTTATTTCTCCTTTTACCGTACCGGAGTTGGCTAAATTTCCTGGCCCGGTCCGAGGAGTTTTTGGTAATAACGACGGCGACCAGGCGGCACTGCAAGAACAGGCCGCGGATACCCAGGTAAAACTTGCCGCCCCTCCCTTGAAGCTGGAGTTGAATAAACGGGATATTTTGCTGGCTCACATACCGGCGGATCTGCCGGATTCAGTTGAATCCGAGGAAGTTTTAATTCACGGACACTCTCATCATCCCCGGGTGGAAAAAGAGAGAGAACAGCTCCTGATCAATCCGGGTGAAGTTGGGGGCTGGCTAACCGGCACCACTCATCATGCTATTCTTGATCTGGAGACCCTTTCCGCGGAGGTGAAGACTGCTCCCGCACCATGAACACTGAACAAAAATTTACTATTGGCGAAGCCAGTGAGAAGGTTGGCCTACCTGAATCTACGATTAGATATTATGACCGGCAATTTTCAGATTACCTCTCTTTGGCCCGAGGTAAGAATAATCAGCGACTGTTTACTGAAGAAAATTTAAAAGACCTGGAGTATATTAGGTATCTGCTCAAACGAGAAAATTTTACCGTCCAGGAAGTTAAAGAAAAACTAGCAGCAGGCGAGGAAATTAAGCAGGAAAAAGAAGAAAAGCGGCAGGAACAAAACCAAAATATGTCCTCGGTTGAAACCGGTGACCTTGAAGTGCTGGAAGAAATAGTAAAAAAAATAGAAAACCTGGATTCTCGGTTGAAAAAGATTGAAGAACAGCTCAATTCCATGGAAGAAAACCAGGGTTCCCTTCAAAAGTTGTTAGATATGAATCTCGAGCGATACAATCGACTTGTCGATGAATTAACCTGAAAACTTCTCAAAATAATTTCACTCCTTTTAATCCCCCTTTTGTTACAAAAATTAGTTTATTGTTAACTATCCCCCCTAGATACACGCTCTCCGAAAAGGGTCTAAAATCTCCTCCCCCTTGACCTTTTTCCCCCTCACCCTGACCCTCTCCCGCCAGGGGAGAGGGGACTTTTCGGAGAGGCTCTAGATAAGAGGTTTCCCTAAAAAGTTAAAGTATAACATTAACTTATAATACCTTAATCACACAATTACAGACGAAGCCCATAAAGTTGATTATAGCTTGAAGTTGTTTTAAGTTTTAATTATTAATAGGTGCCAATATTTTGGCTTATTTTTTTATCCCGGTGAACAGCTCGGAATATTTTTATTCTCTATTCGGGTTTATAACCCTCTCGGGAGGGATATATGGTGTTTTAGATTGTTAGCTATAAACTCTTTTTTTACCTGTAGTTGTTTTAAAGTTAAAACTATTTTCCTTTCTGAAAGTTTCAGTTGAACCCGGAAAATATATTTATTGTTTTAATTGGCTCCTGGAAGATTGTTTTAATCAGTCATTTGTGCGACTAAGCAGCCGCTCATACTTTAAAAATTTGTGCTAACTTTTTTGTATGACCAGATTTTTTCTGGGAAAATTGAGCTGTGGAATTGCTCGATTTTCAGTAATATAATACTCCTGCAGATTTTTTTGTCGGGACTTTTATAAAATTATGCCAGACTGTTGTCGGACAATTTTCGAAGGTTAAAGTAAACCGTAAATGTTTGGCGTAATCCTTAAATCTTTCATTAAACAGGGGATAGGAGTCGCTGCTACGGGGGAGTTGCTAAACAAATACTGATTTATGTTATGACAGCGAATGAGAGGTGTGCGTTTTTGATTTATTTTTTATTTGGTTCAGGAATGTTTATGCTTTCCCGGTAAATACTGTTAAAATATTAAACCCTTTGTGAAGTGAATAAATAGAAGTGAATAAATAATTGAAAAGTTAAGTTAACATATCGAGGAGTGTTAGAGATGAGTGATGAACCAATGCCTATGGTTAATAAGCATCAGCGGGTAGGGGTATTTGTAGATGTTCAGAATATGTATTATTCTGCCCGATATCAGTATCACGGTAAGGTTAATTTTGAAATGTTAATCGACAAAATTATCAGGGGCCGGAAAATGATTCGGGCGATCGCATATTTGGTGCAGTCAGATGAGATTGATCAGTCCCGGTTCGAACAGATCCTGGCTGACTCCGGATACGAAGTAAAAAATAAGCAGTTGCGCACCCGACCGGACGGAAGTGCAAAAGCTGATTGGGACATGGGAATTGCAATTGACGCAATTGCGATTGGAGAAAAGGTAGATGTGGTTTGCCTGGTGAGCGGTGATGGTGATTTTGTTGATCTTGTAGAAATGTTAAAAGGGAACGGGGTTAAAGTTGAAGTTTACTCTTTCCCCTCAAGCACTGCTGAAGAATTAAAGGAAGCGGCTACTGAATATTACCCCATGGATGATGATTACCTGCTCTAACGTGAAAAATAAACAGCTCTTTATTATGGATCCCCTGGGGGAAATTGACCCCGGGCATGATACGACTTACGTTATTATGCGGGAAATTGAGTCCCGGGGAGGGAAAATCTGGTGGGCTCGCTCTCAAGACATTTGCTTGACGACGAACAAATCAACTGTCGTCGCCGAACAAGTTACTTTAAGTGAGACGGGCGGAGATGAATATTACTCTCCGGTAGGTCAGGCGGAACTGCCTCTGGATAATTTTGAACTTTGTTGGATGCGTGAGGATCCTCCTTTTGACCGGGAGTATTTGTATGCAACTTATTTATTGGAGCGGGCTCCGGTCCCAGTAATTAATCAGCCGGAAGGGATCCGGAATTCTAATGAAAAGTTGTTCATTCTTGAATTCCCGGAGTTAATTCCCCGGACCTGGGTCGGAGCTTCTCCGGAGAAAGCGTTTGATTTTATTGAGGCTCTTGGGGGGGAAGCAGTATTAAAAACTCTTTCTGGATACGGTGGAGAAGAAGTTTATCACCTGGAAGCTAATTCTAAAAATTCAAAGGAGCTTCTCCGGAAATTTTCTCGGGACGGTTCACGGCCACTGATGGTCCAGGAGTTTTTACCGGCAGTGCGAGAACAGGGAGATCGGAGAATAATTGTAATCAACGGAGAACCGGTTGGGGGGTTAACCAGGTATCCTAAAGAAGGAGATTTTCGTGCTAATTTACATTCGGGTGGGGCGGCCGGCGAAGTTTATGTCAGCAAACGAGAAAAAGAAATTTGTGAACGGCTTAAGCCAGTTTTGCGTGACCGAGGGCTTTATCTGGTTGGCCTGGATCTGGTGGAAGATAAAATTACCGAAATAAATGTCACCAGCCCGACCTGTGTTCAGGAAATAAATCGGGCGGCCTCAACAAAGCTTGAACAAAAAATAGTTGATTTTGCGGAATCACTTGTTAACTGAAATAATTTGTAGAGCCAACTACTGGTAGGGGTTGAAATGGAAATTATCCTTGAAGTTGAAACTACCTGGCCTGGTGAAAAATCGGTCCTCGGGCTCAAGGACGGTTTTTTAGTTTCCCCGGAAAAATTGCAGGATCCACTTGTGGTTGATTTTGCCGGTAAAAATCCGGTTGCAACACCGGCCTGGATTAATGCTCACGCTCACCTGGAGCTTTCGGCTACAGAACCGATAAATTTTGATGGTGATATGGCAAGTTGGCTTCGGTCTGTGGTTGAGTTCAAACAGTCACTCAGTCCGGAGGAAATAACTGTTAATTATAAACAGTGGGCGAATAAATTGCTTGCTTCGGGCACCGGTCGGGTGGTTGACCACTGTGATCGGGTTGATCTAATATTACCGGCAATCCAGGAGCTGCCTTCGGAAATCTGGCTATGTAAAGAACTGATCGGTTTTTCTGAACGACAGATTCTTAAACAGCAGGAAGTAGCTTGGAGCTTTTGTCAGCAACTTCGAGACTCAGATGTGCCCGGCGGTCTCGCTCCGCACGCCCCCTACAGTGCTCACCCGGACCTATATGGTTTTGTTGATACTCCCGGTCCTCCCGGGAAACGGGTGGTAAGTAGCCATTTTCATGAGACACAAGCCGAAATTGAGTTTGCCCGAAAGAGTAGCGGTACTTTTATGGAGTTACTTGAAGAAAGAGATGCCCCTATTAGGGACTCGCCTTATCCGGGAACTCCTCTGGCTACGCTTTTGAAAGATAAAGTCATTTCGGAGCCGCTGTTTGGGATTCATTTAAATTATCTTGATGGGGAAGATTACCGGTGGCTGGAAGCAAGTCCGATTTGCCCGGTTTTTTGTCCAAATAGTTACCACCATTTCCACCACGATACGCTGCCGGTACTTGAATGGTTTGCCCGGGATATTTCATTTGCTCTTGGAACTGATAGCCGGTGCAGCAACCGGCAGCTTGATATGCTAAAGGAACTTAGAACATTGCAGGAGCTGGCCCCGGAAATCGATTCCGGAACCGTTCTGGAGGCTCTTACAGTAAATCCGGCCCGGGTTCTTGGAATCCCTGAAGCTGCTGTTTTTGCTCCGGGTACTCCGGCGGATATTTCACTGTTTGATGTTCCCTCCGGTGAAGTCGAAGCCCTGGCCAGAGGTGAGGCGGAAGGGTTAGGGGTTTTTCTCAACGGCGAGTGCCTGTGGTCCGCCGATCAAAACCTTAATTCAATTTATTTTTGAAGGAGAAGGATAGTTGTGCTTACATTTGCTGTTCCAAAGGGTCGAATGTTCTCCGAAACCACGGATTGTCTCCGGAAAGCTGGCTGGGATATTCCGCCGTTTGACCCCGCGGAACGGGAACTTATTTTTTACGATGAAAAAAAAGACTTTAAATTTGTTCTGGTTAAACCATACGATGTTCCTGCTTATGTAGAATACGGGGCCGCCGAAATTGGGGTTTCCGGCAAGGATATAATTGAAGAGCGCGGAGCTGATGTTTATGAACCACTTGACCTGCAGTTTGGCTCCTGCCGGCTGTCAGTGGCTCGCCCGGAAGATTACCGCTCCGATAAGCAATACCCCCGGGTGGCTACGGAATTTACAAATTTAACGGAGAAACATTTTTCCGGAAAAGGAGAAAACGTGGAGATAATTAAACTTCACGGTTCCGTGGAACTGGCTCCGTTGATCGGGCTGGCCGGGCGAATTGTGGATATCGTTTCTACAGGGAGAACTTTGGAGCAAAATAACCTCGTTGAGGAAGAAACTATTCTTCATTCTAGCGCTCGGCTTATTGTTAATCGGCCCGCCCTGAAATTACACCAATCGGAAATTCGGGAAATGATAGAGCGCCTGCAGGGGGTGCTTGAGGATGATTGAACAGTTGGAGAGTAGTAAAGATGAAATTTCTTTTGAGCGCCGTCCACTGGGGGTTGATGCCCCGGAAACCCGTCAGAGAGTAATTGAGATAATTCAGGAGGTTCGGACTTGTGGTTGGCCCGCCGTGGATGATTATTCTCGGGAGTTCGACGATGTCTCGCCTGTTTCGTCGCCGGTAAAAGAGACTGAGTTAAAGAACCACTGGAATCGGTTGGAGTCCGATACCCGTTCGGCGTTGAAACTTGCCCGGGAGCGAATTATGAGATATCAGGAGTCGATCCGGCCCCATTCGGCTGTTTTTACCGAAAAATCGGGCAATATGAGCGGTGAATTAATTCGGCCCTATAAGAGAGTTGGGTGTTATATCCCCGGTGGTCGGGTTCCCCTGCCTTCTACCGTTCTGATGACTGCCTCCATTGCTGAGGTCGCCGGGGTGGAAGAAATTGTCCTCTGCTCGCCCCCCGGTGATAATGGTAAACCCCATCCGATAATTCAGGCGGCCGCCAGTCTATTAAAAAATGTCACGGTTTTTGGAGTGGGTGGAGTCCAGGCAATTGCTGCGATGAGCTATGGTGCCGGAGAAATTCCATCGGTGGATTTGGTTGTCGGGCCGGGCAACCTTTATGTAACTCTTGCCAAGAAAGAAGTTTACGGGGACGTGGAAATAGATATGCTGGCCGGTCCCTCCGAAATAGCTATTATTGGAGAAGCGCAGTCAACCCGGCCCCGCTTTGTTGCGGCTGATTTATTGTCCCAGGCGGAGCACGACCCTCGCGCCCGGGTGTTTCTTTTTTCTCCGGATCAGGCGTTGATTGAAGACACTGTTTCTGAATTGGAAAAATTAGTGAAAGGACATCCGCGGGGAGAGGTAATCAGAGAATCTCTGAGTGAGTCAGCGCTGGTGCGCACCCGGGATCTGGCTGAGGCTGTCCGGTTTGTTAATCAACTGGCTCCCGAACACCTGGAGCTGCAAACCCGTGAGCCATTTACACTGGTAGAGGACTGTGAGAATGCGGGTGCTATTTTCTGTGGCGAGTGGACACCGGAGCCGATTGGTGACTACGTAGCCGGCCCCAGCCATACTCTTCCTACCGGGGGCAGTGCTCGTTTTTTTAGTCCGCTTTCCGTCCATACTTTTTTGCGGCACCAATCCCTGGTTTCTTTCACGCCGGAGGGATACAAAGACGTGGCCGGGGCTACCGAAACGCTGGCTGAGATTGAATCTCTACCAGCTCACCAGTACAGTTGTGCAGTCCGGCGAGAGTAAAAAATAGGTTACACTGGCATAAAAACAGTTTACCATTTAGTGAAATGAGGTGTTTTAATGGAACGTTCAGCTTTAGTGGAGAGAGAGACAGATGAAACTGAAATAGTCGTGGAATTGAGTCTGGATAGTTTTAACGAACCGCTGGTTGATACAACTATACCTTTCTTTGATCATATGCTTGAACAGCTCGGTAAACACTCCGGCTTTGCACTTCGGGTGGAGGGCACTGGAGATACTGAGATTGATTCACATCACCTGATTGAGGACGCCGGTCTTGCTCTGGGGCAGGCTCTCAACGAAGCTCTCGGAGACCGGCGGGGAATAACTCGCTATGCAAGTATGAATTTGGTTTTTGATGAAACTATGGTTCGGTCGGCCGTAGATATTAGTGGCCGACCGTTTTTTGACACCAACCTTCAGCCGGAAGGCGATATTGAAGGATTCCCCCTGGAAATACTGCCTGAATTTTACCGCTCATTTGCCGAACGGGGGCGGTTAACTTTACACATAGATCAACTCAAAAGCGGTAACAAACATCATCTCGCCGAGGCAACTTTTAAAGGATTGGCGCGCGTTCTTAACCGGGCAGTAAGCGTTGGCGGAGATGAGATACCCTCTACAAAAGGAACGTTGACTGATTGATTGCAATTGTTGATTACGGAATGGGAAATCTTCGTTCCGTCCAGAAAGCCTTCCTCCGGCTTGATTACAAGGCCGACGTCGTTTCTCAACCAGGGGCCGTAGGTAACTGTGAGCTTCTGGTTCTTCCCGGCGTGGGAGCTTTTGACCGGGCTGTGGAAAACTTAAAACAGCGTCGCCTGTGGCGGCCGGTGCTTGACCACCTGGAGGCGGCTAAACCGTATCTTGGTATTTGCCTGGGACTTCAGTTGCTTTTTGAAGGTAGTGCGGAGGGCAAGAGAAACGGGTTCTCAATCTTTCCCGGGGAAGTTAGTAAGTTCAGAAACATTGAACCGGTTCCCCACATGGGATGGAATGAAGTCTGCTGGCAAAAGACCGGCAGGTCGTTGGCTCCTTCACAGGTGGATAAACCAAGTTTTTACTTTGTCCATTCTTATTTTCCTCGGCCAAAAAATGATTCAATCGTCGCCGCCCGAACGGAGTACGGAGAAAATTTCTGTTCCGCCATTAAGGTGGAGAATTGTCTTGGGGTCCAGTTTCATCCGGAGAAAAGCCAATTAGCCGGCCTGGATTTGTTGCAGCGTTTTTGTGAAAAACTTCAGTTAAATCAGGAGTGATTAAACTTGGAGATAATTCCCGCTATTGATTTAAAAGGCGGAAACTGTGTTCGGCTTTATCAGGGGCAAAAGGAACAGGAAACTCGCTACAGTGATGATCCCGTTGGTATGGCTCTGACCTGGGAATCCCGGGGAGCCAGTCGGCTGCACCTCGTGGACCTGGACGGGGCCTTTGAGGAACCGACTCAGAACAAACAGATTATTAAAAAAGTAATCAGTCACGTCTCCATACCCTGTCAGGTGGGGGGTGGACTTCGTTCCGAGCAGGCCATAGATAGCCTTCTGACAGCGGGTGCGGATGCGGCAATTATTGGTACGGCCGGAGTTCGAGAACCGGAATGGCTGTCGGATGTGGTCGAAAACTTTGGGGCTGATAATATTTATGCCGGCGTTGACTGTGAGGCCGGAGAAGTCATGGTCTCCGGTTGGGAGGAAGCCTCCCTTTTGGACCGTGATAACTGGTTGAGACGGTTAGAGAGGATAGGAATAGAAACCGTGATTTACACGGATATTGGTCGGGACGGTACCCAGCAGGGTCCGAATATTGAAGCAATAAAACAGGTACTTAAACAATTTGACCTGCAAGTGATAGCTTCCGGCGGGATCGGTAAATTAAATGATGTTTATCGTCTGGCCAGACTTAATTCAGATCAACTTGTGGGAACGATAGTTGGGAAGGCTCTTTATGAAGGTAGCTTTACCCTGGAGCAGGCCCTTGAGCAGATAAAAGAAATAGACGTAGAAGGGAACTAAAATGCTTCAACGACGGATAATTCCCTGCCTCGATGTTGACGGTGGACGGGTTGTTAAAGGGGTCAATTTTAAGGATTTACGCGATGCAGGAGATCCGGTAGAAGTTGCCCGGCAGTATGATAGACAGGAGGCTGACGAGCTGGTTTTTCTGGACATTACTGCTTCTTCCGACCACCGGGAAATAATGCTGGAGACGGTCCAGGCCACGGCCGAGGAAATTTTTATGCCCCTGACCGTGGGTGGAGGAATTCGTTCGCCTGAAGATATGCGGGAAATCTTAGCTGCCGGCGCGGACAAGACAGCAATAAATACGGCTGCCGTGAATAATCCCGACTTGATTGAAGACGGAGCTGAGCATTTTGGTTCCCAGTGTATAGTGGTCGCGATTGACGGTAAGCGAGTTGGAGAAGAACGTTGGGATGTTTATACTCACGGCGGCCGCACTGCCTGTGACCTCGGGGTGCTGGGATGGGCCCGGGAAGCGGAACAGCGCGGCGCCGGCGAAATTTTATTAACAAGTATGGACGCCGATGGGACCAAGGCGGGCTACGATCTGCCCCTGCTCAAACGTGTTTCAGAAGCGGTGAAAATTCCGGTTATTGCCAGTGGTGGCGCCGGTAAACCCGAACATTTTGTCGAAGTTTTTAAACGGACGGAGGCTTCTGCCGCTCTTGCCGCCTCCGTCTTTCACTATGACCAGTATCCCGTGCCGGAAGTAAAAAAATACTGCCGCCGGCAGGGGGTCCCGGTTCGCCCGGTCTGGTCGGAGCCAGAGGAGGAGATGAACAGTGGAAAATAAACTGAAAATGGAAGAGTTAGAATTTAATGACCGGGGTCTGCTCCCGGCCATTGCCCAGGATTATTATACAGGCGAAATCAGAATGCTTGCTTACATGAACCGGGAAGCGCTGGGGAAAACTGTTGAAACGGGACTGGCTCACTACTACAGCCGTTCCCGTCGGGAGTTGTGGAAAAAAGGTGAAACCAGCGGTCACCTCCAGCACGTTAAGGCTCTCCGCCGGGACTGTGACCGAGACACAATTCTTCTTTTCGTTGTCCAGGAAGGAGTTGCCTGTCATACCGGTAAACGCAATTGTTTTTACGAAGAACTGCAGGAAGAAAATGGGGACTGGACTGAGGTTAATCCCCTGCCCCCGGGTTCACTCGGGGCAATTATCGGGGAATTGCGAACAATTATCCAGGCCCGGGACGAAAACAGGCCGGCTGACTCCTATACCACCCGGCTTCTTTCCGGCACGGGGGAGAAAGAACCGGAGGACCTAATTCTCGAAAAACTGGGCGAGGAGTCAGTTGAGTTACTGCTGGCCGCGAAAAATGATTCCTCCCGGCGGCTTCGCGAAGAAATAAGTGATTTACTCTACCACCTGCTGGTTTTATGCCGGGAAAAAGGAATTGAACTGGAGGCTATTGCCGGTGAATTGCTTGAACGTCGTGGTTGAACCCCGAAATAAGCTGGAGACAGGATTGTGCTGACTCCGGACCTTGAAACGCTTCAGGAACAAGTTGAGCCTGGAAAAATATATCCTGTTTACAAAAAATTCACGGCGGATACTGTTACTCCGGTCTCCGCTTATCTGGCTCTTACCGGTGGCGGTGAAAACCCCGGGTTTCTCCTTGAAAGCGTAGAGAAAGGGGATCAACTTGCCCGTTATTCTTTCCTTGGTGTAAATCCGCGTGGAAAAATAGTGGCCCGTGACGGGGAATTGGATCTGCCTGATTTTTTGCAGTCCGGGTCAAATACTGCGGATCCTTACACCGCTGTAAAAGAAATTATGTCTGGTTGGGATTACGTTCGAAATGAGGAGTTGCCCGGTTTTACCGGGGGGCTGGTCGGGTATTTTGGTTATGAAACAATCCAGTACATTGAACCGACAGTGCCCGTTAAATCTTCGACCGAGCAACTTTTCTTCCCGGACTGTCTTCTTTACTACGTGGAAAACCTGCTTATTTTTGACCACGTCGAACGGTTAATTTACTTGGTTGGCCACGTCTGGAGCGGAGAAACTAAGGAAATAGCCGAGCAGTATCAAGAGGTGGAGAAAAAGCTGAATCACTGGCGAGAAAAATTATCCACCCGCCCCGGTGCGCCGGAGATTGTTCCCGCATCCTCTACCGTTCCTGAGCGAGTGAGTTCTAATTTCGTTCAGTCCGATTACCTGGAAGCAGTCCGGAAAGTAAAAGATTACATTGAAGCCGGGGACGCTTTCCAGGTGGTAATTTCCCAGCGGTTTGAGCTGGAAGACCCCAATCATCCGTTTAACATTTACCGGCGTCTGCGTAGTTTGAATCCCTCGCCTTACATGATTTACTTTGATTTTGACCGGTTTCAACTGGTTGGCGCCTCCCCGGAGATGCTTGTTCAGAAGGAAGGAGAGATGGTGCGCACCCGGCCCATTGCCGGTACGCGCCGCCGCGGTGAAAACAGCCGGGAGGACAACCGGCTGGCCGAAGAGTTGAAAGCTGATGAAAAAGAGCAGGCCGAGCATACAATGCTGGTTGATCTCGGACGAAATGATCTCGGGCGCGTTTGCCGGCCGGGCACAGTGGAAGTAACCGAACAGGCGGCGATTGAACGGTATTCCCACGTGATGCACCTGGTTTCCGATGTAGTCGGTAAAATAGGTGAAGAAAAGGACGCCGTTGATGTGCTCAGGGCGACGTTTCCTGCGGGCACGGTAAGCGGCGCTCCCAAAGTCAGGGCGATGCAGATTATCGACGAGTGTGAGCCCCAGCGCCGTGGTCCGTATTCAGGCGCTGCTGGTTACTTTAGCTTTGCCGGCGACTTAAATTCCTGTATCATTATTCGCACTTTAATTAACAGCGGAGAAAAAATTTATGTCCAGGCCGGGGGAGGCATTGTTGCGGATTCTAAGCCCGAACGGGAATACGAGGAAACCCGCGAAAAAGCACGGGCGCTCCTCCGCACCCTGCAGTCTCTCCCGGAAGTCCGTTTTCTGTAAAAAATATGATCGTAATCCGCTATATATCAAGGAACGCTACAACACCTGGAAAATAAATTCTGGCGGTAATAAACAATGAGCGCAATAGATGATATTCTTGTAATTGATAATTACGACAGTTTTACTTATAATCTGGTTCAGTACGTCGGGGAAGTCGGACCGGAACCCAGGGTTTTGCGTAATGACGTCTGGCCGGTGGAACAGATTACTGCTTCCGAACCGGAGGCAATAATTGTCAGTCCCGGGCCGGGCCGTCCGCCGGATGCCGGTGTTTCTGTAGACATCATTAAAAAATTGGGAGAGACGGTGCCTCTGCTTGGTGTCTGCCTCGGTCAGCAATGTATAGCCGCTGCTTATGGAGGAAAAATTGTCCGGGCCGACCAGCTCCTGCACGGGAAGACTTCGGAGATATATCACGGTGAAACACCGCTTTACGCTGATATTGGTAATCCGTTTACGGCTACTCGTTATCACTCGTTGCAGGTGGATGAACAGAGTCTGCCGGCTGAACTTCAAGTTGATGCAGTTAGTGAGAGCGGTGAAATTATGGGGCTGCATCACCTGCGTTACCCGATATTTGGAGTCCAGTTTCACCCGGAATCAATATTGACTGACGCCGGCAAAAAAATTATCGAGAATTTTTTAGATTTTGCCGCTTCCCCCGTTCCGATTGGGGAGATTGATTTTACACTGTCGGATTATAAATAAAGAGTTCACTCTAAGAACTCTTCCCCCTCGATGAGGGAAGGGCTTTCAGAGCGGACCAATACTCTAATACTTGAAAAATTTTTCAAGTATTAGAGTATTGGAACAGTGGTCGTGGAATTATTTAGCCCCTCTCCGAAAAGTCTTCTCTCCCCCGGTGGGAGAGAATTAAAGAGAGGGGGAAGAGATTTTATAACCTTTTCGGATAGGGACTAGATGGGAGTGAAAACGGGTTTTAAAGTCTTTCTGAGATTTAAAACCGGGGTTAGAGACCTTTTTAGAGTGGACTCAATAAATTATGGAGTGTGAAAATATGGAGTTTTCTGAGTTGCTGGAGAAAATAATCGGAGGCGAAAAACTTAGTTTTTCAATAGCTCGGGAGTGGATGGATAAAATAATGGAAGGGGAGCTGGATGAAGCTCAGATTGGGGGACTGCTGGTGGCTCTGCGGGCGCGTAGTGAGACGCCCGAAGAAATTGCCGGGTTTGCCCGGAGTATGCGGGACCACGCCCGCCAGCTTGAACTTGAACCTGAACACCGACCGGTAATTGATGCCTGTGGCACCGGTGGAGATGCAGTCGATACTTTTAATATTTCTACTCTTGCTTCAATTGTTGCGGCGGCCGGTGGCGCAAAAATGGCCAAGCACGGAAATCGCTCGGTTTCCAGCAGTTGTGGAAGTGCAGATCTCCTGGAAGCGCTTGGAGTAGAGATAGAACTTCCTCCTGAGGCAGTTGCTGACTGTATTCGGGAAGTGGGCATCGGTTTTATGTTTGCTCCCCATTATCACCAGGCAATGAAATATGCTATTGGTCCCCGCAAATCGCTGGGAGTTCGTACAGTTTTTAATTTGCTTGGACCGCTGACCAATCCGGCGCTTGCCGACCGCCAGTTGCTGGGGGTCTTTGGTCCTGAGTGGGTCAGTCCGGTGGCCAAGGCGCTGCAAAAACTGGGCGTGGAAAGAGCCCTTGTGGTTCACGGATTGGACGGGATGGATGAAATCAGTCTCAGTCAGATGACTAAATACGCTGAAATTGACGGTGAGGACATAAAGTATGATCAGGTGGAAGCGGCTGATTTTGGCCTGGAACCGGTAGAAATCGAAGACCTGGCCGGAGGTGGCCGAGAAAAGAATCTCCACCTGGCTGAACGTTTACTTACCGGTAAGGGAACCCGTCCTGTGGAAGACGTTGTTTGTGCTAATGCCGGTGCTGTGCTTTATCTTGCGGAACAGGCGGATAATATCAAAGAAGGAGTAGAACTGGCTCGGAAAAATATAGATGACGGTTCGGCCGCTGATCTTCTCGATGAGTTTGTTGATTTTACCCGGCAAAAAGCGCTGGAATTAGATGTGGACTAAAATTTGTGGTGTCCATTCCGCAGACCGGGCCCGGCAACTGGCCCGGTTGGAAGGTATTTCGGCGCTTGGCCTGAACCGCTATAAACCCAGCCCCCGGTATGTTAGCAGAAAACGGGGCCGGGAACTTTGTCGCATAATAAAGCGGCTTAATTCCACTCTTGATATTGCCCTGGTTTATGTGAATTCTGACGTGGATCGTATCCTTAAAGACGTGGAGGAAATTGAACCTGATATAATTCAATTGCACGGTGACGAGTCGCCCGAATATCTGCGTAAACTACGAACCACCCGGGTAAAGCTGGTCAAGGCCTTCCAGGTGGACGAGGATTTCACGCCCGACCGGCTGGAACGCTTCGATTGCTGGGCCTATCTGCTTGACGCTTACCACCCGGAAAAATACGGTGGGACCGGCCAGCAGGCTCCCTGGGAGAAAATTAGCCAGTGGCAGGTTGAAACCCCCCTGGTCCTCGCCGGCGGAATTCGACCGGATAACGTTCAAACGGCTGTCCGGGCCGTAAAACCCTGGGGAATCGATGTGTGCAGTGGTGTCGAGAAAGACGGTAAAAAAGATCTTGCCGCCGTCCGCAATTTGCTTCAGAACCTTGCGCTGACAGGAGAAGATAAATGACTGTTTCTTACCACGAAGATCGACATTTCGGCGAGTTTGGCGGCCAGTATGTACCCGAGACATTGCTCGCTCCGCTCGAAGAACTTGCTTCAGCTTATGAAAAATACATTGATGATGCTGATTTTCAGGCAGAGTTTCGCTCTATTTTAAAGGAATACAGCGGCCGGCCGACGCCGCTTACTTATACCGCCCAGTTCTCTCAACAAATTGGCTGTGAAGTGTTTTTGAAACGGGAGGATCTCAACCATACCGGAGCCCACAAGTTAAATAACGCGATCGGTCAGATTCTGCTTGCCGATCGCATGGACAAGGAGCGGATTATCGCTGAAACCGGCGCCGGTCAGCACGGTGTCGCCACCGCCACTGTCTGCGCTTATTTTGACAAGGAATGTATCGTCTACATGGGGGAGAAGGACATTAAACGGCAGTCGCTAAACGTCTACCGGATGGAACTGCTTGGTGCCCGGGTTGAGCCGGTTTCTTCCGGCGGGGGCACCCTCAAGGACGCCACCAACGAAGCAATCCGGGACTGGGTGACAAATGTTGATAATACCCATTATTTGCTTGGCTCGGTGGTTGGTCCTTATCCCTATCCCGACATGGTTCGTGATTTTCAGTCGGTTATTGGGGAGGAAGCCCGCGAGCAATTTGAGGAGCAGACCGGTTCACTGCCCGACGGTCTGGTTGCCTGTGTTGGTGGCGGTTCAAACGCCATGGGCCTGTTTACCCCCTTCCTTTCCGAAGAAGAGATTAACCTGTATGGTGTGGAAGCAGCCGGGGAAGGAGTCGAGACCGGCCACCATTCCGCCCCCCTGGTAGCCGGAGATTCCGGCGTTCTTCACGGCAGTAAAAGTTACTTGATGAGCGACGAGGAGGGTCAGGTTCAGATCCCCCACAGTATTGCCGCCGGGCTTGATTATCCCGGTGTTGGCCCTCAGCTTGCCCACCTCAAGGACTCCGGGCGTTTGCAGGTAGTTGCGGCCGAGGATGAACAGGTGATCTCCGGATTTAAACTGCTGGCCGCCCTGGAAGGAATTATCCCCGCCCTCGAACCGGCCCACGTTTTCGGCTATCTTGCCGATAATCCCGAGTGGCTCGCCGGTTGTGATCGGGTGATTATTAATCTCTCCGGTCGCGGCGACAAGGATGTGCTGGAAGTGGCTGAATACGAGGGACGCGAACTGGACGAGGGGGGCGAAGAACAGTGAATCGCATCGAACAAGCTTTTCAAGCCGGGACGGCGAACGGCGGCCGCCTCTTTTTACCTTATCTCTGTGCCGGTGATCCCGACCTCGAGCAAACCCGCGAACTCATATACACGGCCGCAGATAATGGGGCTGATCTGCTTGAGCTGGGCCTCCCGTTCAGTGACCCGGTGGCTGACGGCCCGACCATCCAGGCCGCGGTCCGGCGCAGTCTGCAGAATGGCTATAAAATGGATAAAATATTTGCGCTCGTTGCTGACCTTCGGACGGATCTTTCCCTGCCGATAGTTGCCATGACCTATTACAATCCGATTTTACGGCGTGGCGAAGAGAAGTTCGTCAGGCAGGCGGTAGAAGCCGGCATAGACGGTGTCCTCGTCGTGGACCTGCCTCCGGAAGAAGGACAGGATTTTTACGAATACGCCGCGGTCAATGGCCTGGAGACTGTCCTGCTGGCGACTCCTACCACCCCGCCCGAGCGGGTCCGCGAGCTGAGTCAACTGGCCACCGGTTTCCTCTATTACGTCATGGTCACCGGGGTAACCGGGGCCCGGACTGAATACGATCCCCGGCTGGAGAAGCGTCTCCGGCAGGTTAAAGAAAACAGTGAATTACCAGTCGCGGCCGGGTTTGGAGTTTCCAATTACCAGATGATTGAGCCCTACCTGGAATACGTCCACGGCGTTGTCGTCGGCAGTGCCATTATTGACCGGATTGAAAAACACCTCGACGATCCGCCGGCAATGAACGAGGCCGTCGGCCGGTTTATCGCCGACCTTGCCGAGCCGCTTCACGCTTACGAAGGAAAAGAATATGACTAATCGCTCCCAATTTTCCAATAAGTCGTCATTGCCAGGCTTGCTCCGACAAATCAGCAAATTAAGAATTATGTCGTCATTGCCAGGCTCGACCCGGCAATCTACAGGACCTAAAACGTCATTGCCGGGCTTGACCCGGCAATCCAGTTTGAATTCTGGTTTTTCGGTCTTTTGCACTTACATCCGGATTAAAGTTTTGGTTTTCCTTGAAAGTTTTGCTAATCTTTTTTGTTCATTTGGTAAGTATTTTTTGTTTATTGGCTTATTTTTATTTTTCTCCTTTTCCCCGGCTCTGGCCGCTGACACGGCTCCCCAAGCCGACTCAACTGATTTTTACTATAAAATAAAAATCAACTCGGCGATAAATCCGGTCAACGCTGATTATCTCGTTCGGGCCCTGAAACGGACCCGGGAAGATTCGGCGGCCGGGTTAATTATTCAACTGGATACCCCCGGGGGCCTGATGAGTTCGATGAACCGCATGACCTCGGATATCTTAAACGGTGATGTCCCGGTAATTGTCTGGGTTGGTCCGGCCGGCGCCCGGGCTGCTTCAGCCGGGGTTTTTATCACTTATTCGGCGCACCTGGCGTCAATGGCCGAGGGAACCAGGATTGGTGCGGCCCATCCCGTAAAAGGGCAGGGGAAGGAGATGGGAGAAGAAATGGAGAAGAAGGTGGTGAACGACGCCGTCTCGCAGTTGCGGAGCATGGCCCGCCAGCGTGATCGCAACGAAACGGTGGCGGAAAATTTTGTCAGGGAGAGTCTTTCCCTGACCGCGCGGGAAGCCCTTCAAAAAAATGTCGTTGAACTTCAGGCTCCGACAGTTGCGGAATTAGTTGAGAAAATCGGCGGGCGGCGGCTGACTATGGCTGACGATAAATTTCGACATTTACCGGAATCGGGAGCGGTGCGTGAACTTTCCCGTACCTGGCGCGAAGAGTTCCTGAATACTATCCTGAATCCAAACCTTGTCTTTATCCTTCTCACCCTCGGAATTTACGGCCTGATCTACGAATTTTCCAACCCGGGAATTGGTCTCGGCGCCGCGGCCGGTGGTATCTGCCTACTGCTGGCTCTTTACGGGCTGAGTGTTTTGCCGGTAAATTACGCCGGGCTGGGTCTGTTAATTTTAGGAGTGGTTTTGATGGTGCTGGATATATTTGTTCCCAGTTTTGGAGTGCTCACGACCGGGGGCCTTGCTTCTTTTATCCTCGGTTCGGTGATGCTCTTTGAAACGGAAGCTTTTGGAGTCTCTATTGGCGCTGTCGTCGGTGTCTCTATAGCTACTGTAAGTTTTGTGCTTGTGGTCGGTTATTTAGCGGTTAAAACCTGGCGCAGTCCGGTCGCTATCGGCGATGATTCTATTGTTTCCCGCCAGGGAGTCGTTAAGGATAAGCTCAACCCCGAGGGCATGGTCCATGTCTGGGGCGAATACTGGCGGGCGGAGTCCGAATCCGGGGGAGAGCTTGAAACCGGGACTGAAATAGAAGTGGTTGAACAACTACGTCAGAAATTAATTGTCAAACCAATTTCTAACCAAAGGAGCTGATTTGTCATGTGGATTGCAGTAGCCAGTTTTCTCGGTGTCCTGATTCTTTTGCTATTAAGTGGAGTAAATATTATCAAGGAATACGAACGGGGAGTTATCTTCCGGCTCGGGCGGCTGGTCGGAGCCCGTGGCCCGGGGTTGATTTATGTCATTCCCGTTTTCGAAACTATTGAAAAAATTTCTCTCCGGATTATTACCCTGGACGTACCCGCCCAGGAGGTTATGACCTCCGACAACGTTCCGGTCGAGGTTAACGCCGTCGTTTATTTTCGAGTTAAGAGTCCGGAGGACGCTGTCATCCAGGTTAACAACTACTACAAGGCGACGAGTCAGATAGCGCAAACAACGTTGCGTAGCGTAGTTGGCCAGGCGGAGCTGGATCAACTGCTCTCCGAGCGGGAACACATCAACCAGAAACTCCAGGAAATTATCGACGAGGAGACTGATCCCTGGGGAGTTAAAGTCACTGCGGTAGAAGTTAAGAACGTTGAACTACCGCAGTCAATGCAGCGGGCGATCGCCCGCCAGGCGGAAGCAGAACGGGAACGCCGTGCCAAAGTTATTGCTGCCAAGGGCGAATACCAGGCTTCCGAGAAACTCAACCAGGCGGCGGAGGTTATCGGTCAGACGGAGATTGGAATTCAACTTCGATATCTCCAGACCCTGACGGAGATTTCTTCCGAGCAGACGACCACGATTGTTTTTCCCTTGCCGGTTGATACATTAAATCAGTTGTCTAATTTAGTTGAGAATAATCCACAAGAGGGCTAAAATTTTATAGTTGTAAGTAGTTTGTAATTACTACAAGCTGGCCGGGTTGGTTCAGCAATTTTAGCCGGCTTCTTACTGATCAACTTGAATTATTCATAGCTCGTCATTGCCGGGAACTTAAAACGTCCCAGGGCTTGACCCGGCCATCCAGAAAAAGGGCATTGCAATTTTACGCCTGCTCTGGTAATGTCGCTTTATTTTGCCAACAAAATCTTCACACAACAATTTGTAAGTTTTTCGTACGACTGAATCTGAACTCAAAAATTCTACCAGATAGGTTGTGATTGAACTGAGCAAAACAAGTCATACCTCAAAACCTAATATCATTCAGGGGGGGCTGGGGGTTGATGTTTCTGGCTGGGAGTTGGCCCGGGCAGTCGCCCGCCAGGGAGAGATTGGACTTATTTCCGGTATTTGTCTCGATAACGTGATGGTCAGGGAACTGCAGAACGGTGATCCTGATAACCGGATTGAAGCCCTCAGCCATTATCCGGACCAGGAGATAGTCGAAGAAATTATTGATGAGTTTTACGTTGAAGACGGTATTGGCCCCGATCAGCCGTATAAAGTTCTTCCCATTCATAGTTGTAGCCCGCCGCCCCGGCTTCAGAAAATTTTATGTGCGGCCGTCTTTAGTGAGGTCTATATGGCCAAGCAGGACCACGATGGAATTATCGGTATGAACCTGCTCAGTAAATTGAAAAGATATTCCCTGGCCTGTCTCTACGGGGCCATGCTTGCTGACGTAGACCTGATCGTTATGGGGGCCGGGATTCCCGTCGAGGAAGCGGAACAGGTTGCGAACCTGGCTGTGGGAAAGTCGGCCCATTTAACTCTCGAAGTTGATAAATCACTCTGTGACAATCCCCGTGACAATTATTTCTACCGGCTTGATCCGGCGAATATTCTTCCTTCCCCCCCGGAACTGCCTAAACCCGACTTTTACCCGATTGTTTCCACTGACGCCCTGGCCCGGATTTTAAACCACAAGCTTTCCGAGGACCAGATAAATGGTTTTGTGGTAGAACACCCCATTGCGGGGGGACATAACGCCCCGCCGCGGAACAAGGAATACAACGAGGCCGGGAACCCGATTTACGGTGAACGGGATGAGGCCCAGTTAGATAAAATGAGAGACCTCGGTTATCCTTTCTACCTTGCGGGGGGGTATGGTACTCCGGAAAAAGTGGAAGAAGCTCACGCGGCCGGCGCGTCCGGGGTGCAGGTTGGCTCCCTGTTTTCGTTGGCCGAGGAATCTAATTACCCGGATGATTGGAATGAAAAATTAATTCGAGAAATTCACCGGGATAATATTACCGTTCGTACTGACGGTCGGATTTCTCCGACCGGTTTTCCCTTCAAGGTAATTGAACTGGAGGACACCCTGGGCATTCCTGAAAACATGCAGGATCGTCGCCGGGTCTGTGAACTCGGCTACCTCCAGCAAATTTATCTCGACGAGGACTGTAATTTAAAACGCCGCTGTCCGGCTGAACCGGTTGCCTCTTATCTGAACAAAGGCGGAAAAAAGGAGGAAACGGAGAAACGTGGCTGTCTTTGCAATGGCCTGTTTGCCAACATAGGACTGGCTCAGCGGCGTCCCTGGGGCCGGGAAGGCCAGGTTTTTACCGCCGGCGACGAGATAGTTAAACTGCCCCTCGGCTCGGAGAATAATCCCCACTACACCGCAGCGGACGTTATCGATTACCTCTACGGTGAATAATAAATCATTTTCCACTTATATCTCCTGACAGGAAAGGAGCTTGATCACTTGTGAGTTGTCCAAACATTGAGCAGAACAAGGAATTTTGTAATTGTACTTATGCCGGCTGTCCCCGCGAAGGAAAATGTTGTGAGTGTATCCAGTATCACTGGAAAATGGGCCAACTGCCCGCCTGCTTATTTCCCGACGACGTCGAGCAGTCCTATGATCGTTCGGTGGAAAATTTCATCCAGACTTATGAGGACCGCGGCCCCTGGTGGTAATAACCGGTATCGTACTTTAACTTTCTTGGATTCAACTATTAAGTGCAACAATTTCCATTCTAACATCCCTCCAGAACTTTCTAACGGCACCAAAACCTCATTCCGGGTGGAGGCACGAAGCGCCGGAAACCCGGAATCCATCGATCTTTGAATTATGGATTGCCGGATCAAGCCCGGCAATGACAATCCATTAGAAAGTTCTGACATCCCTCCCCCTTGAGGGGAGATTAGGTGGGGGTGAAGCCCCTTGACGCTCTCATTTTGGGTTCTTTTTCCTATTCACCCGCATTTGCCCGATATCTACCACAGACATAGACATGACGAAAGTGATTCTTAACTTTGACGGTCAAACACAGCCACGGAGTGATTAGATGGAACCGATATGGATTGATGAGGCCGAACAATTGCAGAAGTTTTGTGAAAAAAATAACGGTGGTCCGCTGACCGTGGACACGGAAAGTGACCACTTCCACGCCTATCAGGCCAAGGTCTGTCTGATTCAAGTGGCCGACGGAGCCCGGGAGGCCCTGATTGATCCGCTGGTCCTCGATGCCGGTGAGCTGGGGCCGCTCTTTGAGCTTCTTCAGGATTCCTCTATCATCAAAATTCTTCACGCGGCCCGCAACGACATCCGGGGAGCTCGACCGGGATTATGGTATCGGGGTTCGGAATATATTTGATACGCAAATCGCCGCCCGGTTTCTGGGCACCGAACAGAATGGCCTGACGTGGATGCTTGAGGAGCTCGTCGGCGTGGATACGGGCAAGAAATTCAACCGGTTTGATTGGACGACGCGGCCGGTTCCCGAGAAGGCCCGCCGTTACGCCGTAACCGACGTTCGCTACCTCGGAGAGCTTCGGAAGCGGTTCATGGAGGAGCTTGAACGGGAGAACTGGCTGGAAGCGTGCAGGCAGCAGTGTGCCTATGTGGCTAGAAGCGTGGAATTTGAGGCAAACAAGTTTGCCCCGGGGGATTGGCGAAAAATTGACGGAAGTGAAAAGCTGGAGGGCCGGGGGCGAGCTGCCCTGAAGAGATTGTTTTTGTGGCGTCACGAGTTGTGTAAAGAGAAGAACCAGTCGGCGGTGACCCTGTTTCCAAACGGAGCATTGCTTCGGCTCGCCCGGCTGAGGCCGACCACACCCGAGGCGGTCAACGACATAGCCGGGGTCCCCAATCGGCTGATTGAAGAGCATGGTGAGTCTATTGCGGCTGTCGTGCAGGCTTCGCTGGCGGCCAAAATACCGCGCAAGAACCGACCGAACACGTCCCATGACCCGCCGCCCCGAGCACAACGGGAACGGTACCACGCCCTGCGAAAGTGGCGGAACCGCCAGGCGGAGAAATTCTCCATCCCGACGGAGTTCATCGCGACCAACGACACGGTCTCTAAGATCGCCGCTGATCCGCCGGCGACCCTCGAGGAACTGGCTTCATTCCGGCCTATTCTGCCGTGGCAGGTTGACAAACTGGGCGAGCAGATGCTGGATGTCATCCGGAACGCTGGATAGTTGAAGCCGGGGAACAGGATTCGGCTGCGGACAAGGCAATTTTTAACGGGGAACGGTGGTTTAAAAATTAAATATTTCTCAAAGCTGGATGTTTTCCCCTGTTATTTTTTCCAAAGAATAGGCAAACTCTCCGCCGGCAAGGACAATTAACCAGGAAACATAGAGCCCGAACAGAAATACAGGCAAAATTCCCAGTCCGCCGTATATTTTACTCGCCATCACGAGGTTCACAATATAGATTGAGTTCAGCAAATTATTCAACTGTAGTAGAGTCCCGGCCAGGATACCACCGGCAATAGCGGGGAGAACTTTAACCCTGGTATTGGGGAGAGCTACATAGACAAAGGAAAGGATAACCCAAAATAGAACAAACGGTGTGAGAAAATTAAAAAGCCGGGTCAGATAGGGAATTTTTTTGAGCGATTGCGCCAGAAAAGTACTCTGCCAGCGGCCGGTTAGAGTTATCGCCGTAGAGAGAAAAATCAGACCGAGAATAATCACAGTAAAGTATACGGTAAACCGGACCAGCATTGAGCGCCCCTTGGCAACTGCCCAGATGTCGTTAAAGGTGTGTTCCATGGTAATTACCATGGAAACGGCAAGAAAAATAAGAAAAACTGTTCCAATTAAGCCCGCCTGACCGCTCCCAACTGATTTTATAAAATTTTTGATTCGTTCCCGGATTTCTTCTTTTGTCGGCAGAAGTTCGAGTTTTTTATCTATATTTGACTCAAGCCGGTCATGTGTTTTTTCCTTCAACAGCCGGACCTGCGGAACTGACTTAGTCAAAAAATTATCAATTAATTTATTTGTTTGATCCGGTCCCAGCCGGGCCAGCGCTATATTTGCCACCGAGAAAGTAATCGCCAGCAAAGGTAAAATGCAGAGAACAGTGGTGTAACTTAACGCCGCCGCTTTCAGGATTAATCCCTTCTCGAAGAACCCCTTTTTAAATTCCCGCGGCAGAGTATAAAAAATATGCCGCAAAGAATTACTGAGTCTTTTTGTAAAATTGATTAGCCTGGATTTAATCTTAGTAAAATTCATTATCTTAATCCTGAAACTTTTTTGAAAATAATTCCAATCATCTTATTCTAACGTGGGCTTTCTTTTAATGGAAGTGTTCCTGTCACTGAAAAATTATACTCATACTTGTCAAACAGTAGAGTGGGTGGTAATATTTGAGCTAATGATCCAACAATTTATATCATATTTTTCAAAAGAAGGTGTTAATATGCAGTCTCGGAAAATTTATCTTTCATTGATTGTTTTTCTGATTAGTGGGATGTTCGTAGGGTGTGGTAAAAAATTTCGCCTGGAAACTCAATCCGGTCGCCCCGAATTAAACGTTGAATCTATCCATATGGCTCGCAAGGATGTTCAGAGTTTAATTGCTAATAAATTTATCAATAACGGTTATTTTATTGACAACCGTGCACAGGATAAGCTCGTTTTAAAGAAAAGACCTGATGCTGGCTGGTTCAGTTCTTCTCAGCAACGGCTTGATTTGAATTTCTTGGATTTGCGCAATCGAACCAGAGTTTTAACGAGGATCTATCAGCTTGAAGTTGATGGTGGAAAAGTTACTTCAAAAACTGAAATTACCTGGAACCCCGTGTATGCTAAAAAGGTTCAGTCGATTTTTGATTCTATCAGTGCAACCCTGGAAAATCAGCGCCAGTTCAAGAACTTTGAATCTTCGCCTGATAAAAACAAAAAATCTGCTCCGGTGGTATCAGACAAAGAAGCTGACCCAGAAATTCAATCGTCTAAGAAAAAAGTAAAAGAAGCCGTAGATACTGGTTTAATTGATACTTCGGAGGAAGCTACAAGCTCTTCTGATAGTTCTGCTTTGCCCACTTCCGAAGGATTTTCGGGAGTTGGTGAAGTGGGGGCGGATACGAGTATTGAAGAGGATACAGAAGTTGAATCTTCTCTTTACAAACAACCCGCTGATACGCCGATTAAATCTGTGCCCGGAGACACCGAATAAGTACTTTGAAATCATCTTATTCCGACTTTAATATTTGGGGGAAAGTTTCGATATTCTTTCTGCTCTGCAGTACGGCTTTTGTTTCAGTTACAGTGTGGGCTGGCTCTGAAAAAAAGAGCGATAAAAAATCCACTCAGACAGCTTTGCCCCGGGTCAAAAAATTAGAGAAAAAACTAAAAAGTTGTCGGCAGCGACTGGAGAAATTGGGATCAATAAATTCCCGCCTGCAGACAAAGAACAACTCTTTGCGTTCCCACCTTGCTACTCAAGAAAAGTTAATAGGTAAGCTTGAGAAAAATAAGTTGGATCGCCCGGTTTATCCCACCGTTGAACGGCTCAGAAAAACTCTGGCCGAGGTTAATAAATTGCTCGCCACCCGAAAACAAAAAATAGAAACTTTGAAAGAAAAGTTGGCTACAAAAAATAGGCGATTAAAATCTTTTCGGGGCGAGACTGTTCCCCAACAGCGGACCCGTCTCAAGACTATGAAGTCAAAATTAGCTGATAAAAATAAAGAAATCGAGTCATTAGAAGATCAGCTTTCTGAGCTTGAAAAATTGCTTAAGCAAAAATCAGATGCCCTGGAGAAAAAATTAAGCCGAAAAGAAGATCAATTTGATACCTGTCAACGAAAGTTAAAAACCAGCCGTGATCAGCTTGATACTGCCCAGCATAAATTAAAGCTTAAAAATAATCGGATTGACACTCTGCAACAGAAATTGCGGACGGTTCGGTCTTTGACTGAAAATAGAAAAACTGAGTTGGAAAAGCTTCAGGAGCGTTTGGAAAAAGTAAAAAAAGCCAAGACGACCCGGCAGGGCAGCCAGATGACTGTAACTTTGAAAGGTACCATCCTTTTTGATCCGGCCGAAGCCAAATTAAAGAGTTCGGCTCGACCCACCCTGAAGAAGTTAACTACCATTCTCAGTGATTTCGAAGATTACCGGATTATGGTGGAAGGACATACAGATAATATTCCGGTGAGCGGGGGAAAATTTCAATCTAATTGGGGACTTTCTGCCCAGCGAGCGGTTAATGTGGTGGAATTTTTGGAAGCTCACTCTAACATTAATAGTGAGCAGCTCGTTGCCGGAGGATTTGGTCCTTATCATCCTAAGAAACCTAACAACTCGCCGGAGAATCGTGAATTAAACAGGAGAGTTGAAATTAAATTACTTCCTCTTGAATTACTCCAGACCGATCGAAAGATTAAACCAGAGAGCCAGAAATGAAAAATTTTTCTTATATTTTGCCTGCGGCTAAAGGTATAGCGTCAATTCTTATAGGGGTATGTTTGATTATCACTAATCCCACTTTTCTGTCCGCCCGCTCGATGGAAACAAATCAAAACCTGGAGTTAGACAAAAAACGAGGTCTTTCCTACCTGCGTACCGGCAAAGTTAAACTACCCGAACTTTCTCTCAAAATAATTTCTGCCCGAGGGAAACCTTATGTTCTCCGAGAAGATGCTAAAAAATGGGTGCCGGCGAAAAAAGGAATGGAATTACATAAGGGGGCTCGAATCGTTACTGAGGAAAAAGATGAGCTCAAATTGGAGATACCGGGGATAAGCCTGGTGGAGTTGACCGAAAAAACAGAAATAAAAGTTGAAAAGCTAATAAGAAAGCAGTCGACTCAGATTGATCGGCAGGGAATCTTAAGACGGGTGCGTGAGAAACAGTTAAACGAGATTAAGCTAAAAATGTACAGGGGAAAAGTTTTTAATTCTCTGCGCAAAATTAAGAACCATGAAGTTAGCTATCAACTTGAATCACATACTGCTGTTGCCGGTGTCCGGGGAACAACATTTAGCTGTGAAGTGGAGGAAGGGAAAACTTCCTGTTCAGTTCTGGAGGGCGAAGTAAATTTCCGCAGTCTGTTTGATCCTACCCGGTTTATTAATTTGAATGAGGGTATCCGGGGTAATGTTGGTTTTGGAGCTCGGACCCCAGACACCACGACTCAGATAAATAAAGAATCGAAACAAAAAATGGAGCAAAATAAAACCGAGGCAAAAAAAGAGTTGTTGCTTCCACCGGAATTCACTGGTCTGCAGGTAGACGAGAGTGCTGTTGATACTGCCGGCGAACATCGCTACCGGGCCCGGGTTGATTATTATCGTCCCCGGACTCTGGCCATAAAAGGCGAGGTCCGAGTCAGGGAAGAAGGAACTACGCTTGCCCGTGTTACTGCTGGTCGAGGCGGGGAAACGCTGCCAATCCGGGGGAGAAAAAAATGGCAAGTAGAATTAAAGCCGGATACTGTTTCACCGGGTCAACAGAGAGAGATTAAGTTGTACTTTCAAGCGGCCGATGATTCGGGAACTCGTTCGGATACTCACTATCTTTTGCTTACTTTACGGCATCCGGACTCCGAACAGATACTGCCGGTTAACTATAATTCCGGTACAGTCCCTGTGGTGTTGTCCGAGGCCGGTCAGGCGGCCGTTTCGGGTAAATTTCCTCTTCATGTTTTTAGTAATCAGCTCAATGAGGGCTCGGTTCTTCGACTTTTAGGCACAGTTCGCTCAAAACAACAAGTTAAGGGCGTGGCAATTAGTTTGAACCGGGGAATTACCTGGGAACAGGTTTCCGAAGACAGAGACTGGGAAGCCCGAATTAACCTGAGCTCAAAGTCGGAACAGGTAGTCATTCCCTGGCTTATTGCTTGGACCGGGGATACTATAATCGGCTCTGTTTATAAACCTGGAAAAATTATTTATCACAATTTACCCGTCAAACAACATTTGAGAAGACAAACGGTTAATTTCTGGGAAGCTGTTTCACTCCAGGATTTAACCGCACTGAAGGGGATTATCCATCAGAATCTACGTTTTAAAACAGCCGGGGGCCAAGCGAAAAAAATACAGGGGATGTTAACTTATTTTCGGGAGTTGTTTAGACAGACTGAAAATTTGCAGTTGTTCTACAGCCATCAGGATTTTGTGGTAAAAGAGGGACGAGGGAAAGCAAGTTTTTCACTCGAAATCCAGGGGAAGCACTCAATATCCGGCCACCATTTCAAACTGGTCAGTCCTGATCTGGAACTGATTTTTACTCCGGATATCCATCGTAAGTTTAAATTGAGTCGTATTACCGGGTTCAGCGAGTTTCTTTATGCTTTTAATACCAGAGCAATTAAAATCGCACCGCGCACTTCCCTGAACCTGAGGACACTAAGCTCCCGGGGCGGGGACAAGCAGGTGTGGGTATTAAAATCGCGTCGAGGACGGGAAGCCCTGTGGGCCTTTCGCCGGAGTAATGCGATACAGAAAGGCGGGATTTTTCGCCTTAATACAAAAAGCCTTGCCAAAGTCTTTCCTATTCCGGGTCTTTCTTCAAGTCTTTACCAACAAGTTACCAGGATTAAACCCGGCTGGTTTTACGCATTGAATATGGTTTCCGGGGACGGGCGACGTTTTGTCTCCCTTCTGAAAGCCCTGGAAATCAAGCCGGACAAGATCAAATTAAAAATTATGTCCTCTATTCCGGTACTTGAGTAATTGACTTTTGTATATGTATTTCTGGGTAGTATCAGGATAATAATCTCTTGAACTTGTAAGTGGCGCAGAAAAAATCGGGTGAATAAAAACATAATTAATTCTGGCTCAAAGTTTAATTCCAATAATATTAAGAAATTTCCGCCGATGTTTCTCGGTGGTGCCGGCCGTTCCGGAACTACAATGCTGGTGGATATGATCGGTCATCATCCGGAAATATCTCCCATTTACGAGACGGATTTTGTAATTAAACTTTGCCGCTCCTTTTATCAGGAAAAGGAGATGAGCTGGGAGGAGCGTTTGAAAGACTATGATCGTTACGCCTACGAGTGGTCCAAGAAATTACCGCATCCTGTCTGGCCGGAAGATAAGGCAGGTTATGAAAGATATGATCACGGAGAACATTATATAAATTTTGAAACCGGGTTTTTTCGGGACGTTACGCACGAATTTCTCCAGAATTCTGTGGAGGGTATGACTGACGCTGACCTCAGAAATTATGTGGAAACTTTATTTGCCCGGCATACTGAGATGGACGGGAAGAAATACTGGATTAGCAAAACCCCTCATTACGTCAATAACCTGGATATCCTCCTGAAGTGGTTCCCGGAGTGTAAGTTTATCCACCTGGTCCGGCATGGACTTGATACTGTTGCTTCTTTGAAGGAGAGAAGCTGGACTTCTGAAAAGGTTGAGGACGTTATCCGGCGGTGGGGAATAAGAGTTAGCACGGGAATCAGGTTTGGCAAGCGGTATCCTGAAAAATACGCGGAGGTAAAATACGAAAAATTGGTAAAACACCCGAAAAAAACACTGACTGATTTGCTGGGACAGCTTAGCCGGGAAGAAGGGAAAGAGAAAACTGCTACCCGGGCCCGGGAAATTATGAAGGAAGTAGAATCCCCGGATCCCGGCCGGATTGGCAGAGGACGCAAAAAACTGGGTGATGAAACTCGCCGTAAATTCTGGCAGATCTGTGGCCAAGTAATGGAAGAATTGAATTATCAATAATTTAAGGAGGTTTTCCGATGCTTAAGTTCAGTGGAAAGCAGTTAGTTGGCCTGGCGTGTTTGTTTTTATTTGTCCTGGGAGTGCTTGGCTGTGGTGCAAAAGATCCCCGGGTTTCTAAAGAAGAGGAACAAACTACCCGTCAGCATCAACAGCAGTATGAGGCGGGAATGGAAGCGGGGAATTAGTTTCTGAACAGGACTGGTGATATTTTGCGATTTCTGACTGAGAGGCGACCGGGCTGTGTCAACTGGATAATTATTCCGGGACTTCTGTTTTTCCTGGTATGTCTGGATCCGGTTTATGCAGACGAACCGATAAAAATTCCCGAACTGGAGCTTCGGGCCCCGGGTGAAATTGTATTGGTCACAGTCGCTCCTCTTCAGGGTTTTGATGGCCCGAGCAGGACCAAAGAGCAGACTGCCTGTGTTCTTCAACGGGCGCTTGACAAAGATCTGGGCGAGTTGAACCAGGTGACCGTGGTGGGCCGCGCGGAACTTTATTCCCTGTTGATCGATTACGGTTGGGAGAAGCTTGATTTTACCCGGGGAGAGAACGTGGCGAAATTAGTCCGGGTCATGCCCGTGGATTTTGTTTTAACCGGTTCGTTTTCAAAAAGGGGCAAAAAATTAAGTTTGCAGTTGACCGGCTGGCAGAGAAAAAACGGGAAAATAACATCTGTCTTCGACCAAAAATTTTACGGTCGTAGTTCTGAATTTGCCCGCTTTCGGGGTGAGGTTATGGTGAATTTTTTGCCCCGGCTGGGGGTGGAAGTTACCGGTCGCTGGCTTGAATATTATAAACGTCTTCCGGAAAATTCTTACCGACAATTTTGTCGTCTCTGCCGCCGTGAAAAATGGCGATTGCAGGCTGATACCGAGCTGAAGCGGCCCTCTACCAGAAATGTGCCGGGGGGACCGGGAACAGCCGGGGATTCAACGCCGGTGAGAAAGGTCAAAAACAGGTACCCGGGCCGGGATATGGACGTTATTTCCACTTACCGGGAAGGTATCGAAGCGTTTCGCAACCGGAAGTTTAACCGGGCTCTTGAGAAATTTTTGCGGGTCCGCCGGGCCCGGCCAGATAACCTCAATAATTTACTCTGGCTGGCCTGTGTCGAGATGAAACTGACTTACTGGGAAAGAGCCCGGGACCGGGTGCAGGAAGTGCTTGATTTACAACCCCGCCACCGGCTGGCGGCTGAATATTTAACCCATATTAATTCCCAACTGCCGGTTAACAGGTGAGGTGAAAGGCAGCCGCTACGTCAGCTCCTTCCTCCTCAAGCTTATTGAACCGGTCGGTGGCTTTGTCTGTGGTGTAACTTTCAAAATCTATCCCTTTTTCTTCCAGAAAACTTCGGGCCCGGGCGGTAACTCCCATCCGACCGCTGGAGCCTTCTCCAAAAATTATTTTATCCGGCTTTCGGTCGGCAATTTTTTCTAAATCGGCCGGCACTACTTGATGACCACTCTTCCGCCACCAGCCGTGCTTCCAGTCCTCGTGGAGAATGAAATCACTGGTTTCTTTCTCACCGTCTATCTTTATTTGCCCAAAATTGTAATTGGAAAGACGCATCCTTAATTCACCTCCTTAGCGGTGTAAATTTTTAGTCCGAATTATTCACGAAAAATGTAATTTTCGTTAATAATTCATATCTACGATACAGCACTCAAATCAGCAGCGGCAATTAAATCAAGTTGTAATACTGACAATTTAAAGTACAGAGTGTAAATTAACTTAAATTTTAACTGATTTGTGTGCTGGACTAACCACGCCTTCAATCGAGTAACAAAATCCTTTATGCGTGACTTATACAATGCGATTTAATACTGTTCAGACGTTATTAGATGCCAACCGGTGCTCGATTGAGTGCGTCCCTTTGGGTGATTAATTCACGACAGCCAGGCTGTCTTGAGTAATCAGGTTAGCAAGCTTCTTTTAACTATGTTAAAATAACTTTGCTCTCGTGACCAGTCCAATCAACACCAATCCCCGCAATTGTGAAATTGCGCAATTGCGAGGATACGCAAATTTTATGAACTATAATGTAATCTGTTATTTTATTTAAAGAAGGGATGACCATCATTGTTTACTGAGCCTGTTGAAAAAGTTGATCCTAAAGTAGCTGAAGCGCTGGGGGAAGAGGTGAAGCGCCAGGAGAATAATATTGAATTGATTGCCTCGGAGAATTTTGTCAGTCGGGCTGTGCTGGAGGCGGCAGGGTCGGTGATGACTAACAAATACGCCGAGGGATATCCCGGTAAGCGGTATTACGGCGGCTGTGAGAACATGGACACGGTCGAGCAACTGGCAATTGACCGGGCCTGTGAGCTGTTTGACTGCGAATTTGCCAACGTCCAGCCGCACTCGGGCAGCGGCGCTAATATGGCCACTTACATGGCCTTAATCGAGCCGGGCGATAAAATTTTGAGCATGGATTTAAGTCATGGCGGCCATCTCTCCCACGGGGCGCCGGTCAGTTTTAGCGGTAAACTTTATGACGTTGAACACTACGGGGTGAACGAAGAAACTGAAGTGATTGAAGCCGCGGATCTGTTTGCCAGCGCCGAGCAGGCCGACCCGGATTTAATTGTCGCCGGATACAGCGCTTATCCCCGGGAAATTCCTTTTGAGACTTTTCGCGAAGTGGCTGACAGACACAATGCTTACCTGGTCGTAGACATTGCCCATATCGCCGGGCTGGTGGCGACCGGAAACCACTCAAATCCTTTCCCGGAGGCGGACGTGGTGACTTCGACCACCCACAAGACTCTGCGGGGCGCCCGGGGTGGGTTGATTTTAACTAATGATGAAGATTTAGCCGAGAAAATTGACAGCGCTATTTTTCCGGGGATCCAGGGTGGACCATTGATGCACCTGATAGCGGCCAAGGCCGTGGCCTTTAAAGAAGCCCTGTCTGAGGATTTTATTGAGTATCAACAGCAAATTAAGAAGAACGCCGTCAGGCTGGGGAAGGAGCTTGACGAACGTGGTTTTCACATAGTTTCCGGAGGAACCGACAACCACCTGCTGTTGGTTAATCTTAATCCCAAGGAAATAACCGGCAAGAAGGCTGAAAATATCCTCGATGAGGTGGGAATTACCGCAAATAAAAACACGGTTCCCGGTGAAACTCGTTCGCCATTTGTTACCAGTGGAATTCGCCTGGGTACGCCGGCGGTAACTACGCGGGGAATGGAAGAACCCCAGATGGAAGAGATCGCGGACCTGATTGACCGGATTGTTTCTAACCCCGAAGATATCGAAATTCATGCCCGGGTGGAAGAAGAGGTTAGCCAGTTAACCGCGGAGTTCCCCCTGTATCCGTTTATTGAAGAACGGGGGCTTGTCGCGGCGGGAATGGAATAAATTGTCGAAGCTATTGCTTTAGATTATAATCGAAGTCGGGTGGGGTGGCCAGTTTATCCTTAAAACCCGGGGTCAAGAAATAGTTTAACTGTTTGCCGGTTGTGTTGGCTATTAGCACGCCCTGTATTTTATTGTTTTTTTGGTAATAGGGTTGAAGACCTGTAAGGAAAAGGGCCGTTGAATAGAGGTCAGCAGTGAGCGCATTTCTGGCGATAACTGTTACCGCCGCCCGGGCCTGGACCGGGTAGCCGGTTTGCGGGTTAATAATATGTGAATATCTCTTACCGTTATGGATGAACATTTGTTCGTAGTCCCCGCTGGTGGCCACGGCTCCCTGTCGGAGTTGAATTTCACCGTTAGTAGTTGAAGGGGAGCGGGGGTCCCGGAGCCCAATTTTCCATGGATTACCTTTAGTGTTAACTCCTTCCGCTCGAATATTTCCGCCGAGGTTAATCAGGAAATTTTCACAGCCATGCTCCCGGAGAATTTGAGCCGCCCGGTCAACGGCGTATCCCTTGACCAAGGCTCCGAAATCAAGTTTCATTCCCGGTTTTTTCAGCCGGACGGACTGCTGGTTTACGTGGACTTTGTTGAGGCCAACCCGGGCCCGGGCTTCTTCTATTTTACTTTTTTGCGGGAAGTGTTTTTTCTGGCGGTAGAATCCCCAGAGTTCAACCAGGGGACCGACGGTAAGGTCAAATTGCTGATCAGTGAGCCGGTATAATTTTTTAGCCTGGTTGAGCAGACGAACAAACTCGGTGGTTACTTCTACCGGCCGGGGAGCCCGGCGGTTAACCCGGGAAGTAAGGCTGGAGTCAATATAAGTAGAGTACTGGCTGTTTAAGCGTTCAATTTCCTGGTAAGCTCGGTTTACCGCTCGATTTGTTCGTTTATTGTCCGGATAGGTGGTCAGGGCTAGCCGGGTTCCCATGGTCGCAAAGCGAGCCTCTAATGGTTTTTTTGTTGACCGGTGAAAAATGCGGTAGATACCGGTTCCAATTAAGAAAAGAACCAGGCCAATAAGAAATAAATAATGGACTTTTTTTTGCCTCATTGTGTAATGTTAACGCTCCCGGTTAGGTAGAATAAAGCTTGATAATTATAAGATCTTGTTGGATAGTTAATAAGAGGTTAGGGGGGTAATTTTTGCGAACGGCAAGGAGGCTTTCTTTTTGAACACTTTTTCAACTTCCCTCAGCGGAATCCAGACTGCTTTCCGGAGGCAGGAAGTTTCGGCCCATAATCTTGCCAATTTAAATACAGATGGCTACAGGGCTCGTCGAACCCATCAGGAGGAAGATCCGACCGGAGGAGTTCAGACCACGTTGAGGCAGGCCGGTCAAAATGAACAACCGCAGCAGGGGTCAAACGTCAGCCCGGCCCGGGAAGTGGTCGAACAGACTGCCAGTGAACACATGAATTCCGCCAACCTTGCAGCAGTGAAAACCCGGGACGAAATGCTGGGAGCGTTAATGGACCTCCAGGCTTGAAGAGTTCGGTTACATTTCCTCGTCCGGGGGAGGATTAATAATTATTCAACGATAAGTTTTTCCTGCCAGGATTTATCGGGTTCATAGTCGTATTCTATCAGCAGGTCCAGAAGCTGGGGATAGTTTTTGGTTAATTCAAGGATATATTCCGGATCAGTTTCCCGCCACCGGCCAATTTTTTCCGGATCCAGTTTTCGAAATCCTTTTAAAGCTTTCCGTTGATTCTCCGGCAGACTGCTTTTTTCGATAAACTCGGGATAATCCGAAAATTCAGCCTTTTTCTTCAGATTGAAGTGGTTGCTTATTTTATCCTGGACCCGGTTGGGAGAACGGAGTAGATTTTCAAATTTCACCTGGAGAAATTTATCCCACCGCTGTTGCAGCCACTGGATATCACAGTGATGTCCATACCACCGCTCAAAACTAACGTAGTAGGAATCGGGGTCGGAGTGGTGGCGGCTGGTAAGGACGTCCCGGGGGTCCCGGAAAATATCAAGAAGCCTGAGGTTCAATTTCTGGATAATCTGCAGGAGTTGTTCCCGATAATCTTCAATACTCATTTCGTCATTCTGAGTGAATTCCGCGGGATAAATTCCGGATAAACAGCTCCGGGAACGCTTGATAACCACGTGCTGGTGGCGGGGGAGCTGGCGGATTTCGTCTTTTAGAAAACCGTCAATAAAATGTTCGGGTCCGACGATATGCATGTTCCGGAAAGCGTACATCATTTGCTGAAGGAGAGTTGTTCCCGAACGGGCACAGCCGGTTATGTAGATTTTATACAAGGTAATTTAGCTCCCCGTCAAACCGAAATCAGGGCAACTGAAAATAGCGAGCTAAGAAGCGTCAGTCTCATCTTTATCCTCGGGTGGGATGTCAAGGTCTTGTTTGGCTTCCTCTACAGTTTCCTTGAATTCTTCAATGTCCCGGGGATCAGGGTTATCGTCATCAGTTTCGGAGGCCTGAGAGGGCCCGTCCTCTTCCGATGAATCGTTGCCGGTAGTCGCGGTTTCTTCCGCCGGCGAAGATTCTGTTTTTTCAGTTTCTTCTTGAGATTTTGGTTTCTTCTCTTCCTCTTGCGGTGGTAGTTCGCCCTCTTCGATCAGGGAGGTAATTTCTTCCGCGTTCAGGGTCTCTTTTTCAGAGAGAACTTCAACCAACAGGTCAAGACTGCCTTCGTTTTCCACCATTAGTTGACGAGCCTCTTCAGTTGCTTCTTCAACAATTTTACTTATAGCTTCGTCAATTTTCTGGGAAGTTTCCTCGCTGTATTCACGCTTGTGGCCCATTTCTTCGCCAAGAAAGACGTTGTCGTCTCCGTCCTGGAAAGCAACGTTACCAATTTCAGGACTCATGCCCCACTGTAGAACCATTTTGCGAGCCATTTTTGTTGCTCGCCGTAAATCATCCTGAGCCCCGTTAGTGACCGTATCTTTTTTGAGAGTTTCGGCGACTCGACCCGCCATCAGCACGGATAGACGTCCCATCAGTTGTTCCCGAGTATACATTTTCTTTTCTTCCAGGGGAAGTTGCTGGGTGGCTCCCAGGGCGCGGCCCCGGGGGATAATGGTTACCTTGTGGACGGGGTCGGTGTTCTCGGAGAGAAAGGCAACGAGAGTGTGGCCGGATTCGTGGGTGGCCATGGTCTCTTTTTCTTCTTCGCTGATCGCCATCTCCTCCCGACGTAAGCCCATCAGCACCTTGTCCCGGGCTTCTTCGACGATTTCGTTGGTAATTTCATCGACTTCTTTTTCACCGGCCAGCAGTGCTGCTTCGTTGAGCAGATTTTTTAAGTCGGCGCCTGAAAAACCCGGGGTGCCGCTGGCAATTTTGTCAAGCTCCACGTCCCCGGCGAGGGGTTTGTTTTCGGCGTGGAGGTGCAAGATATCTTTTCTTTCTTCGAGCGTTGGCATCTCAAAGGTAACCTGGCGATCAAAACGGCCGGCTCTCAGAAGCGCCTGATCGAGGATATCCGGACGGTTAGTGGCAGCAATAAGGATCACGCCGGCGTTGGGTTCAAAACCGTCCATCTCCGAGAGCAGTTGGTTCAGAGTCTGTTCCCTTTCGTCGTGGCCGCCGCCAAGCCCGGCGCCACGTTTTCGACCAACCGAATCTATTTCGTCGATAAATATAATTGCCGGTGAAAGTTCCTTGGCTCGTTCAAAGAGATCGCGTACCCGGCTGGCTCCCACTCCGACGAACATTTCCATAAAGTCGGATCCTTCCGTGGAGAGAAACGGGACCCCGGCTTCCCCGGCAATTGCCCGGGCAGTCAGGGTTTTTCCGGTTCCCGGGGGACCGACCATCAGGACGCCCTTTGGAATTTCCCCGCCCAGGCGATCAAATTTATCGGGGTTCTTCAGGAATTCAATTACCTGTTGGACTTCATTTTTTGGACCTGAATATCCGGCGACGTTTTCAAAAGTGACATCGGGAGTCTCTTCGTCGTACAGTTCCGCTTTACTTTCTCCGACTCCCATCATTCCACCGCCCCCCATGCTTTTGCGGGTCCGGTAGATAAAATAGAGCCAGATACCAACGATGAGCAGGACGGGAAGAGAATTGACCAGCAGCATTGTCCACCAGGATTCTTCGTCCACGTCAGTTTTAATTTCAATATCATTCTCACGCATTTGCTGGACGATTTGATCGCCGGAACCGGGAAGAGTCAGGGGAGCGAGTTTAAAACGAGAATACTTATTGTTAACCGGTTTTGCGTACATACCAGTTATTTTTTTAGGATTACCTTCCGGGGAGGAAGTAATAGTTACGGCCTGGACGTTTCCTTCTTCAATCTGGCGGACAAATCCCGACCAGGTTGGTTTGTGAAACTGCTGACCCTTATTAATATACTGATAAATTACCAGAGTAAGAACTAAGACAGCAACAACAAACACTATTCGTTTAACAGTAGAATTCATAACGATCCCTCTATTTTAAGATAAATTAATCAGGTTAAAATTGGTAAACTTTATTCTTTTTTGACCGGACTGTCAACCACATCGGAAGGAATTTAATTAATTATCCCGGGGCCATCTTTAGTATTGGCTCGAATTTCCTTCGGGGAAGCCAGTCGCTCGTTACCTTTGTAAAGAACACGGACATAAGGTTTTTCAGGGTTATCAGTTATCTCACAAACTACCCCTTTTGTGCCGTTGTCCAGAACTACTTCCTGCCCAATAGGGAAAGGAGTAATAAATTTCTTAAATAGTCGATAAATATCGGGATCAAAATGGGCTTCTTCCTTCATCATTGAGTCCATTGTTTCCAGGGCCCGGTTCGGAGACATTGCGACTTTGTAAGCACGGTTGGAAGTTAGCGCAGAATAAACGTCGCACAGGGACGTGATTCTGCCGTGAAGATGAATATTATTTCCTTTTTTACCTCTTGGGTAACCGTTTCCTCCGTATTTTTCGTGATGTGTTAAAGCTGCCTGGCAGACTGTGGGGCGGATAATATTTTTACGGCGTAATTTTTTCAGCAAGTTATGACCGTAACTCGGGTGCTTTTTTATTGCTTCCCACTCGGCTTGATCGAGTTTTTCTGATTTTGTAAGCAGGGAGCGGGGGATTTTCCATTTGCCAATGTCGTGAAGCAGTGCCCCCAGTCCCAGGTCTTCCAGCCAGTATTTAATTACGTAAGAGCTTGAAGCGGCCGTATTACTTCGGACTATTTCTAAGAATTTTTCTTCTTGTGAAAGAACAAAAGAAAGCGTAAGCCGGCTTACATCAAGGCTGTGCTTGGCCGTATAATCATCGTGTGATTTCAGGCTGGTAAAAGCCATCATAGCCTCGGAGTCTCTCAGCCGAGAAATAAGTCCATTTATTGATTCAGCAGCGGCCCTGGAATCCACGCTTTCAAAATTCCCCTGTTCCAGGTTGTCCGTGATGTTTTTCATACTGCGAGAAACTTTTTCTTCGGCCGCGGCAAGGTCGCGGTCGTAAATGTAGTGGTCCAGGTCTTCAGTCGCCGAATCTTTGACAAACACGTATTCGTGGCCGAGTTTTTTAAGCCGTTTGAGATCAGTTCGCGTAAGTTCATGACCTGTCTCCAGCCGGAGCCTGTAAAGTGTCCCGGGATGTTCGGACTGGATTTTTACGTCAACAGCCAGTTCATCTCCGGAGCTAATCTCGGAGAGACTTAATTTACGCATTTTAATACGTTCCTCAAACGGAGAAAAAAGTTAATGTATGAAATCCCCGATTCGGAAAAGCCAGTTACAGGGAAGCGAAAGTTATTCTATCCTGTCCCAGACCTCGGAAGTTAATTCCCGACAGCGGGCAGCTATCTCAGGCTCATCAAAAACAGCCAGCTCCTTATTCTCCATCAGTATCTGGCCGTCAACCACGGTCGTGTCCACTGTGGCATCCACGAGCCCGTAAATCAGATGACCGAGGAAAGTGTCTCCGTTAAATTCAGTTGGAGGCGAGTAGTCCATGATAGCAAAGTCAGCCGCAGCACCCGGTTCAATTTTTCCCAGTTCAACCGGAAAAAAGCGATTGGTAATTTTGGCGTTGTTCCGGAGCATCATTTCGGGAGCCTCAACAAAAGCGACCCGCGGGTCGGATTTATCCAGTTGATGCAGAAGATGCGCACAGCGCATCTGTGATGGCATGTCCGAAGCCATTCCATCGGTTCCGAGGCCAACAGTAATGCCGCGGTCCATCATTTCCAAAACGGGAGCCACTCCGACTGCGTTGTTCATGTTGGATTCCGGGTTGTGGACTACGTTTGTCCCCGTTTCCTCGATTAAATCCATTTCATTTTCGTCGATGTTCACACAGTGAATGAAAAGGGAATCTTCTCCACAGATATCCCGCTCCACCAGGCGTTCTACCGTCCGCTGGCCGTATTTTTCCAACGAATCTTCCTGGTCCTCTATGCCCTCGGCCACGTGTGAATGGTAGCCCACGTCAAATTCATCGGCGACCTCCCGACACCTGGCCAGGGTTTCATCGGAAACGGTAAGGGAGGCGTGGATTCCAACCATTCCCTGTAAAAAGTCGGAGTCACGTTTTTCGAGTGAATCCAGAAATCGCCGGTTTTCTTCAACACCGGCGGCTTCCTTATTCCGGTCGGAGACCTCGTAGCAGAGAGATGCCCGAAGTCCGGCCTCTTCGACTGTATCAGCCAGAATATCCAGGCTCCCGTTCCGACAGGATGGACTGGCGTGGTGATCGACGAATGTGGTTGTTCCGTTTCTAATGCATTCGATCAGCGGGATATAGGCGCTGTAGCGAACCGCTTCTTCGGTCAACGCCCGATCCAATTTCCACCACAGTCGTTCGAGAATTTCTTCGAAAGTGTAAGCCGGTTCACCGGGCGGAGCAAAACCCCGGGCCATAGTGCTGTACAGGTGGTGGTGGGCGCAGATGAAACCGGGCATAACCACCTGGTTTTCAGCGTCAATTCGCACCGGGCAGTCAGTTTCTCGTTTTAGTTGTTCAGTTTTTCCGACCTGTTCAACTTTGCCATCCTTAACGTGGATAGCACCGTCTTCAATTACCTGGTCAGTTTCCCCGAGAGTTACCACTCTACCGTTTGCAATCAGATATTCAGCCATCGCTAAGCCTCCTTGAGTTTTGTAAATTCACAAAAACAGTGAAAAATAGAAATCTGTTTAACTCTCTGAGAGCATTTCTGCTTCTTCCGCTGTCCGTTCGCGCAGTTCAATTGCGTCAACCGGGCAGAGTTTCACGCACATTCCACAGCCGATGCAGAGTTCCGGATCGGTCTCCGGATAATCGTCCTCGTCCATTTCGATCGCCAGGTAAGGACAGCGGGTACAGTTACCACACTGCACGCAGAGGTCCTGGTCCTGGTCGGAAATCCGTTTTTCGTCGTCCAGGTCCATAAAGTCCCGAATCGGATCGGGCAGGGCAATACCAACTAACTCGTCCATGGACTCAATTTCTCTTTCGGCCATGAGGTGGCTAACTCCGGAAGTGAGGTCATTTACGATGTCATACCCCATAGCGGTGGGCATCGAGCAGAACTGGGCGGTCTGGCAACCAAGGGCGAGGAAATTAGCGGCCGCTTTATAATTCATCGGACCACCGTTACCGGAAATAGCTACGTTCAGTGGAGCGGCTTTAGCAAGGGAGTGGTAGCTGATGTTCAAAGCACCCTGGCCGCTCATTCCGGCGACAATTCCGTCTTCCCACACCTCTTTTTCACCCTTGCGAAAAGCAAGAGTGGGGAAGGTGTTGGCCAGAGTAATACCGGCTTTTTGCTCCGGATAACGTTTAAAAACTTCTTTCAGTTCGTTAACTATAGTTTCGATCGCTGTCACTGCCCCCGTTAACTTGAACAACTTGGGCACGGAGGGGTCACTTTCCTGGAGAATCCAGTCGACAATTTTGGCGGAGAGCTCAGCGCTCTGGGCGACGATGTCTCCTTCGGTTCCTTCGCCTCCCTGGGGACAGGAAAGGCTGTATTCAATCAATTTAGCGCCGGCAGCTTCGAGTCGTTCTGTGTTCGCCTGCCATTGTTCCTTGTCCTCGCTGTCGTTACCGGTAACCGGTCCTCCGGTAGAAGCGGCAGTCAGTTTATCCGGAAACTCGTTGCGCAAACGGGAGACTTCTTCACAGACCCGGTCGAGCAGATGGCCGGAGACGTTGTCGCAGTTGGCAAACGTCCGTTTGTCGTACTCGAACATGTAGTGCTCGGGTATGTGAATTGGACCGCTGGCAAAAGAAGTTTTCATAATACCGCCGGCCCAGCCCGCTTCATAAGCCTGCTTCATCTGATCGTAGCCGTCCGTAGGTGGAGCGGCTGAGAGCAAGAACGGATGCTCAAGTTCAATTCCAAAAAACTCGGTTTTCAGGGGGACCGGGTGATAATCAAATCCCGGAATTTCAATTTTACTCTTCAGACAGCCATTTTCCGCCCGTTCAAAGGTAGGAATTGATTCATCTTCCAAATAGCTGTCCACCTGTTCGGCCGCATTTTTACCGGCGGCGGAGCCTTCGACTACCGTAGTTGGGCCTTCGATACAATCACCTGCGTAGAAGACGTTCTTGTTGTCCACTTTCTTCATTTTAGAATTTGCGCCAATAGCAAAAATTACCGTGTCAATATCGTTGCGGGTCGTTTCTGTGTTAGGAATTGGTTCCAGTGCTTCTAAGCTGAATTCATCGGCGTTCAGTTTAATTTTACGGGTTGTAATTCCAGATACTTCATTGCCGCCATCCGTGTGAATTGTGTCGACCTGGATGCGACCGTTGACATCAATTCCACTTTCCGTAAGTTCTTCCATTTCCCGGTCGGTCAGGGGCATTTCACTGAGTTTTTCCAGCGAAAACATCTCTACCCGGTCAGCCCCCTGGACCTGGGCAGTCATTGCGCAATCGTAAGCGGTTGCCCCACCTCCGACAACTGCCACGTTGTCGCCGAGAACAAATTCCTCGGGATTCTCAAGAAATTCCAGGCCGGCAATCCCCTGTTCCTCGTTGGGAATTCCCGGGTAGAGGGGATTCCAGAGCCCGGTGGCCACGACTACTGCGGCAAAATCTTCCTCTAACAGGTATTCCGGGTCGGTAATCGGGTGATTCAATTCCAGTTCAATATTATCCAGCTCCATCAGCCACTCAATGTCACTCCGCAGTACTTCCGGGGCCAACCGAAATTCGGGAATTAAGCGGCACATGCCGCCCGGTTCGTCGGCCTCTTCAAAAATCTTGACCGAGTAACCACGCTGGGAGAGCAGGGCGGCGGCTCCCATGCCGGTGGGACCGGAACCAACAACGGCAATATCTTCTTTGTCGGCGGGCGGCGAGTCTAGCTCGGGCATCACGCCCATATCTTTTGCTTTTTGAATTAGAGTTGCCTGCACTGCCGGAATGTTCACCGGCGAGTCGAAATCCTTGTGGGTACACTGGGCCATGCAATGCTTATCGGGACAGACCAGGCCGCAGACACCGCCGAAAGGATTAAGCGTCATAATCAGGGCGGCGGCCCGGCGGATGTCGGAAGGATTGCCCACTTCGGACGCCTTAATAAAATCGGCCGGGGAGCAATCCGAGGGACAGCCGTCCCGGCAGGGTTTTTCCTCACAGTATTCACATTTTTCAATTTCTGCTTCTAATTGAGCATCGGTGAGAAAAAGGTTGGTATGATAAAGCGAATCGTCTGGATCACTTGGAATAGGGTCACGCTGGTTAATTATATCTGTTTCAGCCACTTTTTAGCCTCCTTTAAAGTTTTTATATACACGAATAATTATAATCACGAAACCCCCTGATTCGTCAACCAGATTGCCGGTAAAAAATATTAGTTTCTATTTTTTGCTCCGTTGCCAGTTTATTTGCTGAGTTGGCAAAAAGAAAAAGTTGAAGTTAATTATATTTCTAACTTATTTTTTGTGTGATAGAATGTTCCGGTGTCAGGGAAATTGATTTAACCTTTTTATATTCAACGGTAATTAAATCTATGCGGGAATCAATACTAAAACGAGTTGTCACAAATTCTGACCTGGATGCCCTGGTTTCTGCTGTTTTGTTGAAACGGGTCCACGAAATAGGAACAGTCAAATTTGTCCCTCACGAGGATATCCGTGAAGGGGAATTTCAGCCCTGCCAGGTGGACATTGTAGTGAATCTGCCTTTCCTGGAGGGGTGTGGACTCTGGTTTGATCATCACGCCAGTAATCCGGTTCCCGCCCAGTTCGAGGGACGCTACAATCCGAAAGCCCCCAGTGCCGCCCGGACAATTTATAATTACTACAAAAATCAAGGAGAAGCAGCACGTTTTGCCGGTCTGGAAAAACTGTTAGCTGAAACAGATCGCGTTGACAGTGCTAATTTTCAGCCTGAGGACATCAAGTCACCCGAAGGTGCGGTTCTTCTCAGTTTTTTGATTGATGCTCATCCGTTAAAAGAACATAGCGTTGCTGAAAATCAATTAATGATAAATTTACTGAACAGCGGTAAACCTGAAGTAGTACTTAAACATCCGGCATTTAAACCACTTGTTACCAGTTTCAAACAAGATCTTACAAAAAGCAAAAAAATAATTAAAAAAGCACTAAAGAAGGAAGCGGGGCTACTTATCCTGGACTACCGAAAGCTGTCCCCGGTAGAACGTGAATTATGCCAGAATAAGTTTATCCCGTTTATCCTGGCTCCAAAGTCGCATTCGCTTTTACGGATTAAAGATTTGAACCGGGAGAAAGTGAAGCTGGGCCTGGGATTTAATATGTTTTTGTCCGAAGACAAGTGCCCCGTCCACTACGGTAATTTGCTGGCCCGCTATGAGGGCGGAGGGCACGCCCGTGCGGCCGGCTGTGCCGTGCCGCGGGCCCGGCTTGAGAATGTGTTGGAAGAAATAAAATCCATTTTGAACGACAACTGCTAAGAGGAGTTTTTTGGATGTATTCTTATATAACTGGCAAATTGATTGAGAAGGGCAAAGACCGAGCTATCGTGGAGACAGCCGGTGGGATTGCTTTTGAGCTGTTTATTATTGACAGCGAACGCCCGGAGTTTCCCCCGGCCAGGGAAACTATAAAGCTTTACACTCATCAATACGTGCGCGAGGACGCCCTGAAGTTGTATGGGTTTATTAATCGTTCAAACCGGGATTTTTTCCGCCAGCTTTTGCCTCAGAAAGGAGTTGGGCCAAGCATGGCCCTGAACATTCTGTCGGATCTCGGGGCAAAGAATTTTCGTCAGGCCGTTCACAATCAGGACCTGGATAAGCTACAGACTATCCACGGGGTGGGAAAAAAAACAGCCCGGCGTTTAGTCCTGGAAATGGCCGAGAAACTGCCCGAACAGACGGCTGACGTAAGCCCTCAAAAACAAAAGATTTATGAAGAAGCAGTAGAGGCGTTGATCGGGTTGGGCTTTAATAAGTCCCGGGCAACCAAAGAAGTTCACAAAGCCGGCAAGAAGAATGATTTTGAATCCGTCGAAGATTTAATTGGTGAAACTCTCACCCGGCTGGAAGCTTCTTAACCCAGCTTACAATCGAGTAGATTTATTGTGAAGCTTCACCGTTAAAGTTGCGGTGAGAGCCCTTTGCCAGCGATAAACATTACATATGGTGCCTTGATTGAAGGCTGTCCTTCGGACAGATAATTTACGACAGTTACGCTGTTGCGAATTATCCGGGCTGAAATCATAATTTGCTTTTAGCTGGTATCTGGTCGATGTAATTAAAAGACGAGGCAGAACTTTCTAATAACACCACAACGTCATTCCGGGTGGAGGCGCGAAGCGCCGGAAACCCGGGGCTTGCGTCTCGCGTATGCGTCATCTCAGGAGCCGGTCAAGCCTGGTCTACGATCCTGCGTACGTCAGGGCAATGACAGTTCGTTAGCCCACATTATGCACGAAATTTTAGCATTTCGTGCATAATGTGTATCTAAGATACAGCACTCAAGGCTGTATGGCCAAATA
>CAZVWJ010000014.1:0-58156 GCA_964631325.1 uncultured bacterium | reverse complement strand
ATTTTATGGTTGAGGGCTTATCTGGAGTTTTTATGGACTGTCCCTTGTTTTTCCCTCGGCTGGTCTTTATTCAGCCGGTATGAAAGATGCGCCAGACCTTCTTACGTTCTTCGGAACCTTTTATTTTCCTGGTGACTACTGATTAAAGGTCGGATGCGACAAGGACTTCCGGGGATTCCCGGTAATTTTCCGTGACCACGTATGCCTCATCCAGTTGAAGATCCCGGCCCAATCTTTTCAGTGTTCGTATGTCCTGTTCACGGGCCGTTTCCTTGACCTCGATACCGACGTTTTTATCCAGAATGAAATCAACCTCACTCCCGCCCCGGCGCTGGTAATAATTTACCCGGTCTGTTCGGTAACGAAGCTGGTTAAAGACGGCGTTCTCCAGCACGGATCCCCCCGGTCCTTGCTCCCCGAGCTGACAGACGAAACCGGTGTCTGCAAGGTAAAGCTTCGGTTGGCCGCTCACCTCCCGGTCGGGACTTTGACTGTAGGGCTGAATCCGGCGCAGAAAATACGAACGTTCGAGAAATTCGAGGTAACTATAAAGGGTCTTTCGCGTTACTTCGAGTTCGGAAGAAAGCTTCTGGACGTTAAGCTTCTGGCCGGTTCGGCGCATGATCAACCGGCATAAATCCCGAAAGACATCCGTTTTTCTAAAATCTCCGAGACGCTGAACGTCCATTTGAAAATACGAGGAAAATATATCTTTCAAGCGTTTTTTCTTGAGCTCTTTCGATTCGCTCAGCACTACCTCCGGGAACCCACCAAAACGCTGATATTCGCGGTAGAGGGGGGCATATTTTTTGGTTCGGTGTTCGGATTTTTCTTGAGCCCGTTCGGCCAGGGGGGATTCGGAAAATCCCTTTTTTTCCCCCTTAAAAAGTAGGAATTCCTCGAAGGTCAGTCCGTGAAGTTCCAGAAGAAATTTTCGTCCGGCCAGTGATTCGGGAAACAAATTTTCCATGTAGAAACTGCTCGAACCGGTCACCATGAACTTGATATTTGTGTGGTCGTGTAAATATTTGAGCACGCTTGTAATCCCCGGAAGAAGCTGAATTTCATCTAAAAACACGTAGGGCCGATCTTTTTCGGTTAAATCTCCCTCAATTACGAGATCACGATGCACCTGCTCGTAATCGTCCTGCTGAAACAGCTCCCGGTCCAGCACGTTTTCGAGGTCAAAATAGGCCGTGTTTTCGGAGTTGATGCGCTCTTTCACCCGGTGCATCAGGGTTGTCTTTCCTACCCGGCGCATGCCGGTCAGGACAATAATTTCTGGTTGCTCCATCAATTCCAGTATTTCAGGCTCAATCCATCGTTTGTACGTGTTTTCTACGTTAATTTCCACAAATAAACTAATCCACCTTTCTTTGTAATATTCTACTAAACAAAATAACACAAAAAACGTTTATTAGCAATAAACGTAAATAAAAAATAGTAGAGCATCTATACAACTGGTCAAGAGGGCTTCAAACAATTTTGTTTTTTTGGGAAGTTCCCGGTTAAAATATAATTGAAATTATAAGTGGATTGTGCTACATTAAAAATGGAGGTGGAAATTATGGGACAGCTAACGATTTATCTTGATGACGAAACACTTGAAAAAGTTAAGCGGGGAGCAGAGATAGAGGGAGACTCTGTGTCCGGTTGGGTTCGGCGCCAGTTGGAAGATGAAATCAAAAGAGACTGGCCACCAAATTATTTTGATCTATTTGGGCGGTTGGAAGGGACTGAGTTCAAGAGGCCAGGACAGCCGCCCTTAAAAGATGACCTTGAGCGTGAAGAGTTTTGAATTACTTTCTCGATACAAACATTTGTATATATTTGCTGAAAGGAAAATTTCCTGGAGTTAAAGAGCGGCTACAAGAACTTTCGCCCAGCCGGGTAAAGATTGCTTCGGTGGTCAGGGGGGAGCTTCTCCTTGGTGCTGAGAAAAGTAAGGAGCCGGAGGAGACGCGAGATATAGTTGAGCAATTTTTACTTCCTTTTGACGTGGTTGGGTTTGGAAAAAAGGCGGCCGACCATTACGCCCGAATTCGGGGGAAGCTTGAAAGCCGGGGGGAGATTATAGGCTCCAACGATCTTTTGATAGCAGCTACGGTCTGTGCGGTCGAAGGGACGTTGATTACCCGTAATCAAGATGAATTCAAGCGGGTTCCGGGATTGAAAGTAGAAAATTGGATTACATAGACAAGATTTTAGTTTCTCAGTTCCCCACGAGTGTCGGAGTTAAACTTTAAACTTACCGGAGATTTTCTCCTGTTCTTGTGGTGGCGGGGAAGAGGATAAATTGTTAAAATTTCTTGTACTTGTTTAGCGTCCCCCTGTAACAGCGAATCATACCCCCTGTAAAACTCATTCTCGCCCAGCAGTCAATCGGGCGTCATCAGAGGGACCATAAGATTAATTCTGTAGCTCCCCTATTGACTGCTGGGCTCTGAGGGTTACATTTTCAAAAACGGCTCATCCTGAGCCTTGAAAATGTAAAAATCCGTCACACAGGGGGCACGATCCGCTGTTTGATGAAAGATTTAAGAGTTACGCTGAATATTTACACCAGAGGCTAATCTATTAGCTGGGGATGTGCCGGATGACGCAGAAATTCAGGAATCTACTCTTACTGTTGGGATTATTCATTGTATTTATGCTGGCAGTTTCTTTGCCGTTGATCTGGCTGTTGTATGAATTTTCTCCCTTCTATCGAGTTATTTCCCAGGTTTCTGTTATTGTAGTCCTCGGTTATTTATTGTTCTTGCTATTTAATTTACAGCCTAAAAAGTCCAATGTCCCCGGTGAAAATTTGCAAAATTACCCTCCTCAGAATGCAACAGAAGAGCCAACGCCACAGAAAAGGGATTCAGCTCAAACCGTGGGGCTGGTTGTTCACGAGATTCGCAAGCCGCTTTCTAAATTACGGCTCCAGTTGAACAAATTATCAGAGGAAGAAGATCTCGCCGAATTGCCAGGGGAAGTTGATAAATTACTACAGACCGTGGATCAGGTAGAAGAGGTTTTTGAGCGGGAGCAATTTCAGCCTCGCTGGCTCTCGGTGCCGCGATTGTTTTCGGAGTTGATTAGCGATTTTGAATCACCGGCCCGGGACAATTTAATTTTTCAACTGGATTTAGAGTGGGTTTACTGTGATCCGCAGCAGCTTCGGTTGGCTCTTATTAATTTAATCAGAAACAGTCTGCAAGCCTATCAACGTCAGGATAAAGAAGGCTTAATCAAGGTGGTGTGCCGGAGAATGGGGCCGGAGGTTTGCTGGCAGGTTGAGGACCGGGCCGGAGGAATGGACGAAGAGTTAGCGCGGCTGATAAACGGGCAAAAATCTGTGGCCCATCACGGGATGGGCCTGGGATTGACTCTCGTAAAAAAAATATGTCGCAACCATCGTGGCCGGATGATGGTTAACTCCGAGTCTGGCGCCGGAACAGAAGTGACCCTGACCTTGCCGCAGGTATTTGGCAAAAATGGAGCAGTGAAATAAATATGAAAGTGGGAATTATTGACGATGATCTTTCGCTGGCCCAGATGCTGGCAGAGAATTTAGAGCAGGAAACAGAGATTACTGATCAGCCGGAGAAAGTTGAGGGATGGGTGCAAAACGGTGAGATAGACTGCTTGGTTTCTGATTTAAAAATGCCGGGTAAAAGCGGGTTAAAAATATTAGAAGAAGTTAAGGAAATGAGATCAGAATTCCCCGTGGTGATGATTACCGGGCACGGTTCGGTTAGCTCGGCTGTTGAGGCCATGAAACAGGGGGCTTATGATTACTTTCAAAAACCGGTCAGTAATGAAGAATTACAGGTGATTATTGACCGGATAGAGGCTGAGTTAGAACGTCAAAACCAGCTTGAAGGACTGCGGGTCAGCCAGCAGGATTTCCTGGAAGAGGAGAAGATAATTGGCACTTCTGGTCCCATACGCCGGGTAAAGGAGATGATTGAAAAAGTTGCTCCCCGGAAGGCAAGTGTGCTGGTGGAAGGCGAAACGGGGACCGGAAAAGAACTGATTGCCCGGGCGTTGCATACCCGGGGGCCGCGCGCGAAAGCTCCATTAATAGTCCTTAATTGTGCAGCGATACCACCGGACTTACTGGAAAGCGAATTATTTGGGCATGTAAAAGGCGCTTTTACCGGGGCTGAAGAGACTCGCAAAGGAAAAGTGGAGTTGGCAGACGGGGGAACTTTATTTCTCGATGAGATCGGGGAGATGCCCCTTGAATTACAACCCAAGTTACTGCGGGTTCTTGAGCAGGAGGAAGTAACTCGGGTAGGGGGAGATACTCCGCGTTCGGTTGATATTCGGGTAGTCACAGCGACAAATCAGGACCTGAATAAATTAATTGAGGAAAAAGAATTTCGAAAAGATCTATTATACCGAGTCAATACTATTCAAATTGAAGCTCCGCCCCTGCGCGAGCATCCCGCTGATATTCCCCTGCTGATTGATTATTTTGTGGGTGAAAAGGGGAAAATTGAATTTACTTCCGCGGCCCTGGAAGCGTTAAAAGACTATAGTTGGCCGGGCAATGTCAGGGAATTAAAAAATGTCATTGAAAGACTTGTAATCCTGGTTGAACAGGGTCCGGTGGGGACCGATGACCTTCCGGAGGAAATAATTAATCGTTCGGGATCGTCGAAAACTTCCCTTAAGAATGAAAATATTTCCTGGCATAAGTATGGAGAAAATTTGTCGGAGGCCCTAGAAAATATCGAGCGGCAAGTAATTCAGCAGACTTTAAAAAATACCGGGGAGAACAAAGCTGAAGCAGCTCGCCAGCTCGGCATTTCCCGCCAGAATTTACATTACAAGTTAGAAAAGCTGGACCTGGCATAGGTGGAATTTGTGGGAAATGAAGCCGATTGCTTGACTTTTAAGTAAATTTGTCTGAAACTATTATGTGTTGATTTATAGTGATAAATGTCGAAATTTTCTAATGGTGACTAAATATCATTCTGGGTGAAGTCGGAAAGCGCCGGGAACCTGGAAGCCATTAGTCTTAAAATATGGATTCCCGGGTCAAGCCCGGGAATGACGACCGTTGATAAGGGTCAAGCCCGGGAATGACGACCGTTGATAAGGGTCAAGCCCGGGAATGACAGTTCATTGAAAAGTTTCGAACAGGTGCCTAAATTACGATATTTGCAATCTGATTTCTGTCCTTTTGCTATTTTCCGAGGTTTATTTTTCAGTGATACTTTCACTTACGTTTGAATAAGAGGAGCAACTTTTTTATGGGTTTGTTTGGACTTGGTGGGAGTAGTGATTATTTGTCCGTTGATTTTGGAGCTTCTGCCATCAAAATTGCCAAGGCTCAAATCTCTGGTGGGAATTCCCTTAAGCTTACCCTGACCGACACCGGTTCTCTTCCTGATGTCTCACCTGACCAGTATATTGAGGAATGTAGCCGGGTGTTGCAGCAACTCGTAGAAAGAAATGATCTTTCTAAAAAACAAAACGTAATTCTTGCTCTTCCCGCCAATGACGTGATCGTTCGCCGGCTTGAACTACCGGAGATGCCGGACGAACGAATGTCGAAAGTGATAGGATATGAGGCAGAAAGCCATATTCCTTTTCCCCTGGATCAAGTGGTTATGGATCATCATATTATTTCTCGGACAGAAGAGGGGACCGAGTTAATTCTGGCTGCGATTAAAGAAGAAAATTTGAACGAACACCTGGATGTTATTTATGAAGCTGACCTAAGTCCGGAAATCATTGATGTAACTGCTTTTGCCTATTTTAATCTATTCCAATTTTTAGATTCGGATAACGGAGAGAAAGCACCGCGGGCGTTGGTGGATATTGGTCACGGTAATACGGATATAATGGTTTTTGAAGGAGAAACGCTTTATTTTGCTCGCTCAGCTTCTGTGGCCGGTGAAGCTTTAAATGAAGATATTTCCAAGAAACTTGGAGTGGATCTGGATGAGGCCGAGGAATTAAAGCATAAATACGGACACGTTCCCCTGGCAGAAGGGACGCGGGAAAAAATGACAGAAGCAGAGGAGATAGATGGACTCTCTCAGCTTGCCGAAGAACGTGAAGTGGGTGAAGAGTCCGGTCCGGAACCGGCCGAGTCAACTCCACCCGCTCCTGGTAAAGAAGAAAGTGAGGAGGAAGAAATGACCTCCGGTGGCGGACTGGAGTTAGGGGCTCCGCGCAGTCCGGAAGCGGGTGAGGAGTCTGAAGAAGAGCCTGCACCAGCCCCGCCGGAAGCGGAAGAGAAAACCGAAGAAGAATCGGAAGGGCTTTCACTGGGTCAACCAGCTTCACCTGAAGAATCCGGGGAGGAAAAAGAGACGTCAGAAGAAGCGCCTCCGGCCCCGCCGGGACCTTCTCCTGAAGACGAAGGAGAAAAACCCGAACCGCCGACGCCTCTTGAAGAAGAACCCGGTACTGGTGAAATGCCATCACCCCCTGCTGATTCTGAGGCTGAAAACGAAGAATTAGAAAGTGAACCCGGACCACCGGAGCCGCCAGAAAAGCCGGCAGAAGATTCTGCGGAGTCGCCGCCCCCCCCCACGGAGGGGAAAAGTGAGGAAGAGCAAGAGGAAGAAGAAAAAGCAGATGAAGAATTGTCCCTGGGGGCTCCTCGTAAGCCCGATTCAGACTCAGCTGAGGGGTCTGAACCGGCTGCAGAACCAGAAGTAGAAGCGGAGCAAGAAACATCCGCGAAGGAGCGGGAAAAGGAAGAAGAAAAAGAGACGGAGGAGGAAGAAAACTCCGGGCTTGATTTAGGATCACCCCGTGGCCCCGCGGAGGAGTCTGAAGAAAATGAAGGTGAAGAGGAAGGATTGGATTTAGGCGATGGAATGCTTGGCGGCGATAGTTCGTCGGAAGACAAGGGAGACGATAGTTTAATGGAGGGGGGAGGTCAAGAGGATGACGATAGTTCTGAGGAAGATGAAGGTTTGAGCTTAGGGGCAGCGGCAAACGAAACCGATATGGAAGAGGAAGGGGATGAAGAGTTAGCTGCGGACGTAGGAAGTTCAATTAAGCCGCAGATTGATCGTTTGGTTGGTGAATTGCGTCATACTTTTGATTATTTTCAATCACAGCTTAACGGGGGAGAAATAGAAGAAATAATTATTTCCGGTGGAACCAGTAAAATTAAAAATTTACCTGAGTTTATTGGAGAACAACTTGGATATACAGCCCGCCGCCTTGAAGCTTCTGAAGCTATCGAAGGGATTAGCGAAGAAAAAAGTCATGAATTTGTGGTTTGCTCTGGTTTGCAGTTGCGGGCTAATCCGGACCTTGTTCGGCTGGATGTAAATCTTGTTCCGGAGAATATCATCCAGCAAAAACGAGCTCAGACCCAGTCGCAAAAGTTAACCGCGATTGGAGTTTTGGCTGCGGTTATGGTGGTGCTTTTCCTGGGTGTTGGTTATCTTTTATTCAGCCACCGAAAAGCAGAATTTCACAAATCTCAGCAGCTTTTGGAAGATCTAAAACCAATTGTTGAGCAGGTTGATGAACTTAAGCAAGCCAAGACAAAGGTGAAAAAAAGATTGGACGTAATTCGCCGCTTGGAGGATCAAAAAGCAGAGATTCTTCCTTTCCTTTATGAGTTAAATTCTTTTCCCAAACCTCAGTATACGGAAGGATTGAGGGATCGGAGCTGGTTTAAATCCTTCGATTACACTAAGGGGGATCCAAATGGAAAATTTAAAATTAGCGGGGTAACCGGTGATTTTGAAGATGTTTCCAAAATCTTCAAGTGGATGGAAAGCAAGGAGTATATAATTAGCCAGGAAAGTGAAAGTATGAATAAACAGAGCTTTCAATTAGGAGAAAACAGGTCCAAAGAGATGGTTACGTTTAACGCCCAGTACGGGATAACTTTTACCGGGGAAAAATCAGGAGAGAAGTAACGTGGAAAAGCGAGAAAAAATCATGGTTATTTTTCTGGGTATAGCTGCGGCTGGCGTGGGATTTTATTATCTGGTTTTACCCCGTTGGAACAGTTTTGTGGAATGGGAAGGAAAAATTGAAAAGAACGTTCAGCGAATTAAGGAAGCCCGACGCAAAGCGGACCGGTTGGATAGTCTTATTGAAGATGTTCGCAATGTTCGCCGAAAATTAAAGAAAGCCCAGCGCAAGTTACCCGAGCAGGGTGAATTTTTTGATTTACTTGCTACGCTTGAACAGAAAGCCGGCGCTTCGGAAATTCCCAAGAAGAAAATTGTAAATTTTTCCCGGGGGAGTACGCGGTCCAAAAAAATGGTTAAGATGCGTTCTATTAATGCTGAATTCGAACAAATCACGCTGGGCGATTTGGCGCGTCTGCTCTGGCAGTATAACAACATGGAGCGGTTGATTGATATTCAGAAGATCAGTATTAAGCCTACTGAAAACAAGCAGTTTAACGTTAGTTTGTCCCTTGCTGTCTATATTATGAAGCAACAGAGTGATGGGTAATGGATTTTGCTGATCTGTGGGAGACAGTCAATGAAAACGTGGATTGGCTAATTGCTGCAGTTATCGCTTTATTTGTAATAGACGTGGTGCTGGGTGGGTATTTATTTTATGTTTATACCAGTCGCCGGAATTTTCACAAAAAACATGATATTCGAAAAACAGGTGGTTATGAGGAGCAGAAGAAAAAACTTCGTAATTTGCCTTCACTGGCAGAAATCGAAGTTGAACCTCCGGAAGAAACAAAAGCTTTTCCCGAACGATATACAGAGTTAGAGGGGACTGATCTTTTCGTCTCTCTGGCTGAACGAATGAAAAGTGGTCCGGGGCCCGCCAAACCCCAAAAATTATCAGCGGATAAAAGTGATACCCAGCAAAAACGGGTTTTACCGCCGATCACCGGTTTTGAAGTAATGGGCCGGATTGTTGGCAAAGAGGATACCGGAATTGGTGTTATTAAAGACGTGGAAAAGGGAAAAACTTATGTTGCCCGGGAGGGGGATTACTTAAAAGACACTGAAATTCGGGTGGTGGCCATCAGTGATACTGAGATTCGTCTGAAAAAACCTGAACACCAGGTTACTTCTCTGCAATTCAAGATGGATCAAATGTCCGAGGAAATTCGGCGATTTATTCACCAATATTGAAAATTTTCCCTGAGAAAATCCGGCAAGTTCCGGTGTGATTTAGTGTAATATACAGGTTCCTTGCAATATGTTGTTTTTTTTAGTTTAATACACTATCTTTCAAGCGCGCGACTGCAGACGAACTATGGAAATGAAGGTTGATGACTGTGATTACCAGAGGTATCCGATTCTCGGGATTAGTTTTTTTCTCCCTTTTGCTTTCTGTCTTTTGTTTTGCTCCGGTCCAGGCTGTAACCGTCCAGCCAGGCCAGCCAAGCCAGATAAAAATTAAAGCCCCCCCTGCCGCCCAGGCCGGTGTTAATTTTTCTGTTCAATTAACTGTTGTCGATCCGGAAGGTAATATAGTTAAAAATTATGATGAATTAAAGAGAAAAATTATTCTTTCCACTACGGGTTCCGGTAAACTTTCGAAGCGGGTTCTTTCTTCAGGCCAATTTAAGCAGGGGCGGTTGACCCTTTCCGTGGCTTATAATAGTGCCGAGGAAATTAGAATTCAGGCCAAAGAAGAAGAACATGTAGCTTCCGGTTGGTCAGAGTCGATTATGATACGGCCGGGTCCCCCGGACAGGTTTGTGCTTGACACACCGGACACCGTTCGGGCCGGTGCTGACTTTTCTCTGGCCATAAAAGTTCTCGATGCCCACGGCAATCGAGTTTATCGCTATAAAAATATGACCAACGGTTTAATGTTGAAATCAACCGGGATGGCCAAACCGGTTCCAGAGTTTTTGCCAGTACGGCAAATTCGACAGGGGAAACTACAAGTTTCAGTTTCTTATCGTGTTGCCGAGGAAATTAAACTAATTGTGGAAGATGAGGTAAACGAGATAAAAAGTATTTCTGAAACGATACAGGTTGTCCCGGCCGCTCTTTCTGAGTTAACTGTTTCTGTTCCCCGTAAAGTAAATGCGGCCGAACCATTTCGGGCAGCTATTGAGGCCCGGGATAAATACGGAAATATCATTGATAATTATTCGGAAATCGGGGGAGGAATTGACGTTGAATCTACGGCCTCAGGCCAGGTAAAGCCAAGCTACATTCCGCCCGAAGAGTTTGTGGACGGGGTGACCTTCACCCGTTTTACTTATGATAAAGCGGAGTCGTTTCGCCTTCAGGTGGAGGATCGTGCCTCCCCGGTAGGAGGACAGAGCACCATGCTGCGCTGTCAGGCCGGGAAAGTGGCTAATTTTGGAATTGAAGTGCCCGTCGAAGTAACTGCCGGTGATAAATTTAGTTTCCAGGTGACGGCTCGTGACACTTATGGGAATCGAGTCCGACGGTTTTCTAAAACAGGTGACACGCTGGCGATTTTTGTTCGAAATGAACCTGAGAAGCAAATTAATCTAAGCCCCTCTGAGTTCAAGCAGGGGAGAGCAACGGCTAAGTTCAGTTACACTTCGGCCCGGAATATTAAATTAGTTGTTCAGAGTTCCCGCCGGGAAATACGTCGAACCAGCGATTTAATTCGGGTGACACCCGCTGAACCGGGGGAGGTCAGGGTTGATGTTCCCGGGCAAGTGAAGGCCGGGGTTAAATTTCCGGTTACCTTTACTCTCACGGATAAATTCGGCAATAAAATCAAAGATCCTTCTAATCTGGCCGGGAAAATACAGACGGGGTTGAAAGATGGCCAGGCGGTCCAGGTTAAAAAAATTTCCCCCGGAGAATTTGTAAATGGCCGGAAACAATTGAGTTTCTGGAGGGAAGAAGCTGATACTGTTCTGATTTTTGCCGAATACTCGAAGTTTAATATTCGCAATAAAAGTAAGCCGATAGAAATTATACCGGCGGGATTTGACCATGTAGCAGTAAGGACGCCGGGACAGGTGACGGCCGGGGAATCATTTGAAGTAGCTATTCAACTGCAAGACCTGTATGGTAACCCGCTCCGGGAAGTTCCCACCGAACTTTCTGCCTTGCGGATACTTTCTACGGGAAGCGGGGAAGTGCAACCTAAAAAAGTTACTTCAGAGATTATTGAGGCGCCGGCCTTTACAGTCCAGTTAAAATATTTTATAGCGGAGGGGTTGGCTCTACGGGTGGTGAATAGCCGGGGGAAAGAGTTGGGGGTTTCTGCTCCGATTAGCATTCAGCCGGGTAAACTTGCTAATTTCTCACTGGCTACTCCGGGTGAAGTATCGGCGGATCATTCTTTTCCGTTGCGAATTGAAGCCGAGGATAAGTTTGGGAATTTAATTCAGGATTTAAATACCAGGCAGGGTGAAGTAAAGGTTAGCGCAAGCCCAGCCGGCAATAACCAGTGGGAGGGTAAGAAGCTACATTTTCGTGATTTTGTTAATGGCACCACGGAGACTACTCTGGAATATCATCAGGCGGGGCCGCTTCAACTGGTAGCTCGGAGCCAGGGGATTAAATCTTCCTCGGACACTATTTTGGTTCAGGCTGGGGCCCCCCAGCATTTTCGGGTGCAAGCGCCCGCCCGCGTTGAAGCCGGCCAACCTTTTTCCTCCCGGATTACGGTTTATGACCAATTCGGTAACCGGGTGAAAGAACTTCCAACTGATTTTAATGGAGTTCGGCTGAGAACCGAAGGATTTGAGCGGGTCAGTCCGACAAAAATATCTACTTCTCTTTTCAAAGACGGTCGGGCAAACATTTACTTGATTTATCCTCGTAGCGGTAAGATTTCACTTTCCGCCGAACCTTTTCCTCGTGCACTGGAAGCTCCAGTGGTCGAACGGGTCTTTATTAGTCGTAATCCCGATTCTGCTCACCTTTATGCTGTTTTTACAGGCAAACCTCAGGTTAAAATCAAAGAAAAGCCGCGGAACCGTCGATTTGACGTTGTATTTCATCCCGCTATTTTGCCGACTGACTCCAGCTATCGTTCCTACCACAACTGGTTTATTAAGAAAATTGCTCAAAGGCAGGTGGGAACTTTTCCACTGCCGAAAGTAGTTTTAAGGATTTTTCCCCGGCAGCGGGTAGGCGTGGAAAAAACTTTGGAAAACAATCTACTCACTTTACAATTAAATAGGGTTCATACGAAATTGCCTACTTTAAACGACATACAGAAATTAATTAGCGACCGAGAGTTTGATCAGGCGCGCAAGAAATTAAAGCTATTTTTGGAAGAAAACCCGGATAACTCTTATGCTAATCGACTGCGTCATCGCCTGGAGCGAATTGAAGACGTAATCAACCAGTAAATGGGGAACTATTTTCATGCAACCGTCAGCCATTCTTTTTTCAAGCCAGTTTAAAAGAGCCGCTTTAATTTTATTCGGTTTGTTTGTATTTTTTCTAATTTGTTTTAATCCGGCCCCTGACCGAGCTACTGCAAAAAAAGTAGAATTTACCCGTGCTGTCAGTGAATATGTCCAGGGGCATGATAATAAAGCGCGTAGTATTCTTCGGAAAATTTTAGCTCGAAATCCGGATCACCAGCGGGAGCGGCGTTTGTTCGAAGAACTGGGCGGAGAACCTTCCGATCTTGATTCTTCTGACGTGGAAACACAGGATAGTATTTCCCGTCGAATGCCGGTTGAGTCCAGGTCATCGCAGTCCTCTTCTAAACAGCAACAGGTTTCCGGGGAGAATGATGAAACCGGGCCCCTCAAAACTGCAAAGCAAGAGAGTAAAACAAAAAAAACCGCTCCGGGAAAAACATTAGCTAAAATAAAGCCGGACTCCGGAGAAACTTCCCCCGGGCAGAGCGATACTGACATTCCGGATTTTTCACCTGTACCTGAAAAGGAGCGAAAACAATCCCCCGCCCGGGTTTCGAAGCCTTCAAGTGAATCCCCGAAAGATAAAATAAAATTTTACAATCAGGACTACTCCCAGCCGGCGCCGGGGGAACAGGCAATTTACGGCGTGGAAGTAGAAAAATATGAAAAAAGATTGCGACTCAAAATAATTGCTTCCGGAAGCGTTAGTTTTATTTCTTCCCGGATTTACAATCCTCCTATGATAATTGTGGATGTTCCTAATTCCGTGGATAAATTACCGACTTCTCCGCTTTCCGTGGAGTTGGGGGACGTAGCACGGATTCGCCACAGTCAATATCGAATCAATCCTATAAATACCACCCGGGTAGTAATTGACCTTAAAAAATGGAACGAGAATTACCGGATTCGTCGTAAAAGCCCGGGACGCCGGCTGATCGTTGATATCTGGCCAGAGGAAAAGGATATGCCACCTGCGGAGACGGGAGGAGACGCATTAGCGGCTAAAACTACTGCCGGTGAAACTGCCGGGGATCTTAAAGAGAAACAAGCCGGCCCGGAAATGACTTTGCGAAAGATTAGTGGAAAAACTCAGAAAGTTAAAATCCAGGAAGCGGCTAACATACCATTAACAGTCAGCCTTACTGGTGATGATAAGTCCGTGGCTGCGACAAAAATAGTTTACAAGGTTCTCAGTGGGGATGGAAAAGTAGATGCTAATTTAAATCAACCGGGTTTACAATCCACGACTCAGACTAATGAACAAGGTTTTGCCCGGGCTAGATTTTTCGCCGGGCAGATTGCCGGTGAAAATATTATTGAAGCGTTTGTTCCGAAATACGGACTTAGTCTGAAATTTAGAGCAATTGTTCAGGCCGGCAAACCGGAAAAATTAATTAAGGTTTCCGGAGATCAACAGCAGGCCCAGTTAGGTCAGGAAGTTCCCGAGCCCCTGGTTGTAGAAGTGCAGGATACTTACGGAAATCCCGTGCCGGGTGTCCGGGTCCGGTTTGGGGAGAAATCAGGTAAAGGGATGCTTGACGTGGACCTGGACTTACGGGGGGTTCAACGGACGGCTCGAACTGACAAGAATGGCCGGGTAGAGGTTGACTCCTACCAGATATCTTCCGATCAGCGTAAGAATGAAGTGGAGGCTATTGTTCGCCGGCCCGATCGTGAAAATTTAAAGACTACCTTTCTCATTCACGGTCAGCCGCAGTTACTTTCCGTTGATTTTAAACAGGCTAATCTCCAGGATGTCCTCCGAACTCTAGCTGAAATTGCCGGCTGGGACATAGCTCTTTCCGAAGAAGCCCAGGGAGTCCCCTTGCAGGAAATGAAAGTGACCGTTCACCTGGAGGACGTTACCGCTTTAAAAGCGTTGGATACAATCCTGGACATCAAAAGTTTAGCCCGGGTGACCGATGGAAATATAATGAAAATTGTCAGTAAACAGCGGGCTGTTCAGAAAGGGATACCTGTTATTACACCGGAAGAACTTAAGGATTATCCGGGTAATAACATGGTTACTGTCACTTATAAGCTGCGTTTCTTGCAGGCTAATAGTGGATTGGCCGGTAAACTCCAGGAAGCATTAATGGCTCCTGAATCGAGTATAATTGCAGATGAGAGCAGTAATGCTCTTGTAGTTACCGACCTGGTTAACAATCAGCGGCGGTTAAACCAGATAATCAATCAGATTGACCGTCCGGACCAGTTGTTTGAAGTCCGGGTCTTTGAGCTGGAATACAGGGATGCTGAAAAATTGGCTAATAATATTAAAAGTTTACTGCCGACCGGGCAGGGGAACGTAGTACCCAGCAAGGGGACCAACTCAATGCTTATTTTTGCGGATCCCAGTCTGATGAACCGGATTGAGAAACTCGTGAATGCTCTGGATAGTTCGGGCGCTTTGCTGGATAACTTTAGGGTGGTTCGTCTGGAAGGTTACGACGTTACCCAGATAGCGCGTCAGGTTAATGCGGTGCTTGGTCTGCAGACCGTGCCTCTGGAAAAGATACTTAACTTTGACGTTGAAATTGAAGATCCGGAAGACTTAAACAAGATGTTAAAAGAGGGGCGGTCAATCGAGCTTGATTCTCTCCTCTCTTCGGCCAGTATAATTCCGCTGGAAAGCGTTGATCGGATTATGATTTTTGGTCCCAAGGATATCCGGGAAACGGCGGTTAAAATGATTAATCAGCTCAAGCGGGACGCCGGCCAATATCTACGCCGTCGTACCTGGCGCTGGATAACGGTAAATAATTTGCCCCTTCAGGAGGCAAAGAGTTTGATCAATCGAATGGGCGGAATAACCATTCAGACCCAGTTGCCGGCCAGTCGCGCTTTTTTGCTTTCTTCGGAAAGTAAGGAAAAAATTAATGAAGTTGAAAAATTTTTAAACCGGGTAGATAAAGACGTTTCTTTTGAGAATGGCCGTGAAATAATTGTCTATTCTCCTCAGTATGTAGATCCGTCACAGTTGGGGTCAGACCTGGAATCATACTACGAAGATTTAAGGAAAGCTAATATGGCTGCCGCCGGCGGTGGAGGCGGTTCCAGTGAAGCTCCACCGAGGATTTTATATCAGGGAGATAATAATATAGTTCTGGTGGTGTCCCCCTCCGAAGCGGGGTTTCTCCGTCGTTTGCTTAATAAGCTGGACAGTAATTTGACCAAAAACCAGGCCGTCTTGACCTATTCACCCAAACACCTTGAGCCCAGTGATTTGTCCAGTGAGTTAGATGATAAGAATATTGGGACCCTGATGTATGAGGGGGATAATCGAATTTCACTGCTTGTTCCGGCCACTCAAAAAGAGGAAATCCGGGAGATAATCGAAAAAATTGATGCACCCAGCTATACCACCCGGGTTTATTATCTGCGGCATACCCGGGCTTCAGAAATTATCAAATCGCTGCAGACTATTCAGAAGGACATGGACTTGAATGTAACGTTTTCCGCCGACGCTGTGACAAATAGTATCATTTATTCGGCGCCAAGGGTGGCGCAAGAGGAAGTTAAAAATATTATTTCCCGGCTTGACCGCTGGCAGAAGCAAGTTTATATTGAAGGAATAATCCTGGAATATTCCATGAACCGGGGAACAGAGCTGGGAAATCAGATGATTGTAAATCCCCAGAGCCCCGCTACCAGCGAAAACCAGGAAGCTTCAGTAACTTATTCGGGGAATGTAATTCAGAATTTTTCGGCTGCGACCCGGGCTCAGTCCGGGGAAGCGGGACTTCAGTTGCTCGGTGATGGTACTTTTAACGCTATCCTAAACCAGGATGATTTTCAGGCTATTTTCAGTGCTCTGGCCAGCAAGTCAAATTCTGAAATTCTGGCCAAACCTTTAATTACGGCAATTAATAATGAGCAAGCTTCGATCCGGGTCGGGGACGAACAGCAGATCAGAATTGAGAGAACCACCGACCAGGGAGTTGTCTCTTCCCTGCAATCCGTCTCGGCTTTTACGGAACTGCGGGTTACACCGACTATTACCAGGGACAGATACGTGCTGATGGATTTAATGATTTCCAGTGATGATTTCACCACTCCCAAGGCGGCTAACGTTCAAACCCAGACCACCCGGCGAACGACTCAAAATTCCATTCTTGTCAAAGACGGTCAGACAGTTGTTATTGGTGGTTTAATTCAGGAACAGGAAAATACCACTTCAAGTGGAATTCCTTATCTAAAAGAGATCCCGGTGCTTGGGTATTTGTTTGAAAGTTACTCTACGGATACGACCAAGCGGGAGCTTGTTGTTTTCCTGACTCCCCATGTGATTGAATCCCCGGCCGAAGCCCGGCGGGCGACCAAGGGGGTTAGTGACGAGTTGAGACAGATCACTCCAATGCCGGTTAATTTAAATATTTCTCGTGTCGACCAGATAGCCCGAATGCAGGGGCTAAGCCCGGAAAAAGGTAAGGATTCAATCCGTCTTCAAAGAGCTAAAAATATTGTTCGGTATCGGAATGGGCGGGGCCCGTTCCGATCGTTGGACGAGCTTCTGAAAGTTTCCGGAATTAATGAAAAAATTCTTAACAATATTGCTTACAAGGCAAACGTAAAAATTAATCTTAATACTGTTGCTATGGAAGATTTGTTGCAGTTAAGAGGGATAGATGTAAAAGCGGCCCGGGCTGTAATTCAGGCTCGCAAGAGGCGAAAAATATTTTCCAGCCTTTCGACGGTGCGTAAAGTTTTGTTAAAATCGGGTATTTCTCCTGATTATTATAAAAATTATCTACGGCCGATATTCTATATTACGGCCGGGAGCGAGCCCGGTTCTTCTTCCGAAGAAAAAACTGAAAAAAATGAAGCCGGGCCGAGCACTTCACAATCCTCTTCAAATAAAAAACAAGGGACGAATTCAAATAATACATCGAAAAGTGAGAGCCAGGATAACCGGCAATCACTGCCGGAATTAAAGAACCTCAGCAAGTAAAACTAAAATAGTAACTACTCACCTATCCCCTCTCCCCTGGCGGGAGAGGGGCAGGGTGAGGGGGACAATTTAGCTCAGTCGATAAAATATCGAAGTTAAAGGTCCTTTTAAACTCTTTTTCACCCCCATTTGTATTTTCCCCCATCAAGGGGGAAAAGATTAGGTGAGTAGTTACCTAAAATATAATAAATCGTGGGGAACAGTCAGGGGAGGGAAGTAAATATAAAATCTGAAAATTACTTGGGAATTTACCGGGAAGTCATCAGATGAATTCTTCAATCGCCGCAAAGATTCGTAATTATATAATTGTTGTCACTGTGGTCTCATACCTCCTGTTTACGGGCCTGGTTCTCTGGTGGGGGTCAGGCGTAACCCGGCAGGCCACCCGGAATCATCTCAGCCAGATGCCCCGGATGGTTGCTCTGGCTCAAGTAAATGCCTTTCTTGAATTGAATTACTCTGCTCTCAAATCCTCAGCCAGTAACCTGGTAACTGCAATGGAGGATTTAGGTATTGCTTACGTGGGAATGCTTGATGACCGGGGGAGAATGTTTTTAAAAGAATCTTCTTCCTCCTTACCCCCCTCCGTTCGAAGTATAATCGAGAATGAACGGCTGGCAGGGAAGGAGGGTAGCCTCTTGATTTCCAGTGAAGAATGGGTAAAAGTGGTAGGCGAGGAGAAGCGGTATCGTTTTTTTGAGATTCAAGTTCCTGTGAAAATCAGAGGGGAAACTCCCGGAGCGATTAAAATCGGTTTTGTTCCCGATGCTTTTAATACGGGTTGGCCTGCTTTCCGTCAGCGAATTTTTATATTGAGTATTAGTTTAGTAATTATTATTTCTGTTCTTGCCATTTTCATAGCTCAGCAGTGGCGTGACCAGATTGATAATGCAAAGAAAGTTGCTCGCAACGAGGTTGAAAACGAATACAAGGATAAAATCAACCAACTCGAACGAAAAGCTCAGTCACAACCGTTGAGTTCAGATGAATTTTTTCAGATAATTGATTTTGGAAAACGAATTAACAAAAGTTTAGAACCCGTTGAAGTACTCCGCTATCTGGTGAATTCTGTGGTTAAGATTTTGAGTGTAAAGCAGGTAGTTGTATTTCTGGTTTCTCCGGATAACCCCGATGTTCTCCAGGGACAAATGGGAATGAAAGAGGGGGACTGGATGAAACGGGAACGGTTGCAGAATATAAAAATTGAGATTGGCTCCGGGGAAGTTGGAACAATTGCAGAATTAGGTCAGGCAAATATACTGGATAAACCCCGGCCCGGTGCCGGTGTTGCTGCAGCGCTCCGGGCGGAAGGACAGACAATTGGAGTGATTCGGGCGACAGATAAGCGCACCGGAGCCCGAATGGGAAATAAAGATAAGCTGAAAATGCGGCTTATTTCACAATTAGCCGGAAAGGTTATAAAGCACTCTTTTGATTTTCAAGAATTAAAGAAATCATAGATATAGTTTAGATAAAACAGGAGATGGAGGTTTGCAGATGGAGACAACACTTGCTATCCTTAAACCAGATGCTGTTCGGAACAACTTGATCGGAGAGGTTTTAAAACGGGTTGAACGGGATGGACTTAAAATTAAGGACATTAAGATGGTCAACCTGTCGAGAAATGAAGCGGAGACTTTTTACGCTGAACACGAAGGTAAGCCTTTTTACGAGCGATTGATTAATTTTATGGTTTCCGGTCCAATAGTTCCGGCTGTTATTGAAGGAGAAAATGCGATAGAGAGGCTACGTAAGTTAATGGGAGCAACCCGGCCTTCGGAAGCAGCTCCGGGGACAATTAGAGGCGAATTTGGAACCGGTTCTCCCGAAAACATAATTCATGGCTCTGATTCGCCGGAAAGTGCCGAAAGAGAAATTACATTTTTCTTCAGTAAGAGGGAAAAATTAAATGAGTGAACAACAAATTCTCTGGCTCGTGGGAATGGTAGTTGGCGCTTTTATTTGTGGGTTAGTTGTCCTGATGCTGAACAGCTCTTACAGGTTTGAGCAGAATTTAGAATCCAACAAGCAATATTACTCTTCCATAAAAGTTGAGCCGCCGAGTGAATAAATCATATAAGCTGGTGAATCGTAAATATGGGTAAAAGATTTTATCTGCGCTGTTTAATGGAATTTACCTATGCTTTTATTATCGGGGTGGTAGTTGGAGTTTTCCATCCGGTTCAACCGTTTTTTCAGATTTATTTTTGGTCAATTGTAATTTTTCTTTCTTTGGTGCTTCTTGGGCTGGGGTGGTTTCAGCACAAACAGCCGGCTGAAGCTGGGAAAATATTATTTTATACCTTTCTTATTACAGTTGCTTTCCTTGCCGGCTGGGGGCGGTATTCCCTCAGCCTCGGCCATCTTTATCCGAATCATGTTAGTGAATATCTTTCCTCCGGTTTTGAAGATACCCGGGTAGTTCAAGGACGTGTGGTGGCAGCTCCTAATATTTTTGACGACAAGGTTCGCCTGCGTATTACTCCCACAAAGATGTGGTTATCGGGGAAACAAGAAGAGCAGGTTAAAATTGTTGACGGTGATATTCAAGTTCAGGTCAAACCTTATTTCGAGACGGGCGTAGATTATGAGTATTTTGCTAAAAATCCTGTGTATGGTGACGTTTTGCGGATAAAAGGTTCAGTCAATCCGCCGCCGGCTTCGAGTAATCCGCGTGGTTTCAGTTATAAAAATTATCTTCACAACCATGGAATTTACGGAAATATCTGGTATCCCAAGAAGATTGAAATAGTGGAAAAGGCCCCGGGAAACAGGTTGGTCAGGTGGTCTCTGGGTCTCCAGACTGAGATGCTGAAGGTAATCAAAATGACGATGCCTTATCCGCAGTCTGCTTTCCTGGGGGGGGCAACTCTGGGCCTCCGTCATGGTTTAAAATATACAACCTGTCCATTTGAGGGGTGTGATCGTCTCATAACTGAGGAATTCAGGGGAGCGGGGACAATGCATGTGCTGGCTGTTTCCGGCCTACACGTTGGGGTAATAGCTGCTGCTTTCTGGGCGGTGTTTGCGGGCCTGCGGATTCCGGCAAAATTGTATGTGCCGATGATTATTGTTTGCTTGATTATTTTTACAATTATTACCGGGGCCCGTCCGGCTACGGTGCGAGCGGCAATAATGACCAGCTTAATGTTGCTGGCTTTTGCTTATTTAAATGAAGGATTGCGCAATTCTGTTTTAATTGGGGTTTCTGTTGCCGCATTGATGATACTTCTTTATCATCCGCGGTATGTGTTTGAGGCCTCTTTTACTCTCTCCTTTGCCGCTGTGCTCTGTCTTGCCTTAATCTCCGGCCCAGCCGACCAGATAATCCAAAAATTGAGCGGACTGAGTTTTATTTTGTTCTGGGTCGTTGCGATAATGACCACCGTTCTATTGATCTTTTACTGGAATTTAATGCTCACCTGGTATATTTATTTACCGTATGTAGCTTTCTGGGGCGCCGCCTTCTGGTATGCTCACCAGTTAGACAGCCAGTATATAATTGCGGGGGGGATTGGTTTTCTAGATGTGCCCGCCCCGATGCGTAATTTTATCGGGATGCAATTTGCCATTCAACTTGGAATGATGTGGCCGTTGAGTGCCTATTATTTTCAGGAATATCCGTTCGCCGGTATTTATGCTAATTTACTTGCTATTCCTCTGGTTAGCGTAGTGGTTCCCCTGGGACTTTTCTCCGGTTTGCTTGGCCTTATCCCCACTGTGGGACCCTGGATTGCCCTGGCTCTGAATGCCGGTAATTACCTCGTTGTCACTCTTTTCCTCTGGATCTCTCACGCTGCCATGAATATTTTTCCTTACCCGGCTGTGCGGAAATTTACAGTCTTGCACCTGTTCATCTTTTACGGTGCTCTTGCCCTGTTTGTCTGGTGGGACCGAGTTTATGATATTTTGAAAAAAGTTTGGTTTAGAATTTCGGAAAAATACTTTGATATTCCGCCGTTTTCCCCACAGGCTGCCGTTTCGTATTTTTTAGGGGGAATTGGCCTTTTTATTTTCGTTGGTTCATTTTTCTTCAGACCGCCCCCCGACAATCTCCAGGTAACCATCCTGGACGTAGGATTTGGAGAGGCAATTGCAGTTCAGACCCCGGCCGGCAGTAATTTACTTTTTAACGCCGGCTCCCGCAAGTGGGACTGGCACAACCGGGAAGACCGGGCCGAGCGCTGGGACCAGGGCCGTAAAACCGTTGCTCCGTTTTTTCTCAGCCAGGGAGTCAAGTCGCTTGACCTGCTGGCTCTTCAGTCAGTTCAGCCCCAGAGAAGTGGTGGCCTTAGATTTATCACCCGAAATTTTGTCGTAGACCGGGCGGTTGGGCCGCTTGAATCAAAAAAAATAACTCCCCTGAATAAAGGTCGTTTTGTCAGTGCTCTCCAGGATCCCAATTATTCTCGAAAAGCGGGTCGGGAATGGTTTACGAAAGACTATTACGGTAATTGGGAAAGATGGTGGGATGAGCTTAAATCAAAAGATATACCCTATTCGGCTCCCCGGCAGGGTGAGTTGGTTTATTCCGAGACTAATTCCACTGAAGCCGGTTCGGTTGAATTTAAGCTGTTCTGTCTCAACCCCCCTGAAAAATATCGTTTCCATAAAAATGGAGCCGATAATAAATCACTTGCTTTTCGGATAGAATACGGTGATGTCTCATTTTTGCTTCCCGGAGATATCCGTTTTGAAGCTCAACGTCAAGTAATGAATTTGCGTTCCCGTTTTGTCAGGAGTGACGTGATGGTGGTTCCCTCCAACGGCGTCCGAAAAAGCAGTTATTATCAGCCGTTTCTTAACGCTGTTAGCCCCCGCTATGTTGTCTTATCCAGTTCAAATAGTGTTGATTTGAATCGGATGAAATTCAGTCAGTATACCAATAAACTGGAAGAGCAGGTTAAGAAAAACTGGAAAAAATATTCTGCGCAAATGTCTCGTTCCCGGCTGTTTTACACTCAGAAGGATAATGCTGTTATATTCAGAACCAATGGAAAAAAGGTTAACGTGGAAACTTTTGCCGGTAAAAAACAAAAGAAAACAGAAGAAGCAGGTCAGGGTGACGTTTCGGAAACTGGCTGGTAATAGTAACGAAGAAGAACTTGTTTAAGGGGGGTATAATATGGATGGTCAGCAGTGGTTCCTCTCTGTTTTTTTAAGTGGAATGTGTCTTGCCTCTGTTCCCGGATTGGTAATGCATCCGACCGCCGGGAAGGGGAACAAACAGTCGGGCGAACCGGCTTCCCGCCAGGTATCAGCCGAAGTAAAGAAACAAATTCCTGATACCCGGCTTAATCTCACTCCGTCCACAAAAACTGCCAGACAAAAAATTCAATATGCTCGAAAAATTAATATTAATAGGGCCGGAAATGAGAAACTTCAGGAAATTTCCGGGATCGGTCCTGCCACGGCTGAAAAAATTATTAATTTTCGCAATCAGGGTAACCATTTTTATTCAGTGGAAGACATGAAAAAGATAAGTGGGATCGGTCCGGCCACTGTCAAGCAGATGCGTCCTCATGTAACCGTTGGGCGTAAATACAAGAAGAAAAAAGAACCGACAGACGAATCTGGCTTAGTTGATTTAAATAAGGCCTCTCTATCCCAGCTCAAAGAAGTAACCGGGATTGGTCCCGCAACCGCGCGTAATATTTTGACTTATCGAAAAAAATACGGAGGATTTAGATCCCCTTCTGATCTAAAAAACGTTACCGGGATCGGTCCGTCCACTTACCGTCGATTGCGTGATAAGGTCAAGACTTCAACAGTTTACGGCATTGACGCTCCCGAGCCGGCCTCAACCGGGCAACGGGAAATAAACATAAATGATGCCGGGAAAGAAGCTTTAGCTAATTTACCCGGCGTTGGGCCGGTTACCGCGGAATCCATAATTAGATACAGGCAGAATCACGGCCCTTTTTCAGAGATTGATGACCTGGAGGACGTTTCAGGCCTTGGTCCGGCTACAGTGGATAAATTAAGAAATAAAGCTGTGGTTCGTTAAAGAGAGGTAAAAATAATGAGTGCTTCCGGAGAGCCAAACGGAAAATCTGACGAGCCTACCTTAATTGGTTGGATAATTGTTTTTATTCTGTTTGTTCTGGCCGGAGGTCTGTGGTTTCAAGCCATGCCGGTGTACGTGCAGTATTTCAGGACAAGCGGAAATCAGAAAACAGGAGCTAATATTCCCGGTAGCGGAAGAATTCCGGGGAGAAAACCGTCGGAGTTAGCCGTGGTTTTCTTTGATGTTAAATACGGGGACGGAATTTTGATTCAGGCCCCCGATATGACAACTACTTTAGTTGACGGTGGGGAGGGTAAACGGCCCGCGGAAAAGGACGTTGAGGCTTACAACTGGGGTCAGCGGCTTTATTTACCTTTTTTTCAGCGGATTGGTTTAAAAAAACTGGATCAGATAATTAATACGGTCCCCCTCAGTCATCATCTCGGAGCACAGCCTACCATAGTTGCCGCTGAAAAACCGGAAGTGGAGACAATTTTTTTAACTGGTTACAGCAGTTACTATTATTCTTATCGACGGTTAAAGGTGGAGGCTAAAAATAAAGGAATACCAATAAAGACATTGTCCGAAGGCAGGCAGCTTACTCTGGGCCGGGGAGTGAAAGCTAAAGTAATTTGGGGGGATAGTACGAAACGATATCCACGCGAGGCAAGCCAGATAATCTATCTTAAATACGGGACGACGAGCTTTTTGTTGATGGCGGATTTGCCCGGCAAAATCGAAAAGTCATTAGTTTTAAAATGGGGGGATAGCCTGAAAGCTGATGTGCTTAAGGTAGGGAACCACGGAGCTGAGGACTCAACTACAAATGAGTTGCTTAAATTTGCTCGGCCTGAATATGCGGTAATTTCCACTTCCCGTCGCAACCCCCTTAATGCTCCGGCTGACGATGTATTGAAGAGGTTGAAGGGTTCCAGCGTCCGATATTTGTTTCGCACCGATCAGAGCAATCACGTGGTATTTTATACTGATGGTCAACAAATTCGGACTAAAACAGATGCATTTCCCTTTATTCACTCCTGAAGTTCTTATAAAATAGAATTAACAGGTGAGTTTTAGAATTTTTTGAATAGATTTAAAACTGTAGATCTAACTTATTTTAGGAGGTATTGTTATGAGGCGTTTGTTAGTTATTTCGTTGTGTTTTTTCTTGGTTTTAGCAGTAGGTTGTAGCGGAGGTGAAGAAAAACAGAAAGGGGATGTGGCAATGAAGCAGGGCCGTCAGCCAGCTCAGGGTGGCCGGAGTGGTCAGCAGTCTGCCCAGCCCGCTCAACCGGCTCAGCCGGCTCAACCCGCTCAACCCGCTCAGCCCGCGCAGCAGCAGGCCTCGAGCCAGCAGAGTGCTCAGCCGGCTGAACCGACCCAGTCGACTCAGCCAGCCCAGTCTCCGTCGGAGTCGTCAAGTTCTGAATCTTCCGGTCCGGCTGTGACGATTGGTGGAATTGATATTAATAAGGCTGGTCAGAGTCAGTTGGGTAAATTTCCCGGAGTTGGTCCGGCAACCGCTTCGAATATTATTTCTTACCGGGAAAATAACGGACCGTTCAGCAGTGTGGACGAGCTTGATGATGTGAGCGGTATTGGCCCCGCTACTCTTGAAAAAATCAAGAGTTACGGAGGTGGCTCCAGCGGAAGCTCCGCTTCTTCGGAGTCAGCACCGGCGGCCTCCGCTTCCGGACCGAAGGTTAACATTAACTCTGCTTCCAGTTCACAACTTCAAAAGCTTGACGGAGTTGGTCCGGCCACTGCCGAGAGTATTATTTCTTACCGGAAGAAAAAAGGTCCTTTTTCTTCTATTTCCGATATCAAAAATGTTAGCGGTATCGGTCCGGCCACCTTTAATGGATTTAAAGCCAGGATAACGGTCGGGAAGGAAGAAGAGTAGAACAGCCGCTTGCTACTCTTTTTATCCTGACTGATAAAGTTCTATCAATTTCTCCCCGGATTAACGTCCGGGGAGAAATTTATTTTTTTGGACCCGGTTAAAACTGGTAGAGGTAGGACGTGTAAGCCCAGAAGATTAGCACTGCTCCCTCGTTTAAAAAATCCATGTTGTCAATAAAATATTGATGAGCGCTCCAACCTTTTAGCGTGGAATAGGGGGTGAAACGTGGGAGAAAACGATGGACTTTGTTTTTGTAGAAAGCAAATTCATCGGGGAAAAGGCGGGCGAGTTTTCGTTCTTCCTTCTGAATTGTAAACGGGTAAATAAGCAGAAAGTAAGCAGTTATTAGTACATAGGTGATCGGGTTGCCGTTAATAAAACAAAAACCATACCCAATTGCAAAATTACCCACGTAAAGGGGATTACGACAGAGTGAGTAAGGACCGTCCGTGGCCAGGGCGTTGTCTTTTTTAATTATTCCCGAAGCCCAGGCCCGGATTAAAATTCCCAGCCAGATGAGCCCACTTCCCAGGTAAAATTTGTAAGTTTCAGGCCGAGCTGAAAGAGCAAAAATTAATACCAGTAAATAGGCAACGTGAACGCGAACTCGCCAGGGTTCTTTAAGGTATTTCTTTTTATCACGGAAAAATTCTTTCATAATTTTGTTATCCTTATATGAGTTCAATTGAAATTTGTCATAATTCTATCTTATTATTTTAGCTAATTAGAGCCTCTCCGAAAAGTCCCCTCTCCCCTGGCGGGAGAGGGTCAGGGTGAGGGGGAAAAGGTCAAGGGGGAGGAGATTTTAGACCCTTTTCGGAGAGCGTATAATTAATCCGGATTCGTGGAGGGAATTAATATGCGGGCTTTTTTAGGGATACCGGTTTCTCCTGCAAGTGGAGAAACCCTGATTGAAACGTACTCTGTGCTGGCGCGAATTAATGGGGCTAAGCCGGTCGAACAAGATAATTTACACGTGACGGTAAAGTTCCTGGATGAAATCAGCCAGGAACAACGCTGGCAGGTGGATAACGGTCTCCAAAAATTATTGCCCCCCGTCGGCCCGCTTGAACTGGAGATAACCGGATTTGGAGCTTTTCCGGATCTCTCTTATCCCCGGGTGGTCTGGGCCGGTGTCTCACCGCAAAAACCATTGACGGAGGTTAACGCGGCGGCGGAGCAGGTTGGTAAGAATATTGGCGTGGAACCGGCGGAACACGATTATCACCCCCACATAACCCTCTGTAGATTTAATAATCCAGATTCCAGGGCGGAGCAGATAGTTAGCTGGATAAAAGAAGCTTCCCCGGCCGGGATTCCCGGTTTCTCTGCTCCCCGGCTGGTGCTGTATGAGAGCCAGTTGGAAGAATCCGGCCCGGTATACAATCAATTGGAAAGTTGGCCCCTCTGATGACCAAACAATATTTTTTAATTTCCCTCTATAATAAACAGCCGTATCAAAATTTTGTTCGGGAACTTTTGGAAATTACTGATTACAATCTGCTGGCCAGTGAGGGAACAGCCCGCTGGTGTCGAGAACTCGGATTGGAGTGTGCAACAATTGAAGAACTTTTTGAGCTTGCCCCCCGGCTGTCGGGCCAGGTGAAATCACTTCATCCTGATATTTATACGGCAGTTCTTCAGGACCCGACAGAATCGGCTGAACTTTCGATTAACATCGCTGGAGTGACAGTGGATTTAACTCCCTTTTGTGGGGAAAACGGAAATTTACGGCGGGAAAAACTGGATATTGGCGGAGTCAGCTTGCTTCGGGCGGCCGTTAAAAATTATGAACACGTCGTTCCGCTTGCTACTCCCGAGGCCGCCCAAATGTACCTCCGGCACTATCCACCTGGGCCGGAACTTAAAAAAATACTGGCTGCTCGAACTCTTCGGCAGACCTTGGATTATGACCGCCGGTTTTACGGTGAATTAGTCCCTCCCGAAGAACGATCGTCCGCTGCGCCCGTCTGGGGCCGAAAATTCAAACAGCTCCGTTACGGTGAGAATCCCCACCAGAAAGCAACTCTCCTGGGCTCAGCCTCAGAAGAGAAACTCCCGTTCGAACAACTGGCCGGTGATGATCTGTCTTACACCAATTGCCTTGATCTTCAGGCGGCCCTGCAGTCAATTCAGCCCGGTGAAACTCCCGAGGTGGCTGTTATTAAACATACTAACCCAACCGGTTGGGCCCGGGGAGAAAACCTCTCAGAAACTATTTCAGCCGCCTGGGGAGGCGATCCTAAGAGCGCTTACGGAGGGGTAGTTGGACTCAATTGTCCCCTTACTTTGGAGGCGCTGGAGCAGATGGGAGAGTATTTCTTAGAAGCAGTAGTGGCTCCGGCGGTAAATTCCGAGGTTGTGGAGAGAGTTCGGTCTGAGGATTTGTTTCGTTTAGTTCGCTGGCCGGGTGGGCTAGAAAAAACCGGGAGTTGTCGCTGTGAGAGTTTTTTTGACCAGGGGCTCTGTCAGACCGTGGAAACTCCGGAGGAAATTTTTACAGGCTGGCGGGCGGTTTCGGAGCGATCGCCGGCGTCTGACGAAGAGAAAGCTCTCCGGCAGATGTGGCAGCTCGACCGGTGGGTAACCAGTAATTCCGCCGTAGTGGGAACGGTCAATCGGGCCCTGGGAGTGGGAGCCGGTCAGCAGAGCCGGGTGGATGCTGTCAGGCTGGCAGTGGATAAATTAAAGGAACATCACTCTTGCGAAATTTTTCCGTTGGTATTGGCGTCTGATGGTTTTTTTCCCTTCCCGGACAATGTTGAAGTGGCGGCTGAAGCGGGGGTTGACGCCCTGGTGGCTCCGGCCGGTTCTATTCGGGATGAGGAAGTAATTACTGCAGCAAATGAACTCAATGTTAGTCTTGTCTTTACCGACAGGAGAATATTTTCACATTGATTTGGAGGAAAGTTATTATTTCTTGAATTCAACTATCAAATGCAACAACTTTCATTCCATCATTCCTCCCCCTGATGGGGGAGGTTAGGTGGGGGTGAACACTGTTCGTGTCATCGTTCCCCCTCCCACCGGTGGAGGGGAGATATAGTAGCAGTCGTTACTGTTTTATGTTGCACTTGGTTGTTTAATTCACCTTTTCAGGAGGCGGAAAAATGAATGAAAAATATGTAACTGATGAAATGAGCGGGATCTGGTCGGAAACTCATAAATTTGAAGTCTGGTGGGCAATCGAGGCCGCAGTTTTGAAGGGATTTTTGGAATTAGATAAAATTTCCCCGGAAGAATACGAGAAAATTGTTGAAAAAGCGAATTGGGACAAAGAGGAAATAAAAGAAATTGAGGCGGAAATAAAGCATGATTTGCTTGCTTTTTTGGAAGCGGTTCAGTCAGATTTGGATGAGCTTTCCAGCTATGTTCACCGGGGACTTACGTCCTCGGATGTAAAAGATACGGCAAAAGCACTCCGCATTGAAGAATCCCTGCAGGTGGTAATTGAGGCGATTGAGCCGCTGGAAGAACTGCTGGCAGAAATGGCCCGGCAGTACAAACATACGGTAATGATTGGCCGGACTCACGGAGTTCACGCTGAGCCAACCACGTTTGGGCTTCGCTGTTTGAACTGGTTGGAAGAATGGCGGCGGCAAAGAGAAAGACTTGAGGAAATGCAGAAGCGAATTGGGGTGGGAAAAATTAGTGGGGCCGTGGGAACTTATGCTCAACTGGAACCCCGGGTGGAAGAAATTGCGCTCAAGGAACTCGGGCTCCGGCCGGCCCCTGTTAGCACCCAGATAATTCAGCGGGACAGGCACGCTGAAGTTCTCTCCGGCCTGGCCAATCTGGCTGGAACAGTGGAAAAGATGGCGCTCGAGGTAAGAAATCTTCAGCGCACGGAAATTCTCGAGCTGGAGGAGAGCTTTGGTTCGTCCCAGAAGGGCTCTTCTGCTATGCCGCACAAGAAAAATCCAATCCACGCGGAGAGGCTCTGCGGTCAGGCTCGCTGTCTGCGAGGTTATGCTCAAAATGGTTTTGAAACACAGGCCCTCTGGCACGAAAGAGATCTGACAAATTCCTCCACTGAGAGGATTACCTTCCCCGACGCTTTTCAGCTCATTCATTATATGCTGAAACAGGTGCTGGCTCTGTTTGATGGCCTTAAGGTTAACGAAATACGGATGAAGGAAAACCTTTCCGAAACTCGTGGATTAATTTACAGCCAGCGAGTCCTGGTGACCCTGACTGAAGCTGGTTGGTCTCGAAAACAGGCTTATGAACTTGTTCAAAAACATGCTCGTAAATGCTGGGAAAACGGGGAGGATTTCACCGAGAGGATTAAAAGCGATGAGAGAATTACCGGGATTCTTGAGCCCGAAAAATTAGAAGAGTGTTTCTCCCCGCAGTCTTTTCTTATTCACCTGGATGAAATTTATCAGCGGGTCCTGGGTGCCTCCGGTAATTAGTAGTTCTACCAGTAATGGTGAAAACGGGGAAGCACAATTGGGGTTGTTATTGCCCGACTTAACTCAGAACCCGCTGGCCGAGCGCTGGCTCGGTTTTGTGGCCAAAAATCTGGAGAAACTGGGTTGTCCGCCACTGTTAATCGGAAAGTGGCAGAGTTCTTCCTACCCGGTTAGAGCTAATTTTATTTCTTATATTATTGCCGAGCGAGCTTTTTCTCAACAGCGACTCAAATTTTGGCATCTTCGGAATGAGAAATTTACTGATTTCTTCTGGGAGTGGGCGGGGTGTTTGATTCGAGGCCCAAACTTAAATCATCTCGCTCCGCGGATCGTTTCTTTGATTTCGGAGTCAAAGTCTATTAACGGGGGGGAGAGGTTGTCCTCGCATAATCCTTTGTTCTGGCCCTGGCGGAGAGAAAAATTAAAAGTCCAAAAGAATCATCTGCGTTTGGTTATCCAGGGGCCGGTCTCACGTTCAAAATTGGAAAATGCGTTGAATTTAATTTTTTCTTTGGATCGGGAAATTAAGGTACGAGTTCCCGGTCCGGTGATGGAAAAATTGGAATTAAGCGGACAGAATGTTATTCCTGAAGACCGGACTGATTATAGACGATTGAGCTGCGAATTTGTCTGGCCCTGGGGCTATTCACCGTCTTTGCACCTCCGGTGTCTCGATTGGCTGAGCTCCTCGGTTCTTATCGCGCCGCGGTGTAAGCCCTGGCAGAACCTGGTTGGTTCCCGGAACCGGGATCTCCTTTTTCCACCCGGACGACAGAAATTTGGAGTAGAAGTCCTGGACCGTTTATTATTCCGACGCGATGAACGAAAAGAGATAATTAATCAAAATAAGGAATACCAAGAAAAAGTGGTTGTTCCGAAACAAGAAATCGAATTAAAATTGAAAGAGATAATAAGTTGATATTTCTTATGTATTTATCCTGAATTTTCTAATAACATCATACCGTCATTCCGGGGAGAGTTAGAATTTTCTAATGAGCTGTCACTGCCGGGTTTGATTTTTCGGAGCGGATCTATTTAAGCTTACCAGGGAGGAATTACCGGATGAGTGTTCAGAGAATCCTTGGATTGTGGAGGCAATTCATTTCCATTGTAAATCGGTTAATTCGGGAAGTGTTGGATTTTTTAGTTAATATTAGCTGGTTTGAGTTACTGGGACTTGTATTTGGTATCTGGTTTTTTTTAATGCATTTCTGGGTTCGAAATTTTAGCTGGCCGGTTAGAATACTTTACTGGTTATTTATCCTGACTTATTTTTTAATTTTCTTTTGTTTTGGCTTACAGTTAATTTTTTAAGGAAAGTAAATAAAAAAACAGAAGGATCCGGGGCTGAAGTTAATCCGAGACCGTGGACTAAAAAACAGCCTCAAGGGCTGTTTTGGGAGTCAGGGACGAGATAAGGAAGGGAGTAAGCAGTGGGCTTTCTGCTTATCCGGTCACGAACAACTCAACCCCGAATTCTTCTGTTTTCAGTAAATATTAACGGTAAATCGGGGGTAAAACTTTAGTTAATTATTTTTGTTGGCCTCTTTTATGAACCGGGCCAGATGTTCCCGGGTGGTTAATTCGAGCTGGATAAATTTTAGTCCGAGGTTGTATCCGTCTGGATGTTCGTTGACTCTTGCTACTTCAACTCGAGTTTCCATTTCTTTTTGCTCCGGTAGTTGAAATTCCAGTGTTCCCTGCAGGTGTTTGTTAATTTCTTCTTCGGTGGAAATTTTTACACCGGCTCCTTCCACGCTAATGTCATGCATTTTACCTCTGGCAATTATTGTTTCGCCGCTGTTGTTCTGGAGGGTCAGCTCAACATCTATGTCTTCCACTTTCAGCCGGGTGTAAACTCTTTCTTGTTCAAAGTGAAGTCCGTCGGGGAGATATAAGATTATTTCATCTTCCGTTATTGCCTGAATTTTTCCGCGGCCTCTATAGGTCAGGTGCCGTTGATTATAACTGATTTCTATTTTTTGGTCTTCTTCCAGGGAGTATTTCTCTACCTGGGGTGGAAGCGGCAGGGTGAGATACCGTTCTTTTTGCCGCAGAATTTCACTGGTCAGGGTTTCAAATTTCCCGTTATCTCGAGTAATAATCAGAATTTCATCGTCCGGTTCTATATCCGGAATTTTGTGGACCTGCCGCCGGAGGGTCTGGTTAGGAGCGTGAGTTAAGTTTTTAACGGTATATTCTAAAAATTGTTTGAGATAGCTGGTAGCTACTTCGGGGTCGTGGGTATATTTATTTTTAAATCTTTCAATCAGTGCTTCAAGATATTGTTCCTGGCCTTCACTTAATTTATAATTTTCCTGAAAAGCCTCCAGCATAGTAAGTTCTTTTTCACGGCGTTTATGCGATTGTTTCCAGATCCAGAAAATTCCATACAGGCCACTCAAAATTAACCCGAGGGTAATGAGGCTGAGCATAATTTCTATGTTTCCGGTTCGCCGGTACTGGAAATCGTGTGAAAGTGTTTTCCAGAAAGTTCCTTCCCCGGGGGGAGATTGAGCTCGTAGAGTAAATTTTGAAAAGAAAACATATAATTTTAAGATTAATTTGTTGGTGAAGAAATACAAATTATAAACACCCTGGGATAATTTTGGTATTCTACCTCTCGTCTGGTTAGTTTATCGGAGAAAAGTTTGTAAACCTTTATTACCATAAAAATTAAGAAATATTCGTAACTACTCACCTATCCTCTCTCCCCTGGCGGGAGAGAGCTTGCCCTGCGCATGGACAGGGCTTGTGGCGCGTAAGCGTTATTAAAGTGAGGGGGAAGGGGGAAAAGATTAGTTGAGTAGTATGGAATATTCTTTTGGCTGTGAAGGATCAATAACTTAATGGAGGTTTTGTTGATGAGTGATAAGAATGAAATGGAATTCATCAAAAAACACCTGGCCCGGGCGATTGATTTGCTTGATTTACCACCCGCAACTAAAAAGTTGCTGGTCACGCCGGAGAGGGAAGTTCAGGCACGACTGACTTTAAAAAGAGATGATGGAAAAACATTGGTTCTGCCGGCTTACCGGGTAACCTGGAATTCGGCCTGTGGGCCGGCCAAGGGGGGGTTACGTTTTCATCCATCGGAGACATCAGGAATGGTGCGGAAGCTGGCCGCTTTGATGGCCTGGAAAACGGCTGTCCTGGGATTGCCCCTCGGGGGCGCAAAAGGTGGGGTTAAGTGTGACATAAAAGATTTTTCCACCTCTGAGAAAGAGCGGCTCTGCCGGGCGTACGTGGGCAAGTTTTTCCAGGAGTTTGGCTCCCATAAAGATGTGCCAGCTCCGGATGTATACGTGGATTCGCAAATGATTGGATGGATGCTTGACGAATACGAACAGATAAACGGGGCAAAAGAACCAGGCGCTATAACCGGCAAGCCATTGGTCCTCGGTGGCAGTGAAGCTCGTAGTGATGCCACTGCCCGGGGCGGGATGTATCTCCTTAGAGGAGTTGCCCGGGAACTGGAGATGGACCTGTCTGAAAAAACCGTGGCTATTCAGGGCTATGGGAATGCGGGCAGTCATGCTCACCGGCTGGCCGAAAAAATTCTTGATTTGCAGGTGGTGGCAGTTAGTGACAGTAGCGGGGGAATTTATAATCCGGAAGGTCTTAATTATGCGGGGACCAGAAAGTGCAAGCAGAGAACCGGAACTGTTGTTGAGCTGGCGGCGGGGGAAGAAATTACCAACCGGGAATTACTTACCCTGGATGTGGATATCTTAATTCCTGCAGCCCTGGGAGCAGTAATCACTGATCAGAATGCCGGGGAAATACAGGCTGAGATAATTCTTGAGCTGGCTAACGGCCCGACCACCTATGCCGCGGACAAAATTCTTGCTCGTCAGAATATCCTGGTCTTGCCGGACATGCTCGCCAATGCGGGCGGAGTCACGGTTAGTTACTTTGAACAGGTACAAAATTCAGCTAATTACTACTGGAGTAAAAAGGAAGTTACAGAAAAATTAGATCGGATGATGGTGGAGGCTTTACAGAGAGTTCTACAAATGCGGGAAGAAAAGGAGACGACTACCCGGCAGGCGACATACCTGGTTGCGGTGAAAAAAATCTATGAAGCAATGAAATTGCGCGGCTGGCTATAGGAGCTGTCTTCAGCCCCCGATTCCTGACATTGTCCGGCTCTGACGGTTTAGGTCGTAATCATCTTTCTGTAGCTTTTCACAGCCCCCTTTCCACCGGTTCCGGAAAGCAGTGATAATTTTTTGTTTTATTTGTTCTCCTTTGAATTTGGGGGAAAGCAGAGGTTTAAGATCAGTTTCGTCGTAGCTGAACAGACACGTTTTGACTTGGCCGTCTGCTGTCAAGCGGACTCGGTCACAGCTATCACAGAAGGGGTTGGAGATACTGCTTATAAAGCCAACAGTCCCTTCGCTATTTTCCAGTTTAAATTTAGTAGCTGTCTCATAAGGTTCGCCTCTCCGGGGGAGCAGAGAAAAACTTTCACTGATTATATTTTTTATTTCAGGTGTTAATAATAAGTCGTTTTCCCGCCAGGTAGTCCCTCGCTCCAGGGGCATAAATTCTATAAAACGGACAGTTTGACCGGTTCTGGCGGCCCAATCCACAAAAGCGGGAATTTCATCCTCATTGAAGTTGCGAATTGCCACTGTGTTCACTTTTACAGGGTGAACCGCAGGCGACTCAAGTAACTTGTCCAGTCCCGTTAAAACCCGATTAAGCCCGGAGTGCCCGGTCAATTTCTGGAAACGCTCCTCCTGAAAAGTATCCAGGCTCATGTTGATTCTGTCAATTCCCGCCTCCTTAAGCCGATTTAATTGCGAGGCTAGGTAGTAACCGTTTGTGGTCAGGGTTACCTCCCGGAGCTCTTCAATTTTCTTTAATTTTGTAATTAATTCTTCCAGGTTGTTCCTGACCAGCGGTTCCCCACCGGTCAGGCGAACATTGTCCACTCCCAGTTCAACAAATAACCGGGTCAATTTTTTTATCTGATTGTAAGTCAGTTTCTCAGATGAAGTACAACACTTTGCTGGTTTCTCGCCCGGATTGCAGTAAAAACAGTTAAAGTTACAGCGGTCAGTAACGGAGATTCGCAACGAATGCATCGGGCGCCCCCGGCTATCTTTCAGAGGTTTCGAGACAGCTTCTGTGTTCATTGTTCATCGGTCCTTTACTTTTATTAACGTAAGGTCGGAAAAGCTTACTAATGCAAACTATTATACCCGGTGGAGTGAAAATTTTGAAGATTTGTGCCCGGGAGGTGTTGATTTAGCCGGAAGGTTTGCTATTTTAGGCGTCGTTCAAATCAAGGTTACAGTTTAAAACGGCATTTAATTATCAAAATCGTTTATACTGGATAGATAGAGGGCACCGAAAAGGGATAAAATTTCCTCCCCCTCACCCTAACCCTCTCCCACCAGGGGAGAGGGGACTTTTCGGATAAGCTCTTCACGATATTTTAACTGTTACCTTAAATCTGGAAAAATTGAACGACGCCCTATTTTAAGCTGATTCACCGCGGAAGTAGGCTGAATTGCCAGGGGGTCAGACGGAGTAATTTATTTGAGAACCGCTTAGTTGGGCCCGGCCGTCCGGTGTGTAAAAATTATTACCTGTTGAGTTTTCTGAAAATGCTACGCTCCGGTAGGAATTTGTTTCCGCACCGGTTGAGAAAGCCGAAGAGCCTGTTTCGGTTTCCGCGTTGGAAACATATGTATCTTTTTCTCCTTCGGTCTCGTTTATCTGTAAGAATTCTTCTTTTTTCTCAGTTGATTTAGCCTCTGCTTGAGCCTTGTCTGCCGCCTTATCTTCTGCCTCTTTTTCTACTTTCTCCTGAGCTTCAACTGCTTTTTGTTCTTTCTTGGCCTTCTTATCTTCCTCGGCTTTTTCTTCCTTTCGTTCTTTTTGTGCTTTTTTGGCTTCGGCGAGCGGTTCCTGGAGCAGTTTTTTAGTTTCTAATTTCAGTCTTTCATTTCGAGGGTTAGAATAAACTTCAACACTCAACCCCCCCTGTATTCCGGGGCGTTGATCCAATTTTTCCACTGCTGTAGCTTTTGCGGTATCAGGTTGTACAAGAGTTGTTCCTTCCGTTTCGGAAGAATTTAGTTGAAGTCCTTGCGAACCTTCAATAGTCATCTGCCCTTCTGCAACAGAGGCTGTTCCTTTACCGATGGATGAAAGGGCACTTTTTGGGGAAAAGGTGATCGCTTCCCCGGTATCCGAATTACTTATTTTTATCTGGTTGTCCTCGGTCCGGCTGATAGTACCCCTTTGCCCGGGGGTAAATTCAATTGCTTTACCGCTTTCCGCCAGAAAGGTTAAATTATTTTCCGAAACTGAAATTTGCTGACCTTCTTCTGTAAGCTTTAATTTGTTGGCGGTAGAGCTTCGAACCAGTTGAGTCTTGTTACCCCCCGCGGCCCGGGCCGTCACTTTTTCTCCACTTTTTAGAGTCAAGCTTCGAGTTTTTCCGGATAACTCAGCCTTGCCCTGGCCGGAAATACTAATATTTTCACCCTGCTGAACGGTAATTTCTTCGTCTTTGTCAAGGTTTTGTAAAACCAGTTTTCCGCTTTCATTCCGGAAAATACGGGCTTGAGTTCCTTCGGCTAATTTGAGAGATTTTCCCCCGGAAGTGGTAAAATTCATTTCCCCACCACGGACAGTCAACGCCGAGCCCCCGCTAATATTTGCTGATTTTGTTTTTTCGAGCGCAGTTTCGACGTTCTGTCCACCCATTTGGGCTGAAATTTTCGTTGAATTATCTTGATTTTTTTGGTTTTTGGGAGGTTGATTTTCAAATTGAGCCTGGCGGCGGGCGTTCGCAACGCGAAGCTCGCTGCTGGGCGGAGAAAACGGTTTCCGTTCACCCTGCATCTCCGGAGTCATATTACTGAAAGAAGAGTACGCAGTACGCCCGTAAAGAGAACTGAAACTCTTAACGTAAGGTCCGCTTGCCATTTTTGTCCACCCCCAGCCCTGGGGTTCTCTTTTCGCCCGAAAAGAGACTGACTCCTTTCTAAAATACCACTTATAAAATACTACACTTGTATACTTAAGTCAAGCTTATTTACATTAGCACCAGAACCGCAAAATGCTTCTTCCCCCTTGATGGAGGTAAAAAGGAGGTTTTCAGAGCCCATTCATCCCGTCTCAGGCAAGATTCCCCCTCACCTTAGTCCTCTCCCATCAGGCCTACTGTCCTGCGTACGTCAGGGGGAGAGGAGATTCGTTTTGATGTTTTGAATTAGCAGCAGCGTAATTTTCTTCTTTCCGGGAGGGAGTCACTTGCAATTAACGGGGAAAATCGTTAAATTACTAATGTTTGAAAATTGGTTAGTAAATTTCCTATTATTACCATTTGTTAGGAGCGTTATTTATGCGTCAACAGGATATGCAGATAAACCGGAGTATTGATCGTATCTTGGTTCGGCAGGATATCAAAACTCAGAAGCTAAAATACCGTAATACAAACGGTCGGGTATATTTCCAGGGAGAACTGGTTAAAAGACATGGAAAAGATATTGAGGATAAAGATGAACTAAAACAGTTGGAACAGCGGATCAGTCGAATTGAGGGTGTTATGACCGTTGAATGGGATCTCAAAAATTGGAAAAAAGAACACGGCCAGTGGAAAAAGAAAGACAGGGATAAGACAATGAAAAGCCAGATGAGAAGTTCCAGCCAGGATATTCAACTGGACTGGTAGGTATAAGAGATGTTTTATATTCGGTTGATCATTTTTTTATTTGTTGCCGGTAGTTTTAATTTAATTGCTCTGCTGATTGCTCATACCCTGCCGGCTCTGCACGGTTTTCACCAGCAGGCACTGGCCGTGACGGCGGGATTTTTGTTAATCGCCGATGTTATCCTGTTATATCTGCTGGTGTTTAAATTTTCCCTCCTGAAGCGGGCTGATAGGTATCGTAAATTTGAAGATATACTTTCGGAAACTCAGTCCGGGGATGAACCGGACAGCGAGACTTTTAAAAAGGCCCTTGAGAAATGGAAGGATAGCCGCTGATGGTTAAAAATACTCTCGATAAAATTTATTCTTACGAACCACCGTTAACCTGCTTGACCTGTTATGATTATCTTACCGCCCGGGTGATGGATGAAGTTCCCGAGCTGGATATGATCCTGGTCGGCGATAGTCTGGGAAACGTAGAGCTTGGCTACGACAGTACAATTCCAGTGACCATGGATGATATGGTCCATCATACGGCAGCAGTCGGTCGGGCGGTTGAAAACACATTTCTCGTGGCTGATTTTCCTTTTTTAGAAGCGGCTTTGAGCCAGGAAGAAGCTGTAAAATCGGTCCGGCGCTTGATGCAGGAAGGAGGGGCTCAGGCAATTAAAGTCGAAGGGGGGGGACGTAATTTTTCATTAGTTGAACATTTAACTGCGCATGACGTCCCGGTTATCGGACACCTGGGTCTTACCCCGCAGTCGAAGGAAGCGTTCGGTGGATTTAAGATCCAGGCTAAAACGGAAGCCGACATTGAAAAAATAGGGAAGGAGTCCCTGGGGCTCCAGGAAGCCGGGGCAGTTGCTATTGTCCTTGAGGGTATTCCGGCTGAGGTGGCAAAAGAATTAACTGATTTATTAAAAATACCAACGATTGGTATTGGAGCCGGGAAAGAATGTGACGGCCAGGTACTTGTCTGGCAGGATATGATGGGTATGACCGGAAAGAATACACCAACCTTTGTTAGAAAGTGGGGTGACATGCGGAAGCATCTGCGAGAAGGAGTTACCTCTTATTGTCAGGCAGTTAAGGACGCAGAATTTCCCGATGAAACAGAGTCTTTTTCTCTGCCCGACTCAGTTAATCAGAAACAGCTTCGCAGTTTGCTTTCCGATTAAGATGGAAATTTTTGAAAGTTCTAAAACAATGAATAATACGATTCTCTCAGCCCGTTGTAACGGTGACCAAGTTGGTTTTGTTCCCACAATGGGTGCTTTGCACGAGGGGCATATGGCTTTATTCAAAAAGGCCCTCCGGGAGAACGACAGGCTGGCTATTAGCTGTTTTGTTAATGCGGCTCAATTTGATAGCCAGAGTGACGCTGAGAAATATCCTCGGGATTTTTCTCAGGACCGAAAGGTGGCGGAACAGGCGGGGGTGGATTATCTCTTTCATCCCTCCGTGGAGGAGATGTATCCGCCCGGGGAGGCAACCGGGGTAATTAGCAGTAGCCCCGTTACCCGGTGCTATGAGGGGACTATTCGGCCAAACTTTTTTGACGGGGTAACCACCGTAGTTGCGAAATTATTGAATGTGATTCCCGCTCACAGGGTTTATTTTGGGCAAAAAGACCTTCAACAATACATAGTGGTGCGGAGAATGATTGAGGATCTCCGGTTTCCTCATGAAATTGTTCCGGTAACTGTGGAAAGAGATGAAAATGGAATTGCTTACAGCTCTCGCAACCGGAAGTTGGATTCGGAAGGCTGGGAAACTGCAGGCCAGGTATATGAGTTAATGGAAACTATTCGTTCTGAGGCTGATGATTTAACCCGTCAGCAACTGTTTAAACGTTATGTAACCCAGCTTGAGGAGGCCGGCCTGGAAGTTCAATATTTAGATGTTGTTCGGTTTCCTCACTATGATCCGGCCTGGCCGGCTGACCGGGACGCAGTTTTAATTTTGGCCGGTTATATCGGTGATGTCAGGCTGAAGGATAATTTGCCGTTACATGTGAGTAACGTAAGTAAATTGGAAGATTGAGAAGTTTCTTCTCACCTTAATTTTATAGAGTCAGGGGTCTAATTTTTCAGGAGGTTTATAAAAAATGTCAGAAGAGATTTCTATGCCCCGGTTAACTGACAACATGGAGTCGGGGATGCTCGTTGAATGGCAGGTGGAGGAAGGGGAAAGTGTGGACTCCGGGCAGGTGCTTGCGGAGATTGAGTCGAAAAAAGCCAGTGGTGATCTTGAAGCTCCTCGGGACGGGGTACTTTTAGAAAAATTAGCTGAAGCCGGGGCTGAGTTATCGCCCGGTGCCCCCCTGGCTGTGATTGAAGCAGAGGCAGAGGAATCGGCTCCGGTTGATGAGTCAACTGTTTCGGATAATTCCCCTTCTCTCGAAAAAGAAAAATCCGGTGAAACCGGGCTTGAATTTTCCCGATCAAGTTCTCCCGCAGGTGAGGGGAAGGTTCGAGTTTCACCGGTAGCTCGGCAGATGGCGGCAGAAAATGATCTGGATTTAAGCCGGCTGAGTGGCAGTGGTAGTGAGGGGAGAATAATTCGGCAGGACGTAGAAAAAGTGCTTGCTGAACAAGAAAAGGAAGAAGCTCCGGGGGCAACTGAATCTCAAGCAAATAATAGCCTGGAATCAGAAAAGATAAAATTTTCCCCGGATCAGCAGGAATTTAACCGCCGGTTGGAAGAGTCCAACCGGAAAGTTCCGCCTGCCTATTTACATACCCGGCCTGGAGTAAACCGGCTGCTTGATGCACGAAATGAACTTAGTTCTGAACAGCGGGAACTTCAAATCGATGATTTTATTTTACTTGCTGCCAGCCGGGCCCTGGCTCAAAAACCAGAGTTTAATGTTTCCTACGAAGGAGATTATGTCCAGAAATACGATCACGTGAATATTGTTTTTGCCCAAAATAAGCTCCGGCCGGAAGCTTCTGTTGTGATTGAAAATTGCAGCCGGCTTGAGCTTGCAGAAATTCACCAGAAACGGAAACAACTGCTTGCAAAGTCACAATCCGGGAATGAACTTGAAGATGGGGCCTTAAAGATTGTTTCCGCCGTCCGCGAAGGTGTTGCTGGATTAGCAGCCCCGCCTGTTCCGCCGCAGGTAGCTATGTTGAGTATTGGTTCTCCTCACCCGGAACCTGTGGTTAAAAACAATGAGGTAGCGGTGGAAAAAATTATGCATGTTTCTCTCAGTTGTGATCAACGAGCAGTGGCTGTTTCTCTGGCGACCGATTTTTTAGAATTGTTCAAACAATTTATTGAGCATCCTTTGCTCCTTTTAGCCAAATCTTAGCGTAATCTGATATTTTCACCGGGAGTTATTCAATGCTTACTGTTAAAAAATATTATGAGAATCCGGATGTGCGAGAGCGGATGCTGGAGTACTGTGGTTCAACTGGGGGAAATCCTGAAGAGATAACTGCCCAATACATGGTGGGATTTGGTCCTTCTTTCGCCCACCGGGAGGGTTTTTACGAGTCTGCTCCTCCGGACTGGGGATTTGATTGGTTTCTTGAGGAGGGGTTAGACGTTTTTCGATCCACCTGGGATAAAGATGATCTTGTTGCGGTCTTTGACGTTGAATACGTGAATCAGGATAACCCCGCCCTTGTCTACCAGGAACCAGGTTATGCGTACGGACGACTGGAACCATTTCTGGAAACCACTCTCCAGATTCTCGAAGAATATGGCCTGGAGCCACTCGTGTTGATGACCGGTCAGGGATATCATTTTTCTTTTCGTATTTCCAAAGAAAGTTCAGTGTACGATAAATTGGCTGAATCGGGTTCGATAACCTGGACACTGGCTTCAAAATACGAGGTCCAGGAGCCTGAACTGCCGCTTAAAGAAGGTGAGGCTTACGACGGGCTGGGCCGGTTATTTGAATGGCTTGCAGGAGAATTAATGGACCGGGCCGGAGAGGTCTGCGATTTACCGTTGACTATTGGAGACGGAGTTCCCGGACCGGCCTATCGCGGTCGAGAGCAGATTAACCTTGACTTGAGTATGTTTGCCGATCCGCTTTATATGCGGGACGTTCGGGTCCCTTTTAGTTCACATCAGAAACATCGCGTTTACGTGCACAAAGTGGGTGATTACATCAGGCGTACCGTTCCGCCACAATATACACTTCCCCGCCAAAAAAAAGATCTCTCTGACCTGCTTGTCTTACGCCGGCAACCCGAGGCTGTCCGGGAATATGCTGAATCTGTTGAATCTACCACTATTCCTCGGGCGGAAACTGCGGTCGATAAAATGTTTTCTGCTTACCGGGACTCCCGAGTTTATCAGGCACACAAAAAATTTGATGAAGGTTACCAGGATCCATATTATCAGTGGTCAGAATCCTATGATCGGGTTGATCCCGGTGAATTTCCGCCCTGTTTGGCGGAGTCCCTTCGTCACCCGGATCCCCGTTTGCTGGAGCCAACTCATATTCAGTCCCTTACCAGGTGGCTTTGCGATCGAGACTGGCATCCCCGGGATGTTGCAGGTTTAATCAGGAGTAAGTTTGAACGCGACTACGGGTGGTCCGAGGATTGGTATCATTACGATGCGGCCAGTCGGGCGGATGTCTGGGTCCGGTTCTTTTTCACCTTGATTGATTCCGGCCGGGATGAATACACGGATATGAATTGTATTTCCTTCCAGGAAAGAGGGATTTGTTTGCAACCTTTTTGTGGCTGGAATGTAGGGACCAGGCCCCGGGGGGAATAGTTGATTTAGAATGCAGCAAATTGGTTTGACCACTGGTCTCCGGTATAGCTGGCATGTGCTGGATGTTTTAAAAGGATTTAGCAAAGCCGGGGTAAAAAACGTTGAACTCTGGGGTCATCCGGATCACGCTAATCTTCTGGATTCTCGCTTAGTAGCTCAGTTGCGGGAATTAAAATCAGAGTTTAATTTTGTTTCCTTTCATCCACCGGCCCGGGGAGAATGGGCAATCGATTCGTTAGTTCAGTCCCGTCGACAGAAAACGTTTGATAAATTACGGCGTGTAATTGATCAGGCGCTTCAGCTTGGTGTGAATTCCATGGTTCTGCATCCCGGCTCTAAAAGACCTCAAAAAGACTTTACCACCCGGAGAGTACTTGCTTCAGTTGCTGATTTTTTAGATCGTTTGCTGGATTTTTTATCCACTCGTCCTTTGCAGCTTTGTCTTGAAAATACTCTTCCCCATCATCTTGGCGGTCGATTTTCCGAGCTCAAGTGGTTGGATAATCACACGGAAAGTGATTTTATGGTTACGTTAGATACCAGCCATGCTTTTCTCGGTGAAACTCCGATCAATAAATACATCAAATACTTTGGTTCCAGGATTCGTCATATTCATCTCAGCGATAATCACGGAAAAAGGGACGATCATCTTCCACCCGGAGAAGGGAAAATTAATTTTCCGGCCGTCCTTCGTGATCTATACCAGTATGGCTATGTTGAATACTGGCTTCTCGAGGTGTTAAAAGTGCCGGGTTCAAAGGGATTATACTCGGACTGTCGCGAAATTTTTAGCCGATTTGAAAAACTTCTATCTAAATCTTTTTCCCGTCCTCTGGAAGTAAAGAAGTAGTGTGGTAAGAAATAATATCGTAAAATATTGATTACATTAGAGGATTTATCTTTGAGTCTTCTGTAAAAAGTGAAAACGGATTTACTAAGGTGGTAAAATGAACGATCTGATTGTAATTGGGGGTGGGCCGGCCGGATATGTGGGAGCTCTTCGGGCTGCTCAGTTAGGGAAAGATGTACTGGTATTTGAAAAAAATGAGCGGGCCGGTGGGGTCTGTCTGCACTGGGGATGTATTCCCACCAAGGCTTTACTTCACCTGGCTTCTGAGTTTAACTTTATTAAAAGTTCGGAAAAATACGGTTTTGACTGTGAACTTAACGGGGTTAACTGGGAAAAAATGATTAATCACAGTCGAACAATAGTAAATAAATTGGTCCGGGGGATTGAAGGTTTATTTAAGAAAAATAATGTAGAAGTCATTCACGAGCAAGCCCGTCTGGTTGCACCGGGAAAAGTGAAAACGGAAGCCGGGAAATTTTATAAGGGGGATAATATTCTCCTGGCTACCGGAGCTGAGCCCCGGTCTTTTCCTAAAATAAACCCCAATCGGGGTCGGATTATGACGAGCCGGGAAGCGTTGACTCTTCGTCAGCAGCCCGAATCACTGCTTGTGCTTGGCGGCGGCCCGATCGGGCTTGAACTCGCTTATATTTATCACTCGTTTGGCACGTCGGTTAAATTGCTGGAGATGGCGGAACAAATTTTGCCCGGCAGTGACCCGGAGGTGGCTGATTTTGTTAAAAAGCAGTTGCGAAAAGACGGAATTGACATTCAGACTTCAACCGGGGCGGAACGGGTGGAACAAATAAAATCAGAGGCTGTGGTTGAAACTCGCAGTGGCGAAAAATACTCCGCGGAGGCTGCACTTGTAGCACTGGGAATGCAGCCCCCATCCGAATTTCCCCGGAAGGAAGGGTTGCCGCTCGAAAAATCAGAAGATAATTGGCTTGAGGTGGGGCCGGATTATCAAACCAGTCTGGATAATGTGTATGGAGCCGGGGATTTAATCGGCCCCCCGTTGCTGGCCCATGTTGCTTCCGCGGAAGCGGAGAAGGCCGTGGAAAGTATGTTTGGATTGGAGCCGGAACCTCTGGATTATCAAAAAATACCGAGGGCAGTTTACTGTCAGCCCCGGGTGGCTTCGTTTGGTTATACCCCTGCTGAAGCCCGCCGCAATTTTGACCGGGTAGAGATTGGTAAATTTCCATTTCAAAACCTGGGACGCGCTGTAGCTGATGATCAAACTGGTGGTTTTGTTAAACTGGTCTTTGCCGGGCAATATTCTGAACTGGTCGGAGCACATATCACCGGACACCGGGCCGTCACATTACTTTCGGAACTTGTTTTGGCCAGTCAGTTGGAAGCCACCCCGGCAGAAATTTTTGAAACGGTTCACGCCCATCCGACCTATTCGGAAGCCGTACGTGAAGCCGCTCTTTCGGCGGTGGGGCGGGCTCTTCATAAATGATCGTAATTGTGTAGTGACCCTAATAAAAGCGAAATAATTTTTATCTTTTTAAAATTTTGGTGATTAGGAATGAGTAAGAATGATAATTTAGATTTACCGAGTCGGCGTCCGATTGAGCTGGAAGTGCCGGATGAATTCAATAAATTAACCGATCTGGCTTATAATCTCTGGTGGAGCTGGTCACCGAAAGCAATGAGATTATTTAGCTTTCTGGCCCCGGAAAGCTGGACTCATTACCGGAATCCCGTTGAATTGTTAATGGAAATGGATCCGCCGCACTGGTATCCGCTACAGAATAATGAGCAATTTCTTTCGCTGTATTCTGAAGTAATTCGTCATTTCGAAACTTATCTGGAAGGGCAATCAAACGGCGAAGAATTTGATTATCCGGGTCCCGTGGCTTATTTTTCCACTGAATATGGCATCCATGATTCCCTGCCCATCTACAGCGGGGGGCTGGGTGTGTTGAGCGGTGAACACATTAAGTCAGCCAGTGATCGTAATTTGCCTCTCGTGGGAGTCGGTTTACTTTACCGAAATGGTTACTTTGAGCAGTGTATTGATGCGGACGGGACCCAGCACCATGTCCTCCCCCGGATTGATTTCACCCGCCTGCCGGTCCAGCAGGTCCTGGATCGACACGGCCACACTCTGGTTGTAGAATGCCCTCTGAAAGATGAGGTCCTTAACTTACGCGTCTGGAAGGTCCAGGTAGGCCGGAACCCTATTCTGTTGCTTGATTCGGATTTTGCCCAGAATCCCCGGGAGATGCGTCCCGTCACCGGACAACTTTACGTCCGGAAACGGGAGATGAGACTTTGCCAGGAAATTGCTCTTGGGGTAGGAGGTGCCCGCGCTCTTGAAGCACTTTCCATTGAACCTTCTGTCTGGCATCTGAATGAAGGCCATTCTGTATTTCTTATGACGGAACGGCTGCGTGGAAATTCGGATAATAGATCAGAGTTTTCTAAACACCTGGAAGAATTGAGTAAAAATACGTTATTTACCACTCATACCCCGGTGGTTGCCGGCCACGAGCGATATAGCACTGACCTGATCACTGAGTATTTTGAAAATTTTTGTGAAGAAAATGTAATTGATCGGAACGAATTTAGCGAGCTCGGTCAGAGTGAGGCTGATTCTTCCGATGAATTTAACCTGACTGCCTTTGCAATCCGTTCTTCTGCTCTCACCAACGGGGTCAGTGACCTGCATGAAAAAGTCACGGCAGAAATGTGGCCGGATTTGCTGGATGGAGAAAAACTCTTTTCTATAACCAATGGGGTGCATTTGCCAACTTGGCTGGGGACTGATTTCCGGGAACTGTTGAACGTCCCGTCTCTGCCGTGGTCAAATGAAGATTTTTCACGAATGATAGAAAAATTAGAGAAAATAACTGATAACCAGCTCTGGGAAGCCCATCAGTTTCAAAAAGAAAGGTTTATAAGAGCAGTTCGTCTAAACCTGCAGGAATTGAAATCCCGTCACGGGGAAGCGCCCGGGGAATTATCTAAAATAGATAATTTACTCAGCAAGGACTCCTTGATAATTGGTTTTGCGCGACGTTTTGCCACCTATAAGCGGGCTGATTTGATATTTAGAGATAAGACCCGCCTTAAACAGTTGCTGGAGCAATCTGAGCGACCGGTTAAACTTATTTTTGCCGGGAAAGCTCATCCCGCGGATAAACCGGGCCAGCAGTTGATCGAGCAAATTTTTGATTACCAGCAAAACGGGGAATTGACAGATTCTGTGATTTTCCTGGAGAATTATAACCTTGGCCTTGCAACCCGTCTTGTCCAGGGGGTGGACGTCTGGTTAAATACACCCCGCCGGCCCAATGAAGCCAGCGGGACAAGTGGTATGAAGGCAGCCTTGAACGGCGTTTTAAACCTGAGTGTAATTGACGGGTGGTGGGCTGAAGGCTATAACGAGAAAAATGGTTGGACCGTCGGTGAAACTGAAGAGCTGGCTCCGGAAGAAATGGACGAACGTGATGCCGGATCACTTTATGAGCGGTTGGAAAACGAGGTAATTCCTGAATTTAATCGTCGTAATGAACAGGAACTTCCGGAAGAGTGGATCCAACGGATGCGTTCGGCAATTCGTTCTGTTCTGCCTGTGTTCAATACAAATCGCATGGTGGCTGATTATGAAAGGCTGGCCTACCGAAAATTATGCCGTGAAAATCCAGAATAGGTTTCACCGGTTCCCCTTCTATTTGGTGTGGTAATTGTTGACCTTTTCGGGGCAGTTGTGTTTTAATTACGGAGTCATAATCAGAGTAAGAAAATGAGGTATAAAAATGGAACAGGGTTTGCGCTGGAAGTTTTTTGTTATTTTTCTCGCCTGTGTGGTAGCGGTCTATGCCCTTTATCCCGTTTCTGAGAAGCTGCACCTGGGGCTTGATCTGCAGGGGGGGAGTTATCTTGTCTATGAGGTGGATGAAACGCGGCTTCCTTCCGATTTGAGTGAATCAGATGCTGCCGAGCGGGCGCTGGAAATTATTCGTAACCGGATTGACCAGTTCGGGGTCCGGGAACCGAAAATACAGCTTACCGGTCGTAATCGAATCATTATTGCTCTGCCCGGAATAAAAGATTCACAGCGGGCCCAGGAAATCATCGGGAAGACTGCCCAGCTTGAGTTCAGGTTGGTTAACAACCAGATGCGAGATGAGGTTGAGACCGGGCTTGCCTCGGGCTACGAAATTTTACCCTTGAGTGACCCCCGGCGCGGCCAGAAATCAATTGTGGTTGAAAAAGAGGCAAAACTTACCGGCCAGCATCTGCAGGATGCCCGGGTTCAATTCGGCAGTGGTCAGGGACCGGCGGTAGGTCTTACCTTTGATGATGAAGGAGCTCAAACCTTCGGGGATTTAACCTCCCGCAACGTGGGCCAGAGAATTGCCATTGTCATTGACGAAAAAATTATCTCCGCCCCCGAGGTTAACGAGGCAATCTACGGCGGCCGAGCTCAAATCACCGGTGATTTTTCCGACCAGGAAGCCAGTGATTTGGCCCTGATGCTCCGGGCCGGTGCTCTGCCTGCCCCGTTGAAACAGATTGAACAACGCAGCATCGGTCCCTCGCTGGGTGAGGATTCTATTCGTAGTGGCTTAATTGCTTCTTTGTTAGCCTTGCTTGCTGTAATGGTCTTTATGGCTGTTTATTATCTGCTTGCCGGCTTGATTGCCAATGTTACCCTTTTGCTCTGTTTACTTTTCTTGATGGCCGGCCTGGCCGGGTTTGGCGCCACTCTCACTTTACCGGGGATCGCTGGAATAATCCTTACCATCGGGATGGCGGTTGACGCCAACGTCATCGTGTTCGAACGGATTAAGGAAGAGCTCGCCGAGGGTAAACCCCTGCGGACTTCCATAAACGACGGTTTTGATAACGCTTTTTCAGCTATTATTGACGCCCAGGTAACTACGATAATTACCGCTATTGCTCTTTACTGGTTCGGCACCGGCCCGGTGAAAGGATTCGCCGTAACTCTTACCCTCGGGATTTTATCCAGCCTTTTTACCGCCCTTTTCATCGGGAAATTTTTATTTGGTGTCACAACCTTACGACGGCAAGTTGAGTCTCTGCATATTGGATGGGGTAATTATGGCTAACTTTCTCTTGGACTGGCAGGAATTGCTTAAATACCGGCGGAAAGCATTATTTCTTTCAATCCTGGTAATTGTCCTTGGCTTAATGGGACTGTTCTGGCGGGGGGGGCTTTTATACGGAATTGACTTTACCGGTGGTTTTCGACTCCTCTTCGAGTTTTCCACCCCTGTTGGTCCTCAAAAAATGGAAGAAATCCGGACTCTCTTTGATCAAAATCTGGAAGCGGCAAAGGTTAATACCTATAATCTCGGTTCTGAAAAAACTAACCGGGGCCTGATGGTAACCGTCCGCGGTAAAAAAATAGTTGATAATTTAACCAACGCTCTTTATAACGCGGGAAGATCGGGAAATGAAGCTGTATTTGAAGACCTGGCCGGAAAACGAAGCGAGTTTATAATTGATAAATCTACCCTTGAAGAGAATTTTAGACTCGGTTCCGGCGCGGCGGAAAAGATTAACCTTGCTAACGCGGGTCGGGCTGATATTCAGGAACGGGTTCAGACTATTGTCAATGAATCTGTAACCAATGGTATAATTCAATTGTTAAAAGATGATTTTACATCTCCTGAAAATAAAATTGATTTAAACTGGGCCGGGAAAAAGGGAATACAGAGCTGGTTGGTTGAAGCCCAGCTTGCCGGTTTCATTCAGGAATTTCAACAACTTCGAAAGAGGGGAAGGCTTGACTTTTCCGATGAACTGGGCAGGCTACTCGAACGTTTTGCTCTCCCGCCTTCTGATTTTCGAGAAATATTTACCACTAATCCTGAGGAAGATGAAAAACTCTATCTTCCCGAACTGGAGCCTTCAGCTCTCAGGGAAGTCTTGAAAGATGAATATTTTCAAGGCCGTTATCAGGAACTTGCCGGTAAGGTCGTTGAGCATCGAAGCAAACGTAGCCTTTTTCAGTCTGTCTCCGAGGTTTTACAGCTTTCCTCACTGCAGCGGCTTTATAAACCAACTCTGGCTGAGAGTTCCTTTGTCTCGCCCTTTATCCTTCTGCGCAGTGAAATGATTAGCCCGGCTATTGGAGCTGATTTAATTCGGATCGCTGCTCTTGCTATCCTGATTTCTTTAATTGGGATACTTGCTTACCTGTATGTGCGGTTTGAATTGACTTATTCTCTCGCCGCAATTGCCGCAATAATTCACGATGTTCTTATTACAGTGGGGCTATTGACACTGTTAGGGATAGAATTTGATGTACCGGTTGTGGCTGCGGTCCTCACGGTGATTGGTTATTCACTAAACGACACTATTGTGAACTTTGACCGGGTTCGAGAAAACAAAGTCCTGATGGGATACAAAGCTGAGTGGTATGAAGTTATTAACCGAAGCGTCTACGAGGTTCTGAATAGAACTCTGGTTACTTCGTTAACTACTTTTGTCGCTGTTTTGTTTCTGTTTTTGTATGGAGGCCTTGTCCTTAGAGCTTTTTCTATTACACTGTTAATAGGAGTTATAACTGGCACCTACAGTTCAGTCTTTGTTTCAAATTCCAGTTTGCTCCAGCTCCAGCAGTCCCTGAAGAATACCTGACTACTGGTTCTTTTAAACTTTTACACTTTCAAACTTTTACAACCTTCACACTAGTTTCGGAGTGAAATAATTTGCCTCAAGATTTTGAAGGACCGGATATTGATTTTGAAGGCCAATTGAGAAATATTGGCTCCTGGTTCCGGAAATGGCCGATAGTTCTTGGCATAATAGTTCTGCTTGTCTTTTTAATGATGATTCCCTCTATTGTTTACCAGATAGACCGGGATGAACAGGGGGTAATTCTTCGGTTTGGGAAGTTCAACCGCCAGGTTGCTCCGGGATTGCACTGGAAGTTGCCTTATCCGCTCGAAGATCTTTTTATTGTCAATACCCAGAAGATTTTTAGCGAATCGTTTGGGTATCGTTCTAAACCGGCTGGACGGAAAATTTCTAATTTAAAAAGTGAATCGTTAATTCTTACGGCTGATCTCGGGGTGGCCCGGGTTGAGTGGGATGTGCTCTTCCGGCATACAAACCCCCGGAAGTTCATTTTTAACATCCGCAACGAGAAAAAAATAATTCGGGACGCCAGTCTTGCCGCTATGCGCCGGATTATCGGTGATTACAATGCCACCAAGGTGATAACTGTTAAACGTAAAAAAATAGCTTACGAAGCAAAGAAAGAACTCCAGAGGTTGATGGACAACTATAATTCCGGGATTACAATTACTGACGTCAAAATCCAGCAGAGTGAGCCGCCTACTCCTGTTGCCCCTGCCTTTAAGGCGGTCAACAGTGCCCGGCAAATTCGGGAACAGATGCGACACGAGGCAAACCGGCAAAAGGAGAAAGTTATCAATGAAGCCGAGGGCAGAGTGCAACAGAGAATATCCGAAGCCCGGGGAGACAGTGCGGCGATTATTAACCGGGCCAAAGGGGACGCCCGGAAGTTTAAAAAAGTTCTCGCCCAGTATCAGAAAGCACCGCGAGTAACCGAACAACGGATGTTCCTGGAAACAATGGAAAAAGTGCTTGAGCGTTCGGATCGAGTTTATGTTCTGGATGAAAAAATCAAGAGTTTACTTCCCCTGTTAGATCTTAAGAAGGGGCAAAAATAATGAGATTTTTTAAAATATTAATTGGTTTTTTAGCGCTTGCCCTGGTAATCTTAGTGTTCGCTTATGTGTCCGGGACCGTTTATTTTGTTCCCGAGTATAAAAACGCAGTGGTGACTCGCTTTGGCGAGATAAGATATGCAGTTTTAACCGGTTTTGAGAAAGACTATGTTACCGGGGGCCAAGCCGAGAAATCTGCAGATGCAACTTCTGATACCGGGATCAGCCCGGTGATTGAGGTTAGCTTTGAGGACATCAAGGATAATTACGCACCGGGAATGATTTATAAGGGGGCCGGCTATTATTTTAAACTTCCATTCTTTGAAAGGGTTCATTTCTTTGATTCGCGAGTTCTTTTCTGGGAAGGGGTATCAAAGGAAATATCTACTGAAGATCTACGCACCTTGTTAATAAATACCAGTGCCCGTTGGCGTATTCTTGATCCGATCAAGTTTTACCGGTCCCTTGGTGGGCGACGGCAGGCCCTGACCCGGTTGGGTTCAATGATTAATTCCAATATTGAGGATGAGATTTCAGAGACCCGTTTAATTGAAACGGTAAGGAACGATAACTTAACTCTGGAGAGCCGGGTAAAAAAACAGTTGAAGACGGTGAAGGAAGAGGGCGATGTAAAATCGGCCGAAATCAGGTACGGCCGCAGTAAAATGATGGAGAACGTTGAAAGATCTACAGCCCGGGAACTGCAGGAACAGTTCGGTGTTCAACTGGTTGATATTTTGCTAACTCGGTTGAATTATCCCCAGTCCGTTCGAAAAAATGTTTACGAGCGGATGAAAGCCGAGCGTAATAGAATTGCCGCCCGTTACAAGGCCCAGGGGGAGAAGAAAAGACGGGAAATCCTGGGTCGGGTAAGCAAACGAAAAAACGAGCTTCTTTCCGGAGCTGAGAGACGGGTAAAAGAGATTCTTGGCGAGGCTGAAGGGAAGGCAATTGAAATCTGGGCCGGTGCTTATCAACGTGACCCTGAATTCTTCCGTTTTCAGCGCTCTCTGGAAACTTATGAGAATAGTTTTGATTCGAATGCCGTTTTCTTGCTTTCCGATCAAAATAGATTGCTGGAGTTTGTAACCGGTTCCCGAGCGCGATAGTTTTCTGATTCCAAATAAACCTTCCGGTTGGTGACGTGAATGGGAAAGCGTCGTTTCTTCTCGCTTTTTTTAATAATTGTTCCCCTTTTTATGCTGATTACTGCTTGTTCTCAGACTTCGCGGGAAAAAGCGCTTCAGACCGCTAAAGATCTTGCCAGCACAGGAAAACTTTCCGATACCGAGGCTATAGAGAATCTACAGACCTCCCGAAAATTACTTCAAAAACTCGTTGAAATTAAGATCAGCGCTGAAGAATGGAATATTTACATTATTCGACGACTGGTCAAGCATTATCGAAACCAGGAAATGTGGCCAAAGGCAATCCGTGAAATAAATAAGTTAACCAGGCTTCAGCCCACTGAAGCCCGTTGGTATCTGCTGAAAGGAAGAGTATACAGTCAGTGGTCCCGGGTGGATGAATCAAAAATGAAACCGGCGGTGGAAGCTCTTAATGTGGCCATAGATCTTGACCCGGAGATGTTAGAAGCAAAATACAGCCTTGCTTTGTTGCGTGCTTTCCGTCAGAAAAAGTGGGAGCTGGGGAGAAAATTACTGCGGGATATAGCTTATGAAACTGAAGTAACCTCCAATAACAGACCAATGGTTAGAAAAGCACGTTTTGCCCTGGGGAAACTTGAGTTTGAACGTGGAAATACTCGCGCTGCAAAACAAGTCTATGAAACAATCACCAAAATGAAACGGTTACCTCTTGATTCAAAATTTCTCGCCCTCAAACATCTTGCACGCTGTCAGAAACAGCTTGGTGCACGACAGTTGGCGGCAAATACTTACAAAAAAGCGGCTGAAATAAAACCGGGTAATCGCAGCGTTCGGGAGGCCCTGCGGTCACTTGGCGTTTCCGGTGAGTAACCAGAAAAACAAGCTCTTACAGAAACCTGAATCAGTTGCTCGGGCCCTCATTGCTCAGTCACACGGCATGGGGCCCCGGCTCCTCAAGCGCTTGTTACCACGAGTTGAATCCGCTCTTTCCCTGTTTGAAAATCCCGCCGAGATTTTTTCACTCCAGCTTGAGGGTTTCGGCCAAAAAACTCGGGAGCAATTATTTGAGAATCTTAAAAATTGGAACCTGGAAGCGGCCCGAGAAAAAATTAAACAAAAACAATTGGGCGTAATTAGTCCGGCCGACAGTATTTTTCCCTCTCTACTGGAAGAAATTTATGATCCGCCGCCGGTGCTTTTCTACCGGGGTAATCTTGAGGCATTTAAACGTGATTGCGTGGGTATTGTAGGCACCCGCAGTTGTACTAAAACCGGTAAAAATATCGCTTCTGAATTGGCCCGGGGGCTGGCAGATATTGGATTAAACGTAGTTAGTGGTATGGCCGCAGGTATTGATGCCTCAGCTCACGACGGTGCTCTTGAGACTGGTAAAACAACTGCTGTGCTCGGGACCGGAGTGGATCGTATCTATCCCCGGCGTAACAAGGAGTTATATCGCCAACTGGTCCGGAAACAGCTTCTTGTTTCAGAATACCCTCCTGGCTCTGATCCAAATCCCAATCATTTTCCTGCTCGCAATCGAATAATTAGCGGCCTTGCCAGGGCTATAATAGTTGTTCAGGCAGGTGAGCGAAGTGGTGCCTTAATAACGGCTGATTTTGCGCTTGACCAGGGCAGGGAAGTGTATGCCGTTCCCGGCGCTCTTACTAATCCAAAACATAAGGGTTGCCATATGTTGATTAAGCGTGGTGCCGGGCTGGTCGAAGAAGTTGAAGACATTATAGATTATCTTCAACTTGGTGGTTATTTTTCCCATCCCGAGAAACGAGTAGAAATCTCTCCGGGAGCGGCTCAGGTCCTGTCAGAACTTTCTGCCCGGCCGGTTCACCTGGATGAACTCGTTCAAAAAACCGGTTTTAGCCTTGGCGAGTGTTCTCGTTTTTTGCTTGAATTAGAAAAAGAAAACCTGGTTATTTCACTTCCCGGTCAGCGATATCAAGAGAGTAATGATACTCGTCACCTTGAGGTTGAAGTAGCAGAACCCGAAGGGTCAAATCGAGATGACGTCGAATAAATCAACTTCCGGTTCTGAAAATCCGCGAAAAAAATTCTTGCAGTATTGTCGTTATGAACGAGATTTTTCTGATTCAACTATACGCGCTTATGAGAAAGACCTCCAGTTTCTGGAAGAGTTTGTCAAAACTCTTGACCCTGAAAATAAAATTGATGAATTAGATCGGGAAATTTTACACCGTTACTTAATCTGGTTGCGAGAACAGGAGCTTGCTGACAGCACTATTGAACGGCGTGTCTCGAGTCTGAAAGCATTTTATAAGTTTCTGGTTAAACGGGATATACGTTCTAAAAATCCAGCGGGCGATATTTCTTTCCGCGATTCTCGCCGCAATTTACCGACTGTCTGGAGTGAGAATGAAATTCGGCAGTTTCTGGAACTGCCTGACTTATCTTCTGATAGTGGCTTGCGGGATAAAGCTCTGTTTGAGGTGCTCTACTCCACCGGGGCCCGGGTCTCGGAGATCAGTAATCTGGATTGGGCGGATTATGAGCCCGAAAATAATCAACTGAAAGTAGTTGGAAAAGGGAACAGAATAAGGGTTGTTCCCGTTGGTCCCCCGGCCCGGCAGGCCCTGGAAGAGTATAAAAAGACGGTGAGTTCGGAACCTGAAGATCCGTTGTTTCAAAACAATCGAGAAAATCGTTTAACTGCCCGGGGAATTCGCTATTTAATTGACAAATATGAGGCACACTGCGAGATTCCCAAGACCATTTCCCCCCACGTTTTTCGCCATAGCTGTGCCACTCATATGTTAAATCGCGGCGCCAGCCTGCGGGCTGTCCAGGAATTGCTGGGCCACACCACTATTTCCACCACCCAGGTCTATACCCACGTTTCCACTGATAAACTTAAGCAAATCTACGACAAGGCCCACCCCCGCGCCTTTGCAGATTAACCCGGTAAACCCTCGAAGAGGCGAAGGTGCGAAAAGGCGAAGTGGCGGGAACGTGAAAACTCGTAACCCGTAACCCGCAACCAGTAACACCAAAGGTAACGCAAAGGCGCAAAGGCGCAAAGAAATGCATTTATTTTCTAACCCCTTATAGCTCGCAGATGAACGTAGAAAAAGCGGATCAGAGGGAAAACCGTGAAACCACCGAAGAGGCGACTGGGCGAAGATGCGAAGAGGCGAAAAACCCACAACCTGTAAAATAATTAATTTGCGCCCATCTGCGTTAATCCGCGAGCTAATACGGTTTTGACCTTGAATTTAATAGCACTTAGATTTGTGCAGATTAGTGCAGATTCGTGGACCAGGGTTTTGACCTTGAATTTGACGTTCCGCCATCCTACCTTAAAAAAACATTAAACTTTCCTTTTGAGCTGACGAAACTATAAAATGGGTGCTGTCAAAACAAGAATGGAATGGAAGGTGACTAATTATGAAGACCTCCCTTGAGTTCAGGACAATTAACATGTTTCAGGACGGCCTTAACGGGGCCGGTAAGAGGCATGAAGTCATTTCCAATAACCTCGCCAATATAAACACTCCCGGCTATAAACGCAGAGACGTCTCTTTTGAGAAACAGCTTGCCCAAAAATATCTTGGTGACGAAATGGACGAGCAGGAGTTTGGTTTCAAAAAGGAACTAGACTCTGACCGGATTCGTCCCAGTGTTTTTGAAGTTGACAATACTTCCATGAGAAATGATAAAAATAACGTAGATCCTGACCGGGAATCAGCCAAAATGGCAAAAAATTCAATGTATTACACGGGACTGGCCCGGTTAATGAGACAACAGTTCAGTATGTTGCAATCCACTATTCAATCGTTAAATCGGTAGGAGGTTGATTTTTTGTGGGCTTGTTTAGTGCAATCAATACTTCCGCCTCAGGGTTGACGGCGGAACGACTTCGAATGGATGTGATTTCCGATAACCTTGCTAATGTAAATACGACCCGGACCGAAGACGGTGGACCTTATATGCGGAAAGTTGTTTCTCTGGAGCCCCGTAACGGCGACTCCACTTTTCCCTCCATTTCTTCGCTTGTTCCGGGTGAAAGTGCTAATAAGGAAGCCGGGAATGGAGTCCGGGTAAGGGGAATTGTTGAAGCTGAAGGAGAGCCCAAGCGGACTTATTCGCCCCAGCACCCGGATGCAAACGAGGAAGGTTATGTGTTGAAGCCGAACGTGGAACCGGTAAAAGAAATGGTGGACATGATTACTGCCTCCCGGGCTTACCAGGCAAATACCACGGCAATCAGCACTTCTAAGAAAATGTTTAAACAGGGGCTGAATATAGCGCGGTAAACTTCAACCTATATTCCCTCCCGGGACTTCAGGTGAATTTAAGGGGTTGAGAAAATAAATGTTTGGACATCCCCAAAGTTTATGGTATATTCATAGACACCTGATTGGAATTTCACGTGAATGGAATGGGAGGGAACAAGGTTGAGTTCCTCTATTAATGGTCTGTCACTCACTCCGCAGCAGCAGTTGTTGGACTCTTCTAAAACTGATTCTTCTTTTTCCTCCCCTACCAAAGATCTCACTGATACTTTTGGTAAACTGCTTCAGAACAAACTAAACGAAGTGGAAGCGGCCCAGAAGAATGCGCACGAAAAAATGCGTCTTTTCGCGGCCGGCAAAATTGATGACGTGCATGACGTCTCAATTGCCATGCAAAAAGCAAAAATGGCTCTAAAACTTACGACAATGATTCGAAGTAAACTCGTACAATCGTATCAAACTCTGTCAAAAATACGGTAAATATAACTATTTTTTGAATGGGAAATAAGCGAAAATAGCTTAATCTGAAAACTGTTGATTGGCAGTTTTCAGCTATTTATTGTGAATGGGAGTGGGAATCGCCATGCCGACTTTTCTTCAACAACTGTGGGACAGGGCTGTCAACTTCTGGACCGGTCTTTCCCGGCGGAACCAGATGATTTTTACAATTATTGTAGTGGTAACTCTCTCCACCATCGGGGCAATCATGTATTATTCCTTCCAGCCTCAGTGGGTCATCCTTTATAATCGTGAATTGGATATGAAAGAGGCTTCCAAGATAACTGGTGAATTAGATGACATGGGAGTCAACTACAAACTTGAGGGCTCCATAATCAAGGTTCCGTTTAGCAAAGTTGATCAGTTGCGGATGAAACTTGCCCAGTCCGGTGTCCTTCCCAAGAGCACTGTCGGGTTTGAAATATTTGAAAAAGGGGGGATCGGGATAACTAATTTCGAGCGTCAGGTTCGCTATAAAAGGGCTCTGCAGGGCAGTCTCGCCCGGGCGATTAGCACCAATCCCAAGATTAAAGAGGCCAAAGTGAATCTTGCTCTGCCTCAGAAAAAAGCGCTATTTAAATCCGAAGAAGAACCAATCAAAGCTTCGATAAAACTGCAGGTGGATGATTATGCTAAATTGAAAAAACCGGCCGTCCAGGGGATAATGGATCTGGTATCTTACGGTGTGGTTGGTTTAAAAAAAGAAAACATCGTTATTATGAATCAAAATGACCAGATTCTTTCTGATTTTGACCAGGAAGAGGGTATGTCGGGAAAGCAAGCTCAACAGCTTCAGGTCAAGCAGAAAATTGAGGACAAGTTAGAACAGAAAATCAGGAGTTCCCTGGGGAAAGTGTTGACCCGCGATCGGTTGGCGGTTGCGGTGACCGTTGGGATGAACTTTGACCGGGTGGAAAAGACAATGAAAGAATACCGTCAGCCCGAGGGAGCGTTTGAACAGCTCAAAAAACGGGAGGAGCAAAAAACCAGGGATTTGCAGGGAAAAGATATTAAACCCGGGGGTAAAGCCGGGGCCTCCAGCAATATACCCGGCGCTGAAATGAAAGATGAAGGAAAATTTACAAAATACAAAGAAGACAAATCAATGGTCGAGTATTACGCGGATAAAAATGTGACCAAGATTGTTCGGGATCCGGCGGTTAATCGACTCTCTGCGGTCGTCAGTGTGGATGGAAGATATGAATCGGAAATAAATGAGAAGGGGGAAATTGTTTACAATTATGAGAAACCTTCCCAGCTAAAACTGGATAAAATTAAGAAATTGGCCCGGGCGGCGATTGGTTTTGATAAAGACAGGGGGGACCAGATCCAGGTTTCTTATTTAAAATTTGACCGCGGTGATGAAATGGAAGATCGACTCAAGCAAAAGCGTCAGGAGGCCTGGCGACGAAAAGTAATATATTTTGCGGTGATAGCGCTGGGAATTACCTTTTTCATCTCCGGGGCTCTGCTGCTCTGGCAGCGTTACAGAAAAAAGAAGGCTGAAGAAGAAGTTGCTCCGTCGGTAGAGGAAGAGGAACCTGAACTGCCAACCAGAGATTTAATGGCCGAAGTTTCAGTCGAGGAACAGGAAGAAGAGCGGATGACCGATCAGGTCCGGCAAACTGTAGATGAAAATCCGGATACCGCCGCCCAGGTTCTGCGCAGTTGGTTTGTTGATGAAATTTGATTATATCCGGTAGATTTTGCTACACTTTTGATAAAATATTTTTCTAACCCGGATAATTCGCGACAGCGTAACTGTCGTGAATTATCCGTCCGAAGGA